>JBHOQU010000044.1:0-35007 GCA_042408785.1 Dehalococcoidia bacterium | reverse complement strand
GGCCCACTTAAAGGCCGAAGGCTTTGAAGACTTAGAAGTCGAGCTTCTATCGGCGGAGCATCCGGCCCGGGTCGACCCCGAGGACCCCTTTGTCCAGCTCACCGTCCAGGCCGCCAGGGAAGTCTACGGCCGGGACCCGGTTATCCAGCCCCTGACCGGGGGGTCAGGCCCGATCTACCCGTTTGTTAAATACCTGGAAGTCCCGGTGAGCAACTCCGGGGTCGGGTATCCCGGCAGCCAGGTCCACGCCCCCAACGAGCACATCCGACTGGAGGACTTTATCCTGGGCACCAAGCACACGGCCAGGGTCCTGCTCCGCTTTGCCGGCCTGGTCTAATTTGACATCCATGGGGCGTTAATGTTAATCAAGAGGCAGGATGAGTCGAACGGCCCTGCCGCAGACTCCGGCTGAGGCCCGGGCCCTGATCCGGAGCGGTGCCTGGACCGGCCCGACGTCCGGGCTGGCCATGGGCTACGTTCAGGCCAACCTGGTCATCGTACCCAAGGAATATGCCTTCGATTTCCTCCGGTTCTGCGTTCGGAACCCCAAACCCTGCCCCCTGCTGGAGGTGACCGAGCCCGGCTCGCCCGAGCCGGTAAACGTTGCCCCAGGAGCCGACCTGCGCACCGACCTGCCCCGTTACCGGGTCTTCCGGCACGGGGAGGTCGTCGACGAGCCCACCGACATCTCGGCGTACTGGCGGCCGGACCTGGTGGCTTTTCTGCTGGGGTGCAGTTTCACCTTCGAGGCGGCCCTGCTTCGGGCCGGCGTATCCGTCCGGCACATCGAGTGCGGCTGCACCGTCTCCATGTACATCACGAACCGGGAGTGCAAACCAGCGGGGGTTTTCAGCGGGCCGCTGGTGGTGTCGATGCGGCCCGTTCCGGCGGCCGATGTGGCCCGGGCGGTGCAGATAACCGCCCAGTACCCGCTCGCCCACGGCGCCCCCGTCCACATTGGGGACCCCGCCGGGCTCGGCATTAGCGACCTTAGCCGCCCGGATTTCGGCGACCCGGTGGAAGTTCGGCCCGGGGAGGTGCCGGTTTTCTGGGCCTGCGGGGTTACCCCCCAGCTGGCCCTGGCCAGGGTTCGGCCGGACCTGGCCATTACCCATTACCCCGCGCACATGTTCATCACCGACCTGCCCGACGAGGCAATCCGGGCCTTCTGACAGGCCGGCCGTCCCCTGGGGTGTGGTATAATCCCGAGTGGGAGGTGCGGCTACAGGGTTCGCCCTTCACCCATGAGTAAGAACGACGAGCTTCCGAGTAATCGGGCCTCGTCTCCGCCGCCTTTGAGGCCTCAGCCGGCAAGTTCACCCCCCGTCAACAGGGAGCTTTCCCCTTGCCAGACCGCGCCGTACTGGTGAGCCCCGAGAGTGTGCCCTTTTTGTTCCTGGCCGCGGCCGCGGCCCTGCTTCTCATCGCCCTGCTGAGTGCGGCCGAAGCAAGCTTCATCTCGGCTAACCGGGTCCAGATCCACAACCTGGCCCGGTCGGGGAACCGGGGTGCCCAGCTGGTGGAGGAGCTCCTGGGAAGCTCCGACCGGCTTTTCGGGACGATTCGACTCGCCGTGACGGCCCTTACGGTCCTCTTCGCAGCCATCACCCTGCTGCTGGGAACCTATTACTTCGGCTGGGGGGCCCACATCCTGGCCGGGTTTGCCGTCTTAGCCGTCGGGGTCGTGGCCGTCCTGGGTCAGATAACCCCCTGGCGGCTGGCGGCAGCCCACGCCGAGGCGGTGGCGCCGGTCCTGGCCTGGCCGGTCCGGGGCCTCATGCTCGTAGCCGGGTGGCTCACCGCCCTCTTTATGCAGCTTCCGGAGCTGCTCCTGCGGGCGGGCGGACAACCGGGCGGCCGCCGCTCCCCGTTCCTGAGCGAGGAGGAGCTCCGACTCCTGCTGGAGATCCGGGGCGAGGAGGGCGCCATTGAGAAGACGGAGTGGCGGATGGTGGAGCGGGTCTTTGAGTTCGGCGACCGGCAGGCTTACGAAGTGATGATTCCTCGCACCGACATCGTCGGTGTGCCCCGGGGGATGACGGTAGCCGACTTTCTCCGGAAGGTCTATGCCCGGGCCCCCCACGCCGCCTACCCCGTTTACGAAGACAACCTCGACCACATCGTCGGCATCCTTCACCTTAAGGACGTGGTGATGGGTCTGGCCCGGGAGACCATCACGCCGACAAGCCCGGTCGACGGTCTCATTCGGGAGCCCTACTTTGTTCCCGAAACCAAAAACATCAGCGAGCTCCTGGCTGAAATGCAGGAACGCAACCAGTCGGTGGCGGTGGTGGTGGATGAGTTCGGCGGCACCGCCGGGCTTATCACCATTAACGAGCTCACCAGCGAAATTGTGGGCCGGCTGGGCGACGAACGGCCTCAGGGTGAAGAGGGGGTAAAGCAGATCGACGAGCGGACCATCGAGGTTGATGGCACCATGCGCATCGACGAGCTCAAGGAACTGCTGGACGTGGAGTTTCCCGAAGGGGAATACGACACCGTGGCCGGATTTATCCTTGCCCGGCTCGGCCGGATCCCGAAGGTCGGGGACGCCGTTCCCTTCGACCACCTCAAGCTGGTCGTCACGGAGATGGACGGGGTGAAGATCGAGCGGGTCCAGCTCGTTCAGGCCGACTCCGGGCCGGGCGCGGCCGAGCCCCGGGCCGATACGGCCGGGCCGACCGCTTAATTCCGGTCGAGGCCGACCCAAGGCCATGTCTGTTAACCCCCTCGACCTAGTCTTCCGGTTCCTGGTAATCCTGGCGCTGGTGGCCCTGAACGGGTTCTTTGTGGCCGCCGAGTTCGGCCTGGTAGCCGTCCGCCGCAGCCGGGTGGAACAACTCGAGGCCGAAGGCCACCCCCTGGCCCCGGCCGTCCGCTACGCCCTGGACCACCTGAACGCCTACCTGGCGGTGGCCCAGCTGGGGATAACAATGGCGTCCCTGGCCCTCGGGTGGGTGGGCGAACCCCTCCTGGCCGAACTGCTGGAGCCGGTCTTCGGCTTTCTTTCCCCGGCCCTGCAGGTGGTGAGCGCTCATGCCGTTGCCACCGCCCTGGCCTTCGGCCTCATCACCGCGCTTCACATCATCCTTGGGGAGCAGGCGCCCAAGATCCTGGCCATCCAGCGCAGCGAGGCGGTAAGTCTGGCGGTGAGCGTGCCCATGCGGGTCTTCTTCGTGGTCCTTCGCCCCTTTGTCCTCCTCCTTAACGGGGCCAGCAGCCTCACCCTGCGGACCCTGGGTCTGCGGCCGGTGGCCGGCGAACAGCTCGTCCACTCGGTCGAGGAGCTCCGCCTGCTGGTAGCGGCGAGCCGGGAGGCGGGCGTCCTGGAGCCGGCCGAGGAGGAGATCGTCGAACGGGCCCTGGTAATCGGGGAGAAGACCGTCTACGAGGTGATGGTGCCCCGCACCCTCATGGTGGCCGTGCCCGAGGACGCCACCATCTGCGACGCCGTAAAGGTCTGCCTAAACAGCGGCCACCGGCGTCTTCCGGTCTACCGGGGAACTATCGACAACATCGTGGGCGTCGTCCACCTGCGGGACATGGTAGCGGCCGTCTGGCCCAAAATCGACCCGACGGCGTGCCAGCGGCCCGTTAGGGAACTGATGAGGGAGCCGCTGTTTGTGCCCGAAAACGCCACCATCGACTCGGTCCTGGCCCAGATGCGCCGGGGGGAGAAGCTGGCCATTGTGGTGGAGGAGCGGGGTGGGACCGCCGGGCTCGTAACCCTGACGGACCTGGTAACGGCGGTTCTGGGCGAACTGACCCCAGAAGCCCACGTCAAGGTCCAGCCCGACGGCAGCCTGGTCATCGACGGCCTCACGTCCATCGAGGAAGTTAACGAGCACCTGGGCACCAGCCTCTACGACCCCGAATACGATACCATCGGGGGTTTTGTCACGGGCCGTCTCGGGCGGATCCCGCGGGTTGGCGATACCATTGAGGTCGACGGCTACCGGTTCAGTGTCGAAAGCATGGTGGGCCTGCGGGTCGGAACCCTCCGGGCCGAACGCCTGGGCCGCCCGGCGAAGCCGGGGGGCCGCTAGCCGACGGGAAATTTTGGTGGATAAGGCCGGAGAATAAAACCTGGGCCGGCGTTTCCCCCGCAGAGTAAACCCTAGCCAACGAGGGCCGGTTCGGCCAGGCGGAGCCAAGGGAAATGGAAGTAAAACTTTTAGCGTACACGCCCGAGCCCTTAAAGGTGATCTACACCGCGGCCCGGACCTGCTACTCGGCCAGGTCCCCGGCCGAGATCTGGTCGGATGAGGTGCCCGAGGCCAAGATGGCCGACCTGGTGGACCGCCTCATCCAGCAGGGGCATCACTCGGTCTTGGAGCACGTCTCCTTCACCCTGGGCGTGTCCGGAATCTCCCGCTCCTGCCTGGCCCAGCTCACCCGGCATCGGGTGGGGATTGCCTTCTCCGTCCAGTCCCAGCGGTACGTCCGGCTGGACCGGCCAACCTATGTTACGCCCCCGAGCATCCGGGTGGAGCCGGAAGTCCTCAAGCGGTTCGAAGCGGCCATGGCGGCCGCCTGGGAGGCCTACCGGGAGCTGTCGGCCGCCGGCATCGCCCCCGAGGACGCCCGCTTTGTGCTGCCCAACGCCACGACCTGCAACCTGGTGATGACCGTAAACATCCGGGAACTGATCCACATTTGCGAACTTCGCCTCTGCCCCCGGGCCCAGTGGGAAATCCACCAGCTTTTCCTTAAGGTTGCCGCCGAGGTCTTAAAGGTCGCCCCCTTTCTCAAGGGTCACCTGGTTCCCAAATGCCTGCGGCTGGGCTACTGCGACGAGCCTGAAAGCTGCGGCATAATGCCCCACTGGCGGGAATTGCAGGCGCAAGGCAAGCTACCTAACCCCATCAGCCGACTGCAGGACAACGGTTAGGCCGACCGGGGGCGGACCGAAACTTTTCCCGTTTACTGGTGTTATTAGAGACGGGTAAACCCCACTTAAGTTGAGAGCGTAAGTCCAGATGGATGCAAAGCCGGCAGCCAGACCTTTCTCGTTTGAGCCGTTCGCTGAAACAGCCGAATACCTGGCCGTCAATCGGGCGGCGCTGAGCAACCTGGGCCGGTACATTTCGGGGAAAGTCCGGCGGATGCTGGACCTGGCCACCGGGGTGGGGACCATGGTGCAACTGGGCCGGGAGCAGATTCCGGTCCTGCGGGAGGCCGTGGTAGTGTGCGTCGACGCCTCCCGGGAGGCCATCATCGCCGGCCGGCGGCGGCTCGAAACCGAGCCGAACGTGCACTGGGTCGAGGCTTTTGCCCAGCACCTGCCCCTGAAAGGCCCCTTTGAGCTCACCACCTTCGGCAACGGGATACACAATTTGAGCCACGAGGATAAGCTTTCGGCGCTGAAGGAGGTTTATCGGGTAAGCGGGCCGGGGGGACTGCTCTTCTTTAACAGCGCATTCTACGAGGGAACCGTGGTCGAGGGGACGGAGGCCTTCTACCGGGCCAAGATTCTGCGGGCCGTGGCCGAACTGAAGCAGATGGGGGTCCCCCGCGTCAAGGAAGGCCGCGCCGAGGCCCGCAACTGGCTCAAGCCCGAAGAGTATGCCGAACTGGTCCGGGCGGCCGGCTTTGAGCTAGTCTACCTCGGCCAGCGGGAGGTTCGGGTTTACCGGGACGGGTGGCGGCTCATCTGCGAGTACGCCGACTACGCCGCCGGAGCCCTGCACGGCTACCCGGTGGACATTGCCGCTAAGGTGCTGAGCCGGGCCGTGGTTTCGGTCCTGGATGAGCTCGGCCTTGTGGACGAGCATGGCCAGCGCTATATTCCCCGCCGCTGGCTGGAAGTTATCGCCCGCAAGCCCCTGAAGGCCTAGCTGTCAACCAGAACCGCCCGGGAGATTCAGCTGGCTCGCGGCCGATACCGGCCGAGGTTAACCGCCACCGGCGGCTGAAACTGGTGAACCCTCGCCGTCTGGGGGTTGTGGACCCGGTCTATGGCGGCCTAATATACTGCTGGGAGGTGGCCTTCGATGGGTGGGTCCCTGGTCCTCGGTACGATTCAGGGCATCCGAATCCAGGTGCACTACACCTGGCTTATCGCCTTCTTCCTGGTAACCTGGTCCCTGGCGGCGGGCGTATTCCCCCGGGTGATGCCGGGCCTTGGGAGCGCGGCATACCTGGCCTTTGGGGTAGCCGGAACCCTGCTCCTTTTCGGCTCGGTTCTCGCGCATGAGCTTAGCCACAGCCTGGTGGCCCAGCGGCTCGGCTACCGAGTGCGGAATATCACGCTCTTCATCTTCGGCGGCGTCGCCGCGATGGATGCGGAGGTCCAGCGGGCGCGGGATGAGGTGGCCATTGCTGCGGCTGGGCCCATCCTGAGCCTTGGGTTGGCCGGCCTCTTTTTTCTCCTGGGCCTGGCCGTTCCCGAGCCGGCCGCCGGCGCCCTTTTAGGTTACTCGGCCTACGCCAACCTGGCCCTGGCCATTTTTAATCTCCTGCCGGGCTTTCCCCTGGATGGGGGCCGGATCTTCCGGGGCATTCTCTGGCTGGCCTGGCACGACTTCTACCGGGCCACCGACGTTGCCTCCCTGGTCGGTCAGGGCATCGGCTGGCTGCTGGTTGGGGCCGGGTTCTTCGTCGCCCTGGGCGGCGACATCCTCGGGGGAATCTGGCTGGCGTTTATCGGCTGGTTTCTGAACAATGCCGCCGAGGCGGCCCGAAACCAGGCCAACATCACCCGGGTTTTTAAGGGAGTCCGGGTCCGGGACGTGATGGACGCCTACCCGCGGGTGGTATCGCCGTCTATTACCGTCCGGCAGCTGGTGCGGGACCACATCCTGCGGGAGGGGATCCGGGCATTCCCCGTGGTGGAAGGGGACCGGCTGGTGGGCATCGTGACCGTCACTGACGTCCGCCACCTGCCCGAAGAGGAATGGGAGGAACGGGCCGTGGGGACAGTGATGACCCGGATGCCCCTGCGAACGGTGGCCCCCGACGCCGACTTGGCCGCGGCGGTTGAGGTCATGGCCGCAACGGGACTTAACCAGCTACCGGTGGTTGCCGACGGCCGATTGGTCGGCCTGGTAAGCCGGGCCACCGTTTTCAGGTTGCTCCAGGTTCGCCGGGAGCTGGGGATCTACCGGTCTGAAGAGTCCGACCGGGGTTGAACCCGCCGCCGGAAGCTGTCAGCCTTTTAAAGACGGCCCGGGTGGCCCACCTGGCCACGGTAGCCCCCGACGGCCGCCCCCACGTGGTGGCCATCTGCTACGCCTTCGACGGCGAAAATTTCTATTCGGTCATCGACCCGAAGCCCAAACGGGTCCCCCCGGAGCGGCTGACCAGGGTGCGCAACATCCGGGCCAATCCCTACGTCTGCCTGCTTGTGGACCATTACGAAGAAAACTGGGAAAAATTAATGTACGTTCAGGTCCACGGCCGGGCCGAAATAATTTTTGCCGGGGAGGAGCTCGGGCGGGCAGTCCGGCTCCTCCGGGAAAAATACCCCCAGTACCGCACGATGGCCATCGACTCCGGGCCGGTAATCAAAATCCTGCCCGAACGGTTTGTGGTCTGGCGGGCCAGTCCGGGCCCGGTCTAGCCGTCGTCTTACGATTCCGGGGTCTGGCCGGGGGCGGCCCAGCTTTCCCCCCCGCCAGTCGGCGTACAGGGAAAGGAGGGCCGAGCCCAGAATCACTGCGAGGACGATTCCCAGGGACAGGCCGGTGGGGATGTGGATGAATTCGGCTGCCACCATCTTCCCGCCGATGTAGACGAGAACGATAGCCAGCCCGAAATCCAGGTAGCGCAGCTCCCGAAGGAGGCCCGCTACGAGGAAGTAGAGGGCCCGCATGCCCAGAACGGCGAGGATGTTGGAAGTATAGGCGAGGAAAACGTCGGTGGTTATGGCCAGCACGGCCGGAACCGAATCGATGGCGAAGACGACATCGGTAGTCTCGACGGCCACTAACCCCAGGAGCGCGGAGGTTGCGTGCCACTTTCCGCCGCGCCTTACGAAAAAGCTGTGAACACGGTGGTCAACTTCGATGGGCAAGAAGCGGCGGGCGAGCCGGATCACGGCGTTCTTCTCCGGGTCGGGCCGCTCGCCCTTGTGGAGGGCAAGCCTGATGCCCGTATAAACCAGGAAAGCGCCGAACACGTAGATTACCCAGTGGAACGCGTTAATTAGCTCAATGCCCAATATAATGAACACTGCCCGCAGAATGACCGCCACCACGATGCCTAAGAATAAGACCGTGTGCTGGATAGCCACACCCAGCTGAAAGTAGTTAAAGATGATGGCGAATACGAATACATTGTCGAAGCTCAGAGCCCGCTCAACGATGTAAGCCGTTAAAAATACGACGGCGTCTTCCGTCCCCCGCCAGATAAGGACCAGGCCGTTAAATGCCAGGGCCACCAGCGTCCAGACCACGCTCCAGAAGGCCGCCGTTTTCAATGTTATGCGCCCGCCCCGGCCAACCAGCGCCAGGTCCACCGCCAACATCGCCAGTACGGTCACGTGAAATAGAACCCAGGCCCAGACACTAAAATCCATCGCCTTTTACCCCCTTGAAAAACTGAAGACCTTGGCCCGCTGACGTACAGGTCAACGGGCCAAGGTCTCGCTCGCCCTTTCGGGCCGGCAGGGCCGGGGCCGTGGCGGGACCCGTGCTGACGACCCTGCCGCCGGGCGGCTTTACGCCCGCCGGCTACTCCCCTTGGACCACCGATTCGCCTGAGGATAGCTTAAAGCTTAACCGGTCTGGTGTCAACCATCGGCGGGCCTGTCGCGGAAAAGCTGGTTTGTCTTTTTGCGATCGCTCAGCGAGAAGCCACGCCTGGGCCCGGCCTCTCGGCCGGTGGACCTGAGGAAGTATAATTTTACCCGAGACCCCCTTATGAAGACCGATACTGCCGCATCCCCAGCCCTAAAGCCCGTCATCGACCGGGTTGAGGCCGACGGGGCCTTCCGCCGCCTGATCGGCTGGCTCGAAAACCCCGACCGCGTCGGCCTGCTGGAGGTGGAGTTGGTTCGGCCGGCCCGACCGGCCGTCCTCGGCCGGCTGCTCGGCCGGGTAGCCCGTCCCGTCGTGGTCTTGACAGCCGGTCCAGAAGCTGCCAAGCGGCTGGCCGACCAGATGCGCCTCTGGGCCGAGCCCGGCCGGGAGGTGGCGGTCCTGCCGGAGCCGGAGGGCCTGCCCTATCAGCGGGTAGCTGCCGAGCCCTTCGGCCGCCAGGCTCGCCTCGGGCTCCTTTACCGGCTGGCAGGCCTGGGTCAGCCGCCGGCGGCCCTGGTGGTGTCGGCCCCGGCCCTCCTTGCGGGTCTGCCGTCTCCGGAAACCCTCCGGCAGTCGGTCCTTATCCTGCAGGTGGGGATGCGCCTTTCGCCGGAGGCCCTGGCCCGGAGGATTCTGGCCCTCGGCTACGAGCCGGCCACGGTGGTTACGGTGCCGGGTACCTTTGCCCGGCGGGGCGGCATCGTCGACTTTTACCCGCCAACGGAGCCCTGGCCGGTGCGGGTCGAGTTTTTCGGGGACGAGGTGGAGAGCCTGCGCCACTTCAACCCCGCCGACCAGCGGTCGGTGGGGTTGATCCGACAGGCCACGGCCGGCCTGGCCCGGGACCTGGTGGTGGACCCGGACAGCCTGGAAAGGCTGCGTCGGCTTGAGACGAGCAGCCTCCGGGATGAGGCCAGGCTTCGGCTGGCCGACGAGGTCCGCCGGCTCGAGGCCGGGGAATGGTTTGACGGGATTGAGTTTTACAAGCCCTTCTTCAACCGGTCGTCCCTCTTCGACTACCTGCCGGACGACACCCTGCTGGTAATTGACGAGCCGGCGGAGCTAAGGGCCTTCTGCGGGGAACTCCACCGCCAGGCTGAGGACCTCCGCTCGGCCCAGGTGGCCCGGGGGGAACTCCCCGCCGACTTTCCCCGCCCTTACCTTGACCCGGAGGAAGCCGCCCGCCGTTGGTCGCGGGTGCGGCCCCGGCTGGAGCTGGTGGAGTGGTCCGCCCGCCTTGACGGCCTGAGCTTCCCCTGGCTTGAGGCGGGCGGTTTTGCGGGCCAGCTGGGGCGGGCCCTGGCCGCGGTCGTCGAGTTGGGCCGCCGGGGTGACACCGTAATCATCGCCAGCCTCCAGCGGGAGCGGCTGGCCGAGCTGATGCCCCCAGATTCGGGCCAGGTCGTCCTGGTGGACGCCTCGGTAGCCGGGGGTTGGGTGATGCCCGGCCGGGACGGCCAGGAAACGGTCCACTTCTTTACGGACGCCGAGCTTTTCGGTTTCGTGCGGGCCCGGCGGGGGGATGGGCGGCGGCTGGCCCGGACCGAGCAGCTGCTGGCCGACCTGATGGTCGGGGATTACCTGGTGCATGAGGAGTTCGGGGTCGGCCGTTTCCGGGGACTGGTTCGGGGGACGGACCGGGGGGCCGAACGGGACTACCTGCTCATCGAGTATGCCGACGGCGACCGGCTTTACGTTCCGGCCGAGCAGGCGGACCGGATAATCCGCTATTACGGGGCCGGGGACCAGCCCCCGACCCTTACCCGGCTGGGTTCGGGGGATTGGGGGCGGGCCAAGGCCCGGGCCCGGCAGGCCGCCCTTAACATCGCCCGGGAACTGCTCGAGACCCAGGCCGTGCGCCAGGTGATCACCCGGCCCCCCTACTCGCCCGACACCCAGTGGCAGGGGGAGCTGGAAGCGGCCTTCCCGTACGCCGAGACCCCCGACCAGCTGGCCGCCATCCAGGCCGTAAAGGCCGACCTGGAGGGAGAGCGGCCGATGGACCGGCTTATCTGCGGGGATGTCGGCTACGGCAAGACGGAGGTGGCCCTGCGGGCCGCCTTCAAGGTCGTCCAGGACGGCCGGCAGGTGGCCGTCCTGGTGCCGACCACCGTGCTGGCCGAGCAACATTACCAGACGTTCCGGAGCCGGCTGGCGGCGTTTCCGGTCCGGGTGGAGGTTTTAAGCCGGCTGCGGTCGGACGGGGAGCAGGCCGAAGTGATCCGGGGCCTCCGGGAGGGGGCTGTGGACATCGTCATCGGCACCCACCGGCTCCTCCAGCCCGACGTGGTCTTCAAGAACCTGGGGCTCCTCATCATCGACGAGGAGCACCGGTTCGGGGTGCTTCACAAGGAGCGGTTCAAAATGCTCCGGCGGGAGGTAGACGTTCTGACCCTGTCGGCAACCCCGATCCCCCGGACCCTTTATCTGGCCCTCACCGGCCTGCGGGACCTGAGCCTGATGGACACGCCCCCGGAAGAGCGGCTGCCGGTGAAGACCTTCGTGGGGGAGTATGATGAGCTGCTGGTGCGCCAGGCCATCCTCCGGGAGATCGACCGGGGCGGGCAGGTCTTCTACGTGCACAACCGGGTCTACGACATCGAGCTGGTCGCCCGGCGGCTGAAGAGGCTGGTGCCCGAGGCCCGCGTTGTCATCGGCCACGGCCAGATGCCCGACGAAGCCCTGGAGCGGGTGATGCTGGACTTTACGGCCGGCCGCTACGACGTCCTCGTATGCACCACCATCATCGAGGCCGGAATCGACCTGCCCAACGTCAACACCCTGATCGTGGACGACGCCGACCGGTTCGGCCTGGCCCAGCTCTACCAGCTCCGCGGCCGGGTCGGCCGGGGCAGCAACCAGGCTTACGCCTACTTCTTGACGGCACCCGGCAAGCGGCTCACCGAGGCGGCCCGGCGGCGCCTCCGGGCCATCCTGGAGGCCTCCGAGCTCGGCGCCGGCTATCAGATCGCCCTGCGGGACCTGGAGATCCGTGGGGCAGGCAACCTGCTTGGGGTTGAGCAGAGCGGCCACATCGCCGCGGTGGGGTTTGAGCTGTACTGCAAGCTCCTGGCCGAGGCCGTGGCCGAGCTTAAAGGCGAGCGCCCCCGCCCCTCGCCACCCCCCGAGCCCCCCACGGCAGTGGACCTGCCTCTGCCTGCTTACCTGCCGGCTGACTACGTGGGCGATGTGAGCCTGCGGCTCCAACTTTACCGGCGGCTGGCCCAGGTTCGGGACCTGGCCGAGCTGGAAGAGCTGGCCGCCGAGCTCAGGGACCGGTTTGGGCCCTACCCGGTGCCGGTCCAGAATCTGCTGGCCCTGACCAGGTTCAAACTGCTGGGGGCTCGGGCAGGCATCGAGTCGATAAGCACCTACGAGGCCCGGGTCATTTTGAACTTCCGGCGCCCGGTGGCCGCCGACCGGTGGCGGGAGCTGGGCCGGAGGCTTAAACTTCCCCTGGAGGGCGGCCCGACCCAGCTCTGGGTGGACCGCCGGCAGCTGGGCCGAAACTGGTTGCAGGCCCTGGACCGCCTCCTCTCCGAGCTGGCGGGCCTGCCGGCCGCCGCTTGAAAAGCAGGGGACCTTTCGGTTAGCTTTAACGGAGGATGCCGCCCGTGGACGAAGTGAGTCAGCTGGCAGATTTTGTGGCGACGTTTGACCATTTCCCGGCCCGGACCTTAAAACTTGCCCGGTTCGGGTTTTTGGACTGGTTCGGGGTAGCCCTGGCCGGGTCCCGCTGGCCGGCGGCCGAGATTCTGGCCGGCTGGGCCCGGCCGCTGGCCGAGAAGGGGGAAAGCACCGTGGTGGGGTGGGGATTTCGGACCAGCCCCGACCGGGGGGCCCTGCTCAACGGCACTTTTGCCCACATCCTCGATTTCGACGACACCCACCCCGAGGTCATCCTCCATGCCAGCGCCCCCCTCTGCGCCGCCCTGCTGGCCCTGGCCGAGCCGCTAGGGGTTCCGGGCCGGCAGGTCCTGGAAAGCTACGTCGTCGGGTTCGAGGCCGGGGTTCGGGTTGCCCGCGCCCTCTGGCCCTCCCACTACGAGCGGGGCTGGCATATGACCGGCACGGCCGGGTCGCTGGCCGCCGCGGCCGCGGCGGCCCGCCTGCTGGGCCTGGATCCCGGTCGGACGGCGGCGGCCCTGAGCCTGGCCGCCACCCAGGCCGGGGGCCTCCGGGTGAATTTTGGGACCATGGCCAAGTCGCTGCACGCCGGCCGGGCGGCGGCCAACGGGGTGGTTTCGGCCCAGCTGGCGGCCCAGGGCTTTACCGCCGCTCCCAACGGTCTCACCGGTCGGCTGGGGTACGTGTCGGTCACGGCCGAAGGCGGGAACGCGGCGGCCCTGGCCGCCGGTCTGGGGGAGCGGTGGGAGATTGAGGAGAATTCGTTTAAGCCCTTTGCCTGCGGCCTGGTAACCCATCCGACCATTGAGGCGGTCCTGGAACTGCGGGCCCGGCTGGGCGGCGGGGCCGAAAGGCTCGAAGGCCTCCGGGCCCGGGTGAACCCGCTGGTGCTGGAGCTGACGGGTATACGCCGGCCCGAGACGGGCCTTCAGGGCAAGTTCAGCGTTTACTACGCCGCGGCCGTGGCCTGGGTGGACGGCAAAGCCGGGGAGGCCCAGTTCACCGACGAGGCGGTCCACCGCCCCCAGGTGAAGGCGGTTTTAGAGCGGGTTCAGGTCGAGGCCGACGGGAATTTAAAGCCCGACGAGGCCGTTGTTGAAGTAACCCTGGCCGACGGCAGCACCTACCGGCGGAGCGTCCGCGGGCAGAAGGGGACCCCGGCCAACCCGATGACCGAGGCCGAGCTGGCCGACAAATTCCTGGACCTGGCAACCCCAACCCTGGGGTCAGGTCGGGCCCGGGAGCTTCTGGCGGCCCTGGGGGAATTGGAATCCCTGCCCAACGTGGCGGTGCTGCTGGAGCTGGCCGCGGGGCCGGGGGCTCAACGGGCGCCGGCGTAGGTTTCGGCCGTCTCGAGCCTGGCCAGCTCCTCGAAGAGGGCGCGCTGCCGGTCGCTGAGCCGGGTGGGAAGCATCACCCGGACCCGGGCGTAGAGGTCGCCCCGCTGGGAGGGGTTGCCGACCCTGGGCATGCCCTGCCCCCGGAGGCGGAACACCTGACCGTTCTGCGTGCCCGGCGGAATCTTCAAAATGAGCCTGCCGCTGGGGGTCGGCACCTCCACCTCCCCGCCCAGGACGCAGGTGGTGAGCTTTACGGGAACCTCCACGTAGAGGTCGTCGCCCCGGCGTTCAAACTGGGGGTCGGGCCTCACCTTGGCCCGAAAGGTCAGTTCCCCCAGGCCGGGCACCGATACCCGGATAACGTCTCCGTCCCGCACGCCGGGCGGAATCCGAACCTCGACCCGCCGCGTCCGCCCGTCGGGCCCGATGATGTCATAGGGCCTTACGGCCCCGGTGTAGGCATCGGCGAGGGTAACCTCCAGCTCGTGCTCCGCCCCCCGGCCCGGACGGCGTGCCGTGACCCGCTCGAAGTCGCCGAAGAAGGTGCGGAAGAAGTCCGAGAAGATATCCCCGCCCAGGAGGTCCTCCAGGGTCTGATAGACCCGGCGGGACCCGGTCCGGCGGCCCGGACCGGGCTGCTCAAAGCCGAAAATGCTCCAGTCAAACGGCTGGCCCTGGGCCCCGCCCCCGGACCGCGCCCACTGCTCGTAAAGCTGCCAGTTGGCCCCGAGGGCATCGTAGCGGCGGCGCTTCTCCGGGTCCGAAAGCACCTCATAGGCCTCGTTTATCTCTTTGAATTTCTCCTCGGCCTCCTTGTTCCCCGGGTTCCGGTCCGGGTGGTAAAGCTTGGCCAGCCGCCGGTACGCCCGACGGATCTCCTCTTCGGTGGCGTTCCTGGGTACACCCAAGATCTTGTAATAATCCTTGTACTCCATAACTTTGGTCTCCCCTTACAGCCCCGGGGCCGCCTCGGTTTCGGCCGGCCGGGCCGGCCGCCGGGCCACTTTAACCTGGGCCGGCCGGATCACCCGGTGGTCCAGCTTGTAGCCGGGCCGGAGGACCTCCAGGATCTGGCCGTCCTCCGCCGCCTCGGTCTCCTCGGTGGCGACGGCCTCATGCTCCCATGGGTCGAACTTGGCCCCGACCGGCTCGACCTTCTTGAGGCCCTCGGCCTCGAGGACCTGCCACAGCTTGCGGTAAATGAGGGCAACCCCCTCGGCCCAGTTGGCTTCGGAGCCGTTGGTGGGGCGGTGTTTGAGGGCCCACTCGAAGTCGTCCAAGATGGGCAGGAAGCGCTGGATGATGCGGGCCCGGGTTGCCCGGGCCAGGTCCTCAAACTCTTGCTCCACCCGCTTGCGGTAGTTGCTGAAGTCGGCCTGGAGCCGCTGAAGCATCGCCAGATATTCTTCACTTTGGCGCCTGGCCGCCTCCAGCTCGACCAGGAGGGTCTCGTCCGGCGCCGTCTCGGCCGCCGGTTCGGATTCGGGCGGCTGAGCTTCGGGCGGGACTTCGGGCTCGTGTCGCTCTGTCATAGCTGCAGACCACCCTCCTTACTGGCGTTTTCCAGGCCGAGCTCCGCCAGCAGCCCATCGACCAGGCCGACGAGCTGCTGGGCCGAAGGCCCGACGGCTGCCTGCGATAGCTGCCGGCGAAGCTCCAGGAGACGGGTTGTGACCAGGAGGAAAAGCTCCACCGCGGCCAGGTTAGCGCCCCGCTCCTCAACCAGGTATTTGATCTGACGGAGGCGGGCGATATCGGCCGGGGAGTAGAGGCGGCGCCGCCCGTCGGTTCGGAGCGGCTCGAGCAGACCCAGCCGCTCGTACTTGCGCAGGGTGTTCACGTGGAGGTCGACAAGTCGAGCCGCCCGGCCGATAAAGCAGACTGACTGACCGGCCACAACCTCACCTCCACTAAGAATCGTAGCACCTAACACAGTTCATGTCAAAAATCAGGCCTTTCCGGCCAACCGGGGCACACGGCCCTGCCGTCCCGCCGTTTAACTACCATCCGAATCGGGCCCGCAAGGAAGCTGGAACCCCCTGGACGTGCCCTGGCCTTCGCAGCCGTTATAATCAACGGTGGCCGGTTGGGTTTTGGCCCCGTTACTCAGCGTGGTCGGGGAGGGTGAAGATGGCGGAAATCCTGCTCATAAGCGGGTCCTGGGAAGTCCGGATCCTGCTTAAAGCCGAGCTGGAAGAGCACGGGCACTGCGTCCACGCCCTCGATTCCGTCGGGGATGGCCTCGAGTACCTGAGACAGCGGCCCTGGCCCCCGGACCTCATCTTGGTGGACACCACCCAGCTTCCCATCTCCGACGAGGACCTGCGGCAAATTCGGGATACGGCCCGGGGTGTGCCCATCATCGTCAGCATCGGTCCTGCCGACCTGGACCGGCCCGACTTGAAGCCCGGCGGCGAATTTCAGGTCCTGCGCCGTCCCCTTCTGGTACGGGATGTGGTTGCCCGGGTAGAGCAGGCGTTAAGTTAAAAACTTGCCCCCGGGGCCTGCGAGCGCCGGGATTCCCTTACCGTTCCCACATCCGTCTCGGACCTGGTGAAATAGTCGAAATGAAAACCGGACTGCGTATCTGGCGGTCTTGTGGCCCCGATTCCTCGATAAGCCTGTCGGCTTTAACTGGCAGACACCCGATATTGAGGCCAAACCCAAAGGGGCGGTGGATAACATAAAGTTTCGTTGGTCGACACCCTTTGGGGGATCTGGTAAAATAAAGCAGCAATAAGTTTGGAGGTAAATGCCGATGGCCCGAGTCAGAGTTGTAGCCCTGGATGAGGTTCGCCGGAGTCGGAGCCGCGTCCGCCAGGAGGTTGAGCGCTTTAAAGAGGCCCTTCGGGACCTCCCTGAACTTCACCGCCAGGGACAGACAAAAGTGTTCCAGCTAGAGCCGCACGAGAAGCTGTCGACGGTGCGGATGCGGTTGCGGACGGCGGCCCGCGAGCTCGGCCTCCGAATCCGGGTCTTCCGGCAGAACGAGAACGAATTGGCGGTGCGGCTTTACGAGTAGGGCCCGCCCTGGGGCTGACCCGAACCGGGCTTTTGGGCTAAAATTTAGCCCGGTTCCATGCCGAAGATATCGGTCGTAATCCCCACTTACAACGAGGCGGAAAACCTACCGGCCCTCTGCGCCGCCCTTTTTAAGCTACCCCTTCCCGGTCGGCTGGAGGTTTTAGTTATAGACGACAACTCCCCCGACGGGACCGGTCAGGTGGCCGAAGCCCTCGCCGAGGCCCTGGAAGGTCGGCTCAGGGTAATCCACCGTCCCCGCAAGCTCGGCCTGGGCACGGCCTACATCACGGGCTTCCGCCTGGCCCTGGCCGACGGGGCCGAGTTGGTGGCCCAGATGGATGCCGATTTTTCCCACGCGCCGGAGTGTCTGGTGCCGATGGTGGCCCTCACCCGGGACTACGATGTGGTGGTGGGGTCCCGCTGGGTTCCGGGGGGTCAGGTCGACCCCGAGTGGGGCCTGCCGCGGCGCCTCCTCAGCCGCTGGGGGGGAATTTACGCCCGCCTGATCCTCGGCCTCAAAGTGGCCGACCCCACCACCGGCTTCAAAGTCTTCCGGCGGGACGCCCTGGCCCGGATCCCCCTGGACCGGGTGGTGTCCAACGGCTACGCCTTCCAGGTGGAAATGGCGTACCTGTGTCAGCTGGCCGGACTGCGGGTTTGCGAGTACCCCATCGTCTTCCGGGACCGCACCCGGGGCCGCTCGAAGATGACCCCTGGGATCGCGCTGGAGGCTGCCTGGCGGGTGCTTGAGGTGAGATGGCGAAACCGGAAAAGGGCCGTCCTGACAGACTCGACCTGATTTTCCTCCTGCTGGGTGCCCTGCCCGTCATCATCCTCTACTTTCCCGGCCTTACGGGGCAGGGTACCCTGGTGCCCGCCGACTATGCTTATCAGTTT
The DNA here is from genome assembly GCA_042408785.1 of Dehalococcoidia bacterium. GTDB lineage: Bacteria > Chloroflexota > Dehalococcoidia > JAUQQI01 > JAUQQI01 > JAUQQI01. The sequence goes on along the minus strand of JBHOQU010000044.1, from coordinate 17,378 downwards.
CCGCCCTTTCGCAGTTTTGCCGCCCAGCAGGGCGTGCCGCCCGTTCAAAACGAACTTTTCGCCGACCTCCTCCTGGAAAACTACGTCTGGAAAAGCTTCGCCCGGGCCGAGCTGAGCCGGGGCAGTCTGCCCCTCTGGAACCCCTACATCTTCGGCGGGACTCCTTTCCTGGGGGGCTATCAGCCGGCCGTCCTTTACCCCCTGGGCGTGGTCTTCTGGGTCCTGCCCCTCCACCTGGCCTACGCCTGGTTCAATGCGCTGCATCACTGGCTGGCGTCGGCCTTTATGTACCTGTTCCTGCGGCGGTTGGGCCTGGGCGGCCCGGCCGCCCTTTTGGGGGGCCTGGCTTACGGCCTCTCGGGGTTCATGGTGGTGGGGGTCATCTGGCCCATGGTCCTTTCGGTGGCGGCGTGGGTTCCCGCCCTCCTCTGGGCCATTGCCGGCTGGGCCAATGGGGCGGCCGCGGGACGGCCGGGCCTGAGGTGGTTTCTGGTCGGCGCGGTGGCCGCCGCCATGGTGCTTTACGGCGGCCACCCAGAGATCGCTTTCTACGGGTTTGTAACGGCCGGGGCCTACGGCCTTTACCGGTTGGGGCCGGTCCTCTGGGCCGGCCCCAACCGGTGGCGTCGGGCGGGGCTGATGCTTGCCGGGGGCCTGGGGATGGCCCTATTCGGGGTCTTGCTGGCCGCCCCCCAGCTGGGCCCCTTTTTAGAACTTGCCCGCCAGAACTTCCGGACGGGTCTGACCACCTACGGGGAAGTGGTGGGCTGGGCCTACCCGCCCCGGCAGCTGCTGGCCTACCTGGTGCCCGACGTCTTCGGAAACCCGACCGCCCGGGTTTACTTCGACCCCTGGCGACTCGAGCTCAGGCCCTTTGAGAACCCCCGGGACGCCGCCGGCAACCCCCGGCCCTACCCGTTCTGGGGAACTAAGAACTATGTGGAAGGGGCCGTCTACGTCGGGGTTCCCACCCTTATCCTCGCCCTGCTGGGTCTGATCGCCTGGCGGCCCCGGGGTCCGGTGCTCTTCTGGGGCTGGTTCGGGGCTATCTGCCTGGCCCTGGCCTTCGGGACCCCCCTTTACCGGCTGGTCTGGGCCGTACCGGGGGCTGACCAGCTCCACACCCCGTTCCGCTGGGCGTTTCCGGCGGGCTTGGCCCTGGCCGTCCTGGGGGCCTACGGCCTGGAGGCAGTCGGGGCGGGGAAGGGGCCGGCCGCGGAAATCGGCCGCCGGTTGGGGACGGGACTCTGGCTCGGGGGGATCGTCCTGGGCGTTGGCCTAGTTGGGGCCTTTACCCTTTTTGGGTCCCAGGTTCGGGCCGCGGCGGAGGAGGTTCTGGCCCGGTCGGACGCCATCAAGAACGCCTTCGGGTCTGCCGAGGCCTTCGCTGCCTACGAGGGTCTGCAGGTTTTGCGGGCCCTGGGCCTCGTGGTCCTGGCCGGGCTGGTCCTGCGCTTCCGGCCGGCGCTCGCCGGGGTCGTGTTGGCCGCCGACCTGCTCGGGTTTGGGCTTGGTTATGTGAGGTTTGCCGACGTCCGCTGGCTGGAGTTCGTACCCCCGGCGGTTCGGCGGCTTCAGGCCGAACCCGGACCCTTTCGCATAGCCAGCTTCGGGCCCGAGGACGTTCTTCCGCCCAACCTGGCTCAGCTTTACGGCCTGGAAGACATCCGGGGCTACGATTCGGTTATACCCGGACGGTTCGTGCAGCTGTGGGAGGTTATGGAGCCGCCTCAGGGCCTCCTTTACAACCGGCTCCACAAGCTCGTAGACCCCCGGTCCCTGGATTCGCCCATCCTGGACCTTTTAAACGTCAGGTTCATCCTGAGCGCCGAACGGTTTGACCGTCCGGGCTGGCGGCTAGTGTACGCCGGGGAGGTCTATATTTACGAGAATCTGGACGCGCTGCCCCGGGCCTTTCTGGTCTACCGGGTTGAGGCCGTGGCCGCTGAGGGGGAGGCCCGGCGCCGGCTGGGCCGGCCGGACTTCGACCCCGCCGCTGTGGCCGTCATTGAGGCCGGGCCCGGGGAGTCGTTCCCGGTCGGGCCCCCGCCCCGCCGTCCCCCAACCCTCTCGATTCTGGGACGGAGCCCGGGAAACTGGACCTTCGAAGTAGAAACCGAGACCCCGGCCCTCCTGGTGATTTCCGAGGCCTATTTCCCCGGCTGGTCGGCGATGGTGGACGGCCGGCCGGTTCAGGTCTTGCCAACCGACGTGGCCCTCAAGGGAGTACCCGTCCCGGCGGGCCGCCACCGGGTGGAGGTGGTTTACCGGCCGCTCAGCTTCCGGGCCGGCCTTTACCTGGCCGGCCTTGGCCTGGTCGGCCTCCTTTTGCTGACGGCCGTGACCGGCCTCTGGCGGCTAAGCCGGGCCGAGGGCGGGGCTGCGGTCCGGGTCCTCCGCAACAGCCTCTTCCCGATGGCGGCTCAGCTCTTCAACCGGACGGTGGACCTGGGCTTTGCGGTGCTGATGGCCCGCTACCTCGGCCCGGAACCAGTCGGCCGCTACGCCTTCGCCGTGGCCGTCTTCGGCTATTTCTCCACCTTTGTCGAGTTCGGCCTCAACACCCTGCTGACCCGCAACGTGGCCCGGGACCGCCGGCTCGCCCCGGTGGAGACCGGGGTTAACCTGGCCGTCAGGCTGGGCTTTTCGGCGGCCTCGGCGGCCCTGGTGCCGGGCCTGCTCGGGGCTTACGGGGCAGCATTCGGGGAGCTCACGGCCGACACCTTCTGGGCAACGGTGCTGCTGGTCCTGGGCCTGGGGCCGGGCAGTGTGGCCGCCATCTTAAGCAGCCTCTTTTACGCCCATGAGCGGGCCGAGTACCCGGCCCTGCTGTCCGTTCTGACCACCCTGGTGAAGGTGGCCCTGGGGGTGCCGGTCCTGCTTATGGGGGGCGGCATCGTGGGCCTGGCGGCCGCTTCGGTGGTGACCAACCTGGTCACCGCCGCGGCCTTTCTGGCCGCCCACCGGCAGGTGCTTGGGCCCCTTCTCACCACCTTCGACCGGGCGTACGCCCGGGGGCTCCTGGGCGAGGCCTGGCCCCTCTTTGTCAACAACCTGCTTAACGGCCTCTTCTTCCGGGTAGATGTCCTCCTGCTCAAGGGGATCGCCGGGGACCTCCAGACGGGTTACTACAATGTGGCTTATAAATTCATCGACGGTGCCCAGGTGATTCCGGCATTTTTTACCCTGGCGGCGTTCCCCGTTGTCAGCCGGCTGGCGGCCGCCGAGCCCGGGCGGGTGGGGACGGCAGTGGGGCGCGCCTTGCGGGCCCTCTTTATGGTGGCCGTGGGCCTTGCCCTCTTCGGGGGCATCCTTTCCGAGGACCTGGTGGTCCTCCTTTTCGGGGAGGAGTTCCGGCCGGCGGGGGTCGCCCTGGCCTTGCTGGTCCTGCACATGCCGCCGGGGTTTCTAAACAGCTTTCTGCACTACGTGCTTATCGTTTACAACCGGCAGCGGGCGGTGACCTGGTGCTTTGCCGGGGCGGTCGCCTTCAACCTCGCGGCTAACGGCCTGCTCATCCCATACTGGGGCTACCGGGCGGCCGCCCTGAACACGGTGCTCACGGAACTGGTCCTGCTGGTTCCCTTCTGGTTTTTAACAACCCGGCACGTTCGGCTGTCCCTGGCCGGGGTCGCCGGCCGGGTCCTGACGGCCGCCCTGCCCGTGGCCGGGGCGATGCTTTTAGCCCGGTCCTTGTCGCCCCTGCTGGCCTTCGGGCTGGGCCTTGCCCTCTACCCGGCGGCCCTGCTAACCGCGGGGGCGCTGAGCCGGGAGGATTTGACCCTGGTGCAAAGCCTGATCCGCCCCATGCTGGGCCGGGCGTAAGGGGAAAGACCGTCGTGACCTTAAAACCGTCCGCCGCAAGGCGAGGGGTACGCATTCTCTGTCTGGTTATCATTCTGGCGGGCTTCGGCCTGCGGGTGTACCGCCTCGGGGCCCAGAGCCTCTGGTATGACGAGGGGTTCAGCGTCTGGCTTGCCCGAGAGCCCCTGCCGGCCATAACCTTCGGGGATTTCAACCCGCCCCTTTACTACTACCTGCTCCACTTCTGGGTTTCGGCGGCCGGCACCGGCGAGTTTGCCGTCCGCTTCCCATCGGCCCTTTTCGGGACCCTCACCGTGGCCGCAACCTTTGCCCTGGGCTCGGCCCTCTTCGGGCCGGCCGCCGGGCTGGCCGGGGCCGCCCTCGCGGCCCTTTCGCCCTTTCTCATCTGGTATTCGCAAGAGGCCAGGATGTACGCCCTCGGGGTCCTGCTGGGGGTTGTGGCCTCCTGGCTGGCCTGGCAGGGGTTCGGCGGGCGCCGGGTCTGGCCGGCCTATGCCCTGGCGGTGGCGGCCGGGGCCTACACCCACTACTTGAGTTTGCTGGTCCCCTTCGGCCACGCCCTCTTTGCGGCCGCCCGGTTCTTCGACCCCAAGGCGCGGCCGGCCGTTCGGGGCTGGCTCTTGGCCGCGGCCGGGGCCGGCCTGGCCTACCTGCCCTGGCTTCCGACGGCCTACGCCCATGCCCAGCTCCAGACCTACTGGCCGGGACGGCCCGACCTGCCGGGACTCTTCCAGGACACCGTGGCCCGCTTTGTGGCCGGCTACTCCCTGGAGGCCCAGCGGGCGCTGCCCTTCGGCTACGGCTTTTTCGCCGCGGCCGCCCTGGGCCTGCTGGGGGCCCTGCTGGCCGGGGGCAGGGTTCGGGCCGGCGCGCTTCTCCTGGGGTCGGTGGGCATCCTGCCGGTGGCGGCGGCGCTGGGCCTGGCCTACCTCCGGCCGAAGTTCGAGCCGAGGTATCTGATCTTCGTCTGGCCGGCCCTGGCCCTGCTGGGGGTGGGGCTGTTGGGGGCCCGGTCCGGATGGGCCCTCCGGGCCCTCGGGCTCATTCTTGGGGCCGCCACGGCCCTCGCGGTGGGGATACCCGGGCTGGCGGCGGATTATAACCTCTACACCGACCCCCGCTACGGCAAGGATGTCTGGCGGGAGGTCGGCCATATCCTAAACGAGTGGGTCGGGGAAGATGAGGTGGTGGTCCTCGACTCGGGCCACGCCTTCCCCGTCTTCGCCTACTATTACCCGAGGTCGAACTGGGTGCCCATTCCCCCCAGCCCGCCGCCCTCTCCCCTGGTCGACCGGCCCGTGGGGCCGGAGGTGGGGCCGGTCCTGGCTCAGGCCCTGGCCGGCCGGCGGGGGGTCTGGGTGGTGCGCTGGCAGGACCGGGTCGCCGACCCGACAGACATCGTCCGGACCTTGCTGGACCGGGTAGGTTACCGGACCCCGGTGCCGCCCCTTTTCGGGGCCATCCGGGTGGAGCACTACCTGCTGCAGGGCGACCTCGCCGAGCTTACCCGGTTCGAGCCCCGGCAACCGCTCGGCTGGGAGTTCCGGGGAGAGGTCCGGCTTCTGGGCTACGACCTGCGGCCCATCGACCGTTCCGCCCTGGAATTTGTCTTTTACTGGCAGGCCCTGCGGCCGCCCACCGGGGGCTACAAGCTGAGCGTTCGCATCGTCGACGAAGAGCGCCGAATCCTCGCCCAGGAGGACGGCTGGCTGGCCGGCGAAGCCTACCCCACTACCACGTGGCGCCCGGAAAGTCTCGTCCTCGGCCGCCTGCGCCTGTCCTTGCCCCCGGAACTTCCTGCCGGCCGATACGCCCTGGACTTCGTCTTTTACCGGGACGACCTGAGCTGGACCGACGATGTGCGCCGCCTCGGAACCGTGGACATCGGACCGCCCGGCGGCTAAAGCCGCCGGCCTTATCCGGGCAGGGGGCCTGCTGGCCCTTGCGGTCGGCTTCGGCCTCCGGGTCCATTTGTTGGGGCAGCAGGGGCTCTGGTACGATGAGGCTTTTAACCTTTCGGTCGCCAGGAGCGGCTGGCCCGAACTGCTGGGCCGGGCCGCCGCCGACTTCTACCCGCCCCTTTACCACGGCCTCCTGTGGGTGTGGACCGGGCTCGCCGGAACCGGGGAGTTTGCCGTCCGGTTCCCCTCCGTCTGGTTCGGAACCCTCCTGATCCCGGCAGTCTTCAGCTTTGGCCGCCTGATCGCCCGGATTTCCGGGCGCGAAAAGGGGGCCTCTGCTGCGGCCCTTCCGGCGGCGGGGGCTTTTCTGGTCGCCCTTTCCCCCCTCCTGGTGGACCTCTCCCAGGAGGCCCGAATGTATACCCTGCTGGCCCTGACGATGGTCCTGGGAGAGCTGGCCTGGGTCCGGCTGGCCCTTGGAGGCGGACCCTGGGCGGCCGGCCTTTACGTACTGGGGATGACGGCAGCCCTTTACACCCACTACGCCGCCCTCCTGGGGTGGGCCCTTCAGCCCTGGCAACTGCTGCCGATTCGGGGCGGTCGGCGGCTTCGGCTCGCCCTGCTCTGGGCCGTGCCCGCGGTGCTTTTCGTTCCCTGGTGGGGGGCGGCCTGGGGCCGGTTTTCGGCCACGGTAAACCCCCAGGCCGGAACCCCCCTACCCGAAATCTTCCGGCGCTCGGTCGAAATCTTCTGGACCGGGTACGGGGTGGAGCCGTACTTTCCGGCCCCGGACCCGGCCGCTGCGGCCGCCGACTCCCTGAAGGCCACCGTGCTGGGGGCGCTGATTACGGGGGTCTTCGCCTGGGGCCTGGTGTCCGCCGGCCGAGAAGGGCCCCGGCGCTTCCTGGTGCCCCTGCTCGGGCCCCTCCTCCTCTGGTACCCGGTCGCCCTGGGGCGGCGGGACTTCGCGCCCCAGTACGTTATCTGGGTCGGGACGATTGGGTGGGTCTTCGTCGGGCTGGGCATCCTGCGGCTGCCCCACCGCCTGCTTTCGGTGGGGGCCTTTCTGCTGGTGGTGGGGGCGGAGCTTTTCGCACTCTTTAACCTCTACTATGTGCCCCGCTACTGGAACGACGACCTCCGGGGGGCTGCCCGGCTGCTGACGGCGCTGGCCCGGCCGGGAGAAGCCGTCGTGGTTAACGCTCCCTACGCGGTGGTAGCCCTTGACTACTACTACCGAAGCGAGGCCCCCCGATTCGGGCTGCCGTCTCGCCCCGACCAGCCCGAACCGTCCCTCCAAAGGGACCTGGCGGCCGTTGCCCGGTCCCACCCCTTTATCTGGCTGGTCCTCTGGCAGAGCTATTATTCGGACCCCGGCGACCGGGTCCAGAAGTGGCTTTCGGCCCACTGCTACCTGGCCGAGGACTGGGAGCTGAGGTCCCACGCCCGGGTGCTGGGGTTTTGGACGGCACCCCCGGTACTGGACCGGCTGCCCCCGGAGGCCGTCCCCGGCCCCCCCGAAGCCCTGGGAGGCAACGTTCGTCTGGCCGGCTTCGCTCCCCCTAGGCCGGTGCTGGAGCCGGTGGAGCTGGCGTCGGGTCAGCCCGAACTGCACTACACCCTCTACTGGGAGGTGATGAGGCCCCTGGCCGAACCCTACCAGGTCTTCGTCCACGTGGTGGACCCGACGGGGCGCGTGGTGGCCCAGGGGGACGGCCCGCCCGTTTACGGCAGCTTCCCCACCGACCGCTGGCCGGTCGGAAAGGTCGTTCGGGATGACCGCAAGCTTCGGCTGCCGCCCGACTTTCGGCCCGGGGAGTATCGGCTGCTGGTGGGCATGTACCGGCTAAGCGACCTGGTTCGTCTCGGCCACGGCGGAACCGACCGGGTCGAGGTGGGGCCCGTGAGGGTTGGGCCGTAGGCACAGGTTTGCCGGAGGCGCCTGGATGTCCCATAATAGGGGTTAACACTGGTACGAAAGAGGGACGGAACGATGTCCGAGGGGAAGTCTGAACCGGAGCTGAGGCCGGTCGGCCGCACCCGGCACGGGGAGCTCACCCTCGACCAGATCGCCGAGATTCAGCCGGGCCTGGGCCGGCTGATGCCCGAGGTGAGCAGCCATTACTGGATTATGTTTTATGCCGCCCAAGGCGGCAACTGGGCCCTGGCCCGGTACTGTCTGGGCCAGATTCGGGCCCTTTTCAGGATTGGGGCCTTAACCCGGCCCCGAATGCGGCCGTACCTGGAGGCTTTCGATAAAGACTACCTGGGCCCCATCGAGACGGCCATCAGGAACCAGGACATCCCCGCGTTTGAAGCGGCTTACCGCCAAGGGATCCAGGGAGCCAACGAGACCCACGCCGCCCTGGGCCACCCGGAGATCGTCTGGCAGCTTCCCCCAACCCCGCCCCAGCACCTTTACCTGGGGCCCATTCCTCGCCAGCCCGAACCTCCCAGCTAGGGATTCCCCAAGTTCTCGTCCGGCTCATTCAAAGCAGGCGCCAAAGGCCCCGGGCGGCTCGGGCCGCCCGGGCCCCTCGGGCATAACCGCCTCTTAATACCGTGCCAAGTCCCCCGGCTAAAGGTGGGCTTAGCTCGGAATCGCCGGCCGGAAGACCGGCAGGGAAATCGTCTCCGATACGTCTTCGAAATCGACTACCACCGGCATGCCGATTTTGATCTTGGCCGGGTCCGGCTCAATCCCCACCAGGTTCGTCGGCATCCGGGGGCCCTCCTCAAGCTCCACCAGCGCCACGACATACGGCACCTTGTCCCGGAAGGCCGGGGTCGGCGGCCGGTAAACAATGGCGTAGGTGTAGAGGGTGCCCCGGCCGCTGGCCTTCACCCAGGTGGTGTTCCGGGAAAAGCAGTGGGGGCAGATATCCCGGGGGTAAAAGTAGGCCTTCTGGCAGTCGTTGCACCGGCGCAGCCACAGCTCGTGCTGGCGGCACTTCTCCCAGTAGAAATCTGACTCTGGCTGCGGAACAGGCAGGGGGCGCTGTTCGGCCTGCGTCATCGTCGTTTACCTCCTTGGCTGGTCGGGATCTAATCTCGGGCCAGGATCGCGGTCCCGCACGAGGACAGGCTGCCGCCCGTGCCGTGAACCAGGGCGATTTTGGCGTGTTGAGACCTATCCTTCTTGTGCCTCACCTGTCGGGCCCCGCATTCGCCCCGGAGCTGGCGGACCGCTTCCAGGATGAGAAACACCCCGTACATGCCTGAGTGCGTGTACGAAAGGCCGCCGCCGTTGGTATTCAGCGGGAAGTCCCCGCCCGGGGCCGTTCGCTGGCCGGCCACAAAGTCGGGCCCCTCGCCCGGGCCGCAGAACCCCAGGCTTTCCAGGGTAACCAGGACCGTGTACGTAAACGAATCGTAAATCATGGCCAGGTCGATGTCGTCGTGGGTTACGCCGGCCCGTTCAAAGGCGGCGGGACCCGTCCGGTAGGCGATGGTGCGGGTCAGGTCGGGCATTGTGGAGATCATGTTGTGGTCGTGGCCCTCGGCCGCCCCCAGAATCCAAACGGGCGGTTTGCGGCACGAGCGGGCCACCTCCTCAGTGGTCACCACCACCGCCCCGCCCGCATCCGTCACCAGACAGCAGTCATACAGGTGGAACGGATACGAGATCCAGCGGGAGTTGTGATAGTCCTCGAAGGTGAGGGGATCCCGCATCAGGGCCTTCGGGTTAAGCTGGGCCCATTTCCGGGTGGCCACCGCAATCTCGGCCATGGCCTGGCGGGTTCGGTCCTCACCGTAATGGTGCATATAGCGCATGCAGGCCAGCGAGTACCGGATGGGGGCCCCGATTATGCCGTAGGGGACCTCATACTGGCTGTCGGGCAGGCCCTGAAAGAGGGGGGGGCGGGCTCGGGCGGAGCGGCCCGATTCCCCGTGGGTTATCAGGGCCACCCGGCAGTAGCCCTGGCGGATGGCCGCCACCGCGTGGGCCAGGTGGATCACGAAGGAGGAGCCGCCCACCGACGTGGAGTCGGTGAACCGGGGTTCAATGCCCAGGTATTCGGCTACCACCAGGGTGGAGAACGGCCCGGCCGTCAACAGTCCGTCCACGTCCTTGATAGAAAGGCCGGCATCGGCCAGGGCGTTGTAGGCCGCTTCGGCATGCAACTGCAGGGGCGACTTGTTGGGCACAATCCCGATCTCGTCCGATTCATCGACCCCGACAATGGCGATCCGCTGGTTCTGCAATGACTTAGCCATAACCTCCACTCCTTGCGATGGTTTTGGGCTGGCGTCGCCGGACGGTGCCCGTCAAGAGGGGCTGCATATTGATGCAACAACCGGCCCGCTCCTGTCAAGTCGGCCCCGGGGGATCAGGGTTTTCTAGTGCGGATTTGCGTCGGCAGCGCTTGCGCCCGGTCCGGTGGGGTGCTATAATGAGTTTAGTCTGGTTTGCTTAAAAACTGGATACCGGCCCTGAAGGGGTCGGAGACTGCTCCGGGTCGAACTTAGGCCTGCCAAGGGTACCTATGTCGCCTTGGGCAGGCCTAAATCTGTTCTAAGGAGGTTCTGATGCTTAAAGTAACCGAACGGGCGAAGGAGGAGCTGGCCTATGCCCGGGGGGCGTACGCCCTGGCCCCCGAGCAGGCCTTCCGGATCGTGGCCGGTCCGAACAACGAGTTGGGCTTCGAAGTCGACGTCCAGCGGCCGGGCGACCAGGTGGTGGAGCACGACGGCACCGTCGTTTTGCTCCTTGACCCCATCCTCGCCGAGACCCTTGAGGGCCGGACCCTCGATGCCGAGGAGACCGACGAGGGCGTAACTTTTACCCTGGCCTGAACCCCCAGGGAATTCTCAAACACTAAGGAGCTTTCAGATGTTGGGCAAAATTCGCCGAATCATGGACCGGGGCTACGGTTTTATCCGTGGCGAGGACGGCAAGGACTACTTTTTCCACCGGTCCAGCGTAGAGGGAACCACCTTCGAGGCCCTTTCGGAGGGTCAGTCGGTCGAGTTCGACGTCGAGGCCGACCGCCGGGGTCGGGGTCCCCGGGCCACCCGGGTCCGCGCCGGCTAACCAATCCCCACACCTTTCAACCACAACCGAATATCTGCAGACACCCCCAGCGGTGTCCAACGGCTGGCCGGCCTATGGGGTCGGCCAGCACCCTTTTTAGGCCCGCCTAAAAGAGACCAACCCAGGCCGCGATGACGCGCCCGATCAGATAGAGCAGGACCAGGGCCAGGGCCGCAAGCCACAGCCCCAGCAGCACAACCCCGAAAAACTCCGGGGGGACGTCCCGAAAGTTGCCAAACACCGACCGTCTCCTTCTGCCAGCAGTCCCCTAGATCTTAACGTTTGTGGGGCCCAACGACGCGGCGAACTGCAGTTCGACTGGCTGTGGTATAATCCCGCCCGGTGGTATTAGGTGGCAGGACGAGCGGGCAGCCCCACCTCCCCCGGCTCCCCATACTCCCAGCACACTCCGGACCGAACGTTCCAGGTTCGACTTACACGTTCGCCGGAAGCCCTGGTAAAACTAGGGTCGAAGGAGGTTCTGCATGATGGCACACGCCCTGAGGTTTAGCCTTGCCGTTGCGTCGGCAGCCTTGTTTTTGCTGCTCAGTTATCCAGCGCGCGCCCAGGAGCCAACCCCTTCACCAACACCTACTCCCAGCCCAACGGCTACGCCTTTCCCCACCCCGGCGCCGCCCACCCCAACCGCGACCCCGGCTCCAAGTCCAACCCCGACTCCTACCCCGCCCCAGTTTCAGCCGGTGGTAACCTGGTACTTCGCCGAAGGGTCAACTGCCCCGCCCTTCGACACCTGGTTTCTGGTCCAGAACCCCACCGGCGACGCGGCCCGCGTGCGGTTTACGTTTCAGCTGGAGGGCGGGGGAACATCGGTAGCCGAATTCCTGGTGAGTCCCCACTCCCGATTCAGCCTCTTTGCCAACCAGGTCCTGCCCGGTCGGGCTTTCAGCACCCGCGTTGAGGCCGATAAACAGGTCTATGTTGAGAGGTCAATGTTCGTCGGCTTCGACGGCCACAACGTTGCCGGAATCCGGGCGCCAAACACCCGCTGGTTGTTTGCGGAGGGTTCTACCCAGCCGCCGTTTCATACCTGGTTGCTACTGCAGAACCCCAACCCCGAGGCCGCTACCGCCACCATCACTTACTTGATTCAAGGCGGTTCGCCGGCAACGCAGGTTCTGCTCCTGCCGCCCCTATCCCGCACCAGCATCTTCGTAAACGATGTCCTGCCGAACGCGGCGTTTTCGACCCAGGTTCAAAGCGACCGCCCGCTGGTGGTAGAACGGGCAATGTACCGGTTTCCGGGAAACGCCGCCAGCGCCGTGAGCGGGGTCAACCAGCCGGGGCGCACCTGGTACTTCGCTGAGGGCAACAGCTCGGCCCGGGGCCTGCCAACCGACACGTGGTTGCTGCTGCAGAATCCCAACAATGCTTTTGTCACCGCAAATGTGACCCTCTACCGGGAGGACGGTTCGCCGGTCGTGCTCAATCCGACCTTGCCGCCCCTAAGCCGACAGAGCCTGTTTCTCAACGACATCATTCAGGGCTCTTTCGGCATCAAGGTGGAAGCTCCCAGCGACATCGTCGCCGAGCGGTCGATATTCATCGGAACCGAGCCGCGGGGTGCCAGCGCCGCCGTTGGGAGTCCCGAGCTGGCCAATAGCTGGTTCCTGGCCGAGGGGTCCACGGCCCCGCCTTTCGATACGGTAATAGCCGTCGTAAACCCGGGAAGTGCGACTACAACCGTCAACATCAGCTTTGAGCTGGAAACGGGGTCGGTCGTCCCCTACCAGCTTTCTGTGCCGCCGCAGGCGAAGCGGTCCCTCCCTGTGGACCAGCTTTTTGCCTTCGCGGCGTTGTCGGCTCAGATCTATGCGAGCGAGCCGGTGGTGGTCGAGCGGACGATGTATATAAACAAGCTGGGACGTGTCGGGTTGCACGTGAAAACCGGTCTGCGGTGAAACCTGAGAAGCGGGGCTGCCCGGGGCGGGCCGTTCACGGCCCGCCCTTTTTCACCCGCCTTCTGCCTGGGCCGCCCTGGGGCCGAAGGGTTCCGGCCGAAAAGGCCCGTCCCGGGCCTCAAGAAAAGCCCGGAGACCCCCACGCTCCATCGCCGCAAGGAGGGCTCCCCGGAAGGCATCATGGGAAGCGTGGACAAGGGTGGAGAGCGGGACGTTCATAAGCAGACCCGCCCCAAGGCCGGAGACCAGGAGGCCGAAAAACGTCACCGCCCGGTTGAACCGAACCGAAGCCTCCGGCACCCGGGCGATTCGTTCGGCCAGGGCCCGAGCCCGGGGCATCAACTGGCCCACGGGGACCACCTCGTTGACGAGCCCCAGACGGTAGGCCTCCCAGGCGTCGAAATGGTCGCCGGTCAGGGCATAGCGGTGGGCCGCCTTCCACCCGGCCAGGGCGGCAAGCAGGAAGGTGGTGTTGGCCCCGTGCCGAACCTCGGGCTGTCCGAACACCGCGTTTTCGGCCGCAATCGTAATGTCGCAGGCCAGCGCATACCAGAGTCCCCCGCCCAGCACCCAACCGTGGACGGCGGCAATTACGGGTTTCGTGAGGTACCAGATGTGCAAAAGGTTGTGCTGGTGCCGGAAGTCCTGGACCCAGAACCGCCGGATGTATTCGGCAAGCTCAAGTCCGGTGGGGTCCAGGGTTGGCGCGTCGGCCCGTTCCTTTGGGGCCATGTCGTAGCCGGCGGAAAACGCCCGGCCCGCCCCGGTAAGAATGACCGCCCGGACCGACGGGTCGGCGTCGGCCTCGTCCAGCGCCCGGTGAAGCTCAGCCTCCAGCTCCGGGGATATGGCGTTTAAGACCTCCGGCCGGTTCAGGGTTATGGTGGCAACCGGACCGTCCTTTTGGTAGAGAACAAAACGGTAAGTCACTGCCGCCTCCTAAGGGCTCCGCGCCCGGGGTTCTCGTTTGCCAGACCAATTTTAGCCTGCGCGGCCTAAAATGGGTGTTCAGGCCGGGGCAGCCTTGTCGGATGAAACCCGAATGAGCAGCCGGAGGATGGGCGGGGCCGCCAGGGTGGTCAGCACGCTCATAATCACCACCACGCTGAATACGGCATCGGAGACGGCCTCCAGACTCCGGCCCACGCTGGCGATTATGAGTCCCACCTCGCCGCGGGGTGCCATTCCCACCCCGATTATGGCCATGGAGCGCAACCCGAGGCCGGCCGCCGGCAGTCCGCAGCCGACCACCTTCCCCAGAATCGCCAGGGCCGTAATGACCAGCGCCAGGCCGATAACCGACCCGTCCAGGAAGACCCGCCAGTCTACGTGGCTGCCGGTGATGACGAAGAAAAACGGCGCCAGGAACTGGTAGATGGGCTGGGTTTCCTCGTGGAGTTTGCGCTGCTGGCGGCTTTCGGCAAAAACCATCCCGGCCAGGAACGCGCCGACAATGGCCGCCAGCCCCACCTGGCTCGCCAGGGCGGCCAGCCCCAGCATGGTGACCAGGGCAACGGCCAGGGGCGCATTCTCAACCCGAAGGCGTTCCAGGTGGAGGTCGAGCCTGCGGATTGTTCCCACCCCGATGAGGACGACCAGAACCGTAAATCCCACGGCCTGGGCCACAATGAGGCCGACCTCCACGAGGCTTACCTGTCCCGTGGCCGACAGGCCCGCCACCACGGCCAGAACCATCAGGCCCAGGATATCGTCGATAACGGCCGCCCCCAGGATAATGCGGGCCTCGGGGGTGGCCGTGGCGTGGAGGTCCCGGAGCACCCGGGCGGTGATACCGACGCTGGTGGCCACCATAGCCGCCCCTATAAAGAGGCTTTCGGCCCGGGGATGACCCAAGTATTCGGTCAGGCCGAAGCCCAGGGCAAAAGGTGCTACTACGCCGGCAACCGCCACCGCCAGCGCCCGGGGCCCCACCCGCACCGCCTGGTCAAGCCTGGTCTCAAGCCCGACCATGAACAGAAGCACCACGACGCCCAGCTCCGAAATGAGGTTATAAACCAGGTTTAGGGCCTCCTGGGCGGCGGCCGGGTCGCCGTGGAAAAGCTCGATGAGGCCCGGGTTGGGTACCCCGATGAGGCCGAGGGCGTAGGGCCCAATGAGGGCCCCGGCCAGAAGCTCGCCGATAACGGCCGGCTGCCTGAGCCGCTCGAAAAACTCGCCGACTAGCCGGGCGACGGCATAAATGACAAATAGGTCCAGCAGGATAGCCCCGACCTCGTGCACTAGGCCACCCGTGGCGACTTAACAGCCAGCCGAAGCCAGCTCAAGGGAGTTCGGCCTACCGGCTAGGGGCGGCCGTCCCGGAAGTTTCTTACCCGCTCGTTGAAGAAAATTTCCCCACCACGAATCTTGATGGTGAAGTTGCATTCAGGGTTCGTGCAGACCCAGGCCTTAAAGTGAACGGGCGCACCCTGCCCACCGTAGTCGGAGAGGGGCACGAGGTCGCCATCGTGGCAAGCTAGGCACCTGGGAAGGGCATAAAGCATAGAGTCCAACCTCCCACCCGATACTAGCCTCATCTTACCGGACACCTGAGCGTTCTGTCAAAGGGCCGAGAGAGGCAGCCGCGCCTTTCCGGTTATCTGCCAAATTGCCAGCAATCAGTGGATAGTTTAGCCGTAGACGCTCACGGCCGCGCGCCCTTACAGCGGGCCGGCTTCCGCCCCCTAATGCCGGAAAGCCCCCAACAGGCGGCTCGGGCGGTTGACAATTCTACAGGGCGAAAGCTAGACTCAACTAGAAACCTTTCGCGGGGAGGCGGTCATGGCCGCGGATGGGCGAGACCTAGAGGCCCTGCGTCGGGCCGAGAAACAATGGCGTTTGGAAACTGCCGACGCGCCGGAGCGGCCGGCCCTTTTTGAGACCCTCTCGGCCATTCCGGTCGACCGGCTCTACACCCCGCTGTCCATCCCGGACTTCGATTACCTCCAGGATCTCGGCTTCCCCGGGCAATATCCCTTTACCCGGGGCATCCACCCCACCGGCTACCGCGGCCGCCTCTGGACCATGCGGATGTTTGCCGGCTTCGGAACCGCCGAGGAGACCAACGCCCGCTTTAAATACCTACTGGACCAGGGCCAGACCGGCCTTTCGGTGGCCTTCGACCTGCCGACCCTTTACGGGTTCGACACCGATGACCCCAGGGCCAGGGGCGAGTTCGGGGTGTGCGGGGTGGCCGTCTCGTCCCTGGCCGACATGGAGGTTCTCTTCGACGGCATACCCGTCGACCGGATAACCACCTCGATGACCATTAACGGCCCGGCGGCCGTCATCTGGGCAATGTACATCGTGGCCGCCGAGAAGCGGGGCATCCCCCGGCACCTCCTGGGCGGAACCCTTCAGAACGACATCCTGAAAGAATACATTGCCCAGAACGAATATATTTTTCCCCCCCGGCCCTCCATGCGGCTGGTGGTCGACACCATCGAGTTCAGCGTCCGGGAGATGCCCAAATGGAACCCGATCAGTATCAGCGGCTACCACATCCGGGAGGCGGGCTCGACGGCGGCCCAGGAGCTGGCCTTTACCCTGGCCGACGGGTTCGCTTACGTGGATGCCTGCCTGGAGCGCGGCCTTAAAATCGACGAGTTTGCCCCAAGACTTTCGTTCTTTTTCAACGTGCATAACGACTTCTTCGAGGAGATCGCAAAATTCCGGGCGGCGCGGCGGATCTGGGCCCGGGAGATGCGGGAGCGCTACGGGGCCCGCAATCCCCGCTCCTGGTGGCTTCGGTTCCACGCCCAGACGGCCGGCTGCACCCTAACGGCCCAGCAGCCGGAGGTGAACATCGCCCGGGTGGCCATTCAGGCCCTGGCGGCGGTGCTGGGCGGGTGCCAGTCGCTCCACACCAACTCAATGGACGAGGCCTGGGCCCTGCCTTCGGAAAAGGCCGCCCGGATCGCCCTGCGGACCCAGCAGGTGATCGCCTACGAGACGGGGGTCACCAACACCGTCGACCCCCTGGGCGGCAGTTATTATGTCGAGTGGCTCACCAATGAGCTGGAGCGCCAGGCCTACGACTACTTTGCCCGGATTCAGGAGTACGGCGGGGTGATCCCGGCCATTGAGGCCGGTTTCTTCCACCGGGAGATTCTGGATGCGGCCGAGCGGTACCAGCGGCAGGTGGATGAGGGCCGCCGGATTGTGGTGGGGGTGAACGCCTTCCAGGTCGCGGAAGACCGGCTGGAAATTCCCATCCTGCGGGTGGACAAGGCCGGGGAGGCGCACCACCTGGAGCGGCTTAGCCGGGTGCGGCGGGAGCGGGACAACGAGGCCGTTGCGGTCAGGCTTAAGGCCCTGGAGGAGGCCGCTCGGGGTCGGGAGAACCTGATGCCGTATATCATCGAGGCGGTCCGGGCTTATGCCACCTTAGGGGAGGTCTGCGGAGTCCTGCGCCGGGTATTTGGCGAGTGGCAGCCCCCTGCCGTTCTCTAGGGGGCGCAAACAGGCGGGTTGACAGCCGAGCCCATCTCTGCTACTTTGTGAAATAGGGCACAAAAAACGTTGGGTTTAGGAGGGTCGACCATGCGGGTTACGTTAAGCGTGATAAAGGCCGATGTAGGCGGGTATGTGGGTCATTCCTCGATGCATGAGGGGCTGATTAAGCGGGCCGAGCAGGTCCTTGCGGAGGCCAAGGCTCAGGGTTTGATTTATGATTTTCGGGTTTTAAACGTTGGCGAC
>JBHOQU010000043.1:0-25280 GCA_042408785.1 Dehalococcoidia bacterium | reverse complement strand
GTGAAGGACTACGGAAGCGTCCGGGTCCTGCGGGCCCAGCGGGTCATCATTCAGCAGTGGCTGGTGGATGTGCCCTGGGCCCGGGCGGGGCAGGTGGTCTTTGCCAACGGGGGCGACGTGGCCAAGGAGGCCGGTATCATCTCCCAGGCCGCCACCCAGCCCGAGGACGGCGGCCTGGTCGGCCTGGACCTGTGGGGCTACTACGTGGCCTACGACCACACCCGCTCCTATGCGAGCCTGAGCCGGGCCGTCCCCCGGCTGGACCACGTCGTCGCCTATTTCTACCAGCTTTCCCCCAGCGGTGAGGTCACCGGCTCGGTCCGGCCCGAAGTTATCCGGCTGGCCGCCGCCTACGGCCGGCCCCTCCACGTCATGGTCAAAAACCAGGGGGATGCCGAGTTCGGCCGGGCCCTGGCCGACCCGGCCCGCCGTGGCCGGCTGGTGGAGGCGGTCCTGGGCCTGCTCTCGGACCCCGCCGTTCGGGGCCTCCACCTGGACATTGAGGAGATCCCGGCCGAAAGCCGGGACGACCTTACCCGCTTCGTGGCCGAGGTCGCCGCCGGCCTCCGGACCCGCTACCCAGGCCGGGTTCTGAGCCAGGCGGTCCCGGCCCGGACCCGGGACCTGGCGTCCGGCTGGGCCGCCCCCTACGACTACACCCGGCTGGCCGCCCAAGTGGACTATTTCGTGCTGATGGCCTACGGGTTCCGCACCGAGGCCAGCCCGACCCCGGGGCCCACCGCCCCCACCGAATGGCTGGCTCAGGTGCTTGCCTACACGGTCGCCCGGGTTCCCCGGGAGAAGCTGGTCGTTGCCCTCCCCTGGTGGGCCACCGACTGGAACCTTGCCGCCGGGCCCCCGGCCGTAACCCGCCGCTACGCCGACCTTCTACCCCTGCTGACCGTTGGCGAGGCCGCTTATATTCCCGAGGTGGGGGCAAACCGGCTCCGCTACGTCCAGTCCGGTCAGGCCCACGAGGTCTGGTTCGAGGACCGGCAGTCCTTCCTGACAAAGGTGGAGCTGGTCCGCCGCTACGGCCTCAACCGGGTGGCCGGGTGGCGGCTGGGCCACGAAGACCCGGCCATCTGGCAGCCCTAGGCCCCGTTCGGGATGGGGATGCCGTCCCCCTCCCGCTCGAAGATGGCGGCGATGCCTTCGCCCCCGCCGATGCACATGGTCACCAGGGCATACTGGCCCCGGATTCGGTGAAGCTCATAAATGGCCTTAACCGTAAGGATCGCCCCGGTCGCCCCCACCGGGTGGCCCAGGGCCACCGCCCCGCCGTTGGGGTTGGTTTTTTCCGGGTCTAGGCCCACCTCGTCCATAACGGCCAGGCACTGGGCGGCAAAGGCCTCGTTGAGCTCGATGACGTCCAGATCGTCCAGGTTGAGCCCGGCCTTTTTCAGCACCCGGCGGATGGCCGGGGCCGGCCCGATCCCCATAATCTGGGGCTCCACACCGGCGGTAGCGTAGGCTACCAGCCGGGCGATGGGCTGGAGCCCCAGTTCCTGGGCCTTCGCCCGGCGCATCAGCACCACGGCCGCCGCCCCATCGTTTATACCCGAGGCGTTTCCGGCCGTCACCGTCCCGTCCGGCTTAAAGACCGGCTTTAGGTTTGAAAGCTTCTCCAGGCTGGTATCCCGGCGGGGATGCTCGTCCACCTCAAACCTGACCGTCTCGCCCTTGCGGCCCGGAATTTCCACCGGCACGATCTGCGTCTTAAACCGGCCCTCGTCGATGGCCCGGATGGCCCGCCGGTGGCTCTCCAGGGCAAAAACGTCCTGGCGCTCCCGGCTGATGCAGTAGCGCTCGGCCAGGTTCTCGGCCGTCACCCCCATGTGGATGTGGTAAAACGGGTCGTTGAGGCCCCCGACCAGGGCGTCCACCAGGGTGTCGTCCCCCAGCCGAATGCCCCACCGGGCCTTCGTCAGCCAGTAGGGGACCCGGCTCATGGACTCGACGCCCCCGGCCACCGCCACGTCGGCCTCCTCCAGGCGGATCATGCGGGCGGCCGTGCAGATGGCCTCCAGACCGGAGCCGCAGCGCCGGTTCAGGGTGAGCCCCGGAACCTCGATGGGCAGCCCGGCCTTGATGCCCACAACCCGGGCGATGTACGGGTCCTCGGGGGACGTGTGCAGCACCTGCCCGAAGACCACGTGCTCCACCTGTTCGGGCCGGACCCCCGCCCGCCGAATGGCCTCCTTAACCACCGTCGCCCCCAGCTCGGAGGCCGGCACGTCCTTGAGGGACCCCCCGAAGGTTCCGATCGCGGTGCGGACCCCACTTACGATAACCACGTCGTCGCGGGACATCGTGCTCCCTCCCATCCGGTGGTCTTCGCTAAACCCATTGTAACACCCAACCGGGCCCCGCTAACGGCCGGCCACCCTCTCGGCGAAGATTTGCCGGAGGTCCTTCTTCAGGACCTTGCCCATCGGGTTGCGGGGCAGGCTCTCCACGAAGAAGATTAATTCCGGCTTCTTAAAGCTGGCCAGCCGCTGCCGGCAGTACTCGATGAGCTCGTCCGCCGTCGCCTGCATTCCCGGCTTGAGCACCACCGCCGCCGCCACCCGCTCACCCCACTCCTCATCGGGGATGCCGAACACCGCCGCCTCGTCCACCGCCGGGTGGGTGTGCAGCACCGCCTCCACCTCCTCCGGGGCGATGTTTTCCCCGCCCCGGATGATCATGTCGCTTTTGCGGCCGGCCAGGTAGACATAGCCGTCCTCGTCCACCCAGCCCATATCCCGGGTCCGCACCCAGCCCCCAGCCAGGGTCTGGGCGGTCTCGGCCTCCCGCTTCCAGTAGCCCTTCATCACCCGGGCCGACCGGATGGCAATCTCCCCGACCCGGCCGGGCGGAAGCTCGTTGCCCGCCTCGTCCACAATCTTGAGCTCGACGTCGGGCAGGGGCCGGCCGATGGACGAAAGCCGCCTGAGCTTCTTCTCCACCTCCTCGGGCGGGCCCTCAAGCCGGTGGTCCTCGGGCCCCAGCATCGTCACCGTCGAGGTGGTCTCGGTCTGCCCGAAGGCGTTGATGAAGCCCACCGTCCTGGGAAACCGTTCGATGGCCCGCCGGATCACCGGCAGGGGCATCGGGGCCGCCCCGTAAGAGAGGACCTGCAAGCTGGAAAGGTCGGTCCGGTCAAAGTCGGGATGCTCCAAGATCCGCTTGAGCATCGTCGGCACCACGAAGGCGTGGGTTATCCGCTCCTTTTCGACCGTCTTAAGCCAGAGGCCGGGGTCGAACTGGGCCAGCATCACCAGCCGCCGGCCGGTGTAAAGGTTGGTCATTATCGAGGTAAGGCCGGCAACGTGGTAGAGGGGCACCGTCAGCAGAAAGGACCCCCGGTCGGTCCCATCGGCCGGTTCCACGGAGTTGAGCACGTACTCGCTGAAGTCGCCGTAGGTGAGCATCACCCCCTTGGGCAGGGCGGTGGTGCCGCTGGTATACATCAGGACGTTTAGGTCGTCGTCGGCCACATCGGCCTCCTCCTCCACCGGCTCGGCCCCCGCCAGCAGCTCCCCGTACCGGACCATCCCCGGCCAGGAACTCTCGATACTTATGTAGACTTTCACCCCGGTCAGTTCGGGCTTGAGCTGGTTTATAAGCTCGACGTAGCGGTCCCCCACCATCACCGCCGTGGCCTCGGAGTCTTTGAGCATGTAGCGTAGTTCTTCCAGCTTGGCCCGATAGTTGAGGGGGATAAAGGCGATGCCCAGCTTGGAGGCGGCATAATAGGCCTCCACGTACTCGTTGCAGTTGGTCTGGAGCACGGCCAGCCGGTCCCCCCGCCCCAGGCCGAGCCCCCGCAGCCCCCCGGCCAGCCGGTTCACCCGGTCCTGAAGGGTCTGGTAGTCAAACCGGCGGTCTTCGAACTTGAGGATCTCCTGTTCGGGGAACATGGACGCGGGGATGGAAAGAAACATCGCCGTGTTCATGGCCCTTCACCTCAAACCGGAGGGTTAATCCCGCCAGACTTCAACCCAGGTAACCACCGTCACCCGCCGCAGCCGCACCCGCCGAGCGGCCCGGTCCGAACGGCCTAAGAGGCGCCGCAGGAGCCAGAGGGCCGTCCAGGCCAGTCCGCCCACCGCCGCCGCCCGCACCGCCCTCACCCGCAGGGCAGGCAGCGGCCGGTGGGCCGGGGCCGGCAGCGGCCGTTCCGTGGCCTTGAGCGCAGGGAGTGGCGGGTTTTCCATCGCCTGCCGCTGAATTATAAACTAATTAGCTGTGGACACGCGGCTGGGAAGGTTCGCCGAGGGATTTATCGAGGCTGGCTGGCTGGCCGCCGCCATCCTGGTCCCCCTCTTTTTTAACGTCTACTCGGCCCGCATCTTCGAGCCCGATAAGCTCACCGTCCTGCGGACCGTGGTTCTGCTAGCCTTGCTGGCCCTGGCGGTCCGCCTGGCCGAATCCGGGGTCCGGCCCGGGGTCTCCCTGGCTCCCCTGCGGGCGCGGCCCCTCATGGCGGCCGCCGGCCTCTTCGGCCTCGTCCACGTTTTGAGCACCCTCACCTCCCTGAACCCCGAGGTAAGCTTCTGGGGCTCGTACCAGCGGCTCCAGGGAACTTTCGTTAACCTCTGCTACCTGGCCATCTTCTTTCTGGTGGCGACCTTCCTTCGGCGTCCGGAGCAGGTGAACCGGCTGGTCACGGTTATGGTCCTGACCAGCCTGCCCATCGGCCTTTACGGCCTGGCGCAGTACGTTGGGGGTCTCCCCGGCTCCCCCATTCGGGACCCTCTCCCCTGGGGGAGCGACGTGACCCAGCGGGTCACTTCGACCATGGGCAACCCCATCTTTCTGGGGGCCTGGCTCATCATGGTGGTGCCCCTGACCGCCGCCCGGCTGATCCCGGCCCTGGCCGAGTTTCTCCGGCAGGCCGGTGCTGCGGGTCCCTTTCCGTGGCGCGGTTGGGTCCGGGTCGCCGGCTACGGCCTGGTCCTGACCGTTCAGCTGCTGGGCATTCTCTTTACCCAGAGCCGGGGGCCGTGGCTGGGACTGCTGGCCGGCCTCTTTATCTTCGGGATTCTGACGGCCCTGCGCCTGGGCCGCCGCCGGCTGGCCCTGGGAGTGGCCGTTGTGGGCCTGGGGGTGGGGGCCTCCATTGCCCTTCTTAACGTCCCGGGCTCGCCCCTCGAGCCCCTCAAGGCCGGCAACCGCTACCTGGAGCGGCTGGGAAGCATCGCCGAGGCCGATTCGGGAACCGTCCGAGTCCGGCTCCTGATCTGGCTGGGGGACGGGGTCGGACGGGGGGCAGTCGGCCTCATCACCGAAAACCCCTGGCGGCTGCTGGTCGGCCACGGACCGGAGACCATGTACTTCGCCTACGGCCCCTACTACCCCCCGGACCTGGCGCACTATGAGGCCCGAAATGCCAGCCCCGACCGGGCCCACAACGACCTGCTCGACTACCTGGTGACCATGGGCGTCCTGGGCCTCGGCTCTTACCTGCTGGTGGTGGCCGCCTTTTACTGGCAGGCCGCCCGGGTGCTCTTCAACGCCAAAGGGCTTCCGGCCCAGCTCCTGGTTATCGCCCTCATCTCCGGGGTCACCGCCCACCTGGTGGAGACCCTCACGGGGATTGCCATCGCCGCAACCCGAACCTACTTCTGGCTCTTCCTGGGCATCGTGGCGGCCCTGGCCGTCCCCGCCCCGGCCGGGCCGGCCCCAACCCGGCGGGAGCGGAGTGCGGCCGCCCGGTCCAGGCGGCCCGCCGCAACCCCCGTGGACCGGCCGCCCCGGTGGGGCTACATCCTCGGGCTCTACCTGGTGACGAGCGGCGTGCTCGGCCTTCAGGCGGTCCTGGCCAGCATCGCCCCGGAAAGCTTTATCCGCCGGCTCGACCCGACCATGTTCGCCCTGCTGGGCCTGGGCTGGCTCGGCCTCGGCTTGGTGCTGGCCGGGCTGACCCTGGCCGACCGGTCAAATCTCCACCGGCTGCCCCGCTGGCGGGGGTCCCTTCTGCCCCTCTACGGCCTGCTCGCCGCGGGTCTCCTGGCCTTCCTGGTCAGTTCCGTGCTGAGCGTGGTGATTGCCGACATGTATTTTAAGCAGGGGCAGGTTCTGGACGAGCGCCAGCGCTACGACCAGAGCATTCCGGCCTACCTGCAGGCCCTGCGCTGGCAGCCCCGCCAGGACTTTTACTACATCTTCCTGGCCCGGGCCTACATGGAGCTGGCCCGCCGGGCCCCGGAGACTCCCCCCAACGGCGGCACCCCGGAGGGATTGCCGGTCTCCGCCGCCGGCCTGGGCCGGGAGGGGCTTTTTAAGGCCGCCCTTTTCGCCCTTGAAGAGGCTTACCGGATAAACCCCCTCAACACCGATAACTCCGCCAACCTGGGCCGGCTCTACCGGGTGTGGGCCGAGCTCACCCCCGACCCCGCCCTCAGGGCCGACCGCTTCGGGCAGGCCGAAACCTACTACCGGCAGGCCACCACCCTGAGCCCCAACACCGCCCACCTTTACACCGAATGGGCCGCCCTGCGCCAGCTTCAGGGCAACCTGGACGGGGCCGAGGAGCTCCTCCGCAAAGCCCTGAACCTGGACTCCAAGTACGCCCCCACCTACGCCCTCCTGGGGGATATCAGTCTGGCCCGCTCGGACCTGGACCGGGCCGCCGAAATGTACCTCCGGGCCGTGGAGCTGGACGGGGGGCTGGTGGGGGCATACAACTCCCTGGGCTACGTCTACTCTAAACAGGGGAAGCGGGACGCGGCCCTGGCCGCCTTCCAGCGGGCGGCCGAACTGGCCCCCCGGGACCCCACCATCCGGCGCAACCTGGCCCTGGCCTACCGGGACGCCGGCCTCAACCAGCAGGCGATCCGGGAGCTACAGGCGGCCATCAACCTGGCCCCCGCCGACCAGCAGGCGGCCCTGCGCCAGCTCCTCCAGGAGTGGCTGAGGTCTTAGGCCGGTGGCAGCTTACTTTCTGACCTTCCTCGTCGCCCTGCTCCTCGCCCTCACCATTACCCCGGCGGCCGGCCGCCTCGCCCTCCGGACGGGCATGGTCGACCAGCCCTCGGCCCGAAAGCTCCACCAGCACCCTGTCCCCCTCCTCGGGGGCCTGGCCATTTACCTGGCCCTGGTGGGGGCGGTGGTGATTTTCAGCGACCGGACCTACCTCGCCCAGCTGGCCGGCATCCTGATCGGGGCCACCGTGGTGAGCTTCTTCGGCCTCTGGGACGACCGGACCGGCCTGCCCCCCCTGGTCAAGCTGGCCGGTCAGCTGGCGGCCGCCGGTATCCTGCTGGTTTTTGGGGTGCAGGTTCAGCTCTTCGAATGGGCCCCGCTCAACTACGCCCTTACCCTCTTCTGGGTGGTGGGCATAACCAACGCCCTTAACCTGCTGGACAACATGGACGGCCTCTCGGCCGGGGTCGCTACGGTGGCCGCCGGGTTCTTCCTGGTGCTGGCGGCCATAAACGGCCAGTACCTGGTTGGGGCGCTGGCGGCGGCCCTCACCGGCGCCTGCCTCGGCTTTCTGGTTTACAACTTCAACCCGGCCCGGATCTTTATGGGCGACAGCGGAAGCCTTTTCATCGGCTTTCTGCTGGCGGCGGTCGGTATCAAGCTGCGGTTTGAAAACGTGACCACGGTCACCTGGATGATTCCGGTCATCGTCCTCGGGATACCCATCTTCGACACCACCCTGGTCACCCTTTCCCGCCTGCGGCGGGGCCTGAACCCCTTTACCACCCCCGGCAAGGACCACCTCTCCCACCGGCTGGTAAAGCTCGGCCTCAGCCACCGGGAGACGGTGCTCAGCATCTACGTCGCGGGCGTAGCCCTCGGGCTCACCGCCATCCTCTTGAGCCGGGCCAGTCCCGCGGAGGCCTACGGGGTCTTCGGCGCACTCCTGGCCGCCGGCCTGCTGGCCCTGATCAAACTCGAGGCCGTTTACGGTCATCCGACCGGGGATCGGGCCGGTGACGGACCCGGTCCCGGCCCGACGTAAACCGGCCTCAGGACCGGCTTTCCCGCGGCACCGGCCACTCCCGCAGGGTTACCCCCTGCCAGAGGCGGGTTCCCCCGTGGGTCCGCCGGGGCTGAAAGCCCCGCCGGCGCAGCTGGAGGCCGAACAAGTTCTGGGGCAGGGGAACGTGGCCCGTCCGGGCGCACCAGGCCCGGTAGGCTTGATAGAGGACCCCGGCCGGGACCCGGCCCGGCGGGTCCAGAACGCAGCAGTCCTCCAGGAAGGCCGTCAGCACATCCAGCTGGCTGCGGTAGGCGGCGGTGGCCTCCTCCACCCGCCGGGCACTGCCCAGGCCGCTGCGCAGCCAGAGGCCGGCCCCGGTGAGGGCCCAGTTCAAAATGCCGGAAAGCTCGAAGGCCAGCTTTTCGGGCAGGTGGGGATCCTGCTCCTCGGGCCGCAGAGGCCGGCCGAAGGGTATAACCCGGGCCGCCTGCCAGACCTCCGGGCCGGCCGCCTCCAGGGCGGGGGGCCTCTCCCCGGCCACCACCAGCTTGACGGCCGCCCGGCCCCGACGCCGGTCCCCGGCCCCCCGAAGGATATCCCCGGCCAGTTGCCGGATGAGCCGTTCGGCCAGCCGGACGTCGGCCCCGGGCTGGTCGACCGCCACCAGCCGAATGCCGGCCAGCACCCCCGGCCGGCTCAGCCCCCGAAGAAGGGCCCCGGGGTCTGCCGACCAGGCGTAGTCGCCCAGCAGCCGCCTAACGGTGCGGATGAAGGTCGTCTTGCCGCTCCCGGCCGGCCCCACAACGATGAAAAACGCCCGCTCCGACGCCTCCCCGGTTAGCAGGTAACCAACCAGCCGCTGAATGTACGACTCCAGCTCCCGGTCACCCTCGGTGACGCGCCGCAAAAATTCAAGCCAGCGGGGCGCTCGGGCCCCGGGATCATACGTCACCCCGGCCAGCCGGGTGATGAGGCGTCCCGGCTCGTGGGGCAGAAGCTGACCGGTTCGGATGTCCAGCGTCCCGTTGCGCACGTTAAAGAACAGGGGCTCGGCGTCCAGGTCACCGAGGCGGCAGTGGAGGAGGCGTTCGGCGTGGGCCACCATGGCCAGCAGGCGGCTCCGAGCCTCGGAGCGGCGGGCGTGGTCGGCCAGGGCCCGCCGCCGGACGCCCTCCTCCGTCTGGGCGGCTTCCTGATAAAGGCCCCGGACCACAGCCGTGGCCAGTCCCAGAAGTTCGGCCGTGCCCACCGGGGCCCAGCGGCGTCCGTCCCAGCCCAGCCAGCCCAGCTCATCCACGAAGCGGAGCCGGTGGCCGAAGCGGGCCGCAAATCGCCGCCCGTTCCCGGCGTCGGAAAGCTCGAGGTCGGGCGCGAATGCGGCTACGGGGACCCGGATACCCAGCCACTCCCGGAGGCGGTCGGCCCCGTCGGTGCCCAGCAGGTCGGTCAGGACCGGCCAAGCGACAAATTCGGCCTCGGGTCCAAGGCCCCGGATGGCGTCGTCTTCCAGGTCCAAAAGTCGCCGGCAGTCCCCCGCCGCCTGGCAGACCACCCCCAAGAACTGGCGGATATCTGCGGGTTCCCACCCTGCCTGGGAAAGGACGGCCGCCACGGCCAGGGGCAGCCGGGCCCAGACTTCGGCGTCCTCGCCCGGCCAGGACCTGACCAGGAGGGCGGCGGCCGCCAGCCGACCCACGGCGGATACCAGTTCCGGTGCGGCCACCTCGGCCGGCCGGCCGAATCGCTTCCATTCGAGGGTCGGTCCCTCTTCCGACGGAGTCGGCGGGACGGGCGCGGCGCTCCCCTCCCCCCAAAGCTCCACCAGGGGCTGGGGGCCGCGGGGGTCGGAGAAACGGGCGGTCCCGGCCGGCGGGCTAGCAACGTACCAGTAGCCGCTGGGGGAAGGCCGGTTTCGGGGGCCGTCGGCTACGGCGGTTCGAGGAAGGAAGGCCGGGGCCAGGGCGACGGCCTCCGGACACCCAAGGCCCACCCGCACTAGCCCCCCGGAAGGGGAGCCCAGGAGGATGGCCACCCCCGTCTGCCCGGTGAAAAGCCGCTCTAAATCGGCCTCAACCAGGGCCGGGTCGGCCCACGCGGCCCAGTTGAGCGGCTCCCCCGGTCGGTAGGGCACGGCAAACCAGCCCCGGCGGAGGTACTCCCGGGCGGCCGATGCGCTGGACCCAAACTCGACGGTCATCCCCGCTAAGCCCGCCTTTTCCGGCCTGTTGATAATTACTACCACAGGCGCCGGTGCCGGGCAAACACGGCCCGGTATCAGTGCCGCACGGGTGGAACGACCCAGCTTATACCGTCGGCCCGGCCCAGGAGGTAGCGGCCGCTGGGCGTGAGCAGCAGCTCCTCCCAGGGCTTCAGGGTAAGGCTGAGGGGCTCCTGCCCCTCCAGCCGCAGCTCCAGCCGGCGCGGCCGGGCCCAGGCCGTAACTTCAAGCTCCCGCCCCAGCCAACGCAGGTTGAGGCCCAGCCGGGCCCATTCTTCGGGGAGGTTGGGCGAGAAGGCGAGGCCCCCCGAGGTGGGCCGCAGGCCCAGGAAGCCGAAAACCGCCGCCTGCCACAGTCCCCCCAGGGCCCCGGCGTGGACCCCGGCCGCCACATTGCCCATCCGGTCGGCCAGGTCGATTTCGGCGGCCAGCCGGAAATATCGCCGGGCCTTATCGGCGTACCCCAAGCGGGCAGCCACCGCGGCGTGGACGGCCAGGCTGAGGGAGCTTCCGTGGGCGGTTCGCGGCTCATAGTAGTCAAAATTGGCCCGGCGAACCTGGGGCGGGAACCGGTCCCAGAGCAGGTAGATAAGCAGAACCACATCCGGCTGCTTGATTATTTTCGAACGCCGCACCCGGTCTGGCCCCAGGAGGACGTCCATGGGCACCTTCCGGTCCCGGTAGGCCGAGAGGTCGATATCCTCGAGGCCGAAGTAGCCCCGGAACTGCTCGAAGAGGCCGGTCTTCGGGTCGAAGCCGGTGTACATTCGGGCGGCCACCTGGGCCCACTCCTGGGGCTCCCCGAAGTCAAGGTCCAATCTTTCCAAAAGCCGCCGCCAGTCCTCCGGCCAGCGCTGCTGGAGAATATAGACGGCCTCGGCCGCCCGCTCCAGGTTCCACTGGGCCATCATGTTGGTGTAGGCGTTGTCGTCCACGCCTTCGTGGTACTCGTCGGGCCCAATCACCCGGTGGATGTGATACAGGCCGTCCCGGCCCAGCCGGCAGCGGCTGGCCCAGAACCGGGCCGTCTCCACCAGGATCTCCGCCCCGGCCTGTCGGAAGAACTCGTCGTCGCCGGTGGCCTGCCAGTAGTGCCAGACGGCATAGGCGATGTCGGCGCTGATGTGGTGCTCCAGCTGCCCGGTAAGGATGGGGATAACCCGCCCGTCGGCCGCTAGGGCGAAGGACGGGGTCGCCTCCTCACCCGTATCCGCCGACTCCCAGGCGTAGAGGGCCCCCCGGTAGCCCTGGCGACGGGCGTTCAGCCGGGCCGCCGGCAGGGTCCGGTACCGGTACATCAGCAGGGCGCGGGCGGCCGCCGGTTGGGTAAAGACGAAGAAGGGCAGCATGTAAATCTCGGTGTCCCAGAACACGTGCCCCTTGTAGCCGGGACCCGTCAGGGCCCGGGCCCCCACCGAGGTCCGGTCGGTCTCCGGGTTAGCGGCGGCGCTCAGGTGGTAGGCCGCAAACCGAAGGGCCCGCTGGGCGAACTCATCCCCCTGGACGGTCAGGTCGGCGGCCTGCCAGACCCGGTCCCACCCGCAGAGGTGGCCCCGCACCAGGCTGGCAACGCCGTGGGAGATGAGCTCCTGAAGGCGAGCCATCGCCTGTTCGGCCGGGTCCGGTGTATCATGGGAGGTGAAAACGACCGCAAACCGGTCCAGGCGGATCGGTTTGCCTGCTTCCGCCGGGAAGGCCCACCGAACCACGACCTCCCCATCTCCCCCCTCGACCCCAGGCCGGACGGCCGGCCAGGCCTGGTGGCCGATCCCGAAGGCCACTTTAACGCCCCCGCGAAGCTGCCACTCGACCAGGACTCCCTCGGGCCGGACCTCCAGTCGGGCCGGGTGAGGCTGGCCGTCGGCCCGGCGCGGGGCGGCGAACCGGCTTTCCAGGACCACGCTTCCCGAGTAGTCCTGGGGCACGACCGCCACCGACTGGAGCAGGGCGTGGCGGTCCCCCAGGGAAGCCAGCCGGACCAGGGAGATGCGGGTGGTGCGGCCGGCTCCGTCCCGGCAGGTCCACTCCCGCCAGAAGAGGGCCTGGCGCAGGTCGAGGCCCCGCCGGTGCTCGATGTTCTCGGCGGTTTCGGGGCTTAGGGCCTGCCCTTCGACGCAGGCCCTCAGGTTGGTCCAGTTCGGGCCGACCGCCAGCTCCGGCGGGGCACCGGGGACCGGGCCGTCGTCGAAAACCCCGGCCAAATAGGTGCCGGGGGCGCCGTGGGGGCTCCCTTCGGGGAGGGAGGCCCTGACGCCGGCGTAGCCGTTGGCCACCGCAAAGAGGGCTTCAAAGGCCCGCTCCCGGGTGGGCTCGTACCCCTCCTGGGTCAGGACCCAGGCGGCGTCGTTGAAGGGCACCGCCGGAAGCCGGAGTCGGCCCGGGTCGAGGTCTTCCCAGCAGTCGGCGATGGCCCGAAGCAGGGCCTGAAAGCAGGCCGGACCGCCCCCCAGGTGGACCACCGGCGGCGGCACGCCGTTGGGCTCGGGTCCGACGGAGACGGTGGGGGCGTCTGCCAGCTCGGGGATGAGCATCCGGAAGTCGCTCCCCTCCACCCCTCCCACCGGGCCGAACTCATCCCCGCCCAGGAGAATCTCTTCGGGGGAAATTCCCCGGGGACGGGCCAGCTCGTTCACGACCCACCGGATGCTGTCGGACTTGTCCGTAAGGCCGACCTCGATATGCTTTACGTCGCTGGTTATCCGGGCGTCGCTGAGGCCTTTAGCCCGTGCCACTTTATGGGCGAGCTCCATTGCCTCGGCCAGGCCCCCAGCCAGCCCCCCATCCTTCAGCCTCGATTCCACCACCCGGAGCAGCTCGCCCATGGCCAACTTCGGCGGGTCGGCCCACTCGGGGAGGGGGATCAGGTCCACCTTGCGGCGGTTGAGCCGGTCGTAAATCACCCGGATTTCGAGGCCGGTCCTGGCTTGGAGCTCGTCCCGCAGGGCGTCGGCCACTTCGGTAAGGAGCCGGTCTTCCTCGGGGGTTGCCACCCGCCGCCAGCAGACCACAGGGCGGCCGTAGACGTCGAAGCCGAAGACTTCGGAGCCGCGGTTGGCCGCAACGAAAAGGTTCGTCTTGGCCGGGCCGCAGAGGTGGGAGGTGAGCTGCCGGTCGATGTTTTGGAAATTCGTGCCCGTAATGACGACCACAAAGACCCCGGCCCGCAGCAGCCGCTCGATGACGTCCCGGACGGACGACGCGTCGGCCGTTCGGCTGACCACGGCGGTTCCGTCCCAGTCGAAGGCAACTACCCGGAAGGGCCTGATCAACCTGGGAACCAGCTCGGGGGTCAGGCCGGGACAATGGCAGGACGGGTCCGTGGGCCCGGCTTGACGGACGGCCGGGCCTGACCTTCGGCTCAGGCGACTCTCGGCGGGCACCGTTCCACCCCTCAAGGTTTAGGCCGGCCGGGGTTGCGAAGGGAAGAAGCCCCTTCCACTTTTATTATCCACAACCGGGAAAGTTCAGGGGGTTGGGAGGGTCCGAATGGGTAAAAATAAGAGGCGGCGGGCGGATTCGAACCGCCGAATCGCGGTTTTGCAGACCGCTGCCTTAACCACTTGGCTACGCCGCCCTGCGGTGGGGCCCCACGGCCTGGGCAGACCGCGCTGGCCGGAGCGGAAGACGGGATTCGAACCCGCGACCTTCTCCTTGGCAAGGAGACGCGCTACCGCTGCGCCACTTCCGCTTGGGTGCCGCGGGCGGGATTTGAACCCGCACGCCTTTTCGGCACCGCCCCCTCAAGACGGCGTGTCTGCCAGATTCCACCACCGCGGCACGGCTTGCGCAGGGGCGGAGGGATTTGAACCCCCGACCGGCGGTTTTGGAGACCGCTGCTCTGCCTGGCTGAGCTACGCCCCTAATCGGCGGTCTCCTACCGACCGCCATTAGTAAAATATACACAAGCCCGCCGCACTGTCAAGGCGCCCGCTAAGGGGCCCGGGCTTTCCGGCCAGCCTTACGCTCACTACCATGTAATCGCCGGCCCCCGACCGCCGGGCGGCTATTTATGATCAGGCCGGCGACAAAACTGAAAAGCCCCGGGCAAGGGGCTATAATTTACGTGGTGGCCGTGCTAGACGGGGAGCTGGCGGTGCCCTGCACCCGCAATCCGCCATAGCGGGGTCGAATTCCCACCCGCGGGCGTCAGCCTGCCGGGTCGAGCCGCCGCCCGTCGGCGTTGATGGCCGGGTCCGGCGCGACGGAAGCCTGCGAACCCCGCCAGGTCCGGAAGGAAGCAACGGTAAGCAGTCCCTTCCGGGTGCCGCCGGGGCGCCTGGCCGGAGCCGGCGGCGAACGGTCAGCCGGTGGGCGCGTTCAACGGTGGGTGCACGGCCACCGATTTTTATTGACGGCGGAAACACCACGTCGCTCCGGGCCGAAACCCTGAAAGTCCTTGCCCGCTACGGCCTCGCCGCCCGAAAGGCCCTGGGGCAGCACTTCCTGGTCGACGACCGGGTAAGAAGGGCCGTAATCCGGGCCGGGGAGTTCGGCCCGGCCGACACCGTCCTGGAGGTCGGCCCCGGCCTGGGAACCCTTACCGAAGCCCTGCTGAACGCCGGCAGCCGGGTCGTCGCCGTCGAAATCGACCCCGCCATGGTCCGGGTCCTCACCGACCGGTTTAAGGGCAACCCCCGGCTTAAGGTCATCGCGGGGGACATCCTTACGTACCCCTTTGAGGCCGAGGTTGGGCCCACCTACAAGCTGGCCGGCAACCTGCCGTACAACATCGCCACCGCCATCCTGGAGCGGGTGCTCACCAGCTCGTGTCCCCCGGAGCTGGGGGTCGTTATGCTTCAGCTGGAGGTCGCCCGGCGCATCACCGCCCGCCCCGGCGAAGCCGCTTACCTCACCTGGTTCGTCCGTTTCCACGCCGAGCCCACCCTGGTATTAAAGGTTCCGCCTCGGGCCTTCTGGCCGCCCCCCAAGGTCTACTCGGCCGTGGTCAAGCTGGTCCGGCGGTCGCCCCCGGAGGTGGACTCCCCGGCCGAATTTTTCAGGTTTCTTCAGGCCGGCTTCGCCCAGCCCCGCAAGCAACTCCGAAACTCCCTCGCCCACGGACTCCGCCGGTCCCCGGCCGAAACCGCCCGGCTCCTTCAGGCGGCCGGCATTCCCCCGCAACGTCGGCCCGCCGACCTCAGCCTCGAGGAATGGGTTAAGCTTTATCGGGTCTACCGTGAGCTGGAAGCTGACCGCCCTGGCCCGGGCCAAAGTTAACCTGGGGGTTGAAGTCCTCGGCCGTCGGCCGGACGGCTACCACGAGGTCCGGACGATCCTGGCCACCGTGAGCCTGGCCGACCGCCTCGAGGCCCTCCCGGCCCCCCGCCTGCAGGTCCGGTCCACCCGGCCGGAGCTGGGCTCCGAGTCGGACCTGGTTTTCCGGGCGGCTCAGGCCCTCATATGCCGGGCCGGCCTGGGCGAGGGCGCCCTTATCCGGGTCGAAAAGCGGATTCCCCTTGCCGCCGGGCTGGGCGGCGGGGCCAGCGACGCTGCCGCCACCTTGCGCCTTCTCCGGCGGCTCTTCCGACTGCGAAGCCTCTCCGAGGCCGACCTTCACCGGCTGGGGGCGGCCCTGGGGGTCGATGTTCCCTTTTTCCTTCGGGGCGGGGCGGCCCTGGCCGCCGGCCGGGGCGACCGGCTGGACCCCCTGCCCGACCTCCCCCCCTGGCCGGTGGTGATTGCCCTGGACCGGGAAGGCCCCCCCGACAAGACCCGCCGGGCCTACGCCGCCCTCACGCCCGACCACTGGTCCGCCGGGGAGGAGGTCCTTAAAATTGCCGAGGGGCTCGTCGGGGGCCGGTGGTCGGCGGCCGAGGCCCCCTTTAACGTGTTCGACCTGATCGCCCCTCAGCTCTACCCTGAGATCGACGGCCTTAAGGCCCGGGTCATCCGGGCCGGAGCCCGCTGGGTAAGCCTTGCCGGGGCCGGGCCGGCCCTCTTCACGGTGGAGCCCGACCCCGACCGGGCCCGAAGCGTCGTCCGGAACCTTCGGGCCCAGGGCGTCCCCACGTTTCTCTGCCATTTCAGCCCCCGGTTGCGCAGGCTATGACGTCGGCGGTCATCCTCGGGGCGGCCCTGGGTATGCTGGCAAACAGCCTGTTCGTCGGGTGGGTTGCCCTGACGCAGAAGGGACTTACTCCGGACCTGGAGGCCCTCCGGCACCGATTCTTTTCCGGGGCCACCCTCACGGCCCTGATGCTGGGGCTGACGGGCGCAAGCCTCCTTTTCTGGCCCCTGGTCGGGGCCGTTTACGGCCTCATCTACGGCCTCTGGCGCTCGGCCGGACCCCAGTTCGGTCTGGGAAGCCCCCTATGGCCTTTCAGCCTAATGGTAGTGGCCACGGGCCTGGTCCTTTTTAGCCGGTTCCTGGTGCGGCCGCAAACCCGCCTGGCGACGGCCCTCTGGGTCGCCCTGTACTCGGGGATCTTTGGGTGGCTGCTCCCCTGGTTCGTGGAGTGAATCCAGGCCCTTGTGGAAGATTGGCCTCCGAAAGCCCCCAAATCGTGTTAGGCTGCTGTCATGCAACCTAATAAGGAGCGATGCTTTTATGCCTCGCATTTGTTTCTCCCGGTCCCTCGTCC
Source organism: Dehalococcoidia bacterium (assembly GCA_042408785.1). Taxonomy (GTDB): domain Bacteria; phylum Chloroflexota; class Dehalococcoidia; order JAUQQI01; family JAUQQI01; genus JAUQQI01. Next base: position 8,563 of record JBHOQU010000043.1, on the reverse strand, counting down.
TGAGCATAATAATTTTTACCGGCCTTCTTGCCGCCTGCGGTCCCGGGGCCGCCCGCCCCATCGCCGCGGTGCCGGCCACGCTTCGGGGTCCGGCGATGACGACGGACGGCGCATCGGCCACCCCCACGGCCACGCCGACCGAGACCCCAACGCCGGTCCCCGCGCCGACTGATACTCCGACGGCCACGTCGGTGCCGGTCCCGACCGATACCCCCACGCCGGCACCGGTTCCGACGGGCACCCCGACCCCGGCGGTGCCCACCAGCACCCCGGTGTCCCCTCCCACGGCCACTCCCACTCCGCCCCCGGGATCCACCCCGACCCCCCCAGCCGTAAGTGTCGACCTGGCCGCCCAGAAGACGGCCCAGTGCGACCCGTCCGCCGGCGCCTGTACCTTTGCCATCACCGTGGTTAACAACGGTCCGGGGACGTACTCGGGCGGCCTCGGCACCCAGGATGTCATCAGCCCGACGGTTCCCTTCACGGTGACGGCCTTCGGGGGCGACGGCGGCACCATCTGTTACAGGAGCGGCCCGGCCTTGAACTGCGGGCCGCACTACCCCCTCAGCCTGCTCCCCGGCGGGACGTACCACCTCACCCTGATGGTCCAGGTCGGGGCCGCGGGCTCCTTCCAGAACTGCGTCACCGTCCAGGTTCAGGACACCAACCCGGCCAACAATCAGGCCTGCGTCGGCTTTTCGGTGACCGCAACGGGTTCGCCGGGAGCCCCGGACCTCTCCGTCCAGAAGTGACGGTCGCCGACCAGCCGAACCCGCCCTGGTCGACCCTTCTGTCGAGCGGCGGAAACATCAGCGCGGCCCCGCCGTGCAGTTTCCCCGGGCCGTCGGTCCTGTGTCAGGTCTCGGGTCTGACCCTGGCCCCCGGCCAGAGCCAGACCTTCACCTTCAGCGCTTACTTCGGGCCTGGGGGTTACAAACTGTGCCAGCGTGCCCCCAAGCACCCACGGCAACCAGGCGAATAACCAGACCTGCGTGACCTTCCAGCCCCCGACGCCCACTCCGACGCCCGGCCCCTGAGGGCGGCGGTCGGCGCAGGAACCGACCTGGCCGGAGCCCCAGCTGTTTGCGGGGGCTCCGGCCCTGCTATACTCTGGGTAGAAAGCCCAAAGTTGTCGGTTGGAGGGTCGCATGGCGGCCAGCGGCGACGAGTACTTCGTGGACAGCCCGAAGCTTCGGGAATTTATCGCTGAAGTCAAGGCGATTATCGCCACCAGTTCCTCCCCCGCCGAGGCCCTTAAGGGGCTTCGGGAGCCCTTCGGCCGGCTCCTGGCCGACCCGGACTGGCTGCCCCAGGCCTACCGGGAGCCTTGCCCCACCGGGGGAATGGGCTCCAACATTGGCAACTGGCTTCTTTATCGCTCCGAAGACGGTTCCCTCTCCCTGTTCAGCCTGGTGGTGCCCCCGGGGGCCTCAACCCCCGTCCACGACCACCTGGCCTGGGGGCTGGTTGGCCTTTACTCCGGGGAGCAGGAGGAGCTGGTTTACCGGGTCGCCGACACCTTGGCCGAAGGCCGGGTAAAGCTGGAAGTGGCCCAGGTCCATCATCTCAAGCCGGGCGACTTTTACGAGCTGGCGCCCCCGGACAACGACATCCACGCCGTTCGAACGGTTTCGGCCGAACCTTCGGTTTCGATTCACCTGCTGACCAAAGATATCGGGTGCATCTGGCGGCACGCCTACGAGCCCGAAACCGGCGAAGTTAAGCCCTTCCGGTCGGGCTACACCAATGCCGCCTGCGATAGGGAGGCTTAAGGGGTGGAGGCGGCAGGCCGGATACCCCTGCGGCGTTCCCTTGCTGAGGTCCTGTTCGACCGGGGCGGCCCCATTATCGGGGGCCTGATCCTGGCTGGCGGCCTGCGTCTGGCCGGGGTCTACTGGGACATCGCCTGGCACATCGACCTCACCCGGGACACCTTCTTTTCGCCGCCCCACCTGCTCATCTACTCGGGGGTCCTGCTCACCCTGACCATCGTCGGGTATCCGCTGGCCCGGGCCTGGCTCAAGGGAGCGCCCCTGGCGATGCCCCTGGGCTGGCGGCTCCTGGGCCTGGGGGCCGTGGTCATCATCCTGGCGGCCCCCTTCGATGAGCTCTGGCACCGGCTCTACGGGGTGGACGTCACCATCTGGAGTCCGCCGCATCTGACGGCCATCCTCGCCGGTCTGCTGGCCCTCCTGGGCCTGGCGGTATTTACGGCCGAGTGGGCCGGCACCCGCCTGGCCGTCCGCCCCCGCTGGCTGGATCTGCTCTTCGTCCACTACGGCGGGGCGGCCCTGGCCGGGGTGACCGTGGTCCTGGCCGAATACGAATTTACCGCCGTTTTCGGGGGAAGCCGCATTTACGCCGCGGCCTATCACGGCTTTGAGCCCCTCCTCTACCCGGCCCTCTTCGGCGGCCTGGGCATGCTCACCCTGGTGGCGGTGAGCCGCCTTATCACGTTCCCCGGCGGGGCGACGGCGGCGGCCCTCTGGTTTACGGTCCTGCGCCTGCTCATCTGGGCCGAGCTAGCGGCCCTCGGCCGCACCCTGCCCCAGCTTCCCCTGGTCGTCCCGGCCGCGGCCGTCCTGGACGGCGTCCTCTATCTTACGGGCGGTCGGCTGTTCGGGGCCCTGGCCGGCGGGGCGGCGGGCGGGGCCGTCCTCGGCTACTTTGTTCAGCCCCCCTTCGGCGACGTGGCGGCCACCTCGTCGGTGATGGCGGCCGCCGCGGCCGGGGTCTTCGGGGCCCTGGTGGGCGACGGCCTGGGCCGCCGGATTGCAGGGTTGATGGGCCGAAAGGGAACCCACGGTGCCTAACCGGCTGGCCAACGAGACAAGCCCTTACCTGCGGCAGCACGCCGATAACCCGGTCGACTGGTACCCCTGGTGCGAGGAGGCCTTTGAGCGGGCCAGGCGGGAGGACAAGCCCATCCTCCTCTCCATCGGGTATGCCGCCTGCCACTGGTGCCACGTCATGGAACGGGAGTCCTTCGAGGACGAGGAAACGGCCCGCATCATGAACGAGAATTTTATCAACATCAAGGTCGACCGGGAGGAGCGGCCGGACATCGACCAGGTTTACATGACGGCCGTCCAGGCCATGACCGGCCACGGCGGGTGGCCCCTGACGGCCTTTCTCACCCCCGACGGGGTGCCCTTCTACGGCGGGACCTACTTTCCCAGGGAGGCCCGCCACGGCCTGCCGGCCTTCAAAGACCTTCTCCGGGCGGTGGCCGAGGCCTGGCGCAACCGCCGTCAGGAGATTCTGGCCGGAACCGCCCGGGTTCGGGAGTTTTTAGCGCAGCAGGCCAGGGCGGTGGCGCCCCGGGACCGGCTCGACCCCGAGCTTCTCCGCCGGGCGGCCCGGGCCCTCTTGCAGGGCTACGACCCGGTCAACGGCGGCTTCGGCGCCGCCCCCAAGTTCCCCCAGCCCCTTAACCTGGAGTTCCTGCTGCGGGCCTACCGGCGGTTTAAGATGCCCGAGGCCCTCATCGCCGTGGAGCACACCCTCAAGGCCATGGCCCGGGGCGGCATCTACGACCAGGTCGGCGGCGGCTTCCACCGATACTCCACCGACGACCGCTGGCTGGTCCCCCACTTCGAAAAGATGCTGTACGACCAGGCCCTGCTGCTGCGGGTCTACCTCGGCGCCTACCAGCTGACGGGGGCCCCCCCCTTCCGTCAGGTTATCGACGAGACCCTCGGGTTTGCCTTCCGGGAGCTGTACCACCCGGACGGGGCCTTTTACTCGTCGCTGGATGCCGACAGCGAAGGGGAGGAGGGCAAATACTACGTCTGGACCGCCGCCGAAATCGACGACCTTCTCCCCCCCGAGGAGGCCGAGGCCGTCAAACACTATTACGGCTTAATTTACGGCCCCAACTTCGAGGGCAAAAACATCCTCTATGTCCGAACAAACCTGGAAAAGGTGGCCGGTCAGCTGGGCCGGACCCCCGAAGAGCTGGCCGAAACCCTGGCCCGGGCCAAAGCCAAGCTCCTGGCCGCCCGGCAACGGCGGGTTCCCCCGGCCCGGGACGATAAGGTTCTGACCTCCTGGAATGGTCTGATGCTCCGGGCCCTGGCCGAGGTCGGGGCTGCCCTGGACCGGCCGGAACACATCCGCGCGGCCGAAAGGCTGGCCCGCTTTATCGAAACCCACCTCGGCCGTCCGGACGGGTCCCTCTGGCACTCCTTTAAAGATGGGATAGCCCGGGTCGAGGGCCTGCTGGAGGACTACGCCTTCTACGCCGACGGCCTGCTCAGTCTCTACGAGGTGACGGGGGACCTGCGGTGGTTCCGCCGGGCGGCGGAGCTTGCCGACCGGCTGATCGACCTCTTCTGGGACCCCTCCCTGCCGGGCTTCTTCGACGCCACAGCCGCCCACGACAACCTCCCCGTCCGGCCCCGAAGCTTCATCGACAACGCCGTCCCGTCGGGCAGCTCGGTGGCCACCGAGCTGCTCCTCCGGCTGGGCGCCCTCACCGGCGAGGGGCGCTACCGGGAGGTCGCGGAGGCGAATTTGCGGGCCCTGGCCGACTTCATGTTCAGGGCGCCGGCCGGGGCGGGCAGACTCCTTTGCGCCCTCGACTTTTACCTGGGGCCGGTCAAAGAAGTGGCCCTGCTCGGCCCGGCCGAGGACCCGGCCTGGGCGGAGATGTACCGGGAGGTCTTCGGCCGCTACCTGCCCAACAAGGTGGTGGCCCTGGGCCCGGGGGCCGCCGAAGAGGTGCCCCTGCTGGCCGGCCGGGAGGCCGTCGCCGGGCGCCCGACGGCCTACGTTTGCCAGAACTTCGTCTGCCAGCTGCCGGCCCGAACGGTGGAGGAGCTGCGGACCCAGCTGGAGGGCGATTGACCGATGCAGACCCCACCCACCCCCACCGAGATCCGGGTGGATTACCAGCGGCGCCGGCTGGAAATTAAATGGTCCGACGGCGCCACGGCCTACTGCACCTTCGAGGACCTCCGGTGGAACTGCCCGTGCGCGGTCTGCCAGGGCGAGATGGGCCAGCCCGGCCTTTTAAGCCGGCTTTCGGAGCTTTCCCCCGAGCAGACCGAGCTTGAAAAGGTCTGGCAGGTCGGCTACTATGCCATTGGGCTGGCCTGGAAGGACGGCCACGACACCGGGATCTATCCCTTCGACCTTTTGCGGCGGCTCTGCCGGCCGGAGTAAGCCCAGGGGAACTCCATGTTTGGACCCGATACCCTGCTGGACCGCATCGCCGGCCTGATCCTTTACCGGGGGATGCTGGCCGACGAGGCCGGCGGCCTCTACCAGGAGCTCCTGCGGGGAGTTACCCGGAACCCCCTGGACCGCCTGGGCCTCACCGACCTTTTCAGCCGCCTGGTCCGTCGCCTTCTGCTGGACCACCGGGTGCCCCCGGGGGTTGACCCCTGGGCCTACCACCTGGCCGACCGGGTGCTTTTCGACGAGAACCCGTTCAGTCTGGAGGCCGAGTCCCGCCCCTGGGCCGACATCCCCCCGGCCCTGCGCCGCCAGGCCGAGGCCGAGCTTGAGGCCCTGGGCGAGGTGGCCGCCTTCGGCCTGGGCGGCCTCGCCCGGCTCCTGGGGGTGGGCCAGGCCCTCGCCGAGGGGTTCGCCGGGGCCGCCCCCGGCGGTGAGAGCCTGCGGCTGCGGCTGGCCACCACGCCCGCCTGGGCCGGTCTGCTGCCGGAGCTGGCCGAGCACTACCGCCGCCACGGGGTCGGCATTTTCGGCCGGTACCGGGCCTTCCGCTGGCAGCGCCGGGAGGGCCGGGGCCGGCTGGTGCCGGTGGAGCAGCCGGACCCGGTCCGGCTCGCCGACCTGGTCGGGTATGGCCCCCAGAAGGCGGCCGTCGTCGCCAACACCGAGCGGCTCCTGGCCGGCCTGCCGGCCCAGAACGTGCTCCTTTATGGCGACCGGGGAACGGGCAAGTCGTCGCTGGTAAAGGCCCTGGTTAACGAGTTCGGGGACCGGGGTCTCCGGCTCATCGAGCTGGGCCGGGAGGAGCTGCGGGACTACCCCGAGGTGCTGGCCGTCGTCCGGGGCCGGCCCCAGAAGTTCATCCTGATGGTCGACGACCTCTCCTTTGAGGAGGCCGAGACGGAGTATAAAAGTTTAAAGTCGCTGCTGGAAGGCACCCTCGAGGCCCGCCCCCGAAACCTGGCCGTTTACGCCACCTCCAACCGGCGGCACCTGATTCGGGAGTTTTTCGGCGACCGGCCGCCCCCCGGGGACGAAATCCACCCGGCCGATACCCAGCAGGAGAAGCTCTCCCTGGTGGACCGGTTCGGGCTCCGGGTCCGGTTCCTGGCCCCCGACCGGGACGGTTACCTGGAAATCGTCCGGACGCTGGCAGCCGGCCGGAGGCTGGCCTTGGACGGCCGCGACCTGGAGGCCGAAGCCCTGCGCTGGGCCCTGGGCAACGGCGGCTGGTCGGGCCGCACCGCCCGCCAGTTTGTGGACAGCCTTACCCTGGCCGAGGCGTCCCCGGCTTAAAGCCAGCCCCGCTGCCGGCAGAAGGCGGTCAAAACCGGCACGTCGAAGTACTTCCCCTGGTAGGCCAGAACCGCGTAGTAGATAAAGAGGACCGCCGCCACCAGAATTGCCAGCGGTACCAGACAGGCCAGCACCAGACCCAGGCCGAAGGTGACCGCGGACACGATGCTGATGAAGATGTTTAAAAGGACGAAAATGGCAAACCAGGCCACGTCCAGGGCCTGAACGGCGTGGTAGCGCTGGAACGGCCGATTTTTGCCCTCGGTGAGCAAAATGATAAGGGGAACGACGAAGCCGATGATATAGGCGAGCAGGGACATCAACCGGTCGCCATCGGTAACCCCACCCTCCGCGGCAGGACGAATATCACTTGCCATGTTCGGCCCTCCGTGTAAGCTTGACCTAATTGTAGCACGCGCCCGAGCCGCCAGATACCGCAGCACGGCAGGCTGTTAGTCTCAAGCGAAATTGCGGCCTTATAACCGCCGGTTTGCAGGCAGGGTCCGCGGCTGGACAGGTCGGCCGGTTAGGGCCTATACTCGGGCCGAAGACGGGTATCCGGAGGGGCCGATGCGTTACCGGTTGGTCAGCGCCCTCTTGCTAACCCTTCTGGTCGGCCTGATGGTCCCCGGCCCGGGGGCCCTGCGGGCCCAGGAGCCCTTGGACTTCCCCCTTACCGACGGCTCCGGCCGGGTGGTCGGCCACTTTTACAAGCAGGCGAACGGCCAGGCCGGGGCCGGCAGCCTCGGGTTCGCCGTAACCGACGCCGAAGGGATTCCCTTCTGGTCGGCCTTCCAGGCCCTAGGCGGACCCGAGGTGGTGGGCTATCCTATCTCCGGCCGCTTCCTTTGGGACGGCCTGGTGACCCAGGCCTTCCAGAAGCTTGTCTTCCAGTGGAACTCGGGCCAGGTGGCCATCGTCAACGTCGTGGACCTCTTCACCCGGTACGGCCGGGACGACTGGCTCCAGGTCCAGAAGCAGGTTCCGCCCGTAGCAGACTGGTCGGCCGACCAGAGCCGGAGCTGGCCCGAGCTGGTGGCCGCCCACCAGGCCCTGCTGGACCGCTTCCCGGCCATAAGGGAGGTTTACTTCCGTGCCCCCGACCCCATCGCCCTCTTCGGGCTGCCCCAGGCGGCGGCCGACTACCCGACGGTCTCGGTGGTCCGGGCCCAGCGGGCGGTCCTGCAGCAGTGGAAGGTGGACACCCCCTGGGCCGCGGCGGGCCAGGTTACCGTGGCCAACGGGGCCGACATCGCCAAGGAGGCCGGCATCCTGGCCGCCGTCGCCGGGGAGGCCCTGCGCCCGGTGCCGGCCTCGTTGCCGGCCGCCCCTGGCCCCCAGCCTCCCGGCGTCACCGCCCTTCCCCCCGCGGCGGCCGGTCGGCTGGTGCTCAGGCTCACGGTGTCGGACCCGAACCCCCCGGCCGGCGGGAGCCTGACCCTCCAGGCGGAGCTTACGGACACGGCCGGAAGGCCCCAGGCCGACGCGGTCGTGGCCCTCATCGGCCGGTTCTCGGCCGACGCCCCGGACCTGGCCGTCTTTCTGCCCAACACCGACCCCCAGGGCCGCACCTCCCAGACCATCGGCCTGCCGGCGGTGCCGGCCGGCACCACAGCACGGTTCGAGGTCCACGCCTTCATCGGGACCGGGGAGGCCGTGGGCACCGAGTTCAGCCTGACCCTAAGGTAAACCGCCGCCCGACCGGCGGCTCTGCCCCGGTGATGGTGGGATGAGCGGATAGAAAAGGGGACAGAGCCCCGGTATCCCGTAACTTTAACTTCTACCGCGACCGGCGTATACTTAACCGGAGCCCAAGATCCCAGTAATCCACTTGCAAGGAGGCATAGCCATGGGCATCGTTCAAGACCGGGTTGCGGTGGTCACGGGGGGCGGCCGGGGAATCGGCCGGGCCATCTGCCTGCTTCTGGCCGAAGAAGGGGCCAAGGTGGTGGTCAACGACCCCGGGGTGGCCGTGGACGGCACCGGCTTCGACACCCGCCCGGCCGACGAGGTGGTCGAGGAGATCCGGCGCCGGGGCGGAGTCGCCGTGGCCAGCTACGAGTCGGTGGCCACCATGGAAGGGGGCGAA
>JBHOQU010000037.1:0-3812 GCA_042408785.1 Dehalococcoidia bacterium | reverse complement strand
GGCCATCTATGCCTTTGGGCTGCCCTGGCTGAGCGCTTATGTGGGCCCCGGGGCGGCGCTAACGTTGGGGCTTCTGCCCTTTATTCCCGGGGACATCTTAAAGCTTTTGCTGGCGGCCGCGGCCCTGCCGGCCGGCTGGCGGACCCTGCGCCTGCTGGGGGTGCGGGAGCTCTGAGCCGGGGCCTCGGTTGCCGCCGTGCGGGACAAACTCGAAGACCGTCCGCCCCGCGGCCTCCGGGCGTGGTACAATAGCTTTCGAACCATTGCCGGCATGTTGGGTCTTGTTTTAACCCGAGCTGCCTTCGGGCTTTTAACCGCCCTCGGGGTTTACGCTATCTTGTTTATCAGCCCGCTTATTGCCTTCATGGCTGCCATCCTGTGGCTTATTTTCTTCAGTCGAACGTCCCCCCGCCAACCGGGCTTTTACCTCCCCGATGATTGAGAAGCCGGACCGGGTTCACGGGCCGGAAAAGCGGTCCCGGGAGCCGCTGGGTCAGATCCTGCTGGCCCAGGGGGTTATTACCCCCGGCCAGCTGGCCGATGCCCTGAGCCTTCAGCGGCGCTCCGGCGACCGGATCGGCCGCATCCTGGTAAGTCTCGGCTACGTGAACCAGCTTGAGGTGGCCCGGGCCCTGGCCCGGCAGTTCGGTCTCCCCTTCCGGGACCTGCTGGCCTGCCCGCCCCCGGCCGAGGTGGTGAGGCTTCTGGATGAGGATTCGGCCCGGCGTTTCCGGGCGGTTCCCGTCGCCGTTGATGGGGACGGGGTGGAGGTGGCCGTGGCCGACCCGGGGGATGAGGCCGCCCGTAATGCGGTGGCCGGGCGGCTGGGTCGGCCCGTCCGCTGGGCGGTGACCGGCGAGCTGGATATTTACCGGACCCTGGAGCGGGTCTACCGGGGCCTTTACCTTGACCGGGCCCGGTCCGACCTCCTGCTCCGGCGGCCGGAGCAGTCGGCCCACGAGACTTTTACCCTGGGTCAGCTCCTGGCCCTGCTTTTGGGCCTGGTGGCCCTTTTCGGGGCCGTTCTCTGGCTGGGCCGGCCGGTGGCCGTGGGGCTGATGGCTCTGGTGACGCTGGCCTACGGCCTCATCTCGGCCTACCGGCTTTACCTGGCCGGCCGGGCTTTAAGCTCGGCCTCCGAAATCCAGGTTACCCCTGATGAGCTTAAGGACCTCGACGAAAGGACGCTGCCCGAGTACACGGTGCTGGTGCCCCTCTACCGGGAGACGGAGGTCCTGCCGGCCCTGCTGAAGGCCCTGGCCGGCCTGGATTACCCCGCCTCAAAGCTGGACATAAAGCTTATCTTCGACGAGGACGACCCCGAAACCCTCGCCCTGGCCCGGGAGCTCAGGCCCCCCGGCCACTTTAAGTTCCTGGTGGTCCCCGCCGGGGCGCCCCGGACCAAGCCCAAGGCCCTAAACTACGGCCTGATTCAGGCCACCGGCCAGTACTGCGTCATTTACGATGCCGAGGACATCCCCGAACCGGACCAGCTTAAAAAGGCCGTGGTGGCCTTCCGCAAGGCCCCGCCCGAGGTGGTCTGCCTCCAGGCCCGGCTCAACTTTTACAACCGGGACCAGAACATCCTCACACGCTGGTTTGCGGCCGAGTATGCCCAGTGGTTCGACCTGACCCTGCCCGGGCTACACGCCACCGGCGGGGTGATCCCCCTCGGGGGGAACTCCAACCACTTTGTGACGCAGAAGGTCCGGGAGCTGGGGGCGTGGGACCCTTACAACGTCACCGAGGACGCCGACCTGGGGGTGAGGCTTTTCCGCTCCGGGTACCGGACGGCGATGTTCAATTCGACCACCTATGAGGAGGCCAACAGCCACCCGGCCAACTGGGTCCGGCAGCGGACCCGCTGGCTCAAGGGCTGGATGCAGACCTGGCTGGTCCACATGCGCCGGCCGGGAAAGCTTTTGGCGGACCTGGGCTTCGGCGGCTTTCTGAGCTTTCAGCTGACCATCGGGGGCACCCTCTTCATCGCCCTGGTAAACCCCGTCCTCTGGGCACTTACCACCCTGTGGTTCGCCGAAAACTGGGAAGTCATTTCGGCGATTTTCCCCGGTCCGGTGTTTTACCTGGCGGCCCTGAGTCTTTATCTGGGCAACTTTTTGTTCACTTATCTTTACGCTTTGGGGGCGGCCCTGCGGGGCTATCACCGGGTGGTCCGGTACGCCCTGCTGGCCCCGGCCTACTGGCTGCTTATGAGCGTTGCCGCCTGGCGGGCGGTTTTCCACCTGCTTTTCAAGCCGTTCCACTGGGAGAAGACGGCCCACGGTCTGCACCTTCGGGGTGGGCGGAGTGAGGAGGTCGTGGCTCGAGTTTAGCCTCATTTCCGGCCTGCTCTTGGGCTGGTACCTTGCCTGGGCGTGGGTCATTGTGGTCCGCTGGGGCCTTATTCCGGGGGACGCGGCCGCCCGAACCCTTCAGGCCGCCCAGGTTTTCTTCGGGCGGGACCCGAAGCTGGCCAACATCGGTTTCGTCTGGCCGCCCCTGCCGGTCCTGCTCCAGCTTCCCCTGGCGCTTCTGCCCGGGCTCTGGCCCACCGGCCTTTGCGGGGCGGCGGTTTCGGCCCTTGGTGGGGCCCTGGCCGGCGCCCTTTTGAACGAGACTGCCCGCGCGGCGGGTTGGGGCCGGGCCCGCTACCTGCTGGTGGGGGCCTTTGCCCTGAACCCGGCGACGACTTTCGTTTCGGCGACCGGCCTTTCGGAGCCGCTGCTGATGGCCGCGGCCCTGGGGCAGGTCCGCTGTTTCCTGGGCTGGGCCGATGCCGAAGCCCGGGCCGACCGGGGGCGGGTGGTGGGCTGGCTCTCCGGGCTGGGGCTGGCCGGCGCCCTAGGGGTCCTAACCCGATACGAAGGCTGGCTGCTGGCCGCCGTGATGGGCCTGATGGTGGCCGTGGTTGCCCTCCGGCGGGGAAGGGCCGATGCGGCGGAGGCGGCGGTGCTGGTCTACGGGGCCCCCCCGGCCTATGTCGCCTTTCTGTGGGTGTTTTTTAACTGGCTGGTGATGAAGGACCCCCTCTACTTCTGGCGGGGCCTGTACGCCTCGCCGGCTTACGTGCCGGCGGAGGGGGCGGGCGCAGACCTGATGGGGGGCGCCGGGGCGGTTCTGGGGGGCATCTGGCGGCTTTCGCCCGTCTTTCTGCCGGTCCTGGTGGGTGCCCTCGGTCTCGGCCTGGTCCGGCGGCGGTTGCCGGCGCTCCTGGTTGCGGCCTACTGGCTCAGTTTGCCGGCCTTTCTCGCCCTTTCCCTCGGGCTAAGCCAGATCGCCGATATCCAGTTCCGGTACCTTACCCCGGTGGTGCCGGCCACCCTCTGCCTGGCGGCCCTGAGCCTGGCCGGGCTATCGGCCGGCTGGCGGCTCGGGGTGGGGATGGCCCTGCTGGTGCTGGGTCCTTCCGCGGGCCTTGTGGGGATGTGGGCCGACCCGGCGGGGCCGGGTAACAGCTTAAAACCCTTCGCCGAGGCCCTCCTTTCCGGTCGGCCGTCCCCGGTCTGGGCGGCCGAGCGGGAGCTGGCGGCCTACCTGCTGGCAAGCGGGGCCGGGCCGGTGCTCGCCGACCCTGCGGGCGGGGTCGAAATGGTGGTTTTCTTTAGCGGCCGGCCCGACCGTTTTGTCCTGCCGGCCGACCGGGACTTTCGGGCGGTCGTCGAGAACCCCGTCGGCAGGGTGAGCCACGTGCTGGTGCCGTCCCCTACCGGCACCGGGGGCCTGAATGCGGTCAACCGGGCATTTCCCGGGTTTTACGGGTCGGGCCTATCCTGGGCGGTCTTGGAGAAGGAGGTGGGCCCCTATAGACTCTA
>JBHOQU010000036.1:0-3491 GCA_042408785.1 Dehalococcoidia bacterium | reverse complement strand
TTAACGGCACCGTCACGGCCATCGACCCGGCCGCCCCGGCGGCCGAGGTGGACGGCCGGCGGCTGGAGGCCGACGCCCTGGTGGTCGCCCTCGGGGCGGAGCTTGGGCCGGAGCAGGTTCCGGGCTTTGCAGAGCACGCGTTAAGCTTTTACGACCAGACCCAGCTTCCCCGAATTGCGGAGGCCCTCCACAACTTCAAGGGGGGGCGGGTCTTAATCGGCATCTTCGGGCTGCCCTACAAGTGCCCCCCGGCCCCCTTTGAGCTGGCCCTCCTGCTCGGCGACTTTTTCCGGGACCGGGGCGTCCCGGTCGCCATCGAGGTCTTCAGTCCCCAGCCCATGGCCATTCCCCTCCTGGGTCCGGCCGGCTGTGCCGCCATCGAAGGGCGCCTGGCCGCCCGGGGCATCGCCTTCCTGCCCAACCGCCGGGCCAGGGAGGTCCGCCCCGGGGAGTTGGTGTTCGACGGGGAGGCCCGGCCCTTCGACCTGCTGCTGGGGATCGCCCCCCACCGGGCCCCGGCGGTGGTCCGGGCGGCCGGCCTTACCGGGCCCGACGGCTGGGTCCGGGTGGACCCGGCGACCCTGGCCACCGGCTTCCCCAACGTCTACGCCGTGGGGGATGTGACCCAGATCCTGATGGCCGACGGTCGGCCCCTGCCCAAAGCCGGCGTCTTCGCCGAGGCGGAGGGGGAGGTGGTGGCCGAGCAGATTGCGGCCCGGTTCGCCGGCCGGGAGCCGGATCTTACCTTCGCCGGCGAGGGGCACTGCTACCTGGAGGTGGGCGGGGGCCAGGCGATGGTGGTGCGGGGTCGCTTCCTGGAGAAGCCGGCCCCGGCCATCGAGCTGGTCGGCCCCGCCCCCGAGTACCTGGCCGAAAAGCTGGCCTTCGAGCGGACCCGGCTCGAGGCCTGGTTCGGGGCCTGAAGTGCGCATTATTGTAGCTAGCCGCGAGAGCCGACTCGCCCGCCTCCAGGCCGAGCGGGTAATGGCCCGCCTTAAGGCGGTGCGGCCGGACCTGGAACCGGAGTGGCGGGGGGTGGCGACCACCGGTGACCGGTTCAAAGAGGCCCCCTTCTGGGCCCTGGGGGAGCGGGGGGTCTTCGTCAAGGAGCTTCAGCGGGCCCTGCTGGCGGGGGAGGTGGACATCGCCGTCCACAGCCTGAAGGACCTGCCTTCAACCCTGCCGCCGGGGCTGGTGCTGGGGGCCGTGCCGGAGCGGGAGGACCCCCGGGACGTGCTGGTCTCCCGCCACGGCCTGGGGCTTAAAGACCTGCCCCCAGGGGCCCGGCTGGGGACGAGCAGCGTCCGGCGGGGGGCTTTTCTGCGGGCCTTGCGGCCCGACTTCGTCGTGGTGCCCCTGCGGGGCAACGTGGACACCCGCCTGCGCAAGGCCCTCACCGAAGACTACGACGGGGTGGTGCTGGCCGCCGCCGGAATCGGCCGGCTGGGGCTGACCGACCAGGCGACGGAGTTTATACCCCCTGAAGTGATGCCCCCGGCCCCGGGCCAGGGGGCCCTGGCCGTGGAGGCCCGGGCCGACGCCCCCGAAATCCTCGACCTGCTCGCCCGCATCGACGACCCGGAGGTCCGGGCGGCAACGGCTGCCGAGCGGGCCTTTATGCGGGTGCTGGAAGGCGGGTGCGCCGTGGCCGTCGGTGCCTACGGCCGCGTCGTTGACGGCCGGCTCCTTCTGCTGGGGGCGGTAGCTGCCCCGGACGGGAGCCGGATTTTTAAAGATGAGGCCTCGGGCGATTCGCACCGGCCGGAGGCGCTGGGCGAAGAGCTCGCCCGGCGGCTCCTGGCCCGAGGGGCGGGCGAAGTCCTCCGGGGGGCCCGGGCGTGATGGGGGGCCTGCCCCTGGCAGGCAAGGCCGTCGTCGTTACCCGGGGCCGGGAGCAGGCCGGCGAACTGGCCCGCCGCCTTGAGGCCCTGGGGGCAACGGTTTACACGGTCCCCACCATCCGGTTTGAGCCCCCGGAGGATACCTCGCCCCTGGACCGGGCGGCGGCCGAGCTGGACCGTTTCGACTGGGTGGTATTCACCAGCCCCAACGGCGTCCGGTTCTTCTGGGAGCGCCTTCAGGCCCTGGGATTCGGGGCCGAAAGGCTGGCCCGGCCGCGGGTGGCGGCCGTCGGCCCGGGGACGGCCGCCGAGCTGGCCCGCCGGGGCCGGTTGCCGGATGCGGTTCCGCCCGAGGCCTTGACCGCCCGGATCCCGGCAGCGCTGGGGAACGTTCGGGGGAGGCGCATCCTCCTGCCGAGGACCGATATCGCCGGGCCGGAGTTGGCCGAAGCCCTGCGGGCGACCGGTGCCGAGGTCGTCGAGGTCGTCGCCTACCGGACCCTGCCCGAAACGGCCGGTGCTGAAGAGCTTCTTCGGCTGCTGGAAGGGGGCCGGGTCGACGCCATAACCCTGACCTCGGCATCGACGGCCCGCAATCTGGCCGCCCTGGTGGGGTCGGCCCGGCCGCTTCTTGAAAGGGTTAAAATCGTCTGCATCGGGCCGGTGACGGCCCGGGCCGCGGCCGAGGCAGGCCTCAAGGTGGACGTGGTGGCCGGGGAACATACCCTGGAGGGGCTGGTTCAGGCGGTGGTGGAGGCCTTTCGGCCCGTCCCGAAAGCCTAACCCTTTAGCCGAGGAGGTTGGACTCAGATGGATACCCGTCAGGTGCGTCTGGAGCGGGGCCGGGCCAAGCGGCGGGAGCTCTGGGGCCCGGAGCCGCCCCTGGACCCGTCGGACCCGGCCTACGAGCTCCAGGAGCTGATGACCGAGGTCCTCTTTGGGGAAATCTGGAGCCGGCCCGGGCTGGACACCCGGAGCCGGGAGATCGCCACCCTGGCCGCCCTGACGGTGCTGGGCCGGGAGGCCCAGCTTCGGCGGCACCTCCAGGCGGCGCTGAACATCGGCCTTACCAAGCAGGAGATAACCGAGGTCTTGATGCAGATGGCCTTTTACGGGGGGCTGCCGGCCGCCCTGAACGCCCTGCGGGTCGCCCGGGAAATTTTCGCCGAACGGGGACTTTAATGCGGCCGTTCGGCCCGCGGGTTACGGCCGGGAGGTGAACCGTTCTGCAACTCATGGACAAATGTCTCACGACACCGCCCCGGCTGCTTCCTGCTTCGGCGACCAAACTTGACATAAGCTGTGAAACGGCTTATGTCAAGTTTGACCGGCCGGTGGCCGTTCCGCCGCCAGAGTAGACTTCACATAACCTGTCATGCAGGTTATGTCAAGTCTGGCGTCACTTCCCGGGGAACTCCCGGTAGGGCCGCTTAGGACGGCCAGCCCGTACTGCCTCAGGTTCAAGGCAGCGTTCAGGTCCCGGTCTATCTCCAACCCACAACGGGGACACCGGAAGGTCCTGAGGGAGAGGGGCATTCTGGGAGCCACCCATCCGCACCCTGAGCACCTCTTGGTGGAAGGAAAATGGGTTGGAGCAACGATGACCCTGGCCCCGTACCACCCCGCCTTGTACTCCAGCATCCGCCTGAA
>JBHOQU010000035.1:0-1561 GCA_042408785.1 Dehalococcoidia bacterium | reverse complement strand
GGCCCAGCGGCTGGGCCTGCCCGACCGTGGGCTTTTGAAGGACGGTTTTAAGGCCGACATTGTGGTCTTTGACCCGGGGCGGGTTTGGGCGCCGGCGAGCCGGACGGAACCGAGGCGTTTTGCCGAAGGGATCGAGCATGTGATTGTGAACGGGGTGCCGGTCATCGAGGCCGGCCGGCACACCGGGGCCCTGCCCGGCCGGGCCCTGCGCCGGGGAAGGCCCGAGACGTAGGAGGTGCTCGGATGGGCCTGAAGATTGGGCGGGTTGAGGCCTGCACCGTGGCGGTCCCCCTGGAGGCGGCCATCGCCTTTTCCACCAGGACCTTAAATACCAGGTACTACACCCTGGTCAGGGTCTACGCCGACGGCATTTTTGGCCTGGGCTTTTGCTACTCGGGCCACCGGGCCGGGGGCATCCCCACCCTGGCCGTAAGGGAGCTTTTTAAAGACGTCATCCTCGGCCGGGATGCCACCGAGGTGCAACGCCTCTGGGACTTAATGTACCGGGAGGCCCTCCTTCACGGCCGGAGGGGGCGGTCCTGCGGGCCTTGAGCGCCGTGGACATCGCTTTATGGGACCTCCTTGCCCGGGCGGCGGGCCTTCCCCTCTTCCGCTACCTGGGGGCCTTCAGGTCTGGGTGGGTCCCGGCCTATGCCAGCGGCGGCTACTATGCCGAGGGCAAAGGTTTAAAAGAGCTGGCGGCCGAATGCGAAGGCTATGTGGCGTTGGGCTTTCGGGCGGTCAAGGCCAAGGTGGGACGGCTTTCGCCGGCGGAGGATGCCCGGCGGGTTGAGGCGGTGCGCCGGGCGGTGGGTGATGATGTCGAAATCTTTTTAGATGCCAACAATGCCTGGTCGGATGCGGCCGAGGCGGTGGGGGCCGTTCGGCACTTTGAGCCGTATGGGCCCGGCTGGATTGAGGAGCCGCTTTTGCCCGATGATGTGGAGGGGCATGCGGCGGTGGCCCGGGCGACCCGGATACCGGTGGCCACCGGGGAGATAGAGGGGACCCGGTGGGGATTTAAGGCCCTTTTGGAGAAAAAGGCGGCGGCGATTTTGCAGCCGGATGCAGCGGTTTGCGGTGGGATAACGGATTTTCGGCGGGTGGCGGCCCTGGCGGCCGGCTACGGGGTCCCCGTGGCGCCCCACTGGTTTCACCACCTGCATGTCCATCTGGTGGCGGCGGTGCCGAACGGTCGGTGGAGTATTTCCACGGGCACGGGGCGTTTAACTTCGGACGGCTGCTGGCCAATTCTGAGGTTGAGCTAAGAGATGGGGGTCTGGTTCTGCCGGAGGCTCCGGGGTATGGGCTTGAGCTGGACGAGGGGGCCGTCCGGCGCTGGACCCTGGACGGCTGGGCCTAAGGGCCCCCAGGGAATGTCGGGGCAGGCGCAGGCCCCGCGGCCCGTGGGACCGAGATTTTTTAGAGGCCGAGGTAGGCGGAGCGGATGAGCTCGCTTTGCAAAAGCTTAGGGCCGGGGCCTTCCAGGACCACCCGCCCCGTCTGCAGCACATAGCCGTAGTCGGCAAGCTCCAGGGCTTCGGCCAGGTTCTGCTCCACC
>JBHOQU010000031.1:0-30608 GCA_042408785.1 Dehalococcoidia bacterium | reverse complement strand
GATGGTCTCGCCCAAGGCCGTCGAGGCGGCCGGACCCGACTTCACCCGCAAGGCCTTTAAGGCCGGAACCGGACCCTTCATCCTGACCGAGGCCGTCAAGGACGACCACATCACCCTGGAGCGCAACCCCGAATGGTGGGGTAAAGACCAGCTTGGAAACCGCCTCCCCTACGTCGATAAGGTTATCGTCCGACCCATTACCAACAGCGACGTCCGGCTGGCCAACCTTCGAACGGGCGAAGCTCAGGTGGCCAACAACATTGCCGGCAAAGACGTCGCCTCGGTCAAGAACGACCCGACCCTCTCCTACCAGGAGATTCCGGGCCTGGCCTTTGCCAGCCTCATCCCTAACCGGCGGCCCGGGTTCGTTTTCAGCGAGCCCCGCTACATCAAGGCGGTTGCTATGGCCCTAGACCGGAAGGAGATCCTGGACCGGGTCTTCTTCGGGGTGGGGACGGTGGGCTACGGGGCGATTGCGCCGCCCCACTTTGCCTACGACCCCAATTTCAAGCCCTTTGAAAGGCCCGACCCCGAGGGGGCCAAAAGGCTGGTGGCCGAAGTGGGCAAGGGCCAGCTCCAGTTCGAGTTCCTGGTTCCTTCGGGCGACCCCCAGACCCTGCAGCTGGCCCAGCTCATCCAGGCCCAGCTGGCCAGGGCCGACATCAAGGCCGAGATCGTCCAGATGGAATTCGCCCAGATCCTCCAGCTCCAGAACGAGAAATCCTTCAAGGGCATGACGCTGGTGGGCTGGAGCGGCCGGATCGACCCGGACGGCAACGTTTACGACCACATCTACACCGGCCGGCCATTCAACGACTCCAGCTACTCCAACCCCGAAGTCGATAAGCTTCTGGATGAGCAGCGGGCCACCAACGATCTTAACCGACGCCGGGAGCTGCTGCGGCGGGCCGAACAGATCTACGTGGTCGAAGACCCGGCCCGGGTCTGGTACCGGTTTGGGGTCGCCATGCTGGTGACCAACCGCCGGGTCCGCGGCCTCGAACCCTACCCGGACCAGATCATCCGCTTCCAGTATGCCTGGCTCGAAAAGTAGCCGATGACCCAGTACATTCTGCGCCGGCTCCTGCTGATGGTGCCGGTGGCACTCCTGGTCACGGTGATTGTCTTCCTGCTGGTCCGGCTCACGCCCGGCGACCCGGTTCTGGTTTACGCCGGCGAAGAGCGAGACCCAGAGACCCTGGCGCAGATCCGGCGTTCCCTGGGGCTTGACCAGCCCCTGCCCGTCCAGTATGCCGCCTGGCTGGGCCGGGCCCTCCAGGGGGACTTCGGCCGGTCCATCCGAACGCGGCAGCCGGTACTGGAGGCCATCGTGGAGCGGCTACCGGCTACCATTGAGCTGGGCCTGGCCGCCCTCTTTATCTCGGTCAGCGTAGCCCTGGCGGTCGGCACGATCTCGGCCCTTAAACGCAACTCCCTGCTCGACCTGCTGGTGACCGGGGCGGCCATCGGGGGCGTATCTTTACCCAACTTTTTCCTGGGCATCACCCTGATCCTGGTGGTTGCGGTTGTCCTGCGGCTCCTGCCGCCGGGCGGGTACGTTCCCTTTGTCCAGGACCCGGCGGGTAACCTGCGGTATTTAATCTTGCCGGCCATAACCCTGGCGAGCGCCAGCCTGGCGGTTAACCTCCGGCAGGTAAGGTCAAGCCTTGTGGATGTCCTTGCCCAGGACTACATTCGGGTGGCCCGGGCGAAGGGCCTTCCGGAGCGGCTGGTCATCGCAAGGCATGCCCTGAAGAACGCCCTGATACCGGTTGTTACCCTGGTGGGCCTGCAGGCCGGGGCCATTATTGAGGGGGCCATCATCACCGAGACGATCTTCTTCTGGCCGGGCGTGGGCCGCCTGGCGGTGGACAGCATCGCCGGCCGGGACTACCCGGTCGTCCAGACCATCGTCCTCTTCTCGGCCATCTCGTTCATGCTCAGCACCCTGCTGGTCGACATCCTCTACGCCTGGCTGGATCCCCGGATCTCCTACGGAGGCCGGCGCGGGTGAGCCAGGCGGCCGTCCGCACCGAGGTTGTCGTTGCCAGGCCCCGGCGGAGCGTCTGGGGGACGGTTCGCCGCCACCCCCGCATACTGGTGGGCGGACTAATTGTCATCACCCTGGCCCTAGCCGCCATCCTGGCGCCGGTTATTGCGCCCTTTAACCCCATCGAAGTTGACCCAAGCCGGGCGCTTCAGCCGCCCGGTCCACCTCACCTGCTGGGGACCGACGACCTTGGGCGGGATGTCTTCAGCCGGGTCATTTACGGGGCAAGGGTCTCCCTGACAGTCGGGGTGATTTCGGTATCCATCGGCCTGGTCGTTGGGGTGACCATCGGCCTTACGGCCGGCTACCTCGGGGGCGCGGTCGACCTGCTGCTGATGCGGGTCATCGACGCCCTCCTTGCCTTCCCGGCCCTGATCCTCGCCATCTCCATCACGGCCGCCCTGGGCCCGCAGATTCAGAACGCGATGATCGCCATCGGGATCGTGGCCATACCCGCTTACGCCCGCCTCACCCGGGCGCAGGTGCTGTCGGTCCGGGAACACGAGTTCGTTCTTGCGGCCCGGGCCCTGGGGGCGCCGCCCCTCCGGGTCGTGCTTCGGCACATCCTGCCGAACATCGTAAACCCCTTGATCGTGCAGGCAACCCTCTCTACGGCCTTTGCCATCCTGCAGGAGGCTTCCCTGTCGTTCCTGGGCCTCGGCTCACAGCCACCCAACCCCTCCTGGGGCCAAGATATTTACTACTCACAGCGCTACCTGGCCAACCTAAAATGGTGGATGAGCCTCGGACCCGGGCTGGCCATCTTCCTGGCTGTCTTCGGCTTTAATTTCCTGGGGGATGCCCTGCGGGACCTTTTAGACCCAAGACTCAGCAGGCGAGAATGACCCGCCTGGGAAGCAGGCCTGAGGGCTCTTGTTCTCAGGCGGCGGGTTCGACGGGTGCGGGCGGAGTTATCAGCTCACCCCGGGGAGTGAGGAGCCCCACCCGCCAGGTTCGGGCCGCATCGGGCACACCCAGCAGGATTCGAAGGCCGTAACTGTAGACGAGGTAAGGTCCGGGCACCCCGGCCCCTCGAAGCTGGCGCCTGAAGCCCTCCGAGGAAATCCGCTGGGACCAATCCCGGATATGATTGGGGCTGAGCCTAAGCTTAACGTCCACGACGGCCCAAAGAACCTCCCCCGCCGCCGTTCGCACCGGGACCACCAGGTCCACCTCCCGGCCATCAACAGTGACCGAGGTGGGCTCATCGAGGGGCTGAAAGCCCTTATCCCGGAGGACGGCAAGCAGAACGGAAACCGCCTCCTCCTCAGCAGTAGCCCCAACCGTGTTGGATAGCTGACCCACCTCTTGCCGCAGCTTTTCCAGCCCAATAGCCAGCCGCCCAACCTGCTCCTCGGTCCTAGCCTGGGCCTCGGCCAGGCGAGCGACGGCCTCTTCGAGCCGGGAGGTCCGTTCTTCGAGGCCTGCTACCTGCTCCCCGGTCCTAGCCTGGGCCTCGGCCAGACGCGCCACCGCCTCCTCAAGCCGCCCAACACGCTCCTCGGTCCGGGCCTGCGCCTCGGCCAGCCGAACCATCGCCTCCTCAAGGCGGGTCACCCGCTCATCAAGCCTGGCCACCGCCTCCTCAAGCCGCCCAACACGCTCCTCGGTCCGGGCCTGCGCCTCGGCCAGGCGTGTCAGGGCACCCTCGACCTGGGTGACGCCTTCTTCCAGCCGCCTCAGCTGGTCCTCGGTGCGGGCCTGGGTTTCGGCCAAGCGGGCAACTTGCTCCTCCGTGCGGGCCTGCGCCTCCACCAGGGCCGCCACTTTTGCCGCCAGCTCCCGAAAAAGCTGGGGCAGCTCCAGCAACTCCTCAGTCAAAACGAGCCGCCGAAGCTCGGCCCGCCACTCGGGGTGGGCTTCCAGCAGCCTGATCAGGTCATGAAAATCTTGCACGCTAAATCCCATCTCACTCCGCTCAGATTTTAGCGGAAAACTGGTATAATCAGCCAAGGCAGAAGGCACGGGCACGTGACCGCAGGGGTCGTTTTGGTCCAAAAGGACCCGCCGCTCGCCCGGGTTATCCTTAACCGGCCGGAGGTTCTTAACGCCATAAACATCGAGATTCGGGACGCCCTTTTCGACCTCCTGCCGGCCCTGGCCCTCGACCCCGACGTTGAGGCTGTGGTCTTCGCCGGCCGGGGACGGGCCTTCTCGACCGGGGCCGACGTCCGGGAATTTGGGACCGCCCCTTCGGTCGTCGTTGCCAAGCAGGTCCGCTGGCTCCGGGACATTTGGGGGCTTCTGCTGGAATTTCCAAAGCTTGCGGTGGCCGCCATCCACGGATACGCCATCGGGGCCGGCGTTGAGCTGGCCCTCTGCCTGGACCTGCGGGTCGCCTCCGCCGACGCCGTTTTTGCCGTGCCGGAAACCGCCTTTGCCATGATTCCCGGGGCCGGCGGAAGCCAGACCGTACCCCGGGCGGTCGGGGTCGGCCGGGCCCTGGACCTCGTCCTATCCGGCCGCCGAATTGGGGCCGAGCAGGCCCTAGCTTGGGGTCTGGTCGACCGGGTGGTCCCTCCGGGCCGCCATCTCGAGGCGGCCGAAGCCCTCGCCCGGGAAATTCTCGCCGCCGGGCCCGAGCTGGTCAGGCGGGCCAAAGCGGCCGTCAATATCGGCCTCAATCTGGCGTTAAGGCCGGGCCTTCTCCTTGAACGGGCACTGGCCGACTGACATGGGTCCGTATCGGTCGCTGCAGCTCGAAATAACCGGGGGGCTGGCCACCGTTCGTCTTAACCGGCCCGACCACGGCAATCGGCTCGATTCCCGCCTGGCGGCCGAGCTGGCCGAGGTTTTCGCCGACCTGGCCCACGTGGAAAACGTCTGGGCCGTAGTCCTTTCGGCCGTCGGCCCGGACTTCTGCCTTGGCGAAGACCCCGACGACCCCCCACCGCACCGCGGGCCGTGGGTCCGGCCGGCCTACCCGATCCTGGAATTCCCCGAGGCCGTGGCCGCCTACCCCCGGCCGGTGGTCGCCGCGGTTAGGGGAAGGTGCATCGGCGCCGGCCTCGAACTTGCCCTCTGTGCCGACATCCGGGTCGCCGGCCGGGATGCTACTTTTGCCCTAGACCAGCTCCGGCAGGGAACCTTGCCCCGGTTCGGGGGAACCCAGCGGCTGCCGCGAATTGTCGGCCGCGGCCGGGCCTTAGACCTCATCCTCACCGGCCGCGAGCTTCCGGCCGCCGAGGCCGAAGCCATCGGCCTGGTAACCCGGCTGGCCGACGGCGACCCCGAGGCCGCGGCCCACCAGGTGGCCGAAGAGGTCCTGGCCAACGGCCCCCTGGGTCTGATGCTGGCCAAAGAGGCGGTCTGGCGAGGACTGGAACTCCCCCTTCACCAGGCGCTTCGGGTCGAAAACGACCTTTACCTTCTGCTGGAGACTACGGCCGACCGGCTGGAGGGCAAGGCGGCCTTTCTGGAGCGGCGCCGGCCGGTCTGGCAGGGGAGATAGGCGCATGGACGGGCAGGTGCTGAGCGATATCCGGGTGGTCGACCTCACCCACTACGTGGCCGGGCCGTACTGCACCAAACTTTTCGCGGACTTCGGGGCCGACGTGATCAAGGTCGAGCGGCCTGGAACCGGCGACCCGGCCCGCCAAATCGGGCCCTTCCCCGGGGACGTACCCCACCCCGAAAAGAGCGGCCTCTTTTTGTTCCTTAATACCAACAAGCGTGGCATCACTTTAAACTTAAAATCCGAGACCGGCCGAAAAATCCTTCTAGAACTCGTAAAGGGGGCCGATATCCTGGTCGAGAACTTCAGCCCCCGGGTGATGCCCGGCCTGGGCCTCAGTTATGAGGAGCTCAAAAAAGTTAATCCCCGCCTGGTAATGACATCTATTTCGAACTTCGGCCAGAGCGGACCCTACCGGGACTTTAAGGCCAGCGACCTCGTTCTTTACGCTATGGGCGGGGCGATGTCCTCGACCGGCCTCCCTGAGCGGGAGCCCATCCGGATGCCGGGGCACGTAATTCAGTACCAGGCCGGAACGGTAGCGGCCGCGGCCACCATGGGGGCGTTTCTGGTGGCCCGCTACCAGGGTGTTGGGCAACACGTGGATGTTTCCATCTTCGAGACCCAGCTGGGTTCCTCCGACCGGCGGACGACCTTTCTGCTGGGCTATCAGTACCACGGCCTGCCGGCGGTTCGGGAGCCGCCGACGGGAACGCCCGTTGGGGGCATCTACCCGTGCGCGGACGGCTACGTTGCCTTTCTTTCCGTGCCGGCCATGCTGCCGAGGTTCCTGGATATGATCGGCCGGCCGGACCTGATCACCGACCCCCACTTTGCCAGCCCCACCGCCCTCCTCAGCCCGGAAACCAAAGAGTTCATCCACGAGCTGCTCTTGCCCTGGCTCCTGGCCCGGACCCGGTACCAGGTGATGGCTGAGGCCCAGCGGGCCCGGTTTCCGGGGATGGTGGTTTTAAGCCCCGGGGACCTGCTCCACGACCCCCACTTTGAGGCCCGGAACTTCTGGGTCGACATCTCGCACCCTGTGGCCGGAACCTTTAGATACCCGGGGCCGCCCTTCCGGATGTCGGAGGCCGGCTGGCAGGTCCGGCGGCCGGCCCCCCGGCTCGGCGAGCATAACGAGGAGATCTATGGCGGGGAGCTGGGCTACTCCCGGGCGGACCTTGAGAAACTTCGGGAAAGGGGGATCATTTAGGTCATGGCGGCGAGGCTTCCCCTGGAAGGAACTCGGGTTGTCGACCTTACCGTGGTGTGGGCGGGCCCCACCGTGACCATGATCCTGGGCGACCTGGGGGCTCAGGTAATCCGGGTGGAGTCACGGCACCACCCCCCAGGCTCCACCCGGGGCATCCTGCCGCCCCCGCCCAAGGAGGCGGTGCCGCGGCTCGGGAACATCGCCCGCTGCTACGTCGACCTGGACCCAGGGGAGCGGCCCTGGAACCGGCACGCCATGTTCAACTGGCACGGCCGCAACAAGCTCAGCATGACCCTTGAGGTCGACCGTCCTCGGGGAACGGAAATCTTCCGGCGGCTGGTGGAGATAAGCGACATTCTGGTGGAGAACAACGCCGCCGGCCTGGTCGAGCGCCTGGGCATCGACTACCCGGTGCTGTCGGCCTGGAACCCAAGGCTCATCATGCTGCGGATGCCCCCGTTTGGCCTTACCGGGCCGTATAAATACTTCCAAGGCTTCGGGTCCACCGTGGAGGCGGTGGCGGGCTTCGTCTGGGTAAGACACTACCCCGACTCCGACCCCACCTCGGCGACACCCACTTTCCACATGGATGCGGCCAGCGGCGCGGCCGGGGCCTTCGCCGTCCTGGCCGCCCTGCACTACCGCAACCGGACCGGCCGGGGAATGCTTATCGACCTGGCCCAGGCCGAAAACATGGTCCAGCACATCGGCGAGATCATCCTCGATTACACCATGAACGGCCGGGTCCAGGGGAGCTACGGCAACCGCCACCCGACCGCCGCCCCCCACGGAGTCTATCGCTGTCAGGGGGAGGACCGCTGGGTAGCCATAAGCGTCTTTACGGACGGCGAGTTCGCGGCCCTCTGTCAGGCCATGGGTCGGCCGGAGCTGGCCACCGACCCCCGCTTCTCGACCCGGGAAGCCCGGTATGTGCACCAGGACGAACTTGACCAGATAATCCAAAGCTGGACCATCACCCGGTCGCCGCGGCAGGTCTTTGAGACGCTGCAGGCGGCCGGGGTTCCGGCCGGGCCCGTGATGACCGAAGCCGATGCCTACGCCGACCCCCACGTCCGGGCGCGGAACTGGTTTAAGGAGATGACCCACCCTGAGTGCGGCACCCACGAATATCCGGGGCACCTGTGGCGGCAGTCGGAGGTCCCCTTAAAGTTCGAGACGCCGGCCCCCTGCCTGGGCGAACATAACGAGTATGTCTACAAGGAGCTTCTGGGCTACTCCGACGCCGACTATGAAGAGTTCGTCCGGCTGGGTCACATCGGAACCGATTACGTGTTCCCCCAGCGGGCCCCGGCCCGGTAAGAAGGCCTTCATGCTCATCGACCTGCACAACCATACCCGCCTGAGGTCCCCTTCCTGCTCCCGCTTAGACCCAGATGAGCTGGTAACTTTGGCCAAAGGGCGCGGCGTTCACGGCATCTGCATCACCGAACACGACGACACCTGGCCCAAGGAGGAGCTGGCCGCCTTAAGCGCACGCCACAACTTCCTGGTGCTCGGGGGCATGGAGGTCAATACCGAGCAGGGCCATTTTCTGGTCTTCGGAGTCCCCCGTTATGAGTACGGCATGCACCGCCTTGAATACCTTCGGGAGGTGGTGGAGAAGCACCGCGGGGTGCTGATCGCGGCCCACCCCTTTCGCAACACCGTGTACAAGGGCGGAGTTCACCGGGCGTACAGCCCCGACCTGACGGTCGAGGCCGGGGCCCAGCGGCCGGCCTTTCGCCTGTGCGACGCCTTGGAAACCCTCAACGGCAACCGGCCCGACGCCGAAAACGCCTTCGCCCGGAAGGTGGCGGAAGCCCTCGGTAAGCCCCAGGTCGGGGGCAGCGATGCCCACCTGCCCGCCGAAGTCGGCCGCTTCGCCACGGAATTCGACGACCCAATTCGGTCCGTCGCCGACCTGGTCGAGGCCATCCGGGCCGGAAGGTGCCGGCCCGTAGACCTTCGAGTTGCCCCATATCGACTCTGCCCCGGTGGTGGGATGAGCGGACAGAAAAACGGTCCGGGGATTTAAGGGCTTTGGTGGGGTCGAATCGGCCCTGCTGCTTACCTGCACAAGGCTCGGCTGAGGGGCTAAAAAGCCTGGGCTCGATAGGGGGAGTCTGACTCCTTAAATTCCTCCCACCACCCTTGGGACAGAACCCGACCGGCCAAAAACTTGACATTGTTGATTGACAAGATGTATAATGGGCCAGCCTTAAAGGGGAGGTGGTTGCCATGGTGCTTGCCCGGCCCGACCCGACCTTTTACCCCTCGCCCCGGCTGGCCATGCAGGCGCCCCCGGAAAACCTGGCCTATGTTGCCACCCTCAGTACCGACGGCCGGCCCGACGGCCTGGCCGTGGTCGACCTGGACCCCAGGTCGCCCACCTACTCCCAGGTCCTCACCCGGGTTGAGGTTCCCCATACGGGGGATGAGTTCCACCACTTCGGGTGGAATGCCTGCAGCTCGGCCCTCTGCCCCTACGCCCCCCACCCCTTCGTCGAGCGCCGCTACCTGATCGTTCCGGGCCTCCGGTCCTCCCGGATTTACGTCTTCGACACCAAGCCGAACCCGGCCAATCCCCGCCTGGTCAGGGTGGTCGAGCCCGAGGAGGTGACCGGCCGGAGCGGCTACAGCCGGCTCCACACCGTCCACTGCGGCCCCGAAGGGATCTACATCAGCGCCCTGGGCGGGGCCGGGTCCGACGGTCCCGGCGGCATTCTCCTTCTGGACCATTACGACTTCTCCGTCCTGGGCCGCTGGGAGGTCGACCGGGGCCCGCAGTACCTGGCCTACGATTTCTGGTGGCACCTGGGCTATGACGTGGCCGTCTCCAGCGAGTGGGCCACCCCCTCCCTTTACGAGCAGGGGCTCCGCCTCGAAGACGTGGTCGACCGCCGCTTCGGCCACCGTCTCCACATCTGGGACCTGCGCCGCCGGCGCCACCTGAAGGCCCTGGACCTGGGCCCCGACTACCAGATGGTCCTGGAGCTGCGGCCCGCCCACGAACCTACCAAGGCTTACGGGTTTGTCGGGGTGGTCGTCAACGTCCAGGACCTCTCCAGTTCCGTCTGGCTCTGGTACCGGGAAGGGGAAGACTGGCAGATTCGCAAGGTCATCGACATTCCCGCCGAGCCGGCCGACCCCGAAAGGCTGCCGCCCATCCTCAGGGACCTGCGGGCCGTTCCGCCCCTGGTCACCGACATCAACCTCTCTTTGGACGACCGCTTTCTTTACGTTTCCTGCTGGGGGAGCGGCGAGCTTCGCCGCTACGACGTCTCCGACCCCTTCAACCCGAAGCCGGCGGGGGCGGTGCAGGTTGGGGGCATCGTCCGCCAGGCCCCCCACCCCAAGGCCGGGCCCTTAAACGGCGGTCCCCAGATGGTGGAGGTCAGCCGGGACGGCCGGCGGGTCTACGTCACCAACTCCCTCTACAGCTCCTGGGACGACCAGTTCTACCCGGGGCTTAGGGGCTGGCTCGTCAAAATTGACGCCGACCCGGCCGGCGACCTGCGCCTCGACCCCAACTTTTTCGTCGACTTCGGCCAGGTCCGGCCCCACCAGGTCAGGCTTCAGGGCGGCGACAGCTCTTCGGACTCCTTCTGCTACCCGTGAACGGCCTCTGGCCGTGGCTTTTGGCGGCGGGTCTGGGGGCCTACCACGGCCTCAACCCGGCCATGGGCTGGCTCTTCGCCGTCGCCCTGGGCCTCCAGGCTAAGCGCCGTTCGGCGGTGGCGGCCGCCCTGGTACCCATCGCCCTGGGCCACCTGGGGGCCACCGGGCTGGCCGTGGGCCTGCTCGGTCTGGCCGGCCTGGTCGTCCCCCACACCCCCCTCAAGGTGGGGGTGGGGCTCGGCCTGGTGACCTTCGGCCTTTACCGGCTCCGGCGGCTCCGCCACCGGGTCGGGGCCGGATTTCGGGCGGGCTTCTGGGACCTGGCGTTCTGGTCGTTTCTCATGGCATCAACCCACGGGGCCGGGCTGATGCTGGCCCCCGCCGCCCTGGCGGCGACGGCCCACCCCCACCCCTCGGGGCCGGCCGGGATGCCGGCCGCCGGCCTGGTCCTCCTCCACAGCCTGACGATGTTTGCGGCCGCCGGCCTCACCGCCCTGGTAGTCTACGAGTGGCTGGGTGTGGGCATCCTGCGCCGCCTCTGGGTCAACACCGACCTGGTCTGGGCAGCCGCCCTGATCGCGGCGGGCCTCCTGACCCTCAGCCCCGCCTGACCCCTTAATATTCTGTCGAGTTGCTCAGGCCAGAAGGGGGATGGTGGGAAACCGCCGGCCCAGCACCCCGGCCGGGTCGACCCCAAGCCAGCCCTCCAGCACGGTGGCGTAAACGCTGCGGAAGTCGGTCTCGAACCTGAGCTTGCCGTTGTCCAGGCGGCCCAGGTCCGGGGGCGACCCGTAGACGCCTCCCCGCACCCTGCCCCCCAGGAGAAACATCGGCGCCGCCGTCCCGTGGTCGGTGCCTCGGGAGCCGTTCTCGGCCACCCGCCGGCCGAACTCCGACCACGTCAGGACCAGCACCCGGTCCAGGTGGCCCCGGGCCGGCAGGTCGGCGTAAAAGGCCCCCAGGGCGTCCCCCAGCGCCCGGAGGAGGGCCTCGTGGGTGCGGGCCTGCTCGGCATGGGTATCATACCCGCCCTGAATTACGTAACCCACCCTCAGCCCCAGGTCCCCCTCGATGAGGGCCGCAAAGAGCTTGAGGCCGGTTCCCAGGGCCGTCCCGGTAGTTTTCTAAGGCCCGGTGGAGCTGGGCCATCCCCACCGCCGCCCCCTGGGCCGCCGCCTCGAAGAGGGCGGCCTAGGGGGCCGGCGGCCGGTAAGTTCGGTAAAGCCGCTCCAGGGCCGCCTGCCGGTCTCCGGTCAGGGCCGGATACCGCGGGTCCGGGGCCAGCCGCAAAGACTCCGCCCGCTCGATAACGGCGGCCCCGTTGGGCGGACAGCCGAGGGCCGGGGGCAGCCTGGCCCCCAGGGCTACCGCCCCCAGGGGGTGACCCTGGCTGTCCACCGAGCCGGCGACAATGCCGGCCAGCCAGCCGGACTCTCGGCCCCGCTCCGGGTCGGCCGTCTGCCAGATATCCATCGCCTCGAAATGTGAGAGGCTGGGGTGGTCGTAGCCCACCCCCTCCACCACGGCCAGCCGGCCGTCGGCCCAGGCCCGGCCGAGGCCGGCCAGGGCCGGGTTCAGTCCCAGCTCCCCGCTGAGGGCGAGCACCGTTTCGGGCCGAACGGCCAGGGTTGGCCGGGCCGAGTAGTATCGCCCGTCCCGGTAGGGAACGACGGTATTCAGGCCGTCGTTTCCGCCGGCCAGCTGGACGACGATCAGGGTGCGGTTGCCCCCGTCGGAAAGGGCCACCCGACTGCCGTCGGCCAGGGCGGTGCCCAGGGCCCGGACGAAGACGTTGGGCATGTAGATCCCGGCGGCGACGCCGACCAGGGCCGAGTTTATAAACCCGCGCCGGTCAAGCATAAGCAAACCTCCCTCAGGCCAGGTGATACTCCGGCAGTGCCAGCATCAGGTAGACCAGCTCCCGACCCCGGCCGTCAAACCAACGGCCCGGGTCGCCGGCCACCGGCGAGCCGAACTCCAAAAGCACTTCCCGCTGCTCCCGGGCCAGGTTGCCGTCCAGGAGAAGCTCCCCCAGCCGGTCGACGAATACCCTCGCCTCCGACGGCAGCCGCCCGTCGGGAAACCAGGCGGCGGGGTCCAGCCGGGCCCGCGGCCGGTCGGTGGCCAGCCAGTTGGCAAAGTTGAGCCGGGCCAGCCGGCCACGTTCGGCGGGTTAAAAAGGGTCTGGCCCATCTGGGCCGTCATCGCAGGCAGGCCCGGGCCGTCCATTTCCGCCCCGAGCTGCCGGATCGCCCCGGCCACGTATTCGGCCGGACTTTTAACCAGACTCCGGTAGGCCTCGGGGGAGGAAAATTCCGGCAGGTTAAACAGGCGCCGCAGGGCGCTCTTTACCGAAAAGCCCGTCTCCCTAAGAACCCGGGCAACCTCCGCAACGCTGTCCGCCGATGGGTCCGGCCGGACGAAAAACCGCAGGAGCTTGCGGGCCAGGAACACGGCCGCCTCCGGCCGGTCTAATATTATGTCAACAATATCGTCGGGGCCCCGGCGGCCGGTGCGGCCCAGGACGGTTTTTGGGCCGTCGTCGTGGCGGGCCCGGACGAAGCTAACCCGGCCTTCCCGGTCGGTCACGAACCCCGTGAAGGCCCGGGCCGCTTCCCGGATGTCCTGCTCGGTGTAGTTGCCCACCCCCAGGGTGAAAAGCTCCATAAGTTCCCGGGCGTAGTTCTCGTTGGGGCGGCCCCGGACGCTTCCCGAGATGTCGAGCCAGCGCATCATGACCGGGTCCCGGGCGATGCCCTTCAGGATGGTCCCGTAGTCGGCCAGGGCATGCTGCCGCAGAAACCGGTTCTGGGCGAGCATGAGGGGGGGCCGGGGCCTTGCTCAGGCCCGAGGTGAGAAGGCCGTGCCAGAAGATGGTGAGCTTCTCCTCCAGGGGTCGGGCCGTGTAGGCCATCCGCAAAAGCCACCAGCGCTGCATTTCCTGGGGCTTTGAAAGGTCGAGGTTGAGGGCATCGAGCCGGGCCTCCAGCTCCTGATTGGGAACCCGCTCGTAGTCGATTAGGCGGTCCAGGGCGGCCTCCCAGCCCAGGGCCTGGTAGGCCTCCGGCTCCCCCGGCCGGGCCCCGAAACCGGCCCGGCGGAGCAGGTGGCCGAACCGCTCCCTTTCCGAGAGGGGCCGGGACACGGCCTGACGGACCGCCGGTTCGGCGGCCCCCATCAGGGTCAGGGCCGCCCCCACCCCGGCCAGCGCAAGCCCGTTAAGCAGTTCCCGCCGGGTCGGCATTGGACCGTCCTCCCCGCAACCGGCCCATTATACCACCCGGCGGCAGTTTTACCGTTGGGCCCGTGGGCCGGCGCCCGTACGGTCCACCTTGACTGCCTCCTGCCGGCTGAGTCGAATCCGGTCCGCAACAGGCCGGCCGGCCCCTGCCCGCCGGGGCTTTGATTTGCAGGGGCGGCCGCCCGGTAGTATTCTATAAGCGCATTCTTTTGAGGAGGGGTTAAGGTGGCAACGTATATCCTCCTTTCGACTATAACCGAGGAGGGTGCCGAAACCATCAAAGAAAATCCAGACCGCATCAAGGAGGTCAACAAAGAAGTCGAGGCTTTCGGGGTGCGGGTCTTAAGCCAGTACGCCGTCCTCGGCCCCTACGATTTCGTCACCATCGTCGAGGCGCCCGACAACGAGACCGTGGCCCGCATGTCGGCCGAGCTGGCCGCCCGGGGCACGGTGAAAATCATGACCTTGCCCGCCATCCCCATCGACACCTTTATCGCCCGCCTTAAAGGCTAAAACCGACTTCGGGAGGCACGCCGGGATGAAAACTTATGCTTACGGCTACCCGCGGCTGGGCCGGAACCGCGAATTTAAATGGGCCCTGGAAGCCTACTGGGACGGCCGGATAACCGCCGACGAGCTGCGCCGCCGCATCGAGGCCGTGGATGCCGAGCGGGTCGCCACTTACCGCCGGTACGTGGACCGGTTCCCGGTGGGGGAGATGAGCCTTTACGACCCGATGCTGGACACGGCCATAATGCTGGGCCGCTACTTCCGGGGCCGGACCCTGGAGGGCTACTTCGACCTGGCCCGGGGTTCCCAGGCCCTGGAGCTCACCAAGTGGTTCAACACCAACTATCACTACCTGGTCCCGGAGCTCCCCCTCCGGGAGGACGGGTCGCCCCCGGCCTTCACCCTGGGTTCCGTCGGGCCTCTCCTGGCCTGGCAGCAGAACCCCGACGGGATCCCGTACGTCATCGGGCCCTACACCTTTGTCCGGCTGAGCGAGGGCTACCCGGAGGAGGCCTTCGGGCGGGTGCTGGCGGCCACTATTCCCGTCTACGAACAGCTCTTCCGGGCCCTCAAACTTCAGGGGGCAGACCTGGTCCACGTGGACGAGCCGGCCTTTGTCACCGACGTGCCCCCGGACCACGTCCGCCTCATCCGGGAGGCCTATGAGGCCCTCGGCCGAGTGATCCCCCTGCTCGTCTTTACCTACTACGACGCCGTTGACTTCTTAGACCGGCTCCTCGACCTGCCCATCCGGGGCCTGGGCCTGGACCTGGTCCACGGGCCGGCCAACCTGGAGGCCCTGCGCCGCCACGGCTTTCCCGCCGACAAAATCCTGGTTGCCGGGGTGGTGGACGGCACCAACGTCTGGAAGACCGACCTCAACGCCGCCGCCCGCACCGTCCGGGAGCTTCAGGCCCTGACCCGGGCCGAGGTCTGGGTGTCCAACGCCGGACCCCTTTACCACCTGCCCATAACCGCCTCGGCGGAGACCGCCCTGGAGCCCGCCCTCCGGGAGCGGATTGCCTTCGCCGACGAGCGCCTTGAGGAGCTCCGGCTCATCAAGACCCTTATTACCGCCGGGGAGACGGCCGAGACCCGGGCCTGGAACGACTACCGCTACCCCAATGACCACTGGTTCCGGCCGGAGGTTCGGGAACGGGTCCGCCGGCTCCAACCCGCCGACTTCGCGCGGGAAAAGCCTTACGAGGAGCGCCACCAGGTCCAGCGGGAGCGCCTCGGCCAGCCCCTCTTCCCCACGACCACCATCGGCAGCTTCCCCCAGACCGAGGACGTCCGGAAAGCCCGGCTGGCCTTCCGGTCGGGCAAGCTCGACGCCGACCGCTACTGGGAGTTCATCCAGGAGAAGATCCGGCACGTCATCCGGGTCCAGGAAGAGGTGGGCCTGGACGTGCTGGTCCACGGCGAGTTTGAGCGGTCGGACATGGTGGAGTTCTTTGCCGAGAAGCTGGAGGGGATGGCCACCCTCACCCACGGCTGGGTGCTCTCCTACGGGTCCCGGGTCTACCGCCGGCCGATCATCTACGGGGACGTCTGGCGGCCCCAACCCCTCACCCTCCGGGAGATCACCTTCGCCCAGTCCCTGACCTCGAAGCCGGTGAAGGGAATGCTCACCGGCCCGGTGACCATCCTGGCCTGGAGCACTCCCCGTCAGGACATCCCCCACTGGGAGGTGGCCTACCAGATCGCCCTGGCCCTGCAGGACGAGGTCCGGGACCTGGAGGCGGCCGGCATCCGGGCCATTCAGATCGACGAGCCGGCCTTCCGGGAGCTGGCCCCCTTAAAGCGCCGGGGCTGGGCCGAGTACTTCGACTGGGCGGTTAAGGCCTTCCGGCTGGCGTCCCGGGCCCGCCCGGAGACCCAGATTCACACCCACATGTGCTACTCGGAATTTAACGAGATTCTCGAGTACGTGGTGGCCATGGACGCCGACGTCACCTCCATTGCGGCGGCCCGGAGCCGGGGGGAGGTGATCGAGGCCTTCGAGCGGGTCCGTTTCCCCCGCCAGATCGGCCCCGGGGTCTACGACGTCCACTCCCCGGCCGTCCCGAGCCCGGAGGAGATGGTCGCCATCCTGGAGCGGGTTATTAGGCTGCTTCCCAAGGAGAACATCTGGGTCAATCCCGACTGCGGCCTCAAAACCCGGCGCTGGGAGGAGGTGATTCCGGCCCTCAAAAACATGGTCGAGGCCGCCGGCCAGCTCCGGGCCCGCTACGGCGCCCCGGTGGCCCCCTAGCCCTCGCCGGCTTCCCGCCGGGCCGCCCGCCACCGTTCCAGCCGGGCCTTCAGCTCGGCCTCGTAACCCTGGTCCGAGGGCCGGAACCAACCCCCCTCCACCCCGGGGGGCAGGTAGCGCTGGGGAACATAGTGGTGGGGGAAGTCGTGGGGGTAAAGGTAGCCCCGGCCGTGGCCCAGGGCCGACCGGTCCCGGTGGCTGTCCTTGAGGTGGTCGGGGACTTCCCCCGGCCCCCGGGCCTCGATTTCCGCCTTGGCATTAAAGTAGGCCCCCACCGAGTTGCTTTTGGGGGCGGTGGCCAGGTAGAGGGTGGCCAGGGCCAGGTGGTATTCGGCCTCGGGCAGGCCCACCTGCTGGAGGGCCTGGGCGCAGGCGGCGGTCACCACGACGGCGTTCGGGTCGGCCAGGCCCACGTCCTCGGCGGCCAAAATAAGGAGGCGCCGCATTATAAAATCGGGGTCTTCCCCAGCCAGAAGCATCTTGGCCAGCCAGTAAAGGGCGGCGTCCGGGTCGGAGCCCCGCACGCTTTTTATAAAGGCGCTGACGGTGTCGTAGTGCTCGTCGGCCCCCTTATCGTAGGGGATGGCCCGGCCCTGAACCGCCTGCCGGACCAGGTCGATCTCCACCCGGATGACCCCGTCGGGGCCGGGCGGGGCGGCTTCCACGGCCAGCTCCAGGCCGTTCAGGGCGGCCCGGGCGTCGCCCCCGCAGGTTTCGGCCAGGTAGGCCAGGGCCTCCTCGGAGACCTCCACCGGTCGGTCGCCGTAGCCCCGCTCCGGGTCGGCCAAAGCCCGGCGCAGGATGGTCAGAACCTCCGCCGGGGTGAGGGGAACCAACCGGAAAACCCGGGCCCGGCTCAGGAGGGGGCGAATCACTTCGAAGTAAGGATTTTCGGTGGTGGCCCCCACCAGGATGATGGTCCCGTCCTCGACGTGGGGAAGCAACGCATCCTGCTGGGCCTTGTTCCAGCGGTGGATCTCGTCCACCAGCAGGAGCGTCCGCCGGCCGCCGAGCCGGCGCCGCTCCCGAGCCTCATCGACGATGCGCCGCAGCTCCCCCAGACCGGCCAGGACGGCGCTTACCGACTCGAAGTGGGCCCGGGTGTGGCCGGCGATGACGGCCGCCAGGCTGGTCTTGCCGGTGCCCGGTGGTCCCCAGAGGATCAGGGACGAGAAGAGCCGGTCGGCCTCGATGGCCCGGCGCAGCGGCTTGCCCGGCCCCAGCAGGTGCCCCTGACCGACGAATTCGTCCAGGGTTCGGGGACGCATCCGGTCGGCCAGGGGCCGGCGCCGGAAGTCCTCCGGGTTAAGGTCGAACAGGTCCCGCGGCTTTTGCATCCCGAAAAGGATGATAACATCCGCCGACCTTAAGGCAGCCGGAAGACCTCTAAAAGCTTCTTTTCGGTCTCCCCCTGCACCGTCGCGAAGACCTCGACGTAGGGTTCCAGGCCGGAGCCGTCAAGTTTTTCTTTGAGCAGGTGGTCCAGCTGAAATATCCCGGCCGAATTGAGCATGGTTACGGCGATGCGGATGGGCCGCTGCTCGCCGGCCAGGATCTCCACCCGGTCGATGGCCGCGGCCGAGAGGGAGTGAATGTTCACCGCCCCGGCCTCGAAGGCGATGCGGGACCGGCCTCGGGCCATGTCCAGGGCATCGGCCACCCGGACGATGCCGGCCTCCAGGGTCAGGGGCCGCCCGTTCGCCCGGTGGGCGATGATGGCGTGGAGGACCTCGGCGCTCAGGATGGTCCGGGTCGGCAGGTCGTAGATGCCCTCGAGGAGCTCCTTTACCTTGGGGGCCGCAAGAAACAGGCTGAACTGCTCGTGGTCGTCCCGGTGGACCGCCATCCCCACGTCGTGCAAAAGGGCCCCCAATACCACCACAACCTCGGCGTCCTCGTTGGCCAGGCCGTAGTTGCGGACCACATTCGGGACGACCCCGGCGGCGGTAAGGAGCCGCAGCAGTTTCAGGGCTATGTTAGCCACGATCTGAACGTGGACGGGGCCGTGGTCGCTCATCCTGAGCCGGTCCACGGCGTTTACATTGGCGCACACCCAGTAGGCGTAAAGCTCATCGTCCCGGTTCACCCGGTCGATAACTTGCTGCAACTTCTGGTTGTGGCGGGCCGGGACCCGAATGGTAACGCTCCGGACAAAGGGCAGGGGCGGCCCCGGCCGGGCGGGGGCCGGGGGCAGCTCGAAACCCTCGGCCTGGAGGGCCTCGGTTGCGGGCTCCTCCCCCTCCATTCCCAACCCTCCTAGCCTTGTTCGGCGAGCTCGTCCAGGAGGGCTTCGACCCGGCGGCGGATTTCGTCCCGGATGGCCCGGACCTCCGCCGGGGGGCGGCCCTGGGGGTCGGGCAGGCCCCAGTCCTCGACGTCTTTTATGAAAACTGCGGGACAGGAAGCCGCGTCGACCTCGCAGCCCATGGTGATGACCCGGACGGCGGCCGCGACCTGCTCGTTAGTTATGGTGCGGGGACGGGCATCGGAAAGGTCGATGCCCAGCTCCGCCATCGCGGCCACCACCTCCGGGTGAACCCGGTCGGCCGGCTCCGTCCCGGCGGATTCGGCCGCCCAGTCGAGGCCCCGCTCCCTGGCCAGGGCGTTGAAAAGGGCGGCCGCCATCTGGCTCCGGCCGGCGTTCCGGACGCAGACGAAGAGCACCCGCTTTGAAGGTTTTGTCGGCCCGGCCATCGTCAAACCCCTCCGAGTAGTTGGCGGAGGACCGCCAGAAGGAGCCCCAGCACCAAAGCCCAGACGGCCACCACAATTAGGAGCCCCCAGCGCCCCAGTTCCGACGGCGGAGTGGTCAGGGTTGCCTGCCGGCGGCTTTGGGCCAGCACATCCTTGGGAATCAGCTTGACCGCCAGGATGACCCCCAGCGGAATGACCACGAGGTCGTCCAGGTGACCCAGAAGCGGGATCGGGTCGGGTATCAAGTCGATGGGACTCAGGGCGTAAGCCAGGACCAGACCCGCCACCATTCGGGCGTACCACGGCGTCCGGGGATCCCGGTACGCCAGGTAAAGGGCGTAGACTTCCCGTTTAAGCCCCAGGGCCGTCCGCCGCCAGCGTTCGACCAACCTGCTGCGAATCATAGGTTCAGTACTTGGAAACGTTAATCTCCTCCATCCGGCCGGTCACGTCGTAAATCACCCGCTCGCAGATGTTGGTTACCCGGTCGGCGATGCGCTCCAGGTTGTGGGCCACCCACAGCAGCCAGGTGGCCCGGTCGATGGTCCGGGGATCCTGGAGCATGTAGGTTAAAAGCTCCCGGTAAACCTGGTCGTAGAGGGCGTCCACCTCGTCGTCTTCGGCGGCGATTTTATGGGCCGCTTCGGCATCCCGCCGGATAAAGGCGTCGATACTGCGCCGGAGCATATCCCGGGCCTTTTCGGCCATTCGGGGGATGTCGATGAGGGGTTTAAGCAGGGGCTTATCCTGGTGCATCAGGACGATTTTGGCGATCCCTTCGGCGTGGTCAGCCATCCGCTCCAGGTCCACGATGATGTTGAGGATGGCGATGATGCGCCGCAGGTCCCGGGCCATGGGCTGCTGGGTGGCGATGAGCTCGATGGCCTGCTCCTCGATTTCGAACCGCTTTTTGTTAATTAGCAGGTCGTCGCGGACGACCTTTTTCGCCTCCTCCTGGTCAAGGCGCTTAAGGGCTTCGACTGACCGCTCGATGGCCTTATCCACCATGCTGGCCAGCTCAACAACCCCATCCTCCAGGGTCCGTAACCCCTCTTCGAGGGCAACCCGCGTTGTCATTTTTAGACCTCCCTTCTAACCAAACCGGCCGGTAATATACGCCTCCGTCCGGGGGTCCTTCGGGTTGGTGAAAAGCTGGCGGGTGGGGCCGAATTCCACCAGCTCCCCGACCTGGTCTTCCCCGGCCAGCATAAAGGCCGTGAAGTCCGAAACCCGGGCCGCCTGCTGCATGTTGTGGGTTACGATGACGATGGTGTACTCGGCCTTGAGCTGGCGCAGCAGGTCTTCGATCTTCAGGGTGGAGATGGGGTCAAGGGCGGCGGTGGGCTCGTCCAGGAGCAGGACCTCGGGGTTCACCGCCAGGGCCCGGGCGATGCAGAGCCGCTGCTGCTGGCCGCCGGAGAGGGCCGTCCCGGGCAGGTGCAGTTTGTCCTTAACCTCATCCCACAGGGCCGCCAGCTTAAGGCTCCGCACCACCAGCTCATCCAGCTCGGCCCCCTTCGCCAGGCCGTTCAACCGGGGGCCGATGGCCACGTTTTCAAAGACGGACATGGTGGGGAAGGGGTTCGGCCGCTGAAAGACCATCCCGATGCGCCGCCGGACCAGGACCGGGTCCACCCCCGGGCCGTAAATATCCTCCCCGTTAAGGAGCACCCGGCCCGCCACCCGGGCCCCGGGCACCACCTCGTGGAGCCGATTGATACACCGCACCAGGGTGGACTTGCCGCAGCCGGAGGGACCGATGACCGCCGTGATCTTGCCGGGGACAAACTCTAAATTAATGTTCCGGATGGCCTGCCGGCGGCCGTACCAGGCCGAGAGGCCCTCCACCCGCACCCACGCCGGCCGGACCGCCGTCGGGGACGCAACAGCTTCCGCCATCGTTAAATTCTACCCCCCTTTCAGCGGCTTACGACGCCCCGGCCCCGCACCAGCCGGGCCGCCAGCGAAGCCACCAGAACCAGGCCGACCAGGACCAGGGCCCCGGCCCAGGCCTGCCGGTGCCAGTCGTCGTAGGGGGAGATGGCGTAAACGAAAATCTGCAAGGGCAGGGCGGCGGTGGGCTGGGTGGGGTCGAGGTTCCAGAAGCGGTTGCCGAAGGCCGTAAAGAGCAGCGGGGCCGTCTCCCCGGCCGCCCGGGCCACCGCCAGGAGGATGCCCGTTAAAATCCCGTTAAACGCCGTGGGAAGGACGACCCGGAGGGTAACCTTCCAGCGGGCAAGCCCAAGGGCGAGTCCGGCCTCCCGGATGGAATCGGGCACCAGCCGGAGCATCTCTTCGGTGGCCCGAACGACCGTGGGGAGCATGATCAGCCCGAGGGCGAAGCCCCCGGCCAGGGCGGAAAAGCGGCCCAGGGGGAGCACCAGGACGGTGTAGGCGAACAGGCCGACGACGATAGAGGGCACCCCGGTAAGGACGTCGGCCATAAACCGGATGAGCTGGGCCAGGGGCCCCCAACGGCCGTACTCGGCCAGGTAAACCCCCGCCCCGACCCCCACCGGCAGGCTGAAGAGGCAGGCCAGGGCCACCAGCATCAGGGTCCCGACGATGGCGTTGGCCATCCCGCCCCCGGCTTCCCCGGGGGGCTTCGGCGTCTGAGTAAACAGCTCTAAGCTCAGTCCCGAAACCCCCTGAACGAAAACAAAGCCCAGGACGGCAAAGAGCACCCCAACCGAGAGGCCGGCCGCCAAGACCGTGAGCCCCTGGAAGGCCAGGCCGACAATTCGGCGCCGGCGGTAGTGGGCTGCGGCCCGGTAAGCATACCCGTCCAAGCTCACTCACCCCCGACCGGACCCCAGGCCACCCGCCAGACGAGCACCCGGGCCGCCACGTTAACCAGCAGGGTGAGGCCGAAGAGGCCGAGGCCCACGGCGAAGAGGGCCGAAAGGTGCAGGTCCGAGGTGGCCTCGGCGAACTCGTTGGCGATGACCGCCGCCATGGTGTAGCCCGGCCCGAAGAGGGAGGCCGGGATCTCCGGACGGTTGCCGATGACCATGGTTACGGCCATGGTTTCCCCCAGCGCCCGGCCCAGCCCCAGCAGGACGGCCCCGAAGATCCCGGGGCGGGCGGCCGGCAGGACGGCGTGGCGGACCGTCTCCCACCGGGTCGCCCCCAGGGCCAGCATCGCCTCCCGCTGGTCGGCCGGAACCGCCCGGAGCACGTCCCGGCTGACGGCGGCGATGGTGGGGATGACCATCACGGCCAGGATGAGGCCGCCGGTGAAGATGCCCACCCCGTAGAAGGGCCCCTGGAAGAGGGGCAGAAAGCCCAGCCAGCTCCCCAGGGCCGGCTGGACGGTGGTGCGTAGAAGGGGGGCCAGAACGAAGAGGCCCCAGAGGCCGTAGACCACGCTGGGCACCGCCGCCAGAAGCTCCACCAGGTAGGAGACCGGACCCCGCAGCCAGCCGGGGGCGAACTCGGCCAGGAAAATGGCCGTCCCCAGGGCCACCGGACCCCCGAGCATAAGGGCCAGCAGGGAGGTGACCAGCGTGCCGTAGATGTGGGGGAGGGCCCCGAAGTCTTCCCGGACCGGGTCCCAGACGCCACGGGTAAAGAAGGCCGGGCCGAACCGGGCCAGGGCCGGCCCGGCCTCCCCCGCCAGGCTCAGGCCGATGCCCACGGCCAGGCCCAGCACCGCCAGGCCCAGGAGGGCCACCACCCCTCTAAAAACCAGGTCCTCGGTGCGGGAGCTTACCAGACGGGGACGTTGCAGGGCTACGGGCCGGGCCACGGGTCAGTTCTCCAGCAGGGGTTTGCCCTGGTAGCTGATGGTTTTGACCAGGGCCCGAGCCCTGACTCTGACTTCTTCCGGGAGGGGGGCATAGTGCAGGTCGGGGGCATAGGTCTGGCCCTCGTCCAGGGCCCACCGGAGAAATTCGGCCAGGGCCCGGCCTTTTACCGGATCCCGCTGCTCCTGGTAAACCAGGATGTACGTAAAGGCCGAGATGGGGTAGCTGTTGGGGCCCGGGGCGTCGACGATGGAGACTCGCAAATCCTCCGGCAAGGTCGGGGCGGCCCCGGCCGCCGCGGCCGTGATGTTTTCCAGGGTCGGCCCGACGTAATTTCCAGCCCGGTTGCGCAGGAGGGCGTAGGGCAGGCGGTTCTGGACGGCGTAGGCCAGCTCTACGTAGCCGACGGCCCCTGGGGTCTGCTTCACCTGCCCGGTTACCCCCTCGTTCCCCTTGGCCCCCAGGCCCGCCGGCCAGCTCACGCTGGTGCCCCGCCCCACCCGCTCCTTCCAGAGCGGGCTTACCGCCGACAGATAGTCGGTAAATACATGGGTCGTTCCGGAGCCGTCCGAGCGGTAAACCACGACGACGGGGCTATCGGGAAGCTTTAAGCCCGGATTTTCGGCGGCAATGCGGGGGTCGCTCCAGCGGGTTACCTGCCCCAGGTAGATGCCGGCCAGCGTTTCCGGCGAAAGCTTGAGAGTTCCGCCCAGGTCGGGCAGGTTGTAGATGACGACCACGGCCCCAAGGACCGTCGGAATGTGAAGGATTTTGCCCGGTGCCCGGGTCAGCTGGTCGTCGGTCATGGGGGCGTCGGAGGCCCCGAAATCGACCGTCCCCTCCAGCAGCTGCCGGATCCCCCCACCCGACCCGATGGACTGGTAGTTTATCCGGACACCGGTCTTCTGGGCGTAAACGTCAAACCATTTGGCGTAGAGGGGATAGGGAAAGGTGGCCCCGGCCCCGGTAAGGGCCGCGGCGCCGGCCTGCGCCCCCGGCCGGGGCGCCCCCGCCGGGGCGCAGGCGGCAGCCAGGAAGCCGAGAATGCTCAAGGCAAGGCCCAGCAGTTTTAAGCGTCGGACGTTTCGCATCGCCTGGATTTCCTCCCTCTTTACGTTCCCACTAGGCATTGTGGGGCCCGCGCCTTAAGGGAGGTTTGGGCGAACCTGAGAGAAACCCAAAGGCTTCTTTAACTTTTCCTTAACTCTGGCTCAGGGGCAGGGTGAACGTGAAGGTCGACCCCCGCCCTTCTCCGGCCGATTCGGCCCAGATGCGGCCGCCGTGGGCCTGGACGATGTGCTTGGCGATGGCCAGCCCCAAGCCCGCGCCCTTCGTGGAGCGGGCCCGGTCGGCCTTAAAGAACCGCTCGAAAACCCGGGGCAGAAGCTCTGGGGGAATCCCGGCCCCGGTGTCCCGAACCGAGACGGCCGCTTCCTCCCCGCGCCGCTCCACCGTCACCGTTATCCGGCCCCCGGGCGGGGTAAACTTCACGGCGTTGTGCACCAGGTTGAGCACCACCTGCTCCAGGCGGTCCGGGTCGGCCTCGACGGGCGGAAGCTCCGCCGGGAGCCGCAGCAGCAGACTCAGGCCCTGCCGGTCGGCCAAAGGCCGCAGCCTTTCCACCGCCTGCCGGACGACGGCCGCCAGGTCGACCGGGCGCCGGTTAAGGCCCGGCCGGCCCGACTCCACCCGGGCCAGCTCGAAAAGCTCCTCCACCAGCAGGGC
Source organism: Dehalococcoidia bacterium (assembly GCA_042408785.1). Taxonomy (GTDB): domain Bacteria; phylum Chloroflexota; class Dehalococcoidia; order JAUQQI01; family JAUQQI01; genus JAUQQI01. Next base: position 6,103 of record JBHOQU010000031.1, on the reverse strand, counting down.
CAGGCCGTCCACCTCCACATGGAGCCGCCCGATGAATTCCTTCGCGTGCTCCGGGTCCTCGACGGCCCCGGCCTCCAGGGTCTCCACCAGGGCCTTGAGGGCCGCCACCGGCGTCCGGAGCTCATGGGAGACGTTGGCTACAAAGTCCCGCCGGACCTGCTCCGTCTGCCTGATTTCGGTGATATCCTGCAGCAGGATGACCAGGTGGCCGTCGGACCCGCCGTCATCCCCGGTCCGGCTCACCTTAACCTGAACCGTCCGTCGCTGCCCCGGCGGGCCCACCTCGAAGACGGGCGGCCGCTCGGCCCCGGGCTTTCCGTCCAGGAAGTCCCGGATAAACCCGGCCAGTTCATGGTCTTTAAGCACGGCCACCAGAGAGCGGCCGGCGGCCTCCTCGGGCCGGACCTGGAGGAGCCGGGCGGCCGCCGGGTTCACCCGCACCACGTGCCCGTCGGGGTCGGCGATGACTAGCCCGTCGGCCATCTGGTCCAGCACCAGCTCCAGCCGCCGGTGGTCGGCCTCCAGCCGGTCGACCCGCTCCCGCAGGGCACCCAGCAGCTCCCCCAGGGCCCGGAGGGCATCCCGCACCTGCGGCGGCCCGCCGGCAGGCACCGTCTCCGGGGTGCCCCCCTCCGCCAGCCGGTGAAGGCCGGCCGCCAGCCGCCGGAGGTCCCGGCCGGCGAGGGCCCCGGCGGCCAGGCCGAGAAGAAGCCCCACGGGGACGGTCAAAGCGAGGGCGGTTGCAAAGGCCGCAACCACGCCGTTTACGGCCCGGTCCACCGGCCCCAGCTCCTCCCCCACCCGCAGAATCTCCACCGCCGAGCCTGCCCACTCCACGGGGACGGCCACGTAAAAATGCCCGGGCTCCAGGCCGACCCCGTAAGGAGCCCCGCCCACCACCGCCCGCACGTCGGCGGGGGCCGGCACGTTCCCCGGGCGGGCCGGATCCCCGGCCGAGTCGCCCACCGGGCGGCCGGCCGGGTCGAAGACGGTTACCCGGAGGCCGAACCGCCGGCCCAGCTCCTTGGCCGCGGCGTCGACGTCGGCAGGGTCACCGGCGCTCAGGGCGGGTCCGACCTCCGCCGCCATCAGGCGGGCCTGCCGCAGGAGCTGAGCCTGCAGGAGGTCGAGCTGCCGGGAACGCACGAGGCCCGCCACCTGGTAGCCCAGGGCCCCCAGGATAATCCCGGCCAGCAGGGCAAATCCGAGCCCCAGCCCCAGAGCCCGTCCGATGCCCACCGTCCTCAACCCGCAAACCGGTAACCGACCCCCCGGACCGTCTCGATGAGGACCGGGCGGGAGGGGTCGTCCTCCAGCTTTTCCCGCAGGCTGCGGATGTGCACGGCCACGGTGCGGGGGTCCACCGGATTGGCGTACCCCCAGACCTCCCCCAGGAGCCGCTCGGCCGAAAAGACCCGGCCCCGGTTTTTGACCAAGAAGGCTAGCAGGTCGAACTCTTTGGGGGTAAGGTTTACGGGGACGCCGGCCCGGGTCACCGTGTGCCGACCAAGGTCGACCTCCAGGTCCCCAGCTACCAGCCGCTCCGGTTCGGCCGCCCGGGCCTGAAGCTCGGCCAGGATCAGGTCGCGGCGCCGGAGAAGGGCCTTCACCCGAGCTAAAAGCTCTCGCATGCTGAAGGGCTTTGTGATGTAGTCGTCGGCCCCCAGCTCGAGGCCCACCACCCGGTCCACCTCGTCGCTCCGGGCCGTCAGGATGATGATGGGGACCGAGCTCTGCTGCCGGATCCGCCGGCAGACCTCAAACCCGTCGACACCGGGTAGCATCAGGTCCAGAATTACCAGGTCGGGCCCCTCGGCCATGAGAACCAGGGCGGTCGGCCCGTCGGCCGCCGTCAGGACCCGGTGCCCCTCCCGCCGCAGGTTGTACCCAATGGCGGCCTGGAGGGCCGGCTCATCCTCAACCACCAGAATCGTGGGCATGGTTTTCGCCGTTAGATTTTATCAACCGGGGCAAAGGCAGGTCCGGCAACCCCCACCGGCGGTATAATGTTTAGGGCAACCGGCCTACGCACTTATGTTCTGAGGAGAGGCCACCGTGGAGCGGCGAGTCATTCAGGTCTCCGGCATGTCCTGCGAGCACTGCAACGAGGCCGTAAAGCGGGCCGTCAGGCGGGTGCCGGGCATCGGCTTTGTGGACGCCGACTACCGGCAGAACAGGGTCCTCATCGAGTACGACCCGCAGGCGACCGACCTGGAGGCCGTCTACCGGGCCATCGAAGAGGAGGGCTATCAGGTCGTCGGCCGCTGACCGGGAACCCGGGCGGGGTGGAGGGTCGGTTGGGCGGTGATGTTCTGGCGGGAACCGTCCGGGAGGTTTTAAGTTTCCAGGACGGCCGCGTCGTCGTCAGGGTTGAGGGGACCGGGCCGGGAAGCCGGCCGGAAACCGTAATCGCGCCCCGGGTCCGCCTGGTGCCCGGCGCCCGGGCCGTCTTCCGGGGCCGCTGGCAGACGGGCGGGCATCTGGGCCGGCACTTCGTGGCCGACCAGGTGGAGGTCGGCCTCCCGGCCGAGCGGTCCGAAATCGCCCGCTTTTTGGCCAGCGGCCTCTTCCCCGGCATCGGCTACCGGCGGGCGGAGCTTCTGGCCGCCCGGTTTGGGGCCGACCTCTGGGAGGTAGTCCGGAAGGACCCCGCCCGGCTGCGGGGGGCCGGGGTGGGCCCCCGGACGGCCGAGACCCTCCGCCGGACGCTGGCCGAGACGGAGGCCGCCTGGGCCGTCCTCGGGCGCCTTCACTCCGCCGGCGCCGACCCCGTCCTCGCCCGCATTTTCCTGGAAGCCTTCGGCCCCGAGGCCCCCGCCCGCCTGGACCGGGACCCCTACGCCCTGGTGGGGCTTGTCCCCGGCTTCAGCTTCGAGCTGGCCGACCGCCTGGGCCAGGGCCGCCCGGACCTCGGCCCCGCCCGCCGGGCCGCCTGGGTCGTCCACCTTCTCCAGCGGGCGGCTGAGGAAGAGGGCCACTGCTTCCTGCCCCTGGCCGACCTGCGGTCTCGGACCCGCTTTACCCGGGAAGAACTGGTGGCGGCCGTCCGGGAGGGGATCGCCTCGGGGCGGGTCCGCTACGAGGCCAAGGCCGGCGGCCGGCTGTACCTGACACTCCTTCATCAGGCCGAGGAAACGGTGGCCCGGAAGCTGGCCGAGCGGCTCGGCGGGGCCGAGCCGGTCCAGGTGGAGGGCCGAGAGGCGGCCCTCGAACTTTTGGGGAGCGTCCGGGTCGGGGTGCTCACCGGCGGTCCCGGCGTCGGCAAGACCCGCCTGGTGGCCGACCTTCTGGCCCGGCCCGAGCTCCGGGGGCAGCGGGTGCTGCTGGCCGCCCCCACGGGCCGAGCGGCCAAGCGCCTCGAAGCGGCCGCCCGCCGGCCGGCCTTTACCCTCCACCGCCTGCTGGAATACCAGCCTGAAAGCGGCCGGTTCCGCCGGGGTCCCGAAAGTCCCCTGGAGGCCGACCTGCTGGTGGTGGACGAGGTCTCGATGCTGGACGTTCCGCTGGCCGAAAGGGTCCTGGCGGCCCTGGGGCCGGAGACCCGGCTCCTGCTGGTGGGCGACCCGGCCCAGATTCCCAGCGTGGGTCCCGGCAACCTGCTGGGCGACCTGCTCGCCTCGGGGGTTGTGCCGGTGGCCCGGCTCACCGAGATTCAGCGCCAGGCGGCCGACTCGGGCATTGTCGCCGGCGCCTACCGGGTGCTGGCCGGGGAGGCGCCGGTGGGGGACCGGCCTGACTTCGGGGTAGTGGAGGCCGCCTCGGCCGGGGCCGTGGCGGACCGGGTGGTCGAGCTGGTCGCGGAGAAGATCCCAGGACTGCTCGGCTTCCGGCCGGGCCAGGGAGTGCAGGTGCTGGCCGCCAAATACGCCGGGCCCGCCGGGGTGGACCGGCTGAACGAGCGCCTTCAGGCCCGGCTGAACCCCGCCCGTCCCGGCACCCCCGAGCTGGTCTGGAAGGGCCGCCGGTTCCGGCCCGGCGACCGGGTGATCCAGCAGGTGAACGCCTACCCCAAGGGGGTGGCCAACGGGGAAATCGGCCGGGTCCTTCGGGTCGACCCGGAAGGTCTGGAACTGCAGGTTCAGTTTGAGACGGCCTTCGGACCCTGGACGGTCACCTACCGGGGCCTGGAGCTGGACCAGCTCGACCTGGCCTACGCCCTCACCATCCACAAGAGCCAGGGTTCGGACTACCCGGCGGTGGTCATCGTGGCCGCGCGTGACCACCTGCCCAGGCTCGACCGCCGCCTCCTCTACACCGCCATAACGCGGGCCCGTCGGCTCTGTCTCATCGTCGCCGATCCGGGGGTCCTGGCCCAGGCGGTAAGGGCCGAAGCGAACCGGCGCCGTCACACGGCCCTGGCCGAGCGTCTGCAGGCCGGCGTCCGGTACGAACGGACCGTTCCCAGACCGTAACCTTTCTGCTATAAGTCCGTTGGAGTAACCGGAAACAGGGTTACGGAGGGAGCGAGCCGAATGCGGATATTAAAGCTTCTACCCCTGGTCGGCGTGCTGGCCCTTCTGGGCCTCGGGGCCGGTTTTCTGGTGGCCCAGGCCCAGGAACCGCCCGAGGATGCCGAAGGCCCCCCGCCCAAAGTACTAAGCTGGGAGCCGCCCGTCATCACCGGAACCGTAACGCAGACCACCACCTTCACCGCCACGGCAACGGTCTCCCCGACCGCCGGTGTTAGCACCTTTGACTGTGTGGTACGGCCCAAGAAGTTTGGCGATGACGCCGTGGACTGCACCCTAGCGGCGGCCGACGGCACGGTGACGGTCACCCTGACGGTGACCCCCACCGGTGATATTCGCGGCCGCTCCTTCAACTTCCAAGTCTTTCTCCGGGCGGACGACGAGGAGAGGGTCGTCGCCCCGCCCCTTAGGGTGAGGCTTTTCACCGAAGAACGGGGGAAGCCCCACGACGATGAGGACAACGGCGGGACGACGCAGCAGGGCCCGGCTCAGGGCAGTAACCACCGGCCCGACGACCACCCGGGAAAGGGAGACGAGCACCGGGCCAACCCTGGCCCCCCACCCGCGGCCGGTGACCACGGCCGTTCCGGCGGACGGCGGGGCGGCCGCTGAGCCGTCCCCTCAGCTTTTGAGCCTGAGCAGGCGGGCTGCGTTCTCGCCGAGGATCGCCCGGCGGACCTCCTCGGCGACGGGCAGCCCGCCCACCACCTCCACCGCCCGGAGCATATCCCCGACCTGGTGGGGGTAGTCGCTCCCCAGAAGCAGGCGGTCGGGTCCGGCGAACTTCAAGGCCAGCTCCAGGGCGGCCGGGTCAAAGTTGACGGTGTCGTAGTAAAAGTTTTTAAAAAGTTCCGTCGGCGGCCGAGGAATTAAAGGCTTAAGCTCAGGGTAGACCCCCCAACCCCGGTCGGCCCGCTCGGCCACGTACGGCACCGTGCCCCCCAGGTGGGCCAGCACCAGCTGAAGATTCGGGTGACTTCCTCCCACCCTTAAAAGGGTGGGCTTCCCCTTTCATCGAAGGAAGCTTACGCGGATATAGGGATTGCTCCCTAATATCCGCGCAGCGGCTTCCCTCTCCAGGGGCTTAAGTTCGGACCAGTCCGGCCCTACGGCCTGATCAGGGCTCAGGCCAAGCCCCTTCCTTAGAACGACCAGGGAAGAGTTGTGGTCCCGGTCGCAGACCCAGCCGCAGTGGCACCTGATGACCCTGTCCGAGAGGGACAGTTCGTGCCTCTTCCCACAGGCAAAACACTCCCGGCTGGTAGGTTCAAACCTCCCCACGGTGATAGGCGTCTCAAGGCTGGTCCTCAACCTTGACTTCAGTCCGCATATCCCTGAGGAGTGAACCTGCCTGCCGAAGAGTGCCGCCCAACCCTTAACGTAGTCGTCCTGGAACACCACCTTGCCGTAGAGCCTGAGGAAGGCCAGGACCTTGTTCTGGGCATCTTTGCGCCGGTGGTTGAGCTTTTCGTACTCCCTCCTCAGGAGAAACCTGGAGCCTTTCTCTGCCCTGGCGAGCCTCCTCTGCAGTCGCCTGAGCCTGGGCGTCTCGTGCACCTCGAAGTCTATCCTGATGCCGTTGGACAGGGTCAGCTTGGTCTCGACGCCGAAGTCTCAGCCTGTACGGGCGGCAG
>JBHOQU010000025.1:0-15594 GCA_042408785.1 Dehalococcoidia bacterium | reverse complement strand
GCACGTTTCGGGGCGGCCGATACCCGGGCTTTACACGGCCGGTGAGATGCTGGGCGGGCTCTGGCACTGGAATTACCCGTCGGGTTCGGGGATGATGGCGGGGGCAACTTTCGGTCGGATTGCCGGAACCCACGCCGCCCGGGCCGCCCGCGAGGCCTAGGGAGGGTTCCCGTGGCGGACCACTTTGCCGGCCGGATCATCCGGCTCGGGGAGCTTCCGGCCCGAACGGGGCTGCCGGGCCACCCGGGGGTTGCCGCCTACTCCTTCGTGCGGCCGGGTCAGGACTGCCGCTGGCTCCTGGTTACCCTGGATGTGGTCCAAGAAGGCGGCGGCATTGAGCCCCACTACCACGAGGGCCGGGATTTCGACCACGCCTACTACGTTATCTCGGGCGAGCTGCTGGTGACCATTGGGGATGAGAAGTATCGGGTGGGGCCCGATTCGCTTATTATCTTCCCGTCGGGGGTGGTCCACGGGTTCCGGGCCGTAAGCCCCGGCGGAGCCCGGGTCCTGCGCCTCGGCGCCAGCCCCACCGGCGAGGCCACGGGCGGAAGCGTCTTCGTCCGGAGGGGGTAAAGCCCATGCTGCTCCTGACCAACGACGACGTAAAGCAGGTTCTTACCATGGAGCTGGCCATCGCCGTTCTGGAGGAGGCTTACCAGGATTTCTTTCGGGGCAACGCCGTGTGCCGGCCGCGGGTCAACACCCAGGTTCCCCTTGGGGATGAGGGAAAGGTCTACAACTGGTCCAGCGTGGAGGGCGCCTCCCGGACCAGCGGGTACTTTGCCATCCGGCTGATGTCCGACATAAGCTACGTCCAGACCTACCGCGGGGTCCGAACCCGGGAGAAGTACTGTCTGCGGCCGGGCCTCTACTGCGGCCTCATCCTGCTGACCAGCATCCACACCGGCGAGCCCCTGGCCCTTATACACGACGGGTATATTCAGCACGTGCGCCAGGGGGCGGACGGGGGGATCGGGGCCAAGCACCTGGCCCGGCCCGACGCCGAGGTCGTGGGTATGCTGGGCTCCGGGGGGATGGCCAGGTCCCACGCGGAGGCCTTCTGCGCCGTTCGGAAGGTCCGAAAGCTCAAAGTTTACAGCCCCACCCCCGAGCACCGTCAGGCCTACGCCCGGGAAATGGCCGAAAAGCTGGGCATCGAGGTGGAGGTGTGCGAATCCCCGGAGCAGGTTTACCAGGGGGCGGATATTCTGGCCGCCTGCACCGACTCGGTGGAGCCGGTGATTCGGGCCGACCTGGTGGAGCCGGGCACCCACCTGGTGGACGTGGGCGGCCTGCTGGACGAGGCCGCGGTCCGGCGCATCGACGTCGCCCTCCGCTTCGGCCTCACCCCCCCGCCGGTAGGCTACCCGGATTGGGTGGTGGAGGGGGACAGTCTTGCCTGGCGGGTGGGACCGGAGCCGGGCGGCCGAAGGGTCGTTGGCGACGCCGCGGCCCGCCTGCCGGCCGAAAAGGTGGTCTGGCTTAAGGACCTGCTGGCGGGCCGGGTTCCGGGCCGGCGGCGCCCGCAAGACATAACCTACTCGGAGCGGGGCGGCCTGCGGGGGGTGCAGTTCGCGGCCGTGGCCGGGAAGGTGTACGAGCTGGCCCGGGCGCGGGGCCTCGGTCGGGAGCTGCCCACCGAGTGGTTCCTGCAAGACATTCGCAACTGAGCATGGGCCCGACCGAAGCCCTCGCCGCCTTCGTCGCCGAAACTCCCGATGAGGCGATCCCGCCGGCCGTGGTCGAGGCGGCCAAAATCGCCATCCTCGACGGCATCGGCTGCCTCCTGGCCGGTTCGGTCGAACCCCTGGGGCGGATGGTGGCCGACTACGTGCGCCGACTCGGGGGCACGCCCGAGGCCACGGTGGCCGGCTACGCCTTCAGGACGAACGCCGTTATGGCCGCCTTTGCCAACGGCACGTTCCTTCACGCCCTGGACTTCGAGGTGCAGGGGATCCCCCCGGCCCACGGGACATCGGCCATCCTCCCCCCGGCCCTGGCCCTGGGGGAGGTCACGGGCGCGGGTGGGAAGGCCGTGATCGGCGCCTATGCCATCGGCTGGGAGGTTCAGCAGCGGCTCCGGGCGGCGTCGGCCCGCTACCGGGGCCGGATGTTTCACCCGCCGGGGGTCTTCGGGCCGATGGGGGCGGCCGCCGCGGCCGCCCGGATGGTGGGCCTCCCCCGGGGGCGGGTCCGGATGGCCCTCGGTATCGCCGCCTCCCGGACCGGGGGCCTGTTTGCCAACAATGGTACGATGGTGAAGTCTACCCACCCCGGAAATGCCGCCCGGGTGGGGGTGGAGGCCGCACTGCTCGCGGCGGCGGGGTTCGCAAGCAACGAGGCCGTCCTGGAGGCCCACCAGGGTTACGTGGATACCTTCTTCGGCGGCGAATTCGACTGGGAGCTCCTCACCCGGGACCTGGGTGCGGCCTGGAACCTGGTAAACCCTGGCTTTATCATCAAGCGGTTCCCGGCGGAAATTTACATGCAGTGGGTGGCAGAGGCGGTCCTGGAACTGCGGACGGCCCAGAGCTTCGGGCTGGAGGAGGTGGAATACCTGGAGGTGGAGTTGCCGGTGCTGCGGCCGGAGCTTTCCCGGCCCCGGCCGAAGAGCGGGCTCGACGGCAAGTTCAGCTTTGAGTACTGCGCGGCGGTGGCCCTGGCCACCGGCCGGGTGGACATCGATTCTTTTACCGACGCCACCCGGTTCCGGCCGGAGGTTGAAGCTGCCCTCGCAAAGGTGCGTTTAAAGCCCGACCCGACGGTTCCTATGGACCTGGCCCACATGTTCGCCCGGGCCACCGTCCGGCTCAAGGACGGTCGACAGCTGACGGCCGAGTGCCGCCGGTTCCGGGGCCTGCCCGATAACCCGATGTCCCGGGCGGAGCGGCTGGCCAAGTTCCGGGCCTGCGCCGGCCGGCTGCTGACCGAAGCCGACTGCTGGCGGGTCATCGAAATGGTCGAAAACCTCGACAAGCTCGAAAATATTGGGGAGCTTATGGCTACCCTTGGGAAGTTCCGGGAGGCGGACCCATGAGCAAAGCGAGGCGCTTTCGGGAGCTCCTGGCCAGGCCGGGGCCCATCGTGGCACCCGGGGTCTACGACTGCATCTCGGCCAAGGTGGTGGAGCGCGCGGGATTCCCGGCGGCGTTTATCAGCGGGGCGGCGGTAACGGCCAGCTTCCTGGGCTACCCCGACGTCGGCCTCCAGACAATGCCCGAAATCCTCAACCAGGCCCGGAATATCGCCCGCTCGGTGGAGATCCCGGTCATCGCCGACGTGGACACCGGCTACGGGAACGCCCTTAACGTGATGCGGACGGTACGGGAATTTGAGGCGGCCGGGGTGGCGGGCATCTTCATTGAGGACCAGACCTTCCCGAAACGGTGCGGGCACTTCGAGGGCAAGCAGGTAATCTCCGCCGAGGAGATGGTCGTAAAAATCAAGGCTGCCTGCGAGGCCCGCTGGGACAAGGAATTCGTCATCATCGCCCGGACCGACGCCCGGGCCCTTTACGGCCTGGACCAGGCCATCGAGCGGGGCATAAAGTACGCCGAGGCCGGGGCCGACATTGTTTTCGTTGAAGCGCTCCTGAGCGTGGAGGAAATGGCTAAGGTCGCCCGGTCCATCCCGAAGCCGGTTCAGGCGAACCTGAACGAGGGCAGTAAGACCCCGGTGGTGCCGGTCCGGGAACTTTACGAAATGGGCTTTAAGCTCATTACCTACTCGGGCCTGCTGCAGCGGGCGGCCATCCGGTCGATGATGACCGCCCTGGAGGTTTTGAAACGGGAGGGCACCACCGCCTCCCTTTACCCCGACCGGCTGTGCGACCTCGTGGAGCGGAGCGAGCTTCTGGGCCTGGAAGACTTTTACCGCCTGGAGGAGCGGCTATACGGGCCCCTGCTGGAAACCGAAGGGAGCTGGCGGAAGGAACTGGCGGCCAGGAAGTCGTCCGGGCGCAACCGGCGTCTGCCCATTTAAGGCGGCGACACCGCTGCCGGCCGCAATCAGGCGCTGGCCGGGTTTGACAGGGCCGGGGGGCAGGGCGAATACTTTCTAACGGTTAAGATGCGCTCAACCCTCGCCCGGCTCGGGATTCTCGGGGCAACCGTCATCCTGCTAGAAACTCTCCTCGGCGGGTGCGGCCCGGCCGGCCTGCTGGGGGAGGTGACCGTCTCGGCCGAGACGGTCACCCCCGGGGCCGAGGGGCCCGCCGGCTCCGCCACCATCAGCTACCAAGTCCGCCGGGAAGCCCTGGTCAGCATCCTGTTCCGGGATTCGGCCGGCCGGGAATACCCTTTCCGGGTGGACCAGCCCCGGGCGCCCGGCAACTACCAGGCCGAGTTTACCGGAACCTACAGCCCCGACCCCGAGACGCGCCAGCGCAAGGTCTTGCCGAACGGCGACTACGCCGTGGTGGTGAGGGCCCGGGCGTCCGACGGGACTACCGAGGAGCGGCAGGCCCGGCTGCGGATTACCGGGGCCGACCCCACCGAGCTGGCCTTCGAGGAGCTTACGGTAACGCCCGACACCTTCTCCCCGAACGGCGACGCCGACCGGGATGAGACCATCATCTTCTACAGCCTGACCCGTCCGCCGACCCGGGTGGACATCTTCGCCACCGATTCCCGGGGAACCTCCTACCTGCTGGTTTCCTGGAGCCGGCCGGACTCGGGGCCCCAGTCCCCCGACCAGCGGCCCCGCCAGCGGGACTCCTACGTCTGGGACGGCACCGCCGCCGGCCGGGTACTGCCCGACGGTTCGTACGTTCTGCACGTGGTGGCCCAGGACCAGGTGGGGGCGGTGGCGGAGGCCACGAAGCCGGTCAAAATCGAAAACGGGGGTATCCCGCGGCTGGAACTGGTGGACTTCCAGGTCAAGCCCACCACCGTCTCCCTCGGCGGGACGGTAAACGTCACCTTCCGGGTGAGGAACACCGGGACGGTGCCGGTGAAGACCCTGGGGCCGCCCCCGGGTACCCCCTACCGGACGGATATTACGTTCAACTGCTGGGTGAACCCCGCCGACCCCGCCAGCCCCCTCTACTACGAGCGGAGCGGCGTCTGGCGGGTGGGCGTGATGTGGACCGGGGCCGGCCTGGAATACCCCGCCCGTTGGGGCCTCCTCCCGGACGGAACCAGGGTCGGCTTCGACCCGGCGGAGCGGCTTAAACCCCCGGAACAGGTCGACTACCGCAAGCTCTGCACCGTGGAGGAGTGGCAGGGCCAGACCCCCCTGCTTCAGCCCGGAGAAGAGGTGGTGATCACGGGCACCATCCAGATCAACCTGCGCATCCGGGAGGTCACCCTCTGGGCGGGGATCGAGCAGGGCGGGGTCGGTTTCCCGGTCGGCCAGTTTAAGCCGCAGGTCGTCCGGGTAAATTACTAAGCCCCCCGATGCCCTCCCGCCTGGCCGTCATCATCGTCAACTACAACGCCGGAAATCTCCTTTCCGCCTGTGTCCGCTCGGTTCTGACGGCCTGGCCGGCCGGCTTGGACGGCGAAATCCTGGTGGTGGACAACGCATCCACCGACGGAAGCGGGGAGCAGGTCGCCACCCAGTACGGCCAGGTGAGGCTGGTTCGGCTTGAAGCCAACCTGGGCTTCGGGGCGGCCAGTAACTACGGCCTCAAGCTGGCGCCGGCTGACTTCGCCCTCCTGCTCAACCCGGACACCGAAGTTTACCCCGGAGCCATTGACCGCCTGCTGGACACCCTGGGCCGGCATCCGGAGGCGGTTCTGGTGGGTCCCCGCCTGGTCTACCCCGACGGGCGGCTTCAGCACTCGGCCTTCAAGTTTCCCGACCTGATTCAGGTCGCCGTCGACCTTTTCCCTGACCTTTTCGGCCGACTCTATGACTCGCCGTTAAACGGGCGGTACCCGGTCAGCTTCTATGGGCAGCCCCGGCCCTTTCGGGCCGACTTCGTGCTCGGGGCCTGCATGCTGGGGCGGTACCAGGCCCTGGCCGGGGTGGGGTTCTTCGATGAGGACTTCTTCATGTACTGCGAGGAGGTTGACCTGGCCTTCCGCCTGCGGCGGGCGGGCTGGGAGGTACTGTGCGACCCCCGGGCGGTGGTCGTCCACCACGGGGGGGCCACCACCGGGCAGGTCCGGGCCGAGGCGTTTCGCTGGCTCTGGGAGAGCCGCCTCAAGCTATTCGACCGCTACTACCCGCCCCATTTCCGGGCCGCCGTAAAGCTCCTGCTGCGGCTGGCCGCCCGGCGGGCCGAAAGAACCGGGCGGGGACCGGAGGTGTGGGCCGAAATTCTCCGGGGGCTGGGCTGATGGGCGGCCGGCTTACCGCGGTGGTGCTGACCCGGAACGAGGCTGAACACCTGCCCGGCTGCCTCAAGAGCCTGGGCTGGGCGGACGGGATCCTGGTAGTGGACTCGGGGAGCACCGACCGGACGCCTGAGATCGCCGCCGAATTTGGGGCCCGGCTGGTGACGCGTGCTTTTACAAATTTTGCGGATCAGCGCAATTGGGCGCTCGACCTTGTCACCACCCCCTGGGTGCTCTTCGTCGACGCCGACGAGCGCGTTCCCCCGGCCCTGGCCGGGGAGATTCGGCGGGCCACCGCTGGGCCCTGCGTGGGGTACTGGATTCCCCGGCAGAACCTGATCCTTGGCCGCTGGGTCCGGGGGGGCGGCTGGTGGCCGGACTACCAGCTAAGGCTGTTTAAAACCGACTGCGGCCGGTACGACCCGGCCTGGCCCGTCCACGAAGTCGTCCGAATTGAGGGGCCGGTGGGCCGCCTTGAAAATCCGCTCGTGCATATAAACTACTCGACGGTGGGGGAGATTTTCGCCAAGCAGCGCCGCTACGCCCGGCTGGAGGCCATCCGGCTTTACCGGCAGGGGGTGCGCCCCCGACCTCACCGCTTTTTAACCTTTCCCCTGCGGGAGTTTCACCGCCGGTTTGTCAGGCTTGGGGGCTACCGGGACGGGTGGGTCGGGCTCGTGCTGGCGGTGGCCCTCGCCTGGCAGGCGGTTATCGTCCTTACGGAGCTGGGGCGTCTTGGGCGGGGTTGAGCTTTCGGTCGTCATCGTGAGCTACAACAGCCGGGCGCACCTCCCGGCGTGCCTGGGCTCGCTCCTGCCCCAGGTCGGGGCCCTCGGGGGCGAGGTTATCGTCGTGGACAACGCCTCAACGGACGGAAGCCCCGATGTGGTCCGGCAGTTCCCGGGGGTCCGGCTCGTGGAGAACGCCGTCAACCTGGGCTTCGTCCGGGCCGTTAACCAGGCCCTCAAGCTGGCCCGAGGACGCTTTATCTTGCTTTTAAACCCGGACACCGAGGTCCGGCCCGGGGCCGTGGCCGCCCTGCTGGAGTTTATGGCGGAGCATCCCCGGGTGGGCCTGGTCGGCCCGAAGCTCCTTTACCCCGACGGCACCGTTCAGCCATCCCGGCGCCGGTTTCCGGGCCTGGCCGTTTTGTTTACCGAGGGCACCTTTATTCAGTGGCACTTTCCGGGCCTGGGCATCTTCGGGAGATTCTACTGCCACGACCTCCCCGCCGACGCCCCCCACCCGGTGGACTGGGTCACCGGCGCCTGCATGCTGGTCCGCCGGGAAGCGGTGGAGCAGGTCGGGCCCATGGACGAGCGGTTCTTTATGTACTCGGAGGAGCTAGACTGGTGCCGGCGGCTCCGGGCCGCCGGCTGGCAGGTTTATTACGTGCCCGGGGCCGAGGTGGTGCACCAGGAGGCGGCCAGCAGCCGGCAGGACCCCATTCGGCAGCGGGCCTACTTTTACGCCAGCCGCTGGAAGTATGCGGCCAAATACTACGGGCCGGTCGTCGGGGCGCTTTTGCGCGGTTTTCTGCTCTTCGGGCTCGGGGTGGAGCTGCTTGAAGAGGCCGCCAAGCTGGCCCTGGGCCACAAGCCCGGCCTTCGGCGGGGGCGAATCCGGATTCTGGCCGGGGTCATCCGTTCAGGTCTCCGGTGAGGGTCCTGTTTCTGACCGGCGAGTTCCCGCCCGACGGGGGCGGGGTCGGCGACTACACGGCCCTGCTGGCGGGCCGCCTGGTGGCCTGCGGCTGCGAGGTCGGGGTGCTCACCCGGTCGGGGCCGGCCGCCAAGGTGGCCGGGGTCGGAGTCTTTCCCCTGGTGGACGCCTGGTCCTCCCGGGCCTGGGCAGTAGTGCTCCGGGCCGCCCGGGAGTTTCGGCCGGACCTGGTCCACCTTCAGTTTCAGGCGGCGGCCTTCGGTCTGGCCCCGGCGGCCATGCTTCTACCGGCGGTGCTGGGTCGGCTGGGGGAATTCCGGGTCGTGGTTACCTTTCACGACCTCCGGCCGCCCTATCTCTTTCCCAAGGCGGGACCCCTCCGCCGGCTGGCCGTGGACATGCTTTACTGGACGTCGGCCGGGGCGGTCGCCACCAACGGCGCCGACCTGGTCGGCCTTCAGCGGGTCAGGGTGCCCTCGGGCCGCTCCCGGCCACCCCTGGCCTTTATCCCCATCGGGAGCAACATCCCGCCCGTGCCGGCCGCCTCCGAGGAGGTCGAGGCCCTTCGGCGGGAGGCGGGGGTTGGGCCGGAAGAGAAGCTTATCGGCCACTTCGGCCTGATGAACTGGAGCAAGGGGGTCGAACTGGTGCTGGGTGTCTGCCGCCGGCTCCTCGATTCCGGGTGCCGGGTTCGGCTGGTCCTCATCGGGGGCTCGACCGGCCGGGTCGACCCCACCAACCGCAGGTACGCCGAATTTATAACCCATGAAGCGGCACGGCTGGGCCTTGAGGACCGGATTTTCCGGACCGGTCCCCTGCCCCCCGACCGGGTTTCCCGCTGGCTTCAGGCCGCCGATGTCATTCTGCTTCCATACCTGGACGGCGCCTCCATCCGGCGGGGAAGCCTGGTGGCCGCCCTGGTCCACGGCCGCACGGTGGTCACCACCCGGCCCCGGGACCCCCGGGCCATCCGGCCCCTGGCGGATGGGGATCACCTGCTGGCGGTCGAGCCCACGGTGGAGGCGCTGGCGGCGGCCGTCCGGAAGGTGCTGGCTGAGCCCGAACTGGCCGGGCGGCTGGCCGATGGGGCCAGACAGGTTGCCGGTTTGTTTGACTGGGATGCTATCGGCCGGCGACACGTCGACTTTTACCGCCTCTGCCTGGGCTGGGGCCCGTGGTAGAATAAGTTCAGGTTTGGGGCGTCTGCCAAGGAGGTAATCCGAAGTGGGGTCGGGGGTTCGCCGGTTTGTTCTGGCTGGCCTCTTTGTTCTGCTAATCGCCACCCTGGGATTCGGGGCTGGCTTCGGGTTCAGCCGCTGGGTCGAGGAGACCGGGGCGATTCCGGCCCTGGCCCCCGCCCGGCCGCCGGCGGATATAAATGCGGATTTTAACATCTTCTGGGAGGCCTGGCGGGTCATCGAGCGGGATTACGTCGACCGGGACAAGCTCGACCGCCAGAAGATGATCCAGGGGGCCATCAAGGGACTTGTCGAGTCGCTGGGCGATCCCCACTCGTCCTACGTTCCCCGGGAGCAGTACCAGCGGGAGCGGCTGGAGATGTCGGCCCGCTACGAGGGGATCGGGGCCTTCGTTGAGAAGGACCAGAACAACTTCGTCGTCATTGTGGCACCCATCGAGGGCTCGCCGGCGGAGAAGGCCGGCCTCCGGCCCGGGGACCGCATCTTGCGGGTGAACGGGGAGGATATCCGCCAGCTCTCCCTCGACCAGGCCGTGGCCAAAATCAAGGGTCCCAGGGGCACGAAGGTCACCCTTACCATCGCCCGGGACGGCCAGTCCCAGCCCTTCGACGTGGAGATCGTCCGGTCCGAGGTGCGCCTTCAGACGGTCAGCACCGCCCTGGTGGACGGCTACGGGTACGTCCGGGTCTCTGTTTTCAGCGAGGTCACCAATGAGGAGCTGGTCGGAAAGCTCCGGGACCTGCTGGCCAAGAACCCCAAGGGACTCATCCTTGACCTGCGAAATAACCCCGGCGGCCTGCTGGGCGCAACGGTGGACGTGACCGGCCAGTTTCTGAAGGAGGGCGTGGTCCTTTACGAGGTCGATGGCCGGGGCAACCGGCGAACCTGGCAGGTGCGGCCCGGGGGAGTGGCCACCGATATTCCCCTGGTGGTGCTGGTGAACCGGGGAAGCGCCAGCGGTTCGGAGGTGCTGGCCGGGGCCCTGAAAGACCACGGCCGGGCCGTCCTGATCGGGGAGGAAACCTTCGGCAAGGGCTCGGTGAATACCCTCCGGGAGCTTTCCGACGGGTCGGCGGTCTATATTACCATTGCCCACTGGCTTACCCCCAAGGGCAACCAGATCGAGGGGAAGGGGCTGGCCCCGGATATTCTCTTCCAGTCGCCCGCCGATGCCCCGACCCCGGGGACCAACCCCCAGCAGGACCCGGCCGTCCGGCGGGCCATCGCCTATTTCGAGACGGGCAAGTAGCTTAACGTTTTCTTTACGTTTTAGGGGCTAGCCCGAAGCTGGGCGGTGCGCTATAGTGACGGCCTGGGACGAGGCCCTCGGCCTCGCCGCCAAGGTGCAGCGTTTTAGGGCCTGAGCGCTCAAGACTGCGGCGTCCGAACGATGGCGCCCGCTTAGCCGACCCCCCAGGGGAGCTGAGCCGGAGCCCGCCAGCAGCCAGGGGTATGCGGGCCCGGGAAGGAGCCATCTTCTGAGCGGGCCCCGGCTGTTGTCTTTACTGGTCCTCGCGGCGCTGGCTGCCGCCTGCGGTTCGGCCCCTCGAACCCCGGCGGCCGACGAAGGGCTCCGGGCGTTGCAGGCTGTCGGCGAGCCGGCCGTCGGTTCTAACCGGTTTGCCTTCGCCCTGGAGACCCCCGGGGGAGCCTTGCTCGCCGACGCTGCCGTCCGGGTGGATTTCTACGCCCTGGGGGACGGAGCCCCGGAATATAAGGGCACCGCTTCGGCCCAGTACCGGAGCATAGCCGTCCAGAGCCCCCACCGGCACCCCGACGGTACCCTCCACCTGCACACCGAAGTTCGCGGCATCTACGTGGTGCCGGAGGTGACCTTCAGCCAACCCGGACTTTGGGGCGCGGACATCCGGGCCACCGACCCTTCGGGCCGGGCCCACCGGACGACCCTGGCCTTTTTCGTTGTGGACCGCCCCTCGACCCCGGCGGTGGGGGAACCGGCCCCGGCGGTGGATACCCCGAAGGCCCGGACGGACGGGGAGCTCGCGGACGTCTGCACCCACGAGCCGCCCGATGACATGCACCGGGTGTCGGCGGCCGAAGCCCTGGCCGCCCACCGGCCCTTTGTCCTGGTGTTCGCCACCCCGGCCTTCTGCCGGAGCCGCGTCTGCGGGCCGGTCCTGGACCTGGTGCTGGGCCTCGAACCGAAATTTAAAGACCGCATCGAGTTCATCCATGTGGAGCCCTACAACCTTGAGGCCGCCCGAGCCAGCCGTTTTGAGCTCGGGCCGGCGGCTCGGGCCTGGGGCCTGCCCTCGGAGCCGTGGGTCTTCGTGGTAGGGTCTGACGGGCGGGTCGCCGCAAAACTTGAGGGGATCTTCAGCCCCGAAGAGCTTGAGGCGGCCGTCCGGAAGGTCGCCGACTGAAAGGGGGTGAGCGGCCGGAAACAGAGGTCAGCCAGGCGGAGGGGTGATGGTGCGGAACGGCTAAATCAAAACGTGGAGGCAAGGTGAAATATCTACGTGCTTTAAACCTCCTGGTCCTGGCCGCGGCAGGGCTGCTTCTGGGCCTGGGCGGGGCTGGGTCGGCCCGGTCGGAAGCGTGGCCGCCCCTCACCGTCGAGATGCAGGGGACGAGGTCGGGCGACCTGGTCACGTTCGTCATGTTCGTGACCAACCAAAGTGCCCTGACTTACTCCTACGAGGTCAAGGCCAGCATTCCCGAAGGCGCAACCCTCGTCTCCTGCCAGTACGGGACCGACCGGGCCGACTGGCGGCAGTGCGGCCTGGACGGGCAGGGCAACCTCGGATGGATCAGTCCGGTCGGGCTCCCAGCCGGGGGAGTGGTCGGCCCTTATATTTTCACAGTGGACGTTTCCAAGGCGCAGCGGCCGGTAAGCTCGGCCTGGCTTAGCTTCTACAACAACACCCCGGCCGGCTCCTGGACCGGCCCTCTGGTCGCGCCTGCCGATAGCCGCCCGGTGAGCACCGTCTTTGTGGGCACCGGCACCGGGACCCTCGCCGGAAACGCCTTAATGCCCCGGAGTGTTACCGTTCCGGCCGGCCATACCCTGAACTTTATCTTCAGCTCAGATGAGCCCCACACCCTGACCTTCCTTTCGGCGGGATCACCCCCGCCGGCCGGCCTGCCGCCTTTCTGGCCGTCTAACGTACGGCCCGGGGATTCGGTGAGCTACGACGGCAGCCAATTCATCAACACCGGCATCCAGGAGCGTGGTACTCGGCTCAGCGTCACCTTTCCGCAGGTCGGCCGCTTCGCCTATTTCTGTACCATCCACCCGGGCATGGCCGGGGTCGTGAACGTGGTTCCGGCCGGTCAGCCCTACACCACCCAATTTGAAGGCTCGGTCCGGGCCGAGCAGGAAAGTCGGACCATCCTGGGGCTGGTCCCGACGGCCCGCCAGCAGGGCTTGGCCGCACACCGGCAGATTACCCGTCCCGACGGCACCGTCCTCTGGGAGGTTCAGGTCGGGTCGGCGGTCCAGGCACCTACCGGTTACCTGGAACTGTTGGAGTATTTCCCGCCCACGGTGCGAATCCGGGCCGGGGACACCGTGCGGTGGAAGGCCCAGACGCCCCACACCGTCACGTTCCTGCCGCCCGGCCAGGCACCCTTCGACCCCTTCGAAACGCCGACGACTAAACCCTCCCAGAATTACGACCCAACGCGTCTTTACCACTCAGGGGTCTTGGGACTGACGGCTCTGCTCGGCACCGATGCCCCCACCGAGTTTGACCTGACCTTCGTCAATCCTGGAACTTTCCCCTACGTGTGCATGCTCCACGGGCCCGATGGTCACGTGGGCACGGTGGTGGTCGAACCGTTCCGTGGCTCATAGTCATCCATTTCACCCTGTGAGGTGAAACGGACAACCGGCCACTTCCTGCTTCGGCGACCAAACTTGACATAAGTTGTTTCACAACTTATGTCAAGTTTGACCGGGCGCCAAAGGTGCCTTCGGCGCCCGTTCCGCCGCCAGAGGGGTCTCCACAGGCGTCACTTCCCGCAGAACTTGCGGTAGGGCCGCTTAGGACGGCCAGCCCGTAAAACTGCAGATTCCGCGCCGCATTCCGGTCCCGGTCCAGCGTAAGCCCACACGCCCCACAGCGAAAGACCCGCTGGGACACCGGGATCTTCGGCCCCACCCACCCGCACCGCGAGCACCGCCGGGTCGAGGGGAAATCCCGCGGCGCCACGATGAGCCGCGCCCCGTACCACCGGGCTTTGTACTCCAACATCCGCCGGAAGGCGCCCCAACCCGCGTCGGCCACCGAACGGGAAAGCCTCCCCCGCCCAAGACCTTGCACGTTCAGGTCCTCCACCACGATGACCGGCTTGGCCTTCGCCAGCCAGGTGGTGACCTGGTGCAAAAAGTCCCGGCGGATGTTCCGCACCCGACGGTGCAACCGGGCCAGGCGCAGGGCCGCCTTGGCGTGGTTTTTCGACCCCTTCTGCTTGCGGGAAAGCTGCCGGGAGCGGCGCTTCAGCAGGCGCAGGGCCTTCGCTAACGGCTTGGGAGCCTCCCTGCGGGTCCCGTCGGAGAGGACCGCAAAGGTTTCCAACCCCACATCGACCCCCACCACGTCCTCCGGCTTTTGGATGGGGCGCGGCGCCGGGTCGGGCCGCTCCACCTCACAGGTCAGACTCACGTACCAGCGGTCGGCCTCTCGAGAGACCGTGGCCGAGAGGATGCGGGCCTTCCCTTCGGCCAGCAGGCTTAAAAGCTTCTCCGTCGGCTCCTTGGTGCGCACCTTGCCCAGGCGGGGCAGCTGCACATGGCGGGGAAAAACCCGAAGGGAGCCGGTAAGACGCGCCTTGAGTCGTCTAAACTCTTTTTACGCTTAAAGCGGGGCCTTCTGGCCCGGCCCTGCCGCCGGTTTTTGAAGGCGCGCTCCAAACTTGACATAAGCTTTGTAAAGCTTATGTCAAGTTTGCGCCTCCTGCGGGGCGCACTTGGAGACTTCCACCCACCAGGGGGCATTGGTTCGCTTCCAGCGGTTCCACTCCTTGTGCAGCTGTGCCGCAGAAGGAAGGGGCAGGCCTTGCGCCAGCGCCTCAAGGCAGCGAGCAAGCCCCCGGCGGCCCCCACGTGCTTGGCCAGGGCTACTCTCTGACCGACGTTCGGGTCCAGCTCGAAGCGGAAGGCCTGAACGACTCTCATTCAATCGCACATCAGTTCGACTGAGTAGATGATAACAAAATCTCCAGCTGCTGTCAACCCTTCTCTGGGCCCGCACCCGCGACCCGGCCTCCCGGTATTGGCGCCCGGACGGCACGCCGGGCCGGCTGACCCTGGAAACCCGGCGCCACCTGCTGACCCAGCGCGTCACGCGGTTGCCACTCATCTCCCGCGAGGAGCGGGCCGCCATCCGGCGCTACTGGGCCGACCCCCGCTACGGGGCATATTCCCAGGAGGAGGGCGAGGAAGTCACGGACACGGCACGCCCCCTCTGACCCAACCGACAACCGTGCGGCCGGCCGAACTCCACGTCCTGTTCCGCGAGCCCCCCACCGCCACACCACCGGCCGCCGGCAGGTCCGCTACGCCTCCGAACCGTCGGTGAGACCGTGCGCACCGACGGTCCGAGTTAGGCCGTGGGTGTCCGCCGGGAGTTGACCACCACCACCCGCCGGCCCGCCGCGGCCAGGGCCGCCTCCACCAGGTCGAATCCGTACTGAGTTAACCGGTCGCGGCGCTCCACCACGACCCGGGAGACCTTGGGGTCGCGCAGGAGCCGTAACAGCTTCTTGCACCGGCGTGGGAAACCGACCTCCGTTACCACCTCGAAGTCCGCCCAGCCCTGCTCCCGGGCGAACTCCTCCAGGCGCCGCACCTGACGCTCCAGGTCCTCCTTCTGGTCGGCGGACGAGACCCGGGCATAGAGCACCGTGCGACCGTGCGGGGTGGGTTCGTCGACCAGGATGGTGCCGGTAGGGAGCTGCCGGGCGGGCACGGGAAGCTTGCCCGTCTTGAACCACCGCCAGGCCGTCAGGTAGCTTACCCCCTGTTGGCGGGCCCAGTCGGAGAGCTTCATGGCCGAAATGAATAATAACAAAATCGCCAGCTGCTGTCAACCCTTTCGATGGGGGCATAGTACGGCTGAATCGCCCCGCAGAGGACCCCGCCCACCAGGTACACGGCCCCCCACAAAGCCCCCCGGCGCCAGCCCCACCCGCCGGTTAAAGACCGGGCCGATGAGCACCGGGACGGGACGCCACGGTCAGGCCTGCCACCACCAGGCCAGAAAAAGCGCGACCGCAGCCCCCAAGACTCATTATGTAAATTGACAGGAGGGGGCTTGCCGCAGCGGAGGCCCCCAAGCCGTGATGCCACCTGCCGGCCCCCCGGCAAGAAGGCCTTCCTTGGAGGAGGTGAGGCGGCAGCGGCCCCACTGCTTCCCCAGGCTGCCCGGCCAGGGCCAATTCAACCGGCAGGTGCGTTGGCCGCGGGGCGCCTTCGAGGAGCTGCA
>JBHOQU010000064.1:0-1132 GCA_042408785.1 Dehalococcoidia bacterium | reverse complement strand
ACTTCGGCGATAACGAAGGTTTTGTCGCTGAAAGGTCTGGCGCAGTTTACGCCCTTTGATCAGATAGACAAGGCTCCTGAGGAGCGTGCCCGGGGGATAACGATAGCGATTGCGCATGTGGAGTATGAGAGTCCGAAGCGTCACTATGCGCACATAGACTGTCCCGGGCATGCTGACTATATCAAGAACATGATAACGGGTGCGGCGCAGATGGATGGTGCGATTTTGGTGGTGGCGGCGCCGGATGGGCCGATGCCGCAGACCCGGGAGCATGTGCTTTTGGCGCGGCAGGTAGAGGTGCCGGCGATGGTGGTGTTTTTGAACAAGGTAGACATGATGGATGACCCTGAGCTTTTGGACCTGGTGGAGCTGGAGGTGAGGGAGCTTTTGAGCAAGTATGGGTTTCCTGGGGACGAGGTGCCTGTGATAAGGGGGTCGGCCTTAAAGGCGTTGGAGTCTGGGTCGCAGGACCCTGATGCTCCGGAGTATCGGCCGATTTGGGAGCTTATCGATGCGTTGGACAACTATATACCGGAGCCTGAGCGGGCGGTTGACAAGCCGTTTTTGATGCCGATAGAGGATGTATTTGGGATAAAGGGGCGTGGGACGGTGGTTACGGGGCGGATAGAGCGTGGGCGGATAAGGCCTGGGGATGAGGTAGAGATAGTTGGGTTTGGGCCGACTCGGCGGACGGTGGTGACCAGTGTTGAGATGTTTCGGAAGGTTTTAGATGAGGGGATAGCTGGGGACAATGTAGGTTGTCTGCTTCGTGGGATAGAGCGGGATGAGGTGGAGCGTGGGATGGTGTTGGCCAAGCCTGGGTCGATAACGCCGCATACGGAGTTTGAGGCCCAGGTTTATGTTTTGACCAAGGAGGAGGGTGGGCGGCACACGCCGTTCTTTACGGGTTATCGTCCGCAGTTTTATTTTCGGACGACGGATGTTACGGGTGAGGTGATATTGCCGGCTGGGGTTGAGATGGTGATGCCTGGGGATAACGTAAACCTTCGGGTGAAGCTGATAGCGCCGGTGGCCCTGGAGGAGGGTTTAAGGTTTGCCATTCGGGAGGGTGGCCGGACGGTGGGTGCCGGGGTCGTGACCAAAATCATCGAGTAGGGTGAGCTGAGATGGC
>JBHOQU010000062.1:0-26934 GCA_042408785.1 Dehalococcoidia bacterium | reverse complement strand
ACGTGGTGGTCAACGCCATCGGCGACTGAGGGTCGTGTACGTCGTGGAGTGTCCACGACTCGGTCGAGCTTGAGGCCCACGGGGTTCCGACGGCCACCATCTGCACCGACGAGTTCGTAAGCCTGGGCCGGACCGAGGCCCAGGCCCTGGGCATGCCCGGCCTTCCCCTGGTGGTCATTCCCCACCCGTTGGGGGGCCTGCGGCCCGAGGAGGTCCGGGCCCGGGCCGATGGGGCAATAGAAGAGGTGGTCTACGTCCTTACGCAGCCGCCGGAAAAGCTGGCGGCGGAGTACCGGGACCAGAAGGTGGAACCTAAAGGCAAATTCCGGCCCAAACCCCTCTTTGCCTGAAGGTGGAGGCGGAGGTGCCCCTGAACGAAACCATCGCCCAGATTTTGAAAGGCTCAGTAGATACCCACCTCCACGCCGCCCCCGACCCCTACATCGAGCGGCGGCTGGACGTCATCGATGTGGCCCGGCAGGCGGCCGAGGCCGGGATGGGAGCCATCGTCCTGAAGAGCCACGAGTTCTGCACGGCGCCCCTGGCGGCCGTGGTGCGGCGGGTCGTCCCGGAGCTTGAAATCTTCGGGGCGGTGAGTCTCGACCTGGAAGTCGGGGGGCTTAATCCGGCGGTGGTGGAGATGGCCGGGCGGCTGGGGAGCAAGGTGGTGTGGTTTCCCACCTTCTCGGCCCGGGCCTGGGTGCGGCGGACCCGGCCGGAAGGGGAAGGCCAGACCGTCTTCGACGAAGGTGGGCGGCTGAAGGCCGAAGTGTTCGAGATCCTGGGGCTTATCAAGAAATATGACCTGGTCCTGGCCACCGGGCACCTGAGCCTTGAGGAGCAACTCGCCCTGATCCGGGAGGCCCGGCGCCGGGGAATCGAAAAAATCGTCGCCACCCACTCGTTCACGGTGGCCGGCCCCGAAGAACAGCTTCAGCTGGCCGAGGCCGGGGCCATCATCGAGCACTGCTTTATGTACCTTCTGCCGACCACCAAGACGGTCCTGGCCGGAACCCCCGCCCCCCGGCTGGACCCCGAAACCCTGGTCGGGGCCATCCGGCTGGTGGGCCCCGAGCGGTGCCTGATTTCCACGGACCTGGGCCAGGCCCACAACCTCCCCCCCACCGAGGGGTTCCGGATGTTCATCGCCCTGCTCCTGCGGGAGGGCCTCAAGCCCGCCGAGGTCGAGCGCATGGCCAAGACCAACCCGCGGAACCTGCTCGGCCTCTAGGCCGGCCGAGAACGTGGTATAATACTCGGTGAGAAAATTTATGGTAAAGTCGCGCCCCCGGCAGGCGCCGAAACCTTCCGCCATGGACGCCCTCATCAGCGAGTTCGCCGCCCGATACCCATTCGACCTAGACGATTTTCAGCTGGAGGCCATTCGGGAGCTGGCCAACGGCCGCTCGGTCCTGGTTGCCGCCCCAACCGGGACGGGCAAGACCGTGGTGGCCGAGTTTGCCGTCTTCCTGGCCTTGCGGGGGGGTCTGCGCGCCTTCTACACCACCCCCATTAAGGCCCTCTCCAACCAGAAGTTCCGGGACTTCCGGGACCAGTACGGCCCCGACCTGGTCGGCCTGATGACGGGCGATATCGTCGAGAACCCCGACGGCCAGGTGGTGGTGATGACCACGGAGGTCCTGCGCAATATGCTCCTGCAGACCCCTGACGAGCTGGCAAAGGTGGGCATCGTCGTCTTCGACGAGATCCACTACCTGGCCGACCCGGAGCGGGGAACCACCTGGGAGGAGGCCATCATTTGCCTGCCCAAGCACATCCAGCTGGTGTGCCTATCGGCCACGGTTTCCAACGCCGCCGAGCTGGCCGAGTGGATAGGTCGGGTCCACCGGCCCATCAGCCTGGTCTTCCATAACGAGCGGGCCGTTCCCCTGGAGCACTATTACTTCCACAAGGGTAGGCTCCACAAGTTCCTCACCGCCGACGGCCGGGTCGTCCGCACCTTCCCTGGGGTGGGGGGCGAGTACCGGCGCCGGAACCGGAACGGCAAGCCGGCCCCGGAGCCCAGCCCGGTGGAGGTGCTTACCACCTTGAGGTCGGAGGGCCTCCTGCCGGCCATCTACTTCCTGTTCAGCCGGCGGGCCACCGAGGAGGCGGCAGAAGCCGCCGCCCAGCGCTCCTTCTTCCCGGTCCGGGGTGCCCGCCACCAGGTCGAGGATGTGGTGGCCGATTACCTGGACCGGCTGACGCCTGAGGACCGGCGGCTGGCGCAGGTGGTCAAGCTTACCCGCTGCCTGGAGCGGGGTGTGGCCTTCCACCACGCCGGCCTCCTGCCCCTGCTCAAGGTGATGGTGGAGGAGCTGTTCAATGCCGGCCTGCTCGGGGCAGTTTTTGCCACCGACACCCTGGCCCTCGGGATTAACATGCCGGCCAAGACCGTCGTCATTGGGGAATTTACCAAGTACGACGGTGAAACCCGCCGGGTTCTCACCCCCAACGAGTACCAGCAGATGACGGGCCGGGCCGGCCGGCGCGGCCTGGATGAGCGGGGCCACTCGGTCATCCTTTACTCGCCGTGGGTCGCCTTCGAGGAGGTGCTGGAGGTGGCCACCGCGCCCCTCTACCCCGTGGAGAGCGCCTTCCGGGTGCGGTACAACACCATCCTGAACCTGTGGCTCCGGGCCGGTAGCGACCGGCAGGCCGTAAAGCGCATCGAGTGGCTGCTGGAGTCCAGTTTCCGCCAGTTCCAGCTGGAGCGGCAGCTGCGGCTCCTGGAGGAAGAGCTGGCCGAAATTTCCGACGGGACCCCCGGCACCCGGCGGGCCCGCCGTCTCGCCCGCCAGATCGACCGCCTGCCCCTCCGCCAGAACCAGGCGATGCTTCGGAGCGCCATCCGCACCCTCCGGCAGTTCGGGTACGTTCAGGCCCATTACGTCACGGACAAGGGCATGATGCTGGCCGACATCTTCGACCCGAACGGGCTGGTGATCGTTGAAGCGCTTTACAACGGCCACCTGGACCACCTTGAGGCCCTGGAGCTGGCCGAGGTGCTGAGCTGGTTCGCCTTCGACCGGGATGTCTACTTCTTCAACCGGCTCGGCCTGCCGGCCCACCTGCGCCAGCTCCGGCGGGAGCTGGACCGGCTGCAGCGCCAGGTGGTCGCCGCCGAGGAGCGCAATGGGCTGGTGCTCACCCCCGGCTTTACCCCCAGGTTCTGGGGGGTGGTGCTGGCCTGGGGACAGGGGGAGCCCCTGGCCACCCTGGTGGACCGGACAGGCCTGCCCGAGGGCGACCTGATTCTGGCCATCAACAAGACCCTCGACCTAATGCGGCAGGTCCGGGAGATGGTCCAGCACAACCTGGCCCTGATGCCCGCCCTCGGGCCGTCGCTCCTCGACCGCCTCCAGACGGCCGATGCCACCCTCCGGCGTGGCATCCTCGAGCAGTCCCTCCGGGCGATGGACCCCCGGACGGCCGAAGCCGCCGGCGTTGGGGCTGCCGGTTTTGCACGGTGATCGTCGGAGTCCTTGCGGACATCCACGCCAACCTGGCCGCCTTTGAGGCCGTCCTCCATCACCTGCGGCAGACTTACGGTCCGCCGGACGTGCTGTGGTGCCTGGGAGACATCGTCGGTTACGGCCCGGACCCCAACGAGTGTGTTGACCTGATAAGGCAGTTCAACCTGGTGGCGGTGGTCGGCAATCACGACCTGGTTGCCGTCGGCCAGCTGGACCCCGACCTTTTTAATCCCGACGCCAGGGCGGCCGCCCTCTGGACGGCCCAGGTTCTCAGGCCCGATAACAAGCTCTTTCTGCAAAAGCTGCCGCAGCGGGCCCATCAGGACGAGTTCACCCTGGTCCACGGCAGTCCCAGGTCCCCCGTCTGGGAGTATCTTTTAACCACCTCGGCCGCCTGCGAAAACTTTCGGCATTTTGACACCCGCTTCTGCCTCATCGGCCACAGCCACATCCCCCTCATCTTCGCCCTCAACCCGGGTACGGGCAACTGCGTCCAGACGGAGGTTCCGCCTGTCCTGGACCTCACCAAGGTCCGGGGCCGGCTGATCATCAACCCGGGCGGCGTCGGCCAGCCCCGGGACCGGGATCCCCGGGCCGCCTACGCCGTCCTGGACACCGAAAAGCAGACCCTTTACCACCATCGGGTCGAGTACAATATTCGGCAGACGGCCGAAAAAATGCTGAAGCTGGGCCTCCCCGAGCGGCTGGCAGTCCGGCTGAGCTACGGGATCTGATGGCCCTGGCATTTGCGCTGGCAGTCCTTTACGGGGTGCTGGGGAACTTGCTGGCCGACCTGAGCCTGCACGGATTCAACTTTGACCGCCTCAGGCGGGGACTTATCTGCCGCCGGGGGCTCGCCGTCACTTTTCTGGGGCTGGTCTTCGTGCTGGCGGCCTGGCACCGGCCCGATGGCAGCGCCACCTTCGTGGCCCGGAACCTGACGCTGGGGCTCCCGCTGCTGGCCATAACCGGGACCGACCTGGAGGCCCGGCTCATCCCGAACCGGCTTCTCCTGGGCGGGGCAGTGGTGGGGCTGGGGCTGGCGGCGGCCGAGGGCCGCCTTCCGGCGGCCGCGGCCGGGGCCGCGGCCGGCCTCGGCCTCTTCGGCCTGATTTACCTGGTGGGGAATCGGCTTTATCCGGGCGGCTTCGGGGCGGGGGACGTTAAGCTGGCCGGCCTCATCGGCCTGGAGCTGGGGTTCCCGATGGCCCTTTCGGGCCTCTTTCTCGGGGTGCTTCTGGGCGGCCTCGGGGCCCTGGCCTTGCTGGCCCTTCGGGCCCGCCGGCTCAAGGACCCCATCCCCTACGGGCCGTTTCTCTGCGCCGGGGCGGCCGTCACCCTCCTTACCACCTGAAGGAGTTAGATGGTGCGCAGCCTGGTTCTCCTCACGGCAATTGCGGCGGCCGCCTTCATCCTGGCCCTGGGGGTTTCGGCAGTGGGCCTCCTGGCCTTGGAGAACACCGTAACTTCCGAGGCGGAGCTTCTCCCCCTGGTGCTCCTCTGGGTCGGGGGTGTGGTGCTGATGGTGGCGGCCCTGGCGGTGGTGGCCGTCACCTGGCTCGGACGCCGCCCCAGACGGCCATCGGCCGCGCCCGGCGACTTCTGGTCCGGCCTGCAGCGGCGCTACGGCGGAGCACTCCGGCTGGCCAACTACCGACCGGTGGGCCTGGAAGGGGCCCGCTACCGGGGACTTTCCCTGGAGGTGGTTCGGCTTGATTCGGTCTCGGACGCCCGTTCAGGGGCCGTCCGCCTGGAGGGCGGGGGTAATATCGGGTCCGACTGGGAGCTGGTGCTGGAGGGGGACGGGCTGGTGGTGAAGGCGGCGGACCCAGCCTGGGCCGACCGCCTCGCCGGCTCGGGCATCCTGCGCCTCTGGCAGCCCTTTGCCCCCGGCCTGCGGCGCCTGGCCTACTCGGCCGCCGGCGCCGTCCTGACCTACGAAGGGTCCCTGGCCGAAGGGATTGAGCAGTTCGAAGAGCTGCTCTCCGCCATGGCCCAGACCCTCACCGCCGTGGCGTACACTGCCGGGCGGCCGGTGGGTTAAAGGACCTGGTGGGCCCGCCGGATGAACTCGGCGTAGACCCGGCGGGCGACCAGGAGCTGGTCCACGGGCAGGTGCTCCTCGGGGGTGTGGGCGAACCACTCGTCCCCCGGCCCGTAGCCCAGGGTCGTTATCCCGAACTCGTTGGCGATGAAGGTTCCGTCGGTGCCGAACCGCCAGGCTCCGAAGCTGACCGGCCGGCCGGCTGCCTCTTCCGCCACCGCCTTCAGCAGCCGGGCGGCAGGGTGCTCCGGCGGGGTAAGGAACGGGGGCATGTTCTTGGTCCGGCGCAGTTCGGCCCGGAAGTGGGGCACCTGCCGCTCCAGGCGGGTGAGGATGGCCCGCAGGTCGGCCTCCGGCCGCTCCGGGGGCTCCCCCGGCAGGTAGCGGACGTCCAGGGTTACGTCGCACCGGTCGGGGACCACGCTCAGCCGGCCGGGGGAACAGGTGATCCGGGTGACGGCGTACGAGCAGCGGCCGGCCACCGGGTGCTCGGGGAGGGGCAGGGTCGGGAGGGCCCGGATAACCTCGGCCATCAGGTAGACGGCGTTTACACCGCGGTCCGGGTTGCTGGCGTGGGCGGTGCGGCCGAAGGTGGTCAGCTCAAACTCCAGGCGTCCCCGGTGGCCCAGGTAGACGTTGCCATTGGTGGCCTCTCCCACGATGGCCACCGCCGGCCGCTCCCCCCGGGCCAGCAGGTGGCGAACGGCGGCCCGGGCCCCGTAGCCCACGGCCGGTTCCTCCTGGACCACCGCCGTAAAGAGCAGCCGGCCGGCAAAACCCGTCCGCCGCAGGTCGTCGATGGCGGCCACCATGGCCGCCAGGGCCCCCTTCATGTCCATGGCGGCGCGGCCGTAAATGACCCGGCCGGGAACCCCGAACCGGCTCCCGTCCATGAGGGCCCCGGAGTAGGGGTCGGCCATGTCCCCCGGGTCGACGTGGTCCATGTGGCCGTTGAAAAGGACGGCGGGACCGGGGGCACCCCCGTCCAGAACCCCCAGGACGTTCCCGGCATCGTCCACCCAGACCTCGTCTAAGCGGCCCTTAAGCTCCCGGACCAGTAGCTCTGCCAGCGGCCCCTCCTCGTAGGTGGGGCTTGGGGTTCGGACCATCTCTTGGGCCAGGGCAATCAGCTCTTCGTCCGTCATCTAGAACAACCTCAACTGCTCGGCCGGCACATGCCGGCCCGGTTTTGCGGTCGGTTTCGGGAAAAGGCGGTCGAATTCGGTGGGGTCCTTAAAGAGAGGCCGGAACCTGAGGGCCATGTCGTAGAGCCGCCGCTTTAAGTAGGCCCGGTCCTCGTCCCCGGCATATGCCTCAACGGGCGCCAAACTGCCGTCGGCCCGCTGGTATACCATTACCCGTTCGCCGGGGTGTTTCCCGGCGGCAGCCTGGGCGAGCCGGCGCAGGTTTGGGCTGGTGAAGGTCTTGGGCGTCACCGACTCCAGCCGTCCGAAATCCTCGGGGGCGAGGGCTCCGGCTTCCACCTGCTCCAGCCAGAAGCGGTACCGTTCGGCCGCGGCCTCGAATCCGCCGCTGAAGAAGGCCCGGGCTGCCTCTTCGGCAAACTGCCGTAAGAACCGCTCATCCCGGCGGCTCCGAAGGCCCGAGCCCCTGACCACCAGGTTGCCGTCCTCGGTGAGCAGGATGTAGTTTTTCGCCTTCAAGGCAAGCATCCCGGCGAACCGGCCCTCCCAGGCCAGGCGAATGCCGGGGGGAAGCCGACGGTTTATCCCGTCCACCAGGTCCCGGTCGAAGTCGGGGCCGGTGCCGGGCGGCGGCACGAAATATGCGCCGTCGGTGTCCACTTCAATGACTGTGGCCCCCGCCTCCTCCAGCCAGGCCACCACCTGCTTGATGACGTCCTGGCCGAGCTGGGTGACCCGGGCCGCCGCGTCGTAGTCGTTGAAGTTGGCCCGGGCATACCCGAGGTAGCCGTAGAAGGAGTTGATGAGCCGCTTGAGAGCGGCCTGCCGGCCGTTCCAGTAGGCCCACTCCGGCCCCTGGGCCGACCGCATCCGCTCCTTGGCCTCCAGGCGCCGCTCCGTAAGGACCCGGAGCAGGGTGAGGAAGACCCCGGCCTGGTCCCGGGCCGGGCCGATATTGAAGGCCAGCATGATGCTGGGATAGAGGCTTTCGAGATCCACCTTAACCACCGGGCCGAAAATCCCGGGCTGCCGGAGTTCGGTGTACCCCCCGGGGTAGGGGACCGGAGGTTGCGGCCTAGGGATTCCCCGGCCCAGGGCCAGGTAGGCCCGGACCAGCAGGGCGTTGATCTTCTCCCCCGTACCCCCCGCCGTCACGTCCTCGAAGGGGTGGGGCACAATCTGAGCCTGGTAAAAGTCGGTGGGCAGCAACAACTCGGCCAGGGCTTCGACATCCCGGACGTCGTCCAGGACGTATTCGGCCAGCCGGGCGGGCTCCTTCTCCCAGGCCGCCCCGATCTCGCTCCAGTGCAGGGTGGTTCGGCCCTCCCGCCCGATCCCCAGGGCCGCCAGCACGGCCTTGAGGCTGTAGCTTTCCAGCTCGTTGCCCACATCGTAGCGGTGGACCAGATGCATGGTGTCCACTACGTGCCGGCCGTAGACCCGGGCGGGCAGGAATCGGAATGACTTCGCCCCGACCCGGTACTGCCGGGCGGAGGCGCTCAGCCTGACCGCCGACCCGTCCCGACCCCAGTCAAGGCTCACGCCCAGCGCCCCGGCCCGGGCCACCAGGTAGGGCAGGTCGAAGGCGAAGATGTTGTGCCCCTCGATGATATCGGGGTCGAGGCGGCACACCGCCCGGGTAAGGTCGGCCAGAATCTGGGCCTCCGGCTCCCCCCGAACCCCCAGCACCAGCTCGGTGCCCCGGTTATCCCGGAGGGCCACGGCCAGGATCCGGGCGCCCGGGGCAGCCGGGTCAAGGGTGGAGCTTTCGATATCCAGGGCAAGCCGAACCAGGTCATCAAAGTTCAGGCCGTAAAAGAGGGCCCCGCCCCCGGCCACCAGGAACTGCTCGGCCGGGGAGGGCGGGGACAGGAAGTCCTCCGTCTCCCGGCCCAGCTGAGTGCGAGCCGACCGCCAGGCCGACCAGTGCGGGAAGCGGACCAGGCAGTTGAGGTCCCCACCCTTAAGCCTCTCCACCCGGGTCGAACCCGCCGGCACCTGGGCGCCCTCGGGCAGGAGAATCCAGGGCTCGAAAGGAACCGCTTCGGCCCTTACCCGGAACCCCTGGCGGACGAAAAGCCTGATCCCCTCGGGGGTCGGCTCCACGGCCACCAGCCCCCGGCGGGGATTGGGCCCGTAAAGGAGCCTTTCCGGGTCGAGGCGCTCGGTCATCCCGTAAGGTTTTTTAACGCCCGGATGACCTCGGCCGCAAACTCGCGGGTGCCGGTCCGACCGCCCAGGTCGGGGGTCCGGACCTGCCCCGCGGCCTCCAGCACGGCGGCGGCCGCCTCCCGCTGGCCCAGGTGCCCGAGCATGAGGGCCCCCGCCCAGATGGCCCCGGTGGGGTTGGCGATGCCCCGGCCGGCGATATCCGGGGCGGAGCCGTCCACCGGCTCAAAAAGGCCCGGAAAAAGGCCGTCGGGGTCGATGTTGGCGCCGGCGGCCAGGCCCAGCCCGCCGGTTATGGCCGCGGCCAGGTCGGTCAGGATGTCCGTGAACAGGTTGGACCCGACCACCTCGTCGAAGGCCTCAGGCTTGAGGACGAAGTAGTAGGCGGCGGCATCCACCAGCACCCGCCAGAGCTCCACGTCGGGGTATTCCCGGCCCACTTCTGCCGTCACCTCATCCCAGACGGGCATGCTGTACCGAAAGGCGTGGACTTGGTGAAGCTGGCCAGCCGGCGCTTCCGGCGGCGGGCCAGCTCAAAAGCGTAACGGACGACCCGCTCCACCCCTTCGCAGTCGAAGCCCCGGTGGACCCGGCCGCCGACGCCGCAGTACTCGCCCTCGGTGTTCTCCCGGATACACACCATGTCGATACTGCCGGGCTTCCGGCCGGCGAGGGGCGACCGAACACCCCGGAGCAATCGCACGGGCCGCAATTTGACATAAAGATCAAAAGTTTGGTGGGTAGGCAGGAGCAGGGCCCAGAGGGAGACGTGGTCGGGGACGGCCGGGTCGCCCACGGCCCCCGGGAAGATGGCGTCGCTTTCCCGGAGCCGGTCCAGGCCGTCCTCGGGCATCATCCGGCCGGTCCTTAGGTAATAGCCGCCCCAGTCGTAGTAGACGGCTTCCAGCCGGAAGCCGCCGTGGGCCTCGGCCGCGGCCGTGAGGACCTCCCAGGCGGCCGGAATCACGGCGATGCGGTACGTGGTCACAGCCCGCCCCCTTACTTCAAGGATTCTAAGTATCTTTCCCAGGCGGCCAGCGTCTCCCGGATGGCGGCGGTCACCTGTTCCGGGTTCAGGGCCGCCCATTCGGCCTCGAAGAGGGGCAGCGGCTGGGGCGGAAGCAGCCGGTTCAGGCGCTCTTTCGTCCGGTAAAAGGCCCGCAGAAGTT
This sequence comes from Dehalococcoidia bacterium, assembly GCA_042408785.1. GTDB lineage: Bacteria > Chloroflexota > Dehalococcoidia > JAUQQI01 > JAUQQI01 > JAUQQI01. The sequence continues at coordinate 16,931 of JBHOQU010000062.1, read as the reverse complement.
CCCGTTGTTCCTCAAGGGGTACCGGCAAGGACATCACCTCCGGGCAAGGGCTTCCAGGACGGCCAGGGCCAGCCGGCCGACCTCCTCCACCCGGGCCGGTTCGACATTTTCGGGCCGGTCGCCGGCGGTGTGGTAGGCCGGGTCGTCCGGCCGCCAGAAGAAGAGGGCCGGGATGTTCTCCCGCAGGAAGTTGACGTGGTCGCTGCCCCCGCCCTGGTCAGGCGGCAGCCGCTCGGGCCGGAGGCCCAGGTTTGCGGCCAGCTCGACGGCCAGGTTAACCAGCTCGGGGCTGCCGCCGAGCCGCAGCCTCTCCCCGACCCCGACCATATCCAGGTTGAGCATGGCGATGACCCGGCGTTTGGTCTCCTCATCGAGGGTGCGGACGTATTCGGCGCTGCCGATGAGGCCGTTTTCCTCGGCCCCGAAGAGGATAACACGCACCTCGTGGGGGTAGCCATCGGCCGCCAGGATCCGGGCAAGCGCCAGACTAATGGCCGTTCCGGAGGCGTTGTCGTTGGCCCCGGGCCCGTCGGGGACCGAGTCGTAGTGGCCCCCGATGATGACCACCCGGCCGGAGGTTCCCGGCCGTACGGCGACCACGTTCTGGTCGGCCACCTGCCGGACCTCGGCCCGGACCGTCAGCTCGACTTCCAGCCGGCCGCTTTTAAGCTGTTCGGCCAGGGCGGCCCCGTCCTCCTGGCTTATGGAGACGGCCGGAACCGGCGCCGGCTCACCCAGGGTTCCCCGGAAATTTCCCGGCTGGTTATTGTAGATAACTACCCCGACCGCCCCGGCCGCGGCGGCGTTGCGGACCTTTTCCCGGAAGGTTATGGTCCCCCGCTGAACGAGGGCGACCTTGCCCCGGAGGTCGGCCGCGGCCAGGTCTTCGGGGCGGCCGAGGCCGGCCGCAACCAGCAGGCCCCGAACCGAGCCGGGCGGGGAATCCCGGAGGGTATTAGCGCTCACCGGCCGACCGCCCACCACCCGCAGCTCGCTGCCCCGGTCGACGTAATCCCGGAAGGTGAAAGGCTGAGTTTCGGCCCGGTAGCCCAGGGCCTCCAGCTGGGCCGCCAGGTACTCGGCGGCCCGGCGGGAAGCTTCGGAGCCGGCGGGCCGGGTGCCGATTTCCCCGGCCAGAAACCGGATCGTGGCCATCACCCGGCCCGTATCGAAGGCGGGGGGCGTGGGGGCCGGGGTTGGACCGGTGGACTGACCGGCGGGGGTCGGCGTCCGGGCCGCGGGGGGCAGGGGCTGGGCGCAGGCTACGCCCGCCAGGAGCAGGATCAACAACATTTTGGGCCCCAGAAGCCGTGTCCCCATCTCCGTTCAGACCATCGCTTACGGCGTCAGAGCGGGCGCCGCCGCTTCGTCACCGCCTTGGCCGACTCGGCCTCCGGCAGGCCAAGGCGGGCCAGGGCATCCAGAAGCATCGCCCGGAAAAGCTCCCGGTCCGGCCCCCGGATTACGGCCTGCTCGTGCGCCTCGGTGAGCACTGCTGGGTACCCGTCCCCCCTTTGGACCTGGTCCCAGACCAGGGCATGGCAAAGGCCCAGCAGTTTGGGGTCCTCGGCCACAAACCAGGGAACCTCGACCCGGGCGATTTCGGGGCCAGCATTAAGATAGAAAAACCCCACCCGGTAGGGGCCGTAGAGTTCCCGGACCACCGACGACTGGGACTCAAAGAGGCCGGTGCGCTCGCCCGGCCCCAGGTCGGACCGGAAAAGGTCGGCATCCAGGACGCCCCCCACATCGTCGCAGGCCCGGCCGTCGAAGGCCGACCGGCTGGGACAGTAGGCCGCGCAGCCCGTGGGGTCGAAGGGACAAATGAAGAGCCGAAGGGCATTCACCACCTCGGCGCTTTGGGGGCCGCTGATATAGCCGGCCACCACCACCTGGCGGCCAGCGCCGACCAGCCGGTGCAGCCGGTCGAAAAGGGGTAGAAGTTCCCGGCGGATAAGTTGTTCCCGGACGAAGCCCTCAACCCGCCGGCCGGCCAGGCCCCACATCACCAGCGACCCATCCAGCAAAACCAGCACCGGCAGGTCGGCCGGGGTCCTTTCGGCCAGCTCCACCCCCTTGCCCACCTCCCGAATAAAGCGGCGGGCCGCCAGAACGGCGCCCTCCACCCGGACCTGCCGGGCGCTGTCGGCCGGGTCGGTCAGGACGAGCTCTTCGGGCAGGTAGTGCCAGCTGGGCTCGGAGAAGAGACGCGCCTCGGGGCTGGCCCCGTAGCGGACCAGGGCTACGCCAACGTTGATCAAATAGCCCCAGAGGGGCAGGTGGCGGTCGGGCTGAATTTGGGAGCCGTCCACCCCCACCGCGAGGTAATCGGCGGGGGCGGGCGGGGGCGGCGCCGGCGGGAGGACCGGCCCGACCGGAACGCCCGCCAGCCAGGTGGTCCGCCCGGCCAGACCCTGGGTCAGCTGCCGCCAGCCCGCCAGCTGGGCGTTGGCTTGGGCCAGCACCTCCCGGGCCCGCCTCCGACGCCCCCCCAGGCGTGGCAGGGCCTCGGCCTGAAGGCGCCGGATTCCTTCGGACAGCTGTCGACCCAGGTCCCCAAGCTCCAGGGGCACCCTCTAGCCTCCCGGCCGTCGCACCAGGACCCGCTCGTCCCCGACCCGCCGGGTCACCCGGCGGTCGTCCAGATGCTCCAGCAGGGCCAGGGCATATTTGCGGCTCGTGCCGAACATATCCCGCACCTGCGCCACCGTCACCCGGCCGTGCTTTACGAGATAGTCTACCACGGCCTCGGCCATCTGCCGGTAGGCTTCGGCGGTCAGAACCACGTTTTCGGCCAGCTTGACTACTTTGCCCTGCTCCACCAGCAGGCCCAGCAGTTCCGGGTCCGGCATTTCCGTCGGCTGGGGGGCGAAGGGGTTGGCGGCCAGTTCCGCCAGGAACCGGTCCACCCGGGCCTGCTGCTCGGCCGAAAGCCGAACCTCAAAGTCGGACCGGGCCAGGGTCAGGCCCCGGTCCCGAAGCTGCCCCTGCTCCACCAGGCGGCCGACCAGCCCTTCAAAGACCTCGTCAGCCAGCTTAAGGCGGCTTTTGAGCTCCTCCCGGGGGATTCCCGAGCGGAATGGGAACTGGGCATGGTAGGCCGAAACCAGCTCCAGACAGCGGGCCTCCAGCCGCCGGAGGCCCGGGGGCGTGAAGGCCACTTCAGAGCCGCCCAGGAGGACCACGGCCCCGGCGGCGGCCAGTTCGGCCAGGGCCGCCTTCACCTGCTCCGGGGTGAGGCCCGAGCGTTCGGCCAGCCGGGCAGCCGGCACCGGCTCCAGCTCGGCGACCAGCTGCCGCACCCGGGCCGTCGGCGAGTCTCCCGACCGGGCGGCCAGGGCGGCAAGGGTTGGGGCGTGGAACCGCCGGTGGCGTCGGGGCGCCGTGTCCACGATCCGGCCGCCCCCCAAGGTGTCGTTGGGGGAGCGGATGATAAAGTGGTCGCCGGGAAGGGCCGCAATCCTAGCCGAAAGCTTAACCTGGGCCCAGCCGGTTTGGCCCGGTCCCAGCTCATCCCGGTCGAGGAGACGGAGCCGGCCCTCCACCTCCGCCGCCCCGGTGTGGAAACTCACCACCAGGTTGTGGGTGATGGGCCGGTCCAGGTGGCGGACCGCCCGGAGCTGGACGTCCACCACGTCGGTGGGCCTGAGCCAGCCGGGGGTTGTAACCACGTCGCCCCGGCCCAGGTCCGACGTATCGACCCCGGCCAGGTTGACCGCCACCCGGCGGCCGGGGCCTGCGACCTCCACCCGCTGGCGGTGGGACTGGAGGCCCCGGATCCGGCTTTTAAGCCCCTGGGGCAGGATCTCCACCTCCTGGCCCACCCGGAGGGAGCCGTCGGTCAGGGTGCCGGTGACCACCGTGCCGAAGCCGGCCACGCTGAAGACCCGGTCGATGGGCAGGCGGGGACGGCCCAGGTCGGGCCGGGGCGGGGTTTCGGCCAGCAGCCGGTCTAAGACCGCCTTGAGGTCCTCAAGGCCCTGGCCGGTGACGGCGGATACGGCAACCCTGGGGGCGCCGGCGAAGACGGTGCCCCGGACGTGCTCCGAGATGTCGGCCTCGACCAGCTCCAGCCACTCCCGGTCCACCAGGTCGACCTTGCTAATGACGATGAGACCCCGCCTTACCTGCAAGAGGTCCAGAATCTCCAGGTGCTCGACGGTCTGGGGCATGACCCCTTCGTCGGCGGCGACCACCAGCATCGCCAGGTCGATGCCCCCGACCCCGGCCAGCATGTTTTTGATAAATCGCTCGTGGCCGGGGACGTCGACGATGCTTACCTGCCGGCCGCTGGGCAGGGTGAGCCAGGCGAAGCCCAGGTCCACCGTCATCTCCCGCTCTTTCTCCACCGGGAGGCGGTCGGGGTCGATGCCCGTGAGGGCCTTCACCAGGGTGGATTTCCCGTGGTCGACGTGTCCGGCCGTGCCAACCGTGTACATGGGCTCCAGGAAACCGCCGCTTATCATTATATTCCGCCGGGACAGGCTCGGGGCCGAACCCAAGCATCTTCTACCTGGCAAAATATTGCAAACTACCCCAGCCTTTGGTAGAATCAATCGGCATTTCAAAGGGTGCGGTCAGACGGTTCGGCCCAACAAAATTAAGCAGCCAGCCAAGGAGGAGAGAGGGCAATGCGAAAGCTGACTAGGCGTGAGTTTGTCGTTTCCGTTGGGGTGGTGGGGGCCGGGGGCATCCTGGCGGCCTGCGCCCCCCAGACGGCCGCGCCGGGGGCGCCCCAGCCGGCCCAGCCGGCGGCAAAGGGGACCATCAAGATTGCCACCCAGAGCCCCCTATCCGGCGGCCAGGCCGTGCTGGGCGAGGCCATCAAGAACGGCGCCCAGCTGGCCGTGGAGCAACTTAAGAGCCCGGTGGAGAACCAGGGCTTCCGGGTGGAGCTGGTGGCCTTCGACGACCAGGCCAAGCCGGACGTGGGCGTAGCCAATGCCCGCCAGATCGTGAACGACCCGGATATTCTCGGTGTTGTCGGGCATCTTAACTCCGGCGTTGCCATCCCCTCGTCGGAGGTCTACAAGGACTACGACCTGACCATGGTCTCCCCGGCCAACACGAACCCCTGCATCACCGACCGGGGCTACCTGGTTGCCAACCGGGTGTGCGGCCGGGACGACGTCCAGGGGGCCGTGGGGGCGGAGTTTGCCTACAACGAGCTCAAGGTCAAGACCGCCTTTGTCATCCACGACAAGACCACCTACGGCCAGGGCGTGGCGGAGTTCTTCCGGGACCGGTTCCGGGAGCTCGGGGGTCAGGTCCTGGGTTTTGAGGGCACCGAGGAAAAGGCCAACTTCGACCCCCTCATCACCCAGATCGCGGCCGTAAAGCCGGAGCTAATCTACTTCGGCGGCATCTACGACCAGGCTGGGGTCTTCTTCAAGCAGGCCCGGGACCGGGGCATCACCGCCCAGTTCCTGGGGCCGGATGGGATGGACTCCTCGGAGCTGGCCAAGATCGCCGGGACCGCCGTGGTGAACATGCACTACACCACGGTGGCCGCCCCGCCCACCGTCTACGAGGGGGCCCGGAAGTTCATCCAGGACTACAAGCAGCGCTTCGGCAAGGACCCCGAGCCCTTCTCGGCGCAGGCCTACGACTCGGCGGCCATCATCCTGAAGGCCATTGAGGCGGCCATCAGGGACGCCGGGGGCAACAAGCCCAGCCGCCGGGCGGTGGCCGAAAAGGTCCGGGCCACGAAGGACTTCCAGGGGATCACCGGCGTTATCACCTTCGACGAACGGGGCGACCCGGTCAAGGCCAGGTACTTCGTGCTGAAGGTGGGCTCGGCTAATCCAGCCGACTGGGCCAAGAACCAGCTGGTCAAAGCCCTGGACCTGGCGCCGCCGAAGCTCACGCCCGAGCTGATGGCTAAGTGCGGCGTCCGCCGTTAGGGGCCGTTGGGCGCCGAACCCTCGGCCGGGCCTAGGGCCCGGCGACCCGGCAAGCGCGCCATCGCGACGGATCGGCATAAAATATGCCCGGAGTCTGGAGTTAAGCCCTAAACGGGACGACATTTGCGGTGACCGGTCAGATACGGCTCGCGCGGCTTTACCGGGCGGTGGTGTACCCCCTGGTCCAGCTGGTCGTGTGGTCGGCGGCGAGCCTGGCGGTCATTGCGGCGGCCACCCTGGTTCTGGCGGTGGTTTTTAACCGGCAGGTGTCCGGCGGCCTGACCCTGGTGGAGTTTGTCGTCCGGACCCTTCCCCAGGTGGCCATTGACGGGCTAACCATCGGTTTTCTCTACGCGATGATCGCCCTTGGCTACACGATGGTGTACGGGGTGCTGCAGCTGATTAACTTCGCCCACAGCGAGATCTTCATGGTGGGGGCCTTTGTCGGGGTGGAAATCATGCTGCTGATCAACTTGCCCCCCGACCACCCGACGTCCGGCCTGCTCCTGATCATCCTCCTGACAACCCTGGCGGCGGCCGCCGCCAGCGGCCTCCTCGCCGTGGGCATCGAGCGGGTGGCCTACCGCCCCCTGCGGACGGCCCCCCGCCTGGTCCCCCTCATCTCGGCCATCGGCGTCTCTTTCTTCCTGCAGGATGCCGTCCGGGCCATCGAAGGGCTGGCCAACAACGCGTTTTTCCGAAATTACCCCTCCTTTCCGGTCCTCAACGAGCCCTTAACCCTGGCCTCGGTCACCCTGTTTGGCCAACCGGTGACCGTCCAGATGCAAGCGAAAATCATCCTGATAATCGTAGTCTCGCTGGCCATGCTCACCGGCCTCAATTACCTGGTGAATGCCACCCGCCTGGGCCGGGCCATCCGGGCAGTAGCCCAGGACCAGCCCACGGCCGCCCTGATGGGGGTGAACGTCGACCGGATAATCATGCTAACTTTCTTGATCGGTGGGGCCCTGGGTGGGGCCACCGGGGTCCTGTTCGGCATCCGGGTCGGCCGGATCGACCCCTACGTTGGTTTCATCCCGGGGATCAAGGCGTTCACGGCGGCCGTCCTGGGCGGCATCGGCAATATCACCGGGGCCATGCTCGGCGGCCTGGTGTTGGGGATCCTCGAGGCCTTTGCGGGGGCCTACCTTTCGCAGTTCACCGGCGGGGCCTTCGGCTCGGAATATAAGGACATTTTCGCCTTCGCAATCCTAATCATCATCCTCATCTTCCGACCGACCGGCCTCCTCGGGGAGGTTGTCGCCCAGCGGGCGTAAGGACCATGGCGGGGCCGAAGATGCCACCCAAAGGGGCCGTCCGGAACCTGCGGCCCATGCTGGCCGTGGGGGCATACATCTTTGTTGCCACCCTCATAACCCTGTGGCTGTCGGGACCGGGCCTGCGGCAGGTCCTGGGTTACTCCCTGCTCCTGGCCCTGGGCTTCGTTGCCTTCTTAGGCTCGCTCCTGGTGCTTTACTACGCCCCCATCGGCCCGAACCTGAAGCTCGCCCTGGGCCTCGTCATCCTTATCTTCCTCCTGCCCGTAATGGGCGTCCAGAACACCTTTCTTCTCGAGGTGGCCACCCAGGTGGGGATCTTCGCGGCCCTGGCCCTGGGTCTCAACATTGTGGTGGGCTTTGCCGGCCTGCTGGACCTGGGCTACGTGGCCTTCTACGCCGTCGGTGCCTACCTGTGGGCTATAGTCGGCTCTAACCAGGCCAATATCGCCTTTAACACCGACATCTTTCCCCTGGCCCCGGTCTGGTTCTTCCCCTTCCTTCTGGTAGCAGTGGGGGTCGCGGCCATGACCGGGATCCTGCTGGGCCTGCCCGTTCTACGGTTGCGGGGCGACTACCTGGCCATCGTTACCCTGGCCTTCGGGGAAGTCATCCGGGTGGTGGTGAACAACCTGGACAAGCCCATCAACCTGACCAACGGACCTCAGGGTATTCGGGCCATCCAGCGGCCGCCCCTCTTCTTCAAGCCGGCCCTCACCGCATTGGGAATAAGCGTGGACGACGCAACCCTTTACGCCCTGTATTTCTACTTCCTGGTCCTGCTGGTGGTGGGCTTTGCCGTCGTCATCACCCGGCGGCTGGAAAACTCCTGGGTGGGCCGGGCCTGGACGGCGATCCGGGAGGATGAGCTGGCGGCCCAGGCGATGGGAATTCCGCTGGTTCGGATGAAGCTGGCGGCCTTTGCGGCCGGGGCCTCCTTTGCCGGGGCGATGGGAATGATCTTCGGGGCCAAGCAGTATTTTATAAACCCCGAAAGCTTTACGTTCATGGAATCCATCGGCGTGCTGGCGATGGTTATCGTCGGGGGCATGGGTAGCCTCCCCGGGGCCATTGTGGGTGCCACGATAGTTACGATCCTGAACCTTCAGGTTCTTAAGGGGCTTTCGCTCCTGTTAAATCAGCTGCGGGCCACCGACGCGGTGATCCCCATCCTCAACTACCCCCTCTCCCGGTGGCCCACCCAGCTGGACCCCGCCAAGTACGAGCGGCTCGTCTTCGGGGTACTCCTGATAATCATGAGCATCCTGCGGCCCCAGGGGGTCATCCCCGAGCGGCGCCACCGGCTCGAGCTGGCGGAACGGCGGCCGGAGGCAGCCCCCGCCCTGGCCCCAACGGGGGGAGGTGGGGCCGATGGCTGAGCTGCTGCTGGAGTGCCGCGGGGTCACGAAGCGTTTCGGGGGGCTGGTGGCCGTAAACGCCGTGGACTTTGGGGTGGAACGGGGCCGCATCGTGAGCATCATCGGTCCCAACGGGGCGGGGAAAACGACCCTTTTTAACGTCATCAGCGGGTTTTACAAACCCGACGGGGGCGAGGTGTGGTTCGAGGGCCGGCGCATCGACGGCCTGAGGCCCGACCAGGTCGCCGCCCGGGGAATCAGCCGGACCTTTCAGAACATTCGCCTTTTCCAGAACATGACGGTTCTGGAAAATATCCTGGTGGGGATGCATACCCGCATCAGGGCCAACGTCGTCCAGGTGCTGGCCCGGTCCCGGTCCTTTCTGCAGGAGGAGCGGGCCCTCGTGGAGGAGGCCTTCCGCCTTTTCAGGTTCGTCGGCCTCAGGGCAGACCCCAACGAGCTGGCCAAGAACCTGCCCTACGGTGAGCAGCGCAAGGTGGAGTTTGCCAGGGCCCTTGCCGCCAGGCCGAAGCTTATCCTGCTGGACGAGCCTACGGCCGGGATGAACCCGCAGGAGATGGCCGAGACCACCCAGCTCATCCGCCGGCTCCGGGACGAGCTCGGGATCACGGTGGTGCTCATCGAGCACCAGATGCGGGTGGTCATGGGCATTTCGGAGCGGGTGACCGTCCTCGATTACGGCGAAAAGATCGCCGAGGGACCGCCGGCCGTGGTCCGACGCGACCCGAAGGTCATCGAAGCCTACCTGGGAAGGGGTGCCGCCCTTGGTTCAGCCGATTAGCGACCTCCGGGCCGCGGCCGCCACCGTGGCCCGGCCCGTCCTGGAGCTCCGGGATGTTCACACCTACTACGGCCACATCCACGCCCTAAAAGGGGTATCCCTCGTGGTCCGGCCGGGGGAGATCGTAACCCTCATCGGGGCCAACGGGGCCGGCAAGACCACCACCCTGCGGACCATCTCGGGGCTGGTCAAGCCGCGGCAGGGCCAGGTACTGCTGGAGGGCCGGGACATCACCCGGCTGCCGCCCCACGAAATCGCCGCCCTCGGGGTAGGCCACGTCCCCGAAGGCCGCCGGATATTTCCGCGGCTTACGGTCCTGGAGAACCTCGAGATGGGCGCCTACCTGGTTCGGGACCCCAATGAGGTTCAGCGCCGGCTGAAGGCCGTTTTCGAGCTCTTCCCACGGCTTTATGAGCGGCAGGACCAGCCGGGGGGTACCCTGTCGGGCGGTGAACAGCAGATGCTGGCCATCGCCCGGGCCCTGATGATGGGGCCCAAGATCATGCTCTTGGACGAGCCTTCCATGGGCCTGGCGCCGGTCCTGGTGGAGACCATTTTCGACGTGCTCCGGCGCCTTAATGAGGAGGGCACCACCATCCTGCTGGTGGAACAGAACGCCCACATGGCCCTGCAGGTGGCCCACCGGGGCTACGTGATTGAGACGGGGCGGATCGTCCTGGAGGGACCGGCCGCCCAGCTGGCCCGGGACCCGCAGGTTCAGGCCGCCTACTTAGGCGGCCTGGAATAGGGGCGGTTTGCGCCCGGCCCGGGGGGCCGGTTAGACTTCCCTTGGCCAATACCCACCGAAAGGAGGGGGCAAGATGTCAGAGGTTGCAGATATTCGGGACGAACTTAACCGCCAGCTGGAGTCGAACGGGGTCGTCGTTCAGGGGCGGGTTACCCCGGCCTACGCCGAAATCCTGAGCCCCGACGCCCTCCGGTTCGTGGCCGTCCTCCACCGGGAGTTCAACCCCACCCGGAAACGCCTCCTGCAACGGCGGGCCGAGATCCAGGCCGAGATAAACGCCGGCAAGCTGCCGGACTTTCTACCCGAAACGGCGGAGATTCGCCGGGCCGACTGGCAGGTGGCCCCCGAGCCGCCGGACCTCCGCCGGCGGTGGGTGGAGATCACAGGCCCGGTTGACCGGAAGATGATCATTAACGCCCTCAACTCGGGCGCCGACGTCTACATGGCCGACTTCGAGGACGCCTTCTCCCCGACCTGGGCCGGGACCGTCGAGGGGCAGATCAACCTGCGGGACGCGGTGGACGGCACCATCGAGTATTTAAGTCCCGACGGGCGGCTCTACCGGCTGGCCGAGAAGACGGCCGTCCTTATGGTTCGCCCCCGGGGCTGGCACCTCGAGGAGAAACACGTCCTGGTCGATGGGGAGCCGGTGTCGGCCTCCCTGTTCGATTTCGGCCTCTTCTTCTACCACAACGCCCGCAAGCTCATCGCCAAGGGGACCGGGCCCTATTTTTACATCCCCAAGCTGGAAAACCACCTGGAAGCCCGGCTGTGGAACGATGTCTTCAACCGGGCTCAGGACCTGCTGGGAATCCGGCGGGGAACGGTGAAGGCCACCGTCCTTATCGAGACGATCCTGGCCGCCTTCGAGATGGAGGAGATCCTCTACGAGCTCCGGGACCACTCGGTCGGGCTTAACTTCGGCCGCTGGGACTACATTTTCAGCTTCATCAAGAAGTTCTTCAACTTCCCCGAGTATGTCTTTCCTGACCGGGCCCAGGTGACCATGGACAAGCACTTCCTGAGGTCGCTGGCCCTCCTGCTGGTGAACACCTGCCACCGGCGGGGGGCCCATGCCATCGGGGGGATGGCCGCCCAGATTCCGGCCCGGGACCCCGAAATCAACGAGCGCAATATCGCCAAGGTGCGGGAGGACAAGGACCGGGAGATCTCCCAGGGCTTTGACGGCACGTGGGTTGCCCACCCGTGGCTGGTGCCGGTGGTCCGGGAGATGTTCGAACAGCGGATGCCGGGACCGGACCAGCGCCACGTGATCCACGAGGGGCTTAATGTCACCGCGGCCGACCTCCTGAAGGTGCCTGAAGGGGATATCACCGAAGGGGGCCTGCGCACCAACGTGAACGTCGGGGTGCGGTACCTGGAGTCCTGGTTGCGGGGCACCGGGGCGGCCTCCATCAACTACCTGATGGAGGACACCGCCACGGTCGAAATCTCCCGGGCCCAGGTCCAGCAGTGGCTGCGCCACCGGGCGACCCTGAAGGACGGCCGGCCGGTTACCGAGGAGCTGGTCCGGCAGGTCTTTCGGGAGGAGCTGGACCAGATCCGGCTGGAGCTGGGAAGCGACGGCTGGGCCGAAAGCAAGTTCGAGCTGGCGGCGAGGGTCCTGCTGGAGGAAGTGATCCTCCGGCCGGATTTCGTGGAGTTTCTGCCCCTGGTGGCCTACAAATACCTGGACTGACGTCCGGCCGAAACCGGCTGAGCCGTGGCCGTGGAGGTTATTGAGGCCCGGTCCGAGCAGCTGCGCCGGGAGTTTGTGCGTTTCCCCCGGCACGTCTACCGGGACGACCCCAACTGGGTGCCGCCCCTGGAGGCCGACGAGGTGGCCCTGGTGGGCGGGCGCCACCCCTTTTGGGAATACGGTGAGGTGGTGCCCTTCCTGGCTTACGCCGACGGCCGGGTCGTGGGACGCATCGCCGCCATCCGTAACGACCTTCACAACCGCTACCACGGCCGTAATGACGGCTTTTTCGGGTTCTTCGAGGCCGTGGCCGACCCTGAGGTTGCGCGGGCCCTCTTCGGGGCGGCCGAACGGCGGCTCCGGGGCTGGGGGTTCGACACCGTTTATGGGCCCGTCTCACCCTCGATGAACGAACTGGTGGGCTGGCTGGTGGCGGGGGAGGGGATGCCGAGTTTTCTGATGCCCTACAACCCGCCCTATTACCCCCGGCTGGCCGAGGCGTGCGGCTACGCCAAAGCCGTGGACCTTTACGCCTACCTGGCCACCAGGGCCGAACTGGCGAACCCCCGCTGGGTCCGGCTGGTGGGAGTGGCGGAGCGGCTGGCGGAGCGGGGTCGGGTGCGTCTGCGGCCGGTGAATATGGGACGCCTCGAGGCCGAGATCCGGACCTTTGCCCACGAGATATACCCGGCGGCGTGGGGCGAGAACTGGGGATTTCAACCCATCACCGAGGCCGAACTCAAGCGGATGGCGGCGAGCCTCCGGCCCGTGCTCGTACCCGAATTGATCCTCTTTGCCGAGAGGCTTCCGGAAGACGGGTCCCGGCCGGAGACGGTGGGAGTCCTGATCGCCGTCCCCGACTACAACCCCGTGCTGAGGCGGCTGAACGGGCGGCTGACGCCATGGGGACTGTTGCGTTTCATCTGGGAGGTGAAGGTTCGGCGCAGCCTCAAGCGGGTGCGGGTGATCGCCTTCGGGGTAAAGCCGGCGTATCAGCAGAGCGGGGTGGCCGTCCTGATGGTCCACCGGGTGGTGGAGAATGCCCTCCGGCTCGGCTTTGAGGAAATGGAGGTCTCGTGGGTGCTGGAAACTAACCTGCCGATGCGCAACATCGTCGAAAACTTCGGCGTAAGGCCCTACCGGACATACCGAATATTCACCAAGGGCCTGGTAAACCATGGCTGACCTGGGGCGGCTGGGCGCCGGACAGCTCTGGCCGGGGCGGCCCGTCCACGGCGGGGCCCGTACCGAACTGCTGCGGTCGGGGGTCATCGACTTCAGCGCCAGCATTAACCCCTACGCCCCGCCCCCCGGCCTCCGCCGGGCGTTGCCGGCCGCCGACCCGAGGCACTACCCGGATCCCTGGGCGGGCCGGCTGGCCGGCCTCATCGCCGCCGCCCACCGCCTGGACCCCGACCAGGTGCTGGTGGGCAACGGGGCCACTGAGCTTATCTTTACTATTGCCCGGGCCCTTCTGGGCCCCGGCCACCGGACCCTGGTGGTGGGGCCGGCCTTCGGGGAGTACGCTTACGCCTCGACCCTGAGCGGGAGCCAAGTCTCCGTCTATCAAGCCCCGGCGGAGACAGGGTTTGTTCCTGACCCGGAAGAACTTTTGGAGCTGGCGGCCCGGCTCCGGCCTAACCTCACCTGGGTGGCCAACCCCGGCAACCCGACGGGGATCTACCTACCCCAGCGGTTCTTTGAGGCCCTCCTCGCGGCAGACACCGGGGTCCTGGTAATCGATGAGTCCTTCGGGTCCTTCGTCGAATCGCCCTGGGCCTCTGAACTCCTCCTGGCTACCGGGCGGGTGTTGCTCCTGCGGTCCCTGACCAAGGATTTCGGCCTGGCCGGCCTGCGGCTGGGCTACCTGCTGGGACCGGCCGCCCTCATCCGACGCATCTGGGCCTACCAGCCGCCCTGGGCTGTGAACACCCTGGCGCAGGCGGCCGGGGAGTTCATTTTTACCCGGGCCGCTGGGTTCATGGGGGTCTGTCGGGCCAAGATCGGCCGGCGGCGTCGAGAGCTCCGCCGGGCCCTGGAGAAGCTGGGGTTCTGGGTGTCGGACTCGGCGGCCAACTTCCTACTGGTCAGGACCGGCAACGGGGCCGCTTGCGCCCGGTTCCTGCTGGAAAGCCACGGTATCGCCGTTCGGGACTGCACTTCCTTCGGCCTGCCCCAATACATTCGGGTCGCCGTGCTCCGCCGGTCTGAGAACCGACGGCTGGTGGCCGGGCTTGCTGCCTGGGCAGCGTTTCGGTCGGACCCCCAAATCCTTTCGGTCAGCGACCCGGGTCCGACCACCCGGGACGGCAGCCGGGGCCAGCCCCCCTAAGGACGGAGGCCAGCTCAGGCGAGAGCGGGGCGCGACCACCCTTGACAGCTGGGCCGTCCCCTGCGATAATTAGTCGTACAAATGTGCTAATTAAGGAGGTTCTGCGGTGAAGCGAGAGTTCATGGTCGAGCGCGGCGGTCGCACTTTTGTCCTGTACGCCGGGCTGCTGGATGAGGCCCACCGGCAGGGGCTGAAGTCGATAACAACCCAGCTGCTCCAGATTCCCGGCCCCGACAACGGCTACACGGCCATCTGCCAGGCCGTGGTAGAGACCAGCAAGGGGGTCTTCTCCGGCATCGGGGACGCCTCCCCCGAAAATGTGCCGCCCCAGATGCGGATGCACCTGATCCGAATGGCCGAGACCCGGGCGAAGGCCCGGGCCCTGCGGGACGCGGTGAACGTCGGGGTGGCGGCCCTGGAGGAGCTGGCCGAGGAGGCCGAGCCCGTTGAGCCCAAGGCCCCGCGCCCGTCCCGGCCGGCCTCGGCTCGGCCCACGGCCGAGGAGGGGACCACCGCAGGTGCGGCGGCAACGGAGGCCCAGATCCGGGCGATCCGGGCCATCGGCCGGGCCCGCCACCAGTTCTCCGAGGAGCAGCTGGAAGGGCTGGCCCGGGAGCGGTTCGGCAAGGGCCTGGCTGAACTTTCCCGGCGGGAGGCCTCGGCGCTCATCGATGACCTGCGGGGCAGTCCTGAGGCGGCCGCCGGCTAACACGGCCCGGGCCGTCGGTCTGGTATGATCAATTATCGGATATACTCCAGGCTGGAGAAACAGCAGCCATCGCCGAATTGGTCGGACCGGCGGTTACCCTGGCCACCCTGATCCTGGTGGGGGTTTCGGCCCTCTATTATTCGACCCGGGTCGAGCCCTACCGGTGGCGGCTGCGGCGGCGCACCGTTCCCCTGCGGGGCCTGCCCCCGGAGCTTGCGGGCCTGCGGGTCCTCCACCTCTCGGACTTCCACATCACCCGGAAGGACTGGCGCCGTTTCAAGGGGATTCTGGCCTTCCGTTCGGTGGAGGCCGACCTGGTGGCCATGACCGGGGACTTCGTCGACGACGATGACGAGGCCGAGGCCCGGCTGGCCGCCGAGCTGGTCGGCCATTTTCAGGCGCCGCTGGGGACGTTCGCCGTCCTGGGGAACCACGACCGGTTCCGGCGGAGCGCCCGCCGGACAATTTCCCTGCTGCGGACCATCCGGTTTTCGCTGACGGGGGTGGAGGACCGGGACCCCGAGCTGGTCAGCACCACCGGCCTGCCCCACATCGGCCGCCTGCTCTTAAAAGGCCGAACCTGCCTCCTGGTGAATGAGGCCCGGCCGGTAATCTATAACGGGGTCCGCTTCTGGGTCCTCGGCGTCGACGACAACCACCTGGGCTTCGACGACCTGGCCCGGGCCCTTAGCGGGGTGCCGGCCGACGAGTTCCGCATCCTGCTGGCCCACAGTCCCACCATTCTGCCGGCGGCCGAACGGGCCGGCATTCCCCTGGTGCTGGCCGGCCACACCCACGGCGGCCAGATCCGGCTGCCCCTGGTGGGGACCATTGCCGTCGGGGCCCGGCGGCCGGCCGGGGATGCGGTGGGCCTGCTCCAGACCCGGACCGGGTACATCCACATCAGCCCCGGCCTGGGGAGCTCCCGGAGCCTGCCCTTCCGGCTGGGCTGTCCGCCGGAGGCAACCTTGTTGGAGCTGGTTCCCGCCTAGACGGCGGCCGGCTCCCCCACCAGATGCCGCCGGAAGAAGGCCAGTGTTTTGGCCCAGGCGTCGGCCGCGGCCTCCGGTCGGTAAATGTGGGGCCTGGTGTCGTTGAAGAAGGCGTGGGGTGCCCCGGGATAGATGTGCAGCTCGAACTGCTTGCCGTATTTCTTGAGGGCTTCCCCCAGCCTCTCCACCTCGCTGGGGGGAATTCCCTGGTCGGCCTCGCCGTAGATTCCCAGCAGGGGGCACCGGATCTGGGCCACCAGGTCGATGGGCTCCGGGTTGCGGCCGTAGAAGACGACGGCCGCGTCCAGCTCCGGCTCGTGGATGGCGGTGAGGAGGGCCAGGCCGCCCCCCATGCAGAAGCCGATAACCCCAACCTTCTTCGGGGCGACGTCGGGGTGGGCCTTCAAATAGGCCACCGCCCGGCGGATCTCCAGCAGGGCCCGCTGCCGGTCCAGCTCCATGGCGAGCTTGCGGGCCTCGTCCGGCTCGCTGGTTACCTTCCCGTGATAGAGGTCGGGGGCCAGGGTCACAAAGCCCTCCCGGGCGAAGCGGCGGGCCACGTCCTTGATGTGCTCCTCAAGCCCCCACCACTCTTGAATAACCACCACACCGGGGTGGGTTCCACCCGCCGGGCGGGCCAGGTAGCCGGGGCAGGTCCCCCCGTTCACCGGGAACTCCACCATTTCGGTCAGGATCTCCAGGGCCATGGCTCCCCCTCCCGATTCAGCCGGCCAGGGTCTGGCCGGGCTTGAGCTCGATGATTTCCAGGCCGGGGATGTCCGAAGTAAGCTCCCGCAGGGCGGCCGGCGTCCCCGTTAGCACCGGAAACGTCCCAAAATGCATGGGAATGACCGCCTTCACCCCCAAAAGCCTGATAGCCTCCGCCGCCTCCCGGGGCGACATGGTAAAGTGGTCCCCGATGGGCAGCAGGGCTAGGTCCGGCGCATAAAGCTTGCCGATAAGCTCCATGTCCTTAAAAACGGCGGTGTCCCCGGCATGGTAAAGCTTAAAGCCGTTTTCAAAGGTTACCACGTAGCCGCAGGCCTCGCCCCCGTAGATGATCTGGTCGCCGTCTAAAATGCCACAGCTGTGGACGGCATGGACCATGGTC
>JBHOQU010000016.1:0-20512 GCA_042408785.1 Dehalococcoidia bacterium | reverse complement strand
AAGATGCCCAGAACAAGGTCCTGGCCTTCCTCAGGCTCTACGGCAAGGTGGTGTTCCAGGACGACTACGTTAAGGGTTGGGCGGCACCCTTCGGCAGGTGGCGGACTGAAGTCAAGGTTGAGGACCAGCCTTGAGACGCCTATCACCGTGGGGAGGTTTGAACCTACCACTCAAGAGTGCTTCGCCTGTGGAAAACGGCATACGCTCTCCTTATCGGACAGGATAATTGAGTGTGACTGCGGCCATGTCTGCGACAGAGACCACAACTCTTCCCTGGTCGTTCTAAGGAAGGGGCTTGTGGCCGTAGGGCCGGACTGGTCGGAGAGGGAAGCCGCTGCGCGGATATTAGGGAGCAATCCCTATATCCGCGTAAGCTTCCTTCGATGAAAGGGGAAGCCCACCCTTTTAAGGGTGGGAGGAAGTCACGATGTGGGGTCTGCCGGTTACAGTCAGGCCCTCTCCATCGGCAATGCGATGGCCCACAAAGAGGGGATTACCCTCCGGATCATCCCGGCCGGCAACGACGTGGCCCGGCAGTCGCCCATCGTCGCCCGGCGGGCCCAGTTCGGGGCGCTGGGAATTGGGGTGTTATGGACTTTGCCACCACGTTGACGGCAATGCGGGCCTCCTTT
Organism: Dehalococcoidia bacterium; assembly: GCA_042408785.1. Taxonomy (GTDB): domain Bacteria; phylum Chloroflexota; class Dehalococcoidia; order JAUQQI01; family JAUQQI01; genus JAUQQI01. Next base: position 19,880 of record JBHOQU010000016.1, on the reverse strand, counting down.
AAAATGCGGGCAAAGGAGGAAAGCGATGGCGCAGCTTTCGGCTTTCGACGTGGAGGCCGTTGTCAGGGCCCGGGCCGACTGGTTCCCCGTAACCCGGGAGTACACCTACCTTAACCACGCCGCCTTTACCCCCCTTCCCACCCCGGCCGTAGAAGCCATGACCGACTTTCTGCAAAAGCACCGGCTGGGTCCCAAGTACGAGGCCGAGCTCCTCGAAATTAAAGAGCAGGCCCGCCGGGAGCTGGCCCGGCTCATCAATGCCGACCCGGAAGAGGTAACCTTTATCCCCACCACCAGCACCGGCATAAGCCTGGCGGCCTGGTCCCTGCCCCTCCGCCGGGGGGACAACGTCATTATCTGCGACCAGGAGTACCCCGCCAACGTCTACCCCTGGCTTATGCTTCAGAAAAAGCGGGGGGTAAAAGTCAAAATCCTGCCGGCCCCGGCGGGCGGCCTGACCCCCGAAATGGTAGCGGCTGCCGCCGATTCCCGGACCCGGGTGGTGAGCGTAAGTGCCGTGCAGTTTCTCTCGGGGTTCCGGGCCGACCTGGCGGCCCTGGGCCGGTTCTGCCGGGAACGGAGAATTTACTTCGTCGTGGATGCCATGCAGGCCCTCGGGGCCCTGCGGATAGACGTAAAGGCCGAGCAGGTGGATATCCTGGCAGCGGCCGCCACCAAGTTTCTGATGGGACCGCCCGGAATCGGCCCTTTTTACGTCCGCAAGGAGCTTATCCCCGAACTTGAGCCGCCGGTGGTGGGGGCCAACAGCGTTGTCGGATTCAGCCCCGAAACGTTCCTGGCCTACGACCTTAAACTGCTCCCCACCGCCGACCGTTTTTACACCGCCCAGGTTAACCGGCCCGGAATCGCCGGGCTGGGGGCGGTTGTGCGGCTCTTTAACGGGCTGGGACCCGAGAATATTGAGCGGCGGGTCCTAAGGCTGGCCGATTTTCTGGTGGAACAACTTAAGGCCGCCGGCTACCGGGTGCTCTCGGATTTTGGGCCGAAGCACCGGTCGGCCATCGTGAGTTTTGCGCCTCCCGACCCCCTCGGGGCCTACCGGAAGCTCACCGCCGCCCGGGTTATCGTCTCCCTGCGGTACGACCGGACCGGCAGGCCCTATACCCGGGTCTCGCCCCACTTTTACAACACCGAGGACGAAATCCGTCAGGTGGTCGATACCCTACAAGTTTAGCGCTCGATGGGGTAGCCCTTGTTGCGCCAGGCCTCGGTACCCCCCTCCAGGTTGATAACCTCGGACACCCCGATGGCCGCGGCCATCTCGGCCGCCACCGCGCTCCGCTGGCCGACCTGGCAGACGAAGATCACCTTGTCCCGGGTGATGTATTTCTGGGGATTGGCCAGAAACTGGCGGAGGGGCACCAGCTTCACCCCGGGGATGTGCTCCCGGGCGTACTCATCCGGCTCCCGAACGTCGATAACCTCGTACTCGCCCGACTCGATCAGCCGGCGGGCCTCCTCAACATTCAGCCGCTTGAAAGGCTCCTGAACCGGGGCCTCCTGGGCCATCGGACTTCACCTCCACATTGTCTGGTTTTGCGATTCAATTAATCAATTATACCTGCCCGTGGCGGGGTCCGTCTCGTTGGGCTAAACTGTAAGGTGTAAAGTGATGGCCGCTCCCGGTACCCGTCGGCCCCGGTCGGACCTGGTCCGGGTCCTGATTTTCTGCTGCGTGCTGGCCCTGCTGGCGGCGGTGGGGACCGGCTGTCGGTTCCTACCCCAGGGGCGAACGGCCCAATCCGGGACCGAATCGCCCCGCCCGGCCCCGACGGCCAATCCGCTGCCCCCGGGCTACCTGGGACAGGCCCTTACCCCGGTGCCGACCCCGACCCTTCCGCCGCCGCCCCCAACCCCCACCCCGGTTCCCCGGGTCGATGCCGCCTATATCCAGCGGGACCTGGAGCGGTTTGCCGCCGCCCCCATTGAGGACTTCGGGCAGGTCGCCCCGACGGTGGCGGCCCTCTGGGAGGAGGTTCTGGGCGAGCCCTTTCCCCAGAACCTGATAACCGTCCGGCTCTACCCGGGGCAGGATTTCAACCTGATCCGGGGCCGGCCCGATGTGGCCGGATTTGCCGTGCCGGGGCCCGGTGGCTCCACCGTCATAAACGCCCCGGTGATTACGGGTCCGGTAAGCTTAGAGATTCTGTTCCACGAAATCGGCCACGCCCGCCACAACATCGAGAACTACCGGGCCCGCCGCAGCGGCCTGGGCCTCGGGCAGGCCCGGGAGCTTAACGAGGCGGTGGCCGAAACCTTTGCCACCCTGACGTGGCGGCACCTGCTGGAACGCTACGACCTGCCCCTCCCCTACTATGAGCGGCGCCCGGCCGCCTTCGACCCGGCCGCGGCCGCCCGGGAGACCGTTCACGCCTACCAGCAGTACTGGGAAACCTACGGCGAAGAGCATGCGGGTGGGTTCTTCGTCGCCTGGCTTACGGCCCTCAAGGACCCCGAGCTCAACTTCGGCGAAAAGCTCCGCCGGGGGCAGTACCTTTCGGCGGCGGAGGTCCGGCGCCTTAACGACCGGCTGATCGCCCTCACCGGCCGCTACCGGCTGGAGCGGTCCATAAGCGAGGCCGACCTGAGCGCCATCCAGGCCATCCTACGCTCCCGCCTCCAGCAGCCGGCCCGGACCGCCGCCGGCTATCTCTACTTCCCCCCTAACTATAGCTACCCGTAGCCTTCATGCTACAATCCGCCGGGAGCCGGCCAGGCCAGTCCCACATCGGTCGGCCGGGGCGGATAAATTGAGCTTAAAAACCCGGTTTCTGCTTGAAACTATCGTCCTGGCCCTTTGCCTGGTTTTAATTTTTCACCGGGTCGACCTCAACTCCCAGCTCCCCGACGACTGGGACAGCCTGGAGGTGGCCGGCATCATCGGTTACCTCTGCCGCCGGCCCACCGGCACCATTGAGCTTAACTACTACCCCACCGGCTACCCGCTTTTGATTTACGCCCAGGTCGGGGCGGTGGGGGCCCTTCTGCCCTTCTGCCGGCTGGTTCCCGCACCCCTCCTGCTGAACCTGAGCCAGATGGGGTCCCACGTTGTCGCCTTCTTCGGTACCCTCAAGCTTGCGGCCGGCCTTGGGGTTGCGCCAACCCCGGCCCTCCTGGCCGCCATCGGTTACACGTTTTTAGCCTTCAGGCTTGGGATCGAGGGCCACTATCACATGCTCTTCGGCAGCGCCGCCCTGCCCTGGGCCGTATATTTTGCGGTTCGGTGCGCCCGGGCTGAAAAGGCCGGCCGGGTTCCCTGGCTGGGGGCAGGGGTGGCCTGGGCCCTGACGGTGCTCCTTCACCCCTACTTCGGCTGGGTCTGGCTCATCACCTGGGCGGCCCTGGCCTGGGCCTGCCGCCGGGCCCTCCGGCCCCTGGGGGCCGGGCTGGCCGTGACCCTGGCCCTGGTCGGGCCCTACGGGGCGGCGGTGGCGGCCGCCCTGACCGGGGGCTTCTGGCAGCCGGTAGGCGGCTTGGCCTACACCTTTCAGAGCGGGGTAAGCCCCGATTTTCTTATCCTGCCCTCGCCCTTTAACCTGCTGGCGGGCGGGGCGGTCGCCCGGACTGTCGACTACCAGTTGCCGCCGAACCTGGAGGGCAAGCTGGGCACCCTGGGCCTTACGGTCTGGGTTCTGCTGGGCCTGGGCCTCGCCCGTTTCCGGGTCCTTGGGGGGCCCTTCCGGCCCCTCCTTGGGGCGGCCGCCGTTTTCCTGGGGCTGGCTTTTGGCCCCCTGGCGATGGTCGGGGGGCAGGTCGTGGACATCGGCCTCTTCCGGCCGGTCAACCAGGCCCTCTGGGAGCTGGGGCAGGCTTTAAAGCCGGCGGTGTTCGCCACTGGGCCGCCCGAATGGGTCCTGCGGGGGCTTCCCCTGCCGGCCTTCGTCTGGGTTGCGGCCGTTCCCCTGGGCGAAGGGGTTCGGGCGATGGCCCGACTGCTTATCCCGGCCGGCCTGATCTTTTACCTGGCCGCCGCCCGGGTGCTGGGCGAAGTTCCCCGGCGCTGGGGCCTGGTCCTCGGGCTGGCGTGGCTGGCCGAGCTGCTGCCCGGGCCCGTCGTCAGCTGGGTGGCCCTGCCCGAGATTCACCCGGTTTACGACTGGCTTGCGGCCCGCAAGGACCAGGGGGCGGCCCTGATGATTGGGGGCCACGGCCCGGTGACCCGGGCGCCCCACCTCTGGTCGGCCCTAGTTCGGGGAGTCCCGATGGCGAACGGGTATGCCTCCTATCAGCCGGCCTATTACGATGCCCTGTGGCGGGGTCTGGCCGAAAGCGACGCCGCCTTCAACGACACGGTCGGTGTGCTTTACGGCCTCAACGTCCGGTTTCTGCTGGTGGAGGTGGGGGATGAGGTGGACCGGCTGATGTACGCCCGGGCCGGGCGGTCGCCGAACCTGCGGTTTGTCCGGTGCTTCGAGCCGGCGGCCCCCAGCAGGTGGCTCTTGCCGGTCTGCGCCTTTGAGCTCCAGCCCCCGGCCGAGGCGGAGCGCCGGTTCGACCTGCTCTTCGACAGGGGCTGGTGGATTCGGGAGGGGTGGGGCCGGTGGGCCGTCGACCGGGAGGCCACGGCGTTCTTCTGGTGGACGGGTCCGGCGCCCAGGCTGGATTTGGAGGCCTTCCCCAACTGCGTCCCGGGCGAGACGCAGACCCTGGAGCTGGGGCTCAACGGACGGCCGGTTTTGACGCAGGCTTTTAACGACTGCCGGCCGACCCGGGTCTCGGCCCGGCTCCCGGCCGAGGCGCTTACCCGCGGCTGGAACCGGCTGACCTTTAAGTTCAGATACGCCCGGCCGAGGTCCGACTCGCCGGTTCCCCTGGCCGCCGGTCTTACTAAAGCCCGGCTGGCCGAATAATGGTTATTTCGAGGCCCTGGGAAGGCCCTTGGCCCTGGATGTACCGTTCGACGCCCGGCCGGGCTGCCGGCTCCCGGGCCCTCGTCGGCCGGCACCTGCCGACGACAACCGGAGCCGCCTTAAGACCGGCGGTCTTTAAGGTTTCGGTCCGGCGGTGGGCCCGGACCACGTCCGTCGGGTCGAGGCTTTATTAAGCCTCGACCACTATAACCGTATCAGGGGCGGCTTCGGGCCACCAGAGGAGGTCGGAAAGGTTCGGGTTGGCCTCGTCGTCGGGCGAAAGGCCGGCCCGGTCAAGGAGGCTGTTCACCCGGTCCAGGACCTCCGGCCGGGCGGCCGGATTTCCGCCTCAGCCGAAGCCGAAGAGCTGAGCGGCCTTAAGGGCAACCTGTGGTTCATACCGTTCCCCATCGCGGCGGCCGGTTTCGCCCTCGAGGCGCTCCTGCACCCTGCCCAGCAGCGCGGTAAGCTCCCGCACCTGCTTTATCAGCTCGGCCAGCTCGCCTTCGGTTCGGGTCTGGGCCGTCTGCCGCTGGGAGTCGGCGGGGGCCGCGGCCAGGTCCTTTAAAAGCCCGACCGTCTGAATCAGGGCCTCATTAAGCTTGTTTACGGCCGCCTCCAAGGCGGCCACCTGCGGTTCGGCGGGATTTTACCCCATAATGCCTGCGGAGATGCCGGCCGGACAGCTCCAACTTCGTGTTACCCGCCGACCTTGTAGGGGTGCACGGCCGTGTAGCCCGATGCTGCCGTCCGCCAAAAGCCCTGCCGGTCTTTCGGGCCAGCCGGCCCGAAGACCTGCTGTAAAATTATCCTAGCCTTTTGTCGGGAGGTAGACTGCCGTGGAGGGCGTTATCCGCAGGGTCGGACTGGGACTCGCCGCCCGGGGCGAGGTGCGCAAGGCCGTCGAATATGCCCGTCAGGCCGCCGACCTGGGCCTCGATTCGGTCTGGGTTCACGACAGCTACTTCGAGCGGGATGCCGTTACCTTCCTGGCGGCCATTGCCGCCGAGGTCCCCGACATCAAAATCGGGGCCGGGGCCCTCAACCCCTACACCCGCCACCCGGTGGTCCTGGCCATGACTTTCTCGGCCCTGGACGACCTGGCCCCCGGCCGGTTCATCCTGGCCCTGGGTAGCGGCCTTCCCCTCCGGCTGGCCCAGATGGGGATCGACTACGGGGACAGCGTGGCGAAGGTGAGCGAGTGCATCGACATCCTGCGGGAGCTCTGGGCCGGACGCCGCCTGGTGTTCAACCCCAACGTCCCGCCCCTCCAGCCCATGTTCCCGCCGCCCCACCACATCCCCATCTACATCGCCGGCTACCAGCCCCGGTTTCTGGAGCTCTGCGGCCAGAAGGCCGACGGCTACCTGGCCCGGCCGGCCGAGTCGGTCCAGGCCATCGTCCAGATTCGCCGGCGGATTGAGGCGGCGGCCCGGGCCGCCGGCCGCGGCATGGAGCAGATCCAGTTTGCCGGCTACCTGCTCTGCCTCATCGACGAGAGCCGTCGGGCCGCCCTCAACCGGGCTAAACGGGAGCCGTTCGTTATTTACATGGTCTCGGTGCTGAGCAACCTTTCCCTGCGCCGGGCCGGTTTTCCGCCGGAGCTGCGGGACCAGGTTGCGGCCGCCTGGCGGGCCGAGGACTACCACCGGGCCGCCGAGCTTATCCCCGATGAGCTGCTGGATGCCTTCATCCTCTGCGGAACCCCGGAAGATGTGGCCCGCCGGGCCTGGCAGTATCACCGGGCCGGGATGGACCTGCCCATCCTCCAGCCCATCGTCCAGTCCGAGGAGCAGACCCGCCTGGTGCTGGAGGCGGCCGCCATCTACAGCCGGGCGCCCCGGCTCGAGGCCGAGCCAGCCGGGGCCGTGGTCTTCGCCGGGGTGGGGGTGCCGGCGGGGCCGCCGGCCGAGGAGCTTTCCCTGCCGGAGCGGGCGCGCCGCAAGGCCGCCGGCGTCTGGGAGATCCTGCGGCCCTTCGCCTTCACCGCCTCGTTCATACCGATAACGGCCGGGGGAATGCTGGCCCTGCTGGACGGCCGCTTCAACCTGCCCCTCTTTGCGGCCTCCCTCCTGGGGGGCCTGGCCCTTCAGGCCGGGACCAACGTTATAAATGAGATCTACGATGTTCGGAAAGGGGTCGACCAGATAACGTCGCCCCGGGCGTCCCACGCCTTGCTTAAGGGGGTCCTTACGGAGAAGGAGGCCTTTACGGTGGCCTTTTCGGCCTTTGCCCTGGCCGTCCTGGTGGGCCTCTACCTGGTGGCCGTGCGGGGCCTGCCCCTGCTCATCCTCGGCCTGGTCGGCCTGGCCGGGGGGTATTTCTACACCGCCCCGCCCTTCGAGTACAAGTTCCGGGCCCTGGGGGTGCCCCTGGTCTTCGTCCTGATGGGACCCCTGATGGTCTTCGGGACCTACCTGGCGGTGACCGGCGAGCCGAGCCTGCTGGCCCTGCTGGTTTCGGTGCCCATCGGCTTCCTGGTGGCGGCCATCCTCCACGGGAACGAGTGGCGGGACATCAGCGAGGATATCCGCTCGGGGGCAAGGACCCTCTCCCACCGGCTCGGGTGGCGGCGGGCCCACTATGTTTACGTCGGCCTCATCCTGGCGGCCTATCTCTGCGTCGGGTTCGGGGTGATGCTCAGGCTCCTGCCCCCTTACACCCTGCTTACCCTGCTCAGCCTGCCCGTGGGCTTCGGCCTGCTCCACCGGGCCCAGCTGGGGGCCGCCGGGCAGATGCGGGCCATCGCCATGATCGACCTGCAAACGGCCCGGCTGCATCTCATCTTCGGCCTGCTGCTCATCGCCGGCCTCCTCCTGGCGGCCGTGGCTAATGGGCGCTAGCTACAACCCGAAGGAGCTGGCCCTCGGCCTGGGGGCCGGGGCGGCGGCCTTCGCCTTCGCCTTCCGGGGCCGGCGGCCGGGATTCTGGGTCCGGATGGCCCTGGCCACCGGCGGCCTGGGTTTGCTTTCCCTGAGCCGCCGCCAGACCCGGCCCGGGCCCCCAACCCCCTCGGACCTGGCCGCCGGCCTTCTTTCGGCCGCCCTCCTCTACGCCATCTTTCAGGCCGGCGACCGGCTGAGCCGCCGGCTCATGCCCCGGGGCGAGGCGGAGATCCGGGCCATTTACCGCCTCCGGGAGGAGGCACCCCGCCCGGTAATCGCCGCCCTGCTGGCCGGGGTGATCGCCCCGGCTGAGGAGGCCTTCTGGCGGGGGTTCGTGGTGGAGGCCCTGGCCCGCCGCTACCCCCCGGCCACCGCGGCCCTGCTGGGGGCGGCCCTCTACGCCGGGGCCCACGCCGTAACGGCCAACCTAACCCTGATCGGGGCAGCGGGGGTGGCGGGGCTTTTCTGGTCCGGACAGTACCTGCTGCAGCGCCGGCTGGCCCCGCTGGTGGTAAGCCACATCATCTGGGACCTTTGGGTCTTCCTGATTGCCCCCACCCCCACCGGCAAAAAAATAACCACCGGTCCCTGGTCGGGGACCGGTGGCGCAGAGGAGTGGGGACGCTGGGGCCCGGAGTGAAAGGAGGGCAGGCAAACCTCAGAAGGACCCAGGCGCTGGTTTTTCTGACCCTGTATTTTTGTTCCACAAAAATATTAGCCCCAAAGCCCGGGCTATGGGTAAGAATTCGGTAAAAGATCGGCAAGAGTTTTGTAAAAATTCGGCCGCTTACGGGGGTTCGCCCGGGAGGGTGCCCCGCTTATCGGGTATCGGGCCGAGGACCCGGCGGGCGGTGATGATAAACCCGGTGTGGGCCACCATCCGGTGGGCCGGCCGCATGCTTACGGCGCTTATGTCCCAGGGGCGGTGCAGGGTTTCGAAGGCCTCGATGAGGCCGAAGTCGGGGTGTTCCACCAGGGCCATGACGGCCTGGTGGACCTGGATGGTGGTGGGCAGGTAGACCATGATTATGCCCCCCGGCCGGAGGGCCCGGGCCGCGTGGGGAATGGCCCGCCAGGGCTCAGGCACGTCCAGCAGGACCCGGTCCAGGTCGGTCTCCTCGATCCCGTCGTAGACGTTGGCCAGGCGGGTGACCAGGTTCGGGGGTGTGCCCAGGAAGTCGCCGATGTTGCGGAGGGCCAGGTTCAGAAATTCGGGGCGGGTCTCGTAGGCCACCACCAGGCCGGAAGGCCCCACCGCCCGCAGGAGGGCCAACGTAAGGGCCCCGGAGCCGATGCCGGCCTCGAGGACCCGGGCCCCGGGGAAGATGTCGGCCCAGACCAGGATGGGGCCGAGGTCCTTCGGGTAGATGATCTGGGTGCGCCGGGGCATTTTCAGCACGTAGTCGGCCAGGCGGGGCCGGACCGCTACCAGGGGCTCGGCCTCGGAGGAGTAGACCACGGTCCCTTCCGGCCGGCCGATGATGCGGTCGTGGGGAACGCTGCCCCGGGCGAAGTCGAAGCGGCCCCCGGCCTTGAGCCGGACGGGGTAGCGGCGGCCCTGCCGGTCGAAGAGCATGATGAGCTCGTGCTCGGCAAAGGGCGCGCCGGTGGGTGGACGGGGTGGGGGCGGCTGCTCCATCAGTGGATAACGGCCGGTACCGAGGTGGCCCGGTAAATGCTGTTGAACAGAAAATTGTATGTTCCCCGGGCCTGGGCCCGGAACTGGACCGGCAGGCCCAGCAGGATAACCCGCCCCTTGCCCAGGGGTACCTCGACGATGGCGGCCCGGTTGTAAAGGTGTTCGGGGCCGAGGATCCAGCCGGCCAGGAGGGGGTTGGCGAAGGGGTAGTGGGCGACCACCGTCCCCTGCTGGACCTCGAAGGCCGGGCTGTTAACGAACATTCCGGCCTCCTCCCGCCGGTAGCCGTAGGCCACCGGGTGGGTCGGGTCGACCAGGATCCGCAGAATGGACCCGGGGCAGTAGAAGCGATCCAGTTTGACCCCCTGGAGGACGTTCCTGACCGGAAGCCAGAGGGCCTGGATGACGGCGTCGCAGGCCCGGTCCAGGGCGATGAGGGTTCCGCCGGCGGCAACGAACTCCCGCAGGGCCGCCATCCCCGGCTCGCCTAGGCCGCCGCAGTACTCGGGCGGGTACTCCCGGGGGGAGTTGCCCTGAAGGATTCCCCGGGCCGACTGGGAGGGCAGAATGACGGCGTCGAAGTCGTTGCGGAGCCGGCCCCGCCGGATGTCCTGGTCAAGGAGGGTCCGGTACGGGAAGCCGTATTTCTCCAGCACGAAGCGGGTCCAGCCCTCGTCGGTGGTGGGCCGCCAGGAGCGGTAGACCCCAAGGCGGGGCGGCCGGACCTCGTAGCCCTCGACGTCCAGGGCGGCGTCCAGGGCGTGGACGGTGAGGCCGAGCTCGGAGATAAGCGGGGGCAGAAACTGCTCCAGGCCCGGGGCCTGGAGCACCACCCAGGTTCCGGGGGGCAGCTCTTCCCCGTCCACCACCACCGGCCGGCGGGTGCGCCAGACCCGGAAACCTTCGGCCAGCAGCCGGTTGATGGCGACGGCGGTGGCCTTGACGGCCGCCGGCAGGAGGTAGCCCCGGGTCGCCGGACCCCCTTTAATGCAACCGACCGGCCTGGTGACCTTCTCCACCCGCTGCAGTTCGGCCTCGAAGCGGCCCTCCACCTGGACGACGTTCACCCCGAACTGGAGGGGCAGGGAGTGGGCCGGCAGGTCGTAGGGGGGCTTCGGGGGGCCGCCGGGGTACTGCCGCAGGTCCGGGTAGCGCTGGGCCTCCAGCATGGTTTTGGCGAAAGCCCCGTAGGGCTGGGCCAGGGGGATGACCCAGGTTCCGGCCGGGTAGGTGGTCCGGTCGGCCTCGAAGGGGGCCCTGGCCCGGTAAATCTCCACCTGCCCAAACTCCAAAGTTTCTAAAAGCTCAAAGGCAAGGATCGGGTCGTGCTGGTCGGGGGGAATGACAAAGGCGTAGGGCGGGTCGGTTCGCTCGACGGCCCGCTTGCTGACCAGGTAGAAGTTCCGGACCCATTCCCGGCGGTTGCGGGCGGCGTGGGTTAGGAGGGCGTAGGTGGCGACCTTCTGGTAGTCCATTACGTCCCGGAGCCGCCAGGTTCCCCCGGGCCAGACCAGGGGGTGGTTCCAGGCGGCGACCTTCGGGTCGAAACCCAGGATCTCGGCAAGCTCCTCGAATTTGACCGTTACCGGGCTGGCGATCCGGCAGCTGGCGGCCTCGCTTAAAATCCGGACGCCCCCGTGGTAGTGCTGGTAGGCCCGGGAGGGGGACCAGGCGTCGAAAATCACGTTGGTTACCACCCCGGCCTTGCCCTGAGCGGTAAGTTCGGCCGCCATGGCCATTCCCAGGGCGTTGATCTCCTGGATGAGGATGGGGTCGACGTTCGGGTCGATGGGGTCGATGTAGGGCGGCAGGAACATCCGGGGGCCGTTTACGGCCATCTGGTGGAGGTCGTAGACGATGTGGGGGTGCCAGGCGTTGTGCAGGTGCTCGACGGTGAGGCGGGTCTCGACCTGGGTGAACATGAACCAGTCGCGGTTGTTGTCGTGGCCGCAGTACTTGTGGTAAAGCTGCGGCGGGCTGGTCCCCTCATATGGGGTGTCCAGGGTTCGGCGGTACCAGTCGACCACCAGGTTGAGGCCGTCGGGGTTTAAGGAGGGCACCAGCAGCAGGATTACGTTTTCGAGGACCTCCTTTGCCCGGGGGTCAGTGCCGGCGGCCAGCTCGTAGGCCAGCTCCACGGCCAGCTGGGTCGAGCCGACCTCGGTGGCGTGGATTCCGCAGGTCATCAGGACGACGGCGCGGCCTTCGGCGATGAGATGTTCGGCGTCGGCCGGGTCGAGCCCCCGGGGGTCGGCCAGCCGCTGCTGAATCCAGCGGTAGTGGTCAAGGCGGTTGAGGTTCTGCTCCGACGAGATGATGGCGACGATGAAGGGGTTGCCCTCCGTCGAGCGGCCCAGCTCCCGCACCCGAATGCAGGGGGCGACGCTGGCCAGGTATCGGAAATAGTCGACGACCTGGGGCCAGTCGGCCAAAACCCGGTCTTCGCCGACCGGTATCCCGAGATACTCCGCCGGCGAGCGGGTCATGACCGGCAACTGGGAGCTCATGGCCGTTTTTTCACGCTTTATTTTAAGCCATCGCAACCCGGCACACAACCAGCCGGCCTGTCCTTTAGTACTTTGATCGGCTTTTTGGCAGTGAAAAACAGTCAGACCTGGCCCGGGTTCGGGGCGGGGCGTGGGGCCGGGGTGCCGACCAAGCCGAGCCGGCCAGTACCATTGTACCTGACCGGCGGGGATTCGGCGGGGTAAACTGGGTGTGAAGCCGGACTGGGTGCCGGGGGCGCTTTTGGCGCCCTTCTCCGGCAACCCTGAAGCGGAGTTGGCAGGAGCGAAGCATGCGAAGGGGACTGGGTTTTATTGGCCTGACCGTTGTTGCGGCCCTGGCCTGGGGGGTGCTGAGCCCGCAGCCGGCCCCGGCCGGTGGGGCGGCTGCGGGGGGTGTCCAGAGCCGGGTTTACCTGCCCATCACTTCCCGGGCCGCCGGGACCGAGGTTAATCCGCCGGCCCCGCCGGCCCAAACCGCCCAGCCGGAGTGGCTGGCCTATCTTAACTACTACCGGGCCGCCGCCGGCCTGCCGGCCGTGACCGAAAACCCGGCCTGGAGCGAAGGCTGTTTTTACCACGCCCGCTACATCGTGCTGAACCGGTTCGCCACCCACGCCGAGGACCCGGCCAACCCCTGGTACAGCCCCGCCGGGGACGCGTGTGGCCGAAACGGCAATGTCGTCCTGGGCGCCACCACGGCTCCGGCCGACAGGTTTGCGGTGGACAGCTGGATGCAGGCGCCCTTCCACGCCCTGGGAATCGTCGACCCGCTCCTGGCCCAGGTGGGTTACGGCAGTTACCGGGAACCCGGCGGAACCCTTACCGGCGCGACCCTGGACATAATCCGGGGCCGCAGTTACGAACTGGTCGGGTCGGCGCCGTATCCGGTGAAGTGGCCCACCGACGGGGCGGTGGTGGCCCTCACCCACTACCGGGGCGATGAGCTTCCCAACCCGCTGACGGCCTGCCCGGGATATTCGGCCCCTTCGGGACTGCCCGTAATCTTGCAGCTGGGCCCGGGCAATGTGGTGCCCCGGGTTTCAGGCAGTTATTTCGCCGCCAACGGGGTGCCCCTGGAGCACTGCGTTTTCGACCAGACCAGTTACACCAACCCGAATCCGGCCTTTGAGAGCCTGGCCCGGGCGGTGCTGGCCGCCCGGAGCGCGGTGGTTTTGATACCGCGGGCCCCCCTGCAGGCGGGGGTGACCTACACGGTGGGGATTGCCGCCAACGGCCAGACCCACACCTGGTCCTTCACCGTCGCCGGCCCCAACTAGGCAAGGCTAATCGAGCGAAATTTCAGCCAGCCGCTCTGGCGGGGGTGTCTCTTCGGCTTTAAGGTAGCCGTTGGCCCTCAGGATATACACGGTTAGCTGGTGGTATTCTTCGGTCTTAAGACTGCCCGGGGCATCTTGCGGCATGGAACTTTTAATGAATTCAAAAAGGAGCTGGCCGTTCCGAAATTTCGCCAGGTTGTGCCCGGGGCCGATAATCCTTGGACCGATGCCTCCTTCGCCGGAGGGCCCGTGGCAACGGGCACAGTTGCGGCTGAAGAGCTGGCTGGCGTCGGCGGTTGACCCGGTCTGAGCCCCGGTGCAGGCTGCCAGGACACCCCAGACGCTGACGGCAAAGGCCATCGTTAGGAGCACAATCCGCGGGCCGCGGGCCATCAGGTCACCGTGACCGGGTGGGGTACCACCGCGTTGAAAAGATAACCCAGCCGGTTCCAGGGCACCGTGTCCGGCTGGGTATTGCCTTTTTCATCGGTGGCCCGAGCCCGGATGGTATACTTGCCCGGTCTGGCGTCCCAGCTAAACTCCCAACGAACCCAGGCCAAGGGCAGAACTGGCTCCCGGATATTTGCCTGGTTCCAGGTCCTGCCTTCGTCAAGGGAGTATTCGACCTTAACGATGCGGCCCTGGCCGGACCAAGCAAACCCGCGGATTAAGTGTCGGCCAGCCGGCAAGGTCGCATCCCACGGAAGGGCAACGGCGCTTTTTACATTCTGGGTTGTAAGGGGAGGCTTATCCGGGTAGTCAGGGCCGTCCAGAATATAACTGGTAGTGTTGGTTGCAACTTTGATGGGTTGATTGGAGACTTCGATGCGCCCCACCCATTTGATGCTGTTTATGCCCACCCATCCGGGCACGACGGCCCGGACCGGGTAGCCGTGGTCCGGCGGAATGTCGCCACCGTTCATGGCGTAGGCCAGAATGGTGTTTGGGTCCAGGGCTTTTTCGATGGGTATCGGCCTGTTTATCTTAAGCTGATCAAGGCCTTCGATAAGAACGTCGCGTGCGTCAGGTTTTAATCCGGCCAGCTCCAGCACTGCCGCCAGGGGGACGCCGGTCCACTCCGACACGCTAATGGCGCCGAGCCGCCACTGGCCGCCCTCGGCCGGTCTGCCCAAAAGGTCGGCAAAGAACGAACGGCCGTTGCCGGCACACTCGATGAAGCAGATTACCGAGCGGCTCGGCAGCTTAAGGAGGTCGTCGAAGGTTAGCTCAACGGCCCGCTCTACCGCGTTACCCTCGACCCGAAGTCGCCACTCCTCAAGTTTAATCCGGGGCACCGGGTCGTGGGTTCGGACGAAGTGCAGGGGTGTGGGCGTGAAAAACCCTTTGACCAGGTGGAGGGGGCTCTCGTAGTTGGGCGGATTCGCCGAAAGGACCCGCCTCTCGCCGGGCGGGGCTACTGACGTGTACTGCTGGGCCGCAGTCGGCGATGGGGGCGGGGTTGCAGGGGTTGGTGGGGCGTGAGTTTGCTGGCCGCCAGGTAGGCAGCTTGCCGTCGACAGGGCCAGCCCGGTCCCGAGGAGTTTTAGGGCCTGTCGCCTGGAAACCTGTTTCATCTTCCCTCCTCCAGTCTGTGATAAAGCAGACTTGAATCCAGACGTTCAAGGAATAGGTCGGGAATTACTCCGGAAATTTAGCGGAAGTTTTCGTCTAAAACCGACGCCAGGTTAGCCTGGAGTCGGCGCAAGGCCCTTTCTAGATAGTTGCGGACTTGACGCGGTGAGACGCCGAGCAGCTCGGCGACGGCCTCGTGGGTGTAGCCGTCCATGATCAGTTTCAGGGTGTAGTAGTCGGCCACCGCGACCGGGAGCCGCCTAAGGCGCTTTTGGGCCAGGCCCCGGTCCCTTAAGCTTTCGATGGGGGGCAAGGGTGTAGCCGGTTTTAAGGATTCGGCGGCTTTTTCAAGGGCCTCTCGGATCCGCCGAACCTGAGCAGGTCGGGTTTCACCGTCAGCTCCGGTCGAGTGGTCTACTAACAACCGCTGGAGGCGGTCTGCCGAACTGAAGGCGTGAACCAGTTGCCGCAGAAGGTTAAGGTCGGCTTCGCACCGGACTAACCGCAGCTCTTCAATGGTGGCAAGGATTTGCTGGCGAACCTCGGCCTCCAGATCTTGCTGACTGTGAATCTCTTGGGTGAATCGCCTCAGGTGGGAGGTCGCCAGCTCCTGGCGGGCGGTTATCGCCAGCAGGTCCGCGACCTGCCCGGCAACGGCGCGGAGGCGGCGCACGTCTGGAAAATCGCGCGGCAGGCTCTGCCGTAAGCCGAGGACAAGGAGGCCAACCTGGCCGTGACGACCAACCGCTGGTTCTGCCCAAACAGCACCCCGGGTCAGCAACCCATCGGCTGGCTTGCCCACCAGTTTAGGGTCTGTTGCGGCGAGAACTACCAGCTGGTCCGCATCACCCGTTGCCAGGGCAACCCACTCGGTATTTAAGACTTCCCGAATCTCTTGAAGAATAGGCTTGAGAAGCTCTGCAGAGGAGGGTCGCAGGGGAATCTCCCGGGCCAGCCAGCGCATCTGACTGGTAAAGCCGGCCCACTTTTTAAAGACCAACCGGTCCCAGAAGGCGTGGGCAAGGTCCGCGAGAAGGTGAGTGGCAATTGCCAGGCCGGCAACCCCCACTAGGCTTAAGGCAAGGGGGTCAAATCCGAGCTGCCTGGCAAGGGTAAATAGCATGGCGAGGGTCGCCAGGTAGAGGCCGACTATTGTAACGCTGGTAATAAAGCGGTGGGCAAGGTCCCGGCGGAGGTCGACCCCGGTCTGAGCCTGAACCCGACCTACAAAACTGTAGCCGAGGCCGGCAACCCCAACCGTAATAAGCAGCTGACCAAGACCCCAAACGTGCCCCGGGGAGATGGGAAGCCCAAGCAGATCCGTAGCCAAGGGCCACAGGAGGCCCCCTGATAGGGCCAGGGCACTGAGGAACAAAACGCTCCGCGCAAATTCTGCGTTGCGGCTAGGCAGCCTGCTAGCCCGAATCAGATTGGCGAGCCCCAGGAATCCTGCGGCAAAACTGAAGACGGCCACGGGGTACAGAAGTTCCAGGGGAAACAGCGAGGTTGTAAGGAAAGTCCAGGGTGCGAACACCCAGGCAGCGGCCAGCAAAAGGGCCCATAGGTAGACGGTCACCCGCAACCATTTAATGGGTGGTGTATTCGGTACTGCTAGCGAGGTCAGGTGATACCAGAAAGCCAGGGCAGGTATGAAGAGCCAGCCCAGCATCCGCCGCCAAAGGAACGCGGCTTCAATCGCCGGAACATGCAAACAGAGGACATTGTGCAGAAACCACCCGGCTAGGGTCAGCAGTAACAGTATGGCCACCCGGTCGGTCGCCAGGCGAGGCCTTCGGGAGGCCAGGTAGCAACCGAACCACAGGCTAAGGATAAACCCGGCGGCTGCGGCATTGGACAGTAAGGTCATGGGCCTGTAACAATTTTACAAAACAGGGTTCTGTTGTCCTCTCATTTTAAGCTAGCGCCGGGGGGTAATCAGGCGGTCGGGGCCCACGGCCGTGCGCCCAACAAAAAGACTGGCTGTTACGTCTCAGTAGGCGTGAAAAGTAACTGGAAAGCCCCGTTTTCAGGGGTCGCCAAAGAGCCGGGCGCTTAGGCTGTGTTAAAATAAAACGGATGAGCGTTATCGATGCCCTGTCGGCCGGGTTCGGTGCGCTCGGTCGGTCCTTCGGGTGGGCCCTTATCCCGGTCGCCGTCGATATCCTGCTCTGGCTCGGCCCCCGGCTCTCCCCCAGGCCGCTTGTGGTTCGGGCGTTCGAGGATATATCCCGGCTCTCGGCAAGGTTTGCGGCCGAGGGCGCCGCCGACGCCGCCCAGACCTGGCGGGAGGTGGCCGAACATCTCGGCTCGGTTAACTTGCTGGGGGTCATAACCTGGTGGCAGGTGCCCACCGTCGTCGGATTCCGGCCGATACCGGCCCCCTGGCCGGCGCCCACCATTGCGGTCGAAAGCTGGCCCCTCGCCCTGGGGCTCCTGCTGGGGCTGGGTCTGGCCGGGCTTCTGCTGGCCTCGGTCTACCTGGGCGGCCTGGCCAGCGCGGTGCGGGGCGAGGGCTTGAGGCCGGCGGGCTTTGCCGCCCTGGCCCTTCGGGGCTGGGGGCGGCTCATCGTGCTGGTGTTGCTGGGTCTGGCCGGGTTCACCGTCACCGGCGTGCCGGTCTTTATCGCCGTTACGGTCCTTAACCTGGTCAGCCCGGCCCTGGCCGAGGCGGTGATCTGGCTCTGGGCCATCGTCCTCATCTGGGCGAATATCTATCTTTTCTTCGTGCACCCGGCCATGTTCGTTTCGGACCTGGGCCCGGTGGAGGCGATAAAGGCCAGCGTCGGCCTGGTTCGCCGCAACTTCTGGTCGGCGATGGGCCTGATTTTGCTCTTTTACTTGATCTCGCTGGGGATGTCCATTATCTGGAATGCCCTTATGGTCGGCTGGGCCGGGGTTCTCTTGGCGGCCGCCGGCAATGCCGCGGTCATTTCAGGGCTGATTCTGGGGGTTATGGCCTTTTACCTGGACCGGTCCGGCCGCAAGCAGGAGGTTCGCCTTGGCTGAGGCAAAAGTCGAGAACACCTACACCGCCGCCGACATCCAGGTTCTTGAGGGGCTTGAGGCGGTCCGCCGCCGGCCCGGCATGTACATCGGCAGCACCGACCAGCGGGGCCTGCATCACCTCATCTACGAGATCGTCGACAACGCCGTGGATGAGGCGATGGCCGGCTTCTGCGACCGGATTGTGGTCACCATCCACAAGGACCTGAAGGTGAGCGTCCAGGACAACGGCCGGGGCATCCCGGTGGAGCCCCACCCGAAGACAGGCAAATCGGCCCTGGAAACGGTGATGACGGTGCTCCACGCCGGCGGAAAATTTGACGGCCGCTCCTATAAGGTTTCGGGCGGCCTCCACGGGGTGGGGGCCTCGGTGGTGAACGCCCTCTCCGAGTGGCTCCGGGCCGAGGTCCGCCGGGACGGCCGGGTCTACCGGCAGGAGTACCGGCGGGGCGTGCCCACCACCCCGGTGGAGGAGGTGGGCTCCACCGCCGAGCGGGGCACGACCGTAACCTTCCTGCCGGACAAGCAGGTCTTCGGCAAGATTGAGTATAACTTCGACACCATCGCCCAGCGGCTCCGGGAGCTGGCCTTCCTGGTTAAGGGGCTTAAGATAACCCTGCGGGATGAGCGGTCGGACCGGGAGCTTACGTTTTACTTTGAGGGCGGGGTCTTAAGCTTTCTCCGCTACTTAAACCGGACCCGCAAGGTTATTCACCCGAAGCCGGCCTATATCTTCAAAGAGGTCAACGGCACCCAGATCGAGGTTGCCCTCCAGTACAACGAGGGCTACGCCGAGTCGGTTTTTACGTTTGCCAACTGCATCAACACCGTGGACGGCGGTACCCACCTGACCGGCTTCCGGTCGGGCCTGACCCGGGCCGTGAACGAGTATGCCCGCAAGGCGAAGCTGCTCAAAGACGACGACCCGAACCTGACCGGCGACGACGTCCGGGAGGGCCTTACGGCCGTGGTAAGCGTCAAGCTTACCGAGCCCCAGTTTGAGGGGCAGACCAAGGCCAAGCTGGGCAACGCCGAGGTGAAAAGCCAGGTGGAGGCGGCCGTCTACGAGGGGCTCATAGCCTTCTTTGAGGAGAACCCCGCGGACGCCCGGCGCATCATCGAGAAGGCCCTCACCACGGCCCGGGCCCGGGAGGCGGCCCGGCGGGCCCGGGAGCTGGTGGTCCGAAAGTCGGCCCTGGAGGGTGCAACCCTGCCCGGCAAACTGGCCGACTGCACCGAGCGGGACCCGGCCCGGGCCGAGCTTTACATCGTGGAGGGGGACAGCGCCGGGGGCAGCGCCAAGCAGGCCCGGGACCGGCGGTTCCAGGCGATCCTGCCGCTGCGGGGCAAGATTTTAAACGTGGAGAAGGCCCGGGAAGATAAAATCCTGGGCAACGAGGAGATTAAGGCGATAATTACGGCCCTGGGGGCCGGAATCAGCGGCCGCTTTGATATCTCAAAATTGAGATATGGTCGCATCATAATTATGACAGATGCTGATGTCGACGGGAGTCATATTCGGACACTGCTTCTGACGTTCTTTTTCCGGTACATGCCGGAGGTCATCGAAAAGGGCCACCTCTACATTGCCCAGCCGCCCCTCTATCGGATTCAGCAGGGGAACAGGGTTTACTACGCCTACAGCGACGCCGAGAAGGACGAGCTGGTCAAGAAGCTAGGGAACAAGAACCTGACCATCCAGCGCTACAAGGGCCTGGGGGAGATGAACCCGGAGCAGCTGTGGGAGACCACCATGGACCCCCAGAAGCGGACGCTGCTTCAGGTGACCATCGAGGACGCGGTCGAGGCCGACAAGATCTTTGAGATCCTGATGGGGGAGGCGGTTGCCCCCCGCAAACACTTCATCCAGGCCCAGGCCAAAAACGTCCGCAACCTGGATATTTAGCCAGCCTTCCGGGCGGGAGGGCGCCTGGCTCGGGCAGGCGCTAGGCGCGGGTGCAGGTCAGGACCCACTCGGCGTTGCTGGCCAGGGAATCCTGGGCCAGGTCCAGGATCTTTTCGAGGTTGGGGTCGGCGAGCCGGTAGTAGATCCGCTGGCCCTGCCGGCGGGTGGCCACGAACCCGCACCAGCGCAGGCAGGCCAGATGGTTGGAGATGCGGGGCTG
>JBHOQU010000061.1:0-15849 GCA_042408785.1 Dehalococcoidia bacterium | reverse complement strand
GGTCTTGGGCGGGGGAGGCTTTCCCGTTCGGTGGCGGGCGGCGTGGCCGCCGGGGAATGTTCCGGCGGATGCTGGCGTACAAGACCGGATGGTACGGGTCACGGCTCATCGTGGCGCCGCGGAACTTTCCCTCGACCCGGCAGTGCTCAACGTGCGGGTGGGTAGGTCCCGAGCTTCACCTCTTTTGCCGGGTCTTTCGCTGTGGGGCGTGTGGGCAAACTTAACATAACGCGCCTAGCGCGTTATGTTAAGTTTCGGGACTTAAATGCGGCGCGGAATCTGGAACAATACGGGCTGGCCGTCCTAAGCGGCCCTACCGGGAGTTCCCCGGGAAGTTACGCCAGACTTGACATAACCTGCATGACAGGTTATGTCAAGTCTCCTCTGGCGGCGGAACGGGCGCCGAAGGTGCCTTTGGCGCCCGGTCAAACTTGACAAACTTGACATAAGTTGTTTCACAACTTATGTCAAGTTTACAGCTTATGTCAAGTTTGGTCGCCGAAGCAGGAAGCAGCCGGGACGGTGTCGTGAGACATTTGTCCATGAGTTGCAGAACGGTTGCCCTCGGTCAGCCGGTAGAGCAGGCCTAAGACGTCCGGGGGAACCCGCTGGGAGCTCCCCAGGATGGCCCGGACCATCCGGTCCACGTCGGCGGAACCCAGCGGCTGAAGTACCAGCTCGGCGGCCGGCCGCTCCCGGTTGAGCCGGCCGAGAAAATCGGCCAGCCTGGCGGCCTCACCCAGCCGGAAGCTGAGGAGAACGAGAACCGGCCGGGTCTGAACCCGCCGGGCCAGAAAATGGAGAAAATCGAGGCTTACGCCGTCGGCCCAGTGGAGGTCCTCGAAGACGGCCAGGAGGGGCCGGTCGCCGGCCAGCTGACCCAGAAACCGGAGGAGCACCTCAAAGAGGCGGCGGGTTTGGGCCTGGGGCTCGAGGGGCGGACTGGGGCGGACGTTCGGCAAAATCAGGCCCAGCTCCGGGGCCAGCTTTACCAGTTCCACCCCCAGGGGCCCGACCAGCCTGGCGAGTTCGCCGGGGCTTCGCTCGTAGAAGCAGGCCCGCAGACCGTCGATTACCGGGGCGAAGGGGAAGGCCACATCGGCCTCGAAGCAGTAGCTCCGGAAGCCGACGAAGCCGCGCCCAAGGGCCCGACGGCCCACTTCCGCCACGAGCCGGCTCTTGCCCAGCCCGGCTTCGCCGGTGATCAGAACGACCTGCCCCAATCCCCGGCCGGCCGATTCGAGGGCCCTATTCAGGAAGTCCGGTTCCCCGTCCCGGCCGACGGTAACCGGTGAGACGACCGACCTATCGGGGAGGAGCACGTTCGGCTCCCCCCGCACCACCACGCCCGACCCGCGGCTTCGTCCCGGCGGACGGGTCGGGATCTGGAAAAGGCTGCAAATCCTGGCCCCTTGCGCGTTGCTGTTCGATTATACCTAAAAAAGCTAGCTTAGGCTCCGGATTTTATTAAGGTCTTCGAGTACTTCCCTGACCTCATCCATTTTGGAGAATTCCTCCAGGGAATACCTGGCCTTTCGGCGCCAGTTGGGCCGTTCCCAGGAGGTTCCCGGCACGTTCTGGGGCCGCTCCTCGAGCCAAAGGTCCTCCAGGCTGACCAGCACCAGGGCCGCCGCGCTCCGGCCCAGAAACCCCAGTAGGCCCCGGAGCACCGCCCGGGGGTCGGCGTCTTCCCGGCCCAGGAGTCCGGCTTCCCGCAGGAAAGTCAGAACCCTGGCCCGCAGCCGCTCCCGAACGGCCGCCTCGGCCGCCGCCTGAGCTTCGTCCAGAAGGCCCAGCTCCCGTCGGTCGGCGATATCCCGGCCCGTCCAGAAACCGGCAAAGGTCGGGGTGTCGTGGGTGTTCAGGCCGGCCACGTGGTGCGGCGCCGGCGGCCTGGGCCAGCCGTCGGCCCTAAGCTCGAACTGCAGAACGTACATGCCCAGCAGGCCGTGCCGTTCCAGGGCTGGATTCACCTCGGGGGGCACCGTGCCCAGGTTCTCCCCGACCACCCCGCAGCCGCTCCGGGCCGACTCCAAAGCCACAATGGCGTAGAGTTCCTCGGCCGGGTAGCGGATGTAAACGCCGCTGCGGGGGTCCATGCCGGGGGGCAGCCAGTAGAGCCGGTGAAAGGCCATCACGTGGTCGACCCGGAGCATGGCGGCCCGGCGCATGTGGTGGCGCAGGGCGGCGATAAAGTAGGCGTAGCCGGCGGCCCGAAGCCGCTCCGGATGAAGGGGCGGGAAGCCCCAGTCCTGCCCGCCGGTAAAAAACATATCCGGGGGCGCCCCGGCCCGGGTCCCGAGGGCGAAAAGCTCCCGGTGACGCCAGACATCATACCCGTCCGGGTGGACCCCCAGGGGCAGGTCTAAATAGAGGTGGCCGGAAGCCGCCGCCAGCTGGCGGTCGGCCAGCCACTGGACGTAAAGGTGATAGCGGAGGGCTTCCCCGGCAAAATCGCCCGGCCCGACCCGCCCCGAGCGGAGGGGTTCCGGCCAGCCCGCCCACCCGGTCCGAAGCCGCTCCCCAACGGCCCGGAAGCGGGCGTAATCTTCGACGTCGGGCCGCTCCCTCAGGAAGGCCCGAAAGTCGGGGTGGTCGGGGTGGCGGCCGAAAAAGTCGTCGGCCAAAAGCCTTAAAACCCGGCCCTTGAGGCCGTAGGCCCACCGGTAGTCCACCAGCGGCTCGGCCCTAAGCCCCTCGAGGGCAGCCCGGAACCCCGGGTCCGATGCCAGGGCCTGGGCGGCCGGGCACTGGCCAAAGTTCGGGGCGGCGGTGGGGTCCACGTAAAGCTCGTTCCAGAAGAGGCGGCTGGCCGGGGCGTAAGGGCTGGGTTCAAAGGGCTCGTCCAGAAAGGCGGCCAGAACCGGCAGGATTCCTACCAGCCGGCCCCCAAGCCCCCTCACCCAGTCGGCAAGGGCCCGAAGGTCGGTGAAATCCCCGACTCCCCAGCTCCGGGCCGTTCGCAGGGCGTAGAGGGGCAGAAAGACCCCCCAGCCCCGGCCGGAAAAGGGGGCGGCCTTAAGGGGGGCCGATATAACCAGGGCTTCGGCCCCGGTTCCGGGCCCGGCTTCCACCCGGAGGCGGTGGTAGCCGAGGGGCAGGGGACCCGGCAGCCCGACGGCCTTGGCCACCCGGGTCCCGTCGGGGTCCCGCCCCAGGGTCGGGCATGCCCCCAGCTCGATGTCCAGGCGGCGGACCTCGCCCCCTTCCAGCTCCAGGGTCAGCCGCAGGCGGCCGGCATCCAGGCCACGGGGCACCCGGAAAGCGACCGCCGGCGGTCGGCCGTCCCAGGCGACGTAAACGGGCTCTAAGGGCCTCTGCCAGCGGCCGATCCGCCGCTCGTGCAGGAACCTTCCGGCCTCCTCAGGCCTTTCGATGGGGATGCCGAAGGCCCGGAGGGCCGCCAGGAGACGGTCGGGGGTAGCCCTTACCCGCCGGCCGGCGATGTCCCGGTAGGCCGTCAGGATGCCGCAGTCCCGGGCGAGGCGGAAGAGGTCCAGGAGCTTTTCCGAAGCCACCGGCCCTATTGTACCGCGCCCGGGTGGCGGGCAAAGGCCGGGCTATAATCAAACTGGGAAATGGATGAAAAAAGCCTCACTAACCTGGAGTTTCCCAAAATCCGGGAGCGGCTGGCAGCCCACACCGCCTACCCGCCGGCGCGGGAGCTGGCCCTGAGCCTCCGGCCGACGCCCCACTTCGGGGAGGCGGAGGCTGCCCTGGAGCTCACGCGGGAGGCGACCCGGCTGCTGGATGTCCGGCCGGAATTCGACATCGGGGAGGCGGCCGATATCCGGCCCGTTATCGAGCGGGCCGAGCGGGGCGGTGTCCTGGACCCCCCAGCCCTCCTGGACGTGGTCCGGACGCTGGCCGCCTGCCGACGGGTTCGGGAGGATCTTACTGCCCGGGCGGCCGCCTACCCGCGACTTGCGGCCATCGCGGCCGGCATCCACCGGCTGGAAGGGCTCCGGCGGCAGATCGAACAGGTCATCGGGCCCCGGGCCGAGGTCCGGGATGAGGCCAGCCCGCGCCTGGCCCAGCTTCGGGCCCAGCGGCGGGAGGTTCAGGAGCAGATCACTCGGACCCTCCAGGGGCTGATCGAGTCGCCGGTGGGCCGCCAGGCCCTCCAGGAGGGGGTCATTACCCTCCGGAACGGCCGGTTTGTGGTGCCGGTCCGGGCGGAGCAGCGGGGGGCGGTGCCAGGGCTGATTCAGGATGTTTCGGCCCGGGGCGCCACCCTTTTCGTAGAGCCCCTGGCCGTGGTGGAACTCAACAACCTTTACCGGGAGCTGGGCCTCGAGGAGGAGCGGGAGGTGGGGCGGCTTCTCCGCCGCCTCTCGGGCCGCATCGGGCGGCTTGGGGGGGCCCTGCGGGAGAACGTCGCCCGCCTGGCCGAAATCGAGCTGGCCCTGGCCAAGGCCCGCTTCGGGCAGGCCCTTCGGGGCACGATACCCGCCCTGGTCCGCTGGGAGGAGGCCCGGCCTGACCCGGACCTTCCGGCGCCCCGGCCCTATTTAAAGCTGGCGGGCGCCCGGCATCCCCTCCTGACCGGCCGGGTGGTCCCCATCGACATCTGGCTCGGGGGCCAGTTCACCGCCCTGGTCATCACCGGCCCCAACACCGGCGGCAAGACGGTAACCCTAAAGACGGTGGGCCTCCTGGCCCTGATGGCCCAGGCGGGCCTGCCCATACCGGCGGAGGCCGGCTCATGCCTGCCCGTCTTCGACGGCATCTACGCCGACATCGGGGATGAGCAGAGCATCGAGCAGTCCCTCTCCACCTTCAGCTCCCACCTGACCAACATCATCGGCTTTCTCGGCCGGGCCACCGACCGGTCTCTGGTTCTTCTGGATGAGCTGGGGGCCGGCACCGACCCCACCGAGGGGGCGGCCCTGGCCCGGGCCATCCTGGACCACCTGGTGCGCCGGCGGGTTTCCACCATCGTCACCTCCCACGCCCACAGTTTGAAGGTCTACGCCCAGGCCACCCCGGGGGTGGAGAACGCCAGCGTCGAGTTTGACCCCGAAACCCTGGCCCCCACCTACCGCCTGGCCATCGGCGTTCCGGGCCGGAGCAACGCCTTCGCCATCGCCGCCCGGCTGGGCCTGGACGCCGAAATCCTGGACGCGGCCCGAAAATACCTCTCCGAGGGGGAGGCCGAAACCGACCGGCTCCTGGGGGCCCTGCAGGCCGAGAAGCGCCGCCTTGAAGGGCTTCGTCGGCAGCTGGAGGCCGAGCTGGGACGGCTCCGGGCGAAGGAAGCCGAGCTGGAGGCCGAACGGCAGGCCCTTCAGGCGGCCCGGGCCGAAGTCCTGGCCGAGGTGCGGCGCCAGGCGGAGGCCGAGGTCGAGCGGCTGCTGGCGGAGGCGGCGGCCACGGCGGCCGACCCCGCCGGGCGACAGCGGCGGCTCCGGGAGCTTCGGCGCCGGATGCGGGAGCTGGGCCGCGGCGGCCCGCCCCCGGCGGACCGGCTCAAGCCGGGCGACCCGGTGCGGGTGCCGGGCCTCTTCGGGTTGGGGCAGGTGGTGGAGCTGGCCGGGGAAAAGGCGGTGGTGGCCGTCGGCCCGTTGCGGGTCGAAGTACCCCGCTCCCGGCTGACGCCGGCCGACGCCCGGGTCCCGGCCGGCCCTCCGGTGGAAGTGGCGGCGGGACCCGCCGCCCCACCCCCCGCCGAAATCCACCTGCGGGGCCTGACCGTGGATGAGGCCCTGGGGCGTCTGGAGAGCTACCTGGATGAGGCCTACCTGGCCGGATTGGAATCGGTGCGGGTGGTCCACGGCCGGGGTACCGGGACCCTTCGCCAGGCAGTTCGGGAGTTTCTCGGCCGCCACCCGCTGGTAAGCGGTTTCCGACCCGCCGAGGAGTTGGCCGGGGGCGACGGGGTTACGGTGGTGGAACTGGCCGTCCGCCCCGAAATTGCCCGCCGACGCTGACGGGATGAGCCTTCCCCAGGCCGAGGCTTCCCGGCTCAGGTGCCAGTGCGCCCAGCCCCCACCCCCGGAGCTGCTGGCCGGCATCCGGCAGTTTAACGCCGGCCAGTTCTGGGAGTGCCACGAGACCCTGGAAATCATCTGGCGGCGGGAAGCCGGCCCGGTCCGGGAGCTTTATCGGGGGATCCTTCAGGTCGGGGTCGGCTTCCTTCACCTGCGCCGGGCCAACTATCGGGGGGCCGTCAGCCTGCTGGAGCGGGGCCTGCGGCGCCTGGAGCCCCTGCCGGCCGTCTGCCAGGGGGTGGACGTGGCCGACCTGCGGGTTCGGGCCCGCTGGTGCCTGGAGAAACTGCTGGAGCTGGGACCCCAGGGGGTCAGGGAGTTCCGGCCCGAGTGGGTTCCCCGGGTCCGGATGCGGGGCCCGGCCGCGGCCGAGGCATGAGGTTCGCCGAACGGCTGGCCGTTCTGGCCCTGATCCTCGGGGTCTTCGGGGCGAGGGTGTACCGCCTGGACTTTCAGCCCCTCTGGTTCGACGAGGGCTACACCCTCTACTTTGCCACCCTGCCCTGGGCCTCCGTTTCGGTCGGGGGCGCCGAACCCCACCCGCCCCTCTATTTCCTGCTGTTCAAGGTCTGGACCGCCGGGGCCGGCTTTGGGGACTTTTCGGCCCGCTATCTTTCGGTCCTTTTTGGCGTCCTTCAGGTCCCGCTGGCCTGGGCCCTGGGGCGCCGCCTCGCCGGCGGGCCGGCCGGCGGCCTGCCGGCCGCCCTGGCCGTGGCCTTCAACCCGTTTCTCTGGTCCCACGCCCGGGAGGCCCGCATGTACTCCCTGGTTCCAGCCCTTGCCCTGGGCTTCGGCCTGGGGGTGGTAGGCGCCTGGCAGGCGCCCGAGGCCCGAAGATCCCGCCGGCTGGTGGCAGTTACCCTGCTGGCCGGCCTTTACACCCACTATTTCTTCGGCCTCTTTGCCCTGGTCCCGGCCGCGGGGCTGGCCCTTTTCCGGCCGGGCCTGCGGCCGGCGGTGGTTCTGCCGGGCCTGCTGTTCCTGCCCTGGGTGGTCTGGGCCGGCCCGGACCTCCTTCAGGGGGCGGGGAGCCGGGGGGAATCGTACCAGGTCCTGCGCCTCCCGGAGTATGCCGCGGGCTACCTCCGGACGGTGGGGGTGGGGGAGGGGTGCGGGGCCCCCTGTCCCCAGGGGCCGGTTGGGGTTGCCCTGCTCCTGGTGGGGGCCGCGGCCACCCTCACCCGGGCCGGACGGCCGGCGGCCCTCCTGTGGGCGGGGATTCTGGGGGCCCTGAGCCTCGGGTTTCTTCTCCAGCTCAAATTCCCCTTCGGGGGCTACGGCCGGCTCCAGAGCCCCACCGTGCCCCTTCTCCTCACCCTGACGGCATCGGCCCTCCCCGGGGCGTTGGGGGGCCGCCGCCTCCTGCGGGCCTTGGCGGCCGGCCTCCTCGTTGGCGGCCTGGCCCTCGCCGGCCTGCCCACCATCCTCCGGGAGTACCGGGAAAACCTCCGGCCCCTGGAGGACTACCGGCCCATGGCCAGCTGGCTGGCCGCGGCCGCCTGGCCCCAGGACCTGGTGGTCTGTGATTTCCCCTGGCAGGTGGGGTATTTTCTGGCCTACCTGCCCGAGCCCCGCCCGAAGCTCCTCTACCCGCCCAACCCCTTCGCCGGGGACCCTCCCTTCCGGCGGAAGACTGAGGTCTGGTACCCGGCTTACCAGGCGCTGGGGGGCACCGGTGGGGGCGGTCTGGAGGGGCTGCTCCGGGACCGCCTGGTCATCTCCGAGAACCGCTGGTTCGGCACCACCCGCCTGCTCCGTTTTGCTCCCCTCCCCGCCCAGACCCGCTGGGGCCGGGCCGCCGGTTCGGACCGGACCCCGCGGCTGGTGAGCTGGACGCTGCCGGCGGCGCCCGTGGACGCCGGCCGCACGGCCGTGGTTATCCTGGAGTGGAGCCTGGGGGCCATCCCGCCCACCGGCCTGAAGGCCTTCGTACACCTGTCCACGACCGACGAGGCCATCGTCAGCCAGGCCGATGTCCCCCTGGAAGGTCAGACCGGCGGGCGGCTCCGGGTGGGACTCCCCATCCCGGCGGGGACTCCCGCCGGCGAGTACCGGGTCTGGGCCGGCCTTTACCGGGCGGAGGGCGGCGAAAGGCTGGAGCCCGGGCCCGGGGCGACCCCGGACCGCCGCCTTCCCCTGGGGACCCTTACCGTCGGCCGGCCGGAATACACCCCCGACCCCCGCCGCTTCCCCGACGTTAACCTCACCCCCGCCGAACCGGACCTGGGCCCCTACCGGATACCGGGGCTGAGCGTCCTGAACCTGACCACGCCCCAGGCCGACGGCTGGGTTAGGCCCGGCGACCTCCTGGAGCTCCGGGTTTACCTGGCCGGCGGCGCCTTTTCGGGCCGGCTCCGGCTGGAGGCCCGGGCGAACGGCCAGCCCGTCAGCCTGACCGAAGCCAACCTGGAGGGATGCTACCCACCCATTTGCCGGGTCCCCCTGCGGCTGGGAATTCCGGCGGAGATTCAGGCGACGCGGCTACGCCTGGTGGCCCGTCTGGAGCCCGGCCCCGCCGAGGCGGAGGTAGTTGAGTGGGTTGTCCGGCCGTGAAGTTCAGCGGGTGCGGCCGGCCGCCGTCCCGGTGAAGATGTGAATGGCCTCGCCGTAGACGTTAAGGGCGGCCTCCTTGAGGGCCTCGGAGAGGGTGGGGTGGGGATGGACCGCCCAGCCGAACTCTTTGGGCGTCCCCTCCAGCAGCCGGCCCAGAACTCCCTCGCTTATGAGCTCGGTGACCTCGGGTCCGATCATATGGATCCCCAGGATCTCCCCGTACTCGGCGTCGGCCACGACTTTCACAAAGCCCTCCGCCTCCCCGAGGCCCAGGGCTTTGCCGTTGGCCCGGAAGGGGAACTTGCCCACCCGAACCTGGCGGCCGGCCTCCCGGGCCTGGGCCTCCGTCAGCCCGACGCTGGCCACCTGCGGGTTGCAGTAGGTGCACCGGGGCATGTCGGCGTAGTCCTTGATCGGGGGCGGATTCAGGCCGGCAATGGTCTCCACGGCCACGATCCCCTGGTGAGAGGCCACGTGGGCCAGGGCCAGCTTGCCCGTGACGTCCCCGATGGCCCAGATCCCGGGCACGTTAGTGCGCATCCGCTCGTCGACCTTTACCCAGCCCCGCTCAAGCTCCACCCCGACCTCCTCCAGGCCCAGACCCTGGCTGTTCGGGACGATGCCGATTCCCAGAAGGACCTGCTCGGCCGTCAGGGAGCTGGAGCCCTGGGGGCCGGAGAGCTCCAGACGGACGCCCCCGTCGGTCAACTCGGCCTTCTCGACCTTGGTTCCCGTCATCACCTTGATTCCCTGTTTCTTGAAGGCCCGCTCCAGCTCGGCCGAAACCTCCTCGTCCTCCTGGGGAACCAGCCGGGGCAGCATCTCCAGGATGGTTACCTCCACCCCGTAGGCCCGGAAGATGTACGCGAACTCCACCCCCACCGCCCCGCCTCCCACGATGACCATGGAGCGGGGCAGCTCCCGCAGATTCAGGGCGTGGTAGCTGGTCAGGACCCGGCGGCCGTCGGGCTCCAGCCCGGGGAGGCTCCGGGGCGAGCCGCCGGTGGCCACGATAATGTTCTTGGTGCGTAGCTCCCGCCCCTCCGGCCTGACCACCACCAGGTCCCGGCCGGCCACGTATCCGTCCCCGGCGAAGACCTCGACCCCGTTGCGGCTGAGGAGAAACTCCACGCCCTTTACCAGCCGGTCCACGACCTCCCGGCTCCGTTGGTAAGCCCGGGCATAGTCAAAGCTTACCCCCTCAAAGCTGAGGCCCCAGTAGTCCCCCTGCTTGACGAGGTTGACGATGTCGGCGTTGCGGATGAGGGCCTTGGTGGGGATGCAGCCCCAGTTGAGGCAGACCCCGCCGACCCGTTCCCGCTCGACCAGGGCAGTCTTCAGGCCCAACTGGGCGGCCCGGATGGCGGCCACGTACCCGCCCGGGCCGCCGCCGATGATCACCACGTCGTACATGGCTTAAAACCTCCGGTTTAGATGAGGAGGGAGACGGGGTTTTCCAGGAGCCGCTTGAACTCCCCCAGGAACTGGGCCGCCTCAGCCCCATCCGTCACCCGATGGTCCACGGAAATAGTCGCCCTCATGATATCGGCAACAACGACCTGGTCGCCCCGAACCACCGGCCGCCGCTGGACCGAACCGGTGGCCAGGATGGCCGCATTGGGCGGGTTGATGATGGCGCTGAAGCTCTCCACGTTGTACATCCCCAGGTTGCTTATGGTAAAGGTTCCCCCAACCTGGTCGTCGGCCCGCAGCCGGCCCTCCCGTGCCCGCCGGGCCAGCTCCCTGCTCTCCCGGGCGATCTGGAAAATGCTCTTGCCGGCCGCATCATGAATTACCGGGGCCAGCAGGCCCTCCGGGGTCGCCACGGCCATGGCAATGTTGACCGCCTTGAAGATTTTCAGGCGGTCGCCGGCGAAGGCCGAATTGAGCCGCGGAAACTTGGTGAGGGCCTTGGCCGCGGCCTTGATTATCAGGTCGTTCACCGAAAGGCGGGCGTCCTCCTCCAGCTGGGCGTTGAGCTGCTCCCGCAGCCGCATCGCCTCGGTCATGTCCACCTCTACCGTCACGTAGAAGTGGGGGGCCTGCTGCTTGCTCTCGGTCATGCGCCGGGCGATGGTCTGCCGCATCCGAGAGAGGGGCTCCTCCACGGCTTCAGGCACCGCCGGCGCCTCAACGGGGGGCGGCGGCGCGGCGGCCGGCCGCTCCCGGAGCCGGGCGGCGAAGGCCTCGACGTCCTCCCGGGTAATCCGGCCCTCCGGCCCGGTTCCCTTCACCTGCCGCAGGTCAATTCCCAGCTCCTCGGCGAGCCGCCGGGCCACCGGCGTGGCCTTGACCCGTCCCTCCTCGGGCGGGGCTTCGGGCTGGGCCGCGGCCGGCGCCGGGACCTCGGCCGGTGGCGCGGACGGGGCCGGGGGCGCCCCGGCCTCTTTAAGAATGTCGTCGATGGGCTCGTCGGGCCCGGCGATAACGGCAATCAGGGTCCCCACAGGGACCCGCCGTCCCTCCGGCAGCAGGATCTTGCGCACGACCCCGGAGGCGAAGGCCTCCAGCTCAACGGTGGCCTTGTCCGTCTCGATCTCGGCGATGACCTCGCCCCGCTGGACCGACTCCCCCTCCCGCTTCCGCCAGCGGGCGACGGCCCCCTCGGTCATATCGTACCCAAGCTGGGGCATGGTAACTCGGTAGGCCATCTATGCTCCCCCTCTCTTAGCTGAGCGGCGGCTGGAAGTCTTTTAGACCCGGCTGCCCACCACCAAGTGGACCGCCTCCACCACGTCGGCCTCGTCGGGGACCACGTGGCGCTCCAGGTTGCGATTGTACGGCATGGGCACCTCCAGCATGCCCACCCGCACCACCGGTGCGTCCAGGTAGTCGAAGGCCTGCTCGGCGATCCGGGCAGCTACTTCCGCCCCGACCCCGAAGGACTTCCAGTCCTCCTCGACGATTACCACGTGGTTGGTTTTCTTGACGGATTCGATGACCGTCTCGATGTCCAGGGGGCGGAGAGTCCGCAGGTCGACGATTTCACAGTCGACCCCCTCCGTCTCCAGCTGGCGGGCAGCGTTGAGGGCCACGTGCACCATCCGGGCGTAGGCCACGATGGTTACGTCCCGGCCCGGCCGCTTGATGTCGGCCAGTCCGATGGGAACCACGTAATCCCCGTCCGGCACCTCCCCCCGGATTCCGTAAAGCAGGGTATGCTCGATGAAGAGGACCGGGTCCTCGTCCCGGATGGCGGCCTTAAGGAGCCCCTTGGCGTCGTAGGGGGTAGCAGGCATGACGACTTTGAGGCCCGGGACGTGACTGTAGATTACCTCCAGAAACTGCGAGTGGGTCGCCCCAAGCTGACCCCAGCCGGCGGCCGTCCGGATCACCGCGGGGGCCGCAAACTGGCCGCCGAACATGTAGTAGATCTTGGCCAGGTGGTTGATGATCTGGTCGGCGGCCAGCAGGCTGAAGTTTATCGTCATCAGCTCGGCCACCGGCTTTAGCCCCCCGATGGCGGCCCCGGTGGCCAGGCCGACGATGGCCGCCTCGGCGATGGGGGTGTCCTTCACCCGCTTCTCGCCGAACTCTTCCAGAAGCCCCCGGGTTACGGCGTAGGAGCCGCCGTAGGCCCCGATATCCTCACCCATCAGGAAGACCCGCTCATCCCGCTGCATCTCCTCCCGGAGCGCCTGACGCAGGGCCTCCCGGAACGTAAGCTCAGGCATGGGTCACCCTCCGAACCGGACCTGGATTAACGTAGACGTGCTCCGTAACACTCTCGAGGGGAGGCTCGGGACTCTCTTCGGCAAACCGCACCGCCTCCTCCACCTCAGCCTCCACATCCCGGTCGACGGCCGCCAGCTCGTCCTCGGTGGCGTAGCCGTTTTCCACCAGGAACTTGCTGAACCGGACGATGGGGTCCCGCTGGCGCCGCCACTCCTCGACCTCCTCCTTGCTCCGGTAAAGCTCCGGGTCGGCCATGGAGTGGCCCCGGAACCGGTACGTCAGGGCCTCGATGAAGTAGGGCCCGTTGCCGGCCCGGACGTAATCGACGGCCCGGGCCGTCGATTCCCGAACCGCCAGCACGTCCATTCCGTCCACCTGCTCCGAGCGGATGCCGTAAGCCTCGGCCCGGCGGTAGATTTCGGGCATCGAGCTGGCCCGGCGGACGTGGGTCCCCATCCCGTAAAGGTTGTTCTCGCACAGGAACACCACCGGCAGCTTCCAGAGGGCGGCGATGTTGAGGCCCTCGTGAAACTCCCCGATGTTGGTCGCCCCGTCGCCGAAGATGCAAAGCACCACCTCGTCCAGACCCCGGTACTGGACGGCCAGGCCCATCCCGCAGGCCAGAAGGATGTGGCCTCCGACGATGGCGTAGCCGCCCCAGAACCGCAGCTTGGGGTCGGCCAGGTGCATGGAGCCGCCCCGGCCCCTACTCACCCCGGTAACCTTGCCAAAGAGCTCGGCCATGACCGCTTTGGGGTCCATCCCCCGGGCCAGGGCGTGGCCGTGGTCCCGGTAGTGGGTAAAGATGTGGTCTTCAGGACGCAGGACCGAGATGGCCCCCACCGCCACCGCCTCTTCGCCGTTGTAAAGGTGAAGAAAGCCGCCGATCTTGCCCAGGGCATACATCTCGGCGGCCTTGTCCTCGAAGCGGCGGATGAGAACCATTTGCCGGTAAAAGCCGAGAAGTAGCTCCTTGCTTAGGACCCTCTGCTCAAGCATTACGCAACACTCCCGTTGATTTTTATCACGCTCCCACAAAAGCATAGCACCAACGGGGGCCACAGGCCAGTGGTCAACTGGGCAGGCGGCTCCCGATAAACCCCGGATACCCCCGGAGAAACTCCGCAATCCCCACCGCCCGACGCCCCTCCAGCTGCACCCGGTCCAGCTTAAGGAGGCCGCTCCCTGTCTGGACGGCGGCCCCGAAGTCCAGGCCGACCACCGTCCCCGGCGGGGCCAGGAAGCTCTCGGGCAGGGGCCGGCAGGCCAGGATCTTTAAGAGCTTCCCCTCCCAACGGGTGAATGCCCCGGGCCAGGGGTCGAAGGCCCGGACCTGCCGCCAGATCTCCACGGCCGACCGGCCCCAGTCGATGAAGCCGTCCTCCTTCTTGAGCAGGCGGCTGTAGGTGGCCTGCCCGTCGTCCTGGGGCTCCGGGGTGATTTCCCCGGCCGCCCACCGGGGCAGCGTCCCCAGCAGCAGCCGGGCCCCCACCTCGGCCAGCTTCGGGGTCAGCGTAGCGGTGGTGTCATCGGGCCCGATGGGCACTGGCTCCGACCGGGCCAGGATGGGGCCCGTGTCCATGCCCTCGTCCATGAGCATAACCGTAACCCCCGTAAATTCATCCCCGGCCAGAATCGCAAAGGGGATGGGCGAAGGGCCCCGCCACCGGGGCAGGAGGGAGGGGTGGACGTTCAGGCAGCCGTGGGGCGGGACCTCCAGGACCTCCCGGGGCAGAATAAGGCCGTAGGCCGCCACCACCACCACTTCAGGCTCGAGGCTGCGAAGGAGCTCCACCGCCGCCGGCCGGCGCAGGGTTGCCGGCTGATAAACGGGCAGACCCAGCCGGAGGGCCAGCTCCTTCACCGGGGACGGGGTGGGGTGCCGGCCCCGACCGGCCGGCTTATCGGGCCGGGTGAACACCCCCACCACCTGGTAGCCCCCATCATGGAGGCCCTTCAAGGTGGGGAGGGCGAACTCCGGCGTCCCCATGAAGACGACGCGCATGGCACCGACAGATTTTATCGGTAAAGCCCCGTCCCATCAACAGCGCTCCCCGGCCGCCAGCCAGGCCTCCAGACTTTCGGCCGGCTCGGGCCAGTCCGGCAGGTAGCCCTGCCCGTACGGACAGCCCAGGGCCCTGACCCTCTCCAGCCGGTCGTCCCTTTCCACATCCCTCGACCACCACGGCCAGGCCCAGGGTTCGGGCAAAGGTCACCACCGCCTCGATAATGGCTGTGCTCGCCGGGTTCTGGGGGAGCTGGGCGGCAAAGGAGCGGTCCAGCTTAACCGTGTCGCCGGGAAAGCGCGCCAGGTAGGCCAGGAACGAATAGCCGGTCCCGAAGTCGTCGATGGCAACCTTCACCCCGAGGGCCTTAAAGCAATTCAGGGTAGCCACGGCCTGGTGAGGGTTGTCAGCAGCTGCGCCAGCATGCATCCTGATTGACCGGAAAACCCATGTTCGCTGGCGACGTGGGATGAGGGGGTCTACCCGGTCCTGGATGCCATCGCGGCCCTGTTTGGCCGGCCGTTTACCTTCACGCCGGCAGTTCAACGCCATCGCCTTCGAACTGAACGGCAAGGTCAAGGCAGCCAGGAAAGCCAGGCACCTTGGAGGCCCAGAAGGCCATCCGCCGCCGGGCCCTGGCTTCACGCAAGGGCAAGGTGGCAGAGCGGGCAGCGCGCCGGTGGCGGGTCCGGTTCCGCCTGCACCAGGCCATGCTCCGGGCCCGCCCTCTGCTTCGGCTCCCGAAAGCTATTCCACGCCCGGTTCCACCTTGAGGAGAACGGCTTTGCCTGCCATGCCGAGTGGCTCCAGGCGTGGCGGGAAGCCCGTTCGAATGCCTTCTTCTGCCTGGGGTCGAAGGACGAGACCGGCGGCAACCAGACCTGAACCCTGCTGCCGGACGGGACGCTGCGGCTGCGGGTCCCCCATGCCCTGGCGGGGCAGTACGGCACCGGCATCCGGTTCCCCTACGGGCGGCCAGGCCATCTCGTACCGCTTCGTGCGCAGGGATGGTGTCTGGTACCTCTTTGCCACCACGGAGCGACCGGCGGCAGGCAGGCCGGCGCCCTGGGTGTGGACCGGTGGCTTCGCCACCCGGGTAGCGGTGGCAGAGGTCGACCGCTTCGGCAACCCGGTGGCCGTGCGGGACATTCCCGTGCCGGTGCAGGGCCGGCAGGCCACCCTGGGGGATGTGGTGGCAGACGTGGTGTCCTGGGCCCGGGGGTCTGGCAAGCCGGTGGTGGTGGAGCGCCTGGACTTCCGGGCGAAGAAGGCGCGGCTGCGGGAGGTGTCGGACCGGCACGCCCGGAAGCTGTCGCACTTTGCGTCTGCCGCCTTCCATGCCCTGGGGGTATCCCGGGCGATCCGGGAGGGCGTGGAGGTCATCGCGGTCAACCCGGCATACACCAGCGTCATTGGCAAGGTCAAGTTCATGGCCCGGTACGGGCTGTCGCCCCACGGGGCAGCGGCGGTGGCGATTGCCCGGCGGGGCCTGAGGTTTGGGGAGCGGCTCCGGTCCGGAAACGCCCTTCCCCTACCCGGGAGGAATCGGGGAAGGCACGTCTGGAGCGACTGGGGCCGGGTACTCCCCAGCGTGCGTGGGCGCAAGCCGACGCACGCCCTGTACC
>JBHOQU010000060.1:0-14594 GCA_042408785.1 Dehalococcoidia bacterium | reverse complement strand
CGGTCCTCGGCGCACAAGGCCACGGTCTGGGCAGCGGCCTCCGGTTCTTTGACCGGGCGTCTTTACGAAGGGAACCGGCATCTTCCCTTGCCGTACCCAGCGCCACGCCGTCTTGTAGGTGCCCATTCGCTCAGCTTCATCCATTTTTGTTCATAGTCCAGCGAGCAGTTCTCAACCCCTCCTTGAGGCGTGCCCGCAGGCCGATGACGGTGAGGCCGACCACTTCCTGGGTATTCTCGTCCCAGCGGACGATAAGGCCTTCGCCGATCTCTATCCCCAAAGCCGGACGGGGTTTTCCGACCGATATATAGAGGACGTCCGCGTCCTCATCATATTCCCAGGTGAGGTCGGATCTGTCTTTCACTATCACCCGCCTTTCTGAAGGTGAAGAGGTATAATAATCCGCTAAAATAAATCCGTCGGCTGTACTAAGCTCTCGATAGACTACAACCAAATATTTCTCACTCAATGGCGATTGTGAATAAAAACAGATCTCCAGAAGTGTTCCTAGGTCTCCTTGTTGTATAAAATCCGGCGACTGCACGGTCTCCAAAACATGCTGTTTTTTGGCCTGCCATTTCAAAATGTCGGTTCACAATGTGATGTCACCTTTCTTGGGTCAGGCGTATAAAGACACCATTCTGAGAATAAGCGATGAACATATGCCCATTTACTAGGATACCAGAACGGTCCGTTTGAGCACATCAAGCGGGGTGAATACTGAAGAAGCGCGCGATTTCGTCCCGGTCGAAGCGGGGCCAGGGCCTCCGCCCTTCCCCCACCACCAGGTACCGGCCGGCCTCGGCCGGCAGAATCCGGCCCACCTCAAAGGCCGGTATACCCGCCTCTTCCAGCGCCCTTAAAAGGTCGGGCGCCGCCCCCTTCGGGACGGTTATGACCAGCGAACCCGAGGCCAGAAGCCCCAGGGGGTCCAGGCCCAGGGCTTCACAGACCGCCCGACACTCCGGCAGCACCGGGACCTGCTCGGCGTAGACCTCGAACCCAACCCCCGAGGCCAGAGCGACCTCCGTAAGGCCGGTGGCCAGGCCCCCTTCCGTCGGGTCGTGGAAGGCGGTCACCGGGGCCGCCTCCCGGGCCACCGCCGCATCCCGGACAACGCTTATCCCCGGGTCGAAAAGAAAGTTCCGGGCCCGGGCGATGACTTCTTCGGGAACGCCCTTGCGCCGGAGCAGCTCCCCCGCCTCTCGGGCAAGGACGGCCGTGCCTTCGATGGCGATCCCCTTCGTCACGACCACGGCGTCCCCGGGCCGAGCCCCGGCCGAGGTGACCAGCCGGTGGGGCTCCACTTCCCCGAGCATGCAGCCGACGATGATGGGCCGGTCGAGGCCGTAGGTTATCTCGGTGTGACCGCCGACCAGGCTTACACCCAGCTCCCGGCAAGCCACCGTCAGCTGATCGAAGATGGCCTCGACCTCCGGCGGCCGTATCCCTTCGGGAAGCAGGGCGGTGGCCAGGAACCAGCGGGGCCGGGCGCCCATGGCGGCGATGTCGTTGGCGTTGATGTTGACGGCGTACCAGCCGATGAGGTCGGTGGCGAAGGTTATTGGGTCGGTCTTGGCCACGAGGAGGGTTTGGCCGAAGGCTATAACGGCCGCATCCTCCCCGACCCGGGGCCCAACCACCACCCTGGGGTCCGCACCGGGCAGCCGGCTTAACAGGGCCTGAAGGAGCTCGGCCGGCAGCTTTCCCACCGGGAGTCCCGGGGCCGTCATGGGCCGGCTACTCGAGGAAATCCTTGAGGTGTTTGCTCAGGGAGGGATGGCGCAGCTTGCGGAGGGCCCGGGCCTCGATCTGGCGGACCCGCTCCCG
The DNA here is from genome assembly GCA_042408785.1 of Dehalococcoidia bacterium. Classification (GTDB taxonomy): domain Bacteria; phylum Chloroflexota; class Dehalococcoidia; order JAUQQI01; family JAUQQI01; genus JAUQQI01. Next base: position 12,764 of record JBHOQU010000060.1, on the reverse strand, counting down.
GGTGAGGTTGAGCTCCCGCCCCACCTCTTCCAGGGTCTTGGGGACCCCATCGTCGAGGCCGTACCGCCAGATCAGGACTCGCCGCTCCCGAGGGGTGAGGTGGGCGAGCAGCCGGTTCACCTGCTCCCGCAGGAGCTGCCGGGTCGCCTGCTCCACCGGCGGCAGGCTGACCCGGTCCTCGACAAAGTCGGCCACCCGCATATCGTCGTCCTCCCCGACGGGCAGCTCCAGGGAGATGGCATCCTGGCCGAAATTGAGGATCTCCTCCACCCGCTGGGCGGACACCTCCAGCTCGGCGGCCAGCTCGGCGCTGGTGGGTTCCCGGCCGTGCGCCTGGACGAACTCCCGGTAGGCCCGCCCGAGCCGGCCCACCAGGTCGACGATGTGGACCGGCAGCCGGATCATCCGGGCCTGCTCGGCCAGGGCCCGGATGATGGACTGGCGGACCCACCAGGTGGCGTAGGTGCTGAACTTGTGGCCACGCCGGTATTCGAATTTCTGGACCGCCCGGAGCAGGCCGCAGTTCCCCTCCTGGATGAGGTCCAGGAGGGGCAGGCCCCGGCCGATGTACTTCCGGGCGATGCTCACCACCAGCCGCAAGTTGGATTCAATCAGCCGCCGCTCGGCGGCCCGGCCGGCCGCCAGCCTCGCCCCGAAGAGGCGGGCCAGCTCCGGCCCCCGGGCCTTAAAGTAGGGCCAGGCCTCGGCCGGGGCGGGGAGCCAGGGGCCTTCCCAGCCCGATTCCCGGACAAGTTCGGCCAGGACCGGCCTTAAAAGCCGGCTGTCGATGCTCAGCTCGATGAGCCCCTCGGTTACGACCCCCGCCTCGAGGCCGAGGTTCGAGGCCACGAAGGCCGCCAGGCCGGGGTCGGGCACGCCGTCGATGACGGCCCGCACTTCGGGGGCGTAGAGCCTTTCCAGCACGCCCCGGGGTTCCGCCCCGCCGAGGTAAGCCCAGAGGGCCGAAACCACCGGCTCGGCCCCGTAAAGGCCGGTGTACAGGGTGATCCCCAGCCGGGCGCCGTCCAGGGCGGCGGGAAGGCCGATGCACCGGCCCAGGGCGGCCAGCCGCCGGGCGTCCTCCAGGGCAACGAAGAGCTCCCGCTCCTCATCCGGGGTTAATAGGGGTATGCGGCTCAGCTCCTGAAGGTAAATCTTGACCGCGTCGGCGGCCTCGACGGTCTCGGTTTCCGGGCCGAGCTCCTCTAGGAAAATCGGCTCGTCGTCCCGGGATGCGGCCTCCACCATCGCCCTCACCTTGCCGGTTTCCGGACCGAATCCTGGGTCCGCTCCTGCGTCGTGGCCGCCAGGAGCCGGAGGGCCCCTTCGAAGTCCCCGGCCGCTTGCGCCTCATCGAGGGCCCGCTGTCGCAGTTGCCGGAGGCGGCGGAGCCTGGCGTCCTCCAGGCGCTGCACCCGGTCGCGGAATGAGTCGACCGCCCGTTCGGGAACCACCTCCGGAAGGGGCCTGGAGGCAAGCTCCGCGTAATATTCGGCCAGCTCCGGGGGCAGGGCGTCGACCCAGCCGGCGTCCTCGGCCTGGCGCCACCCGATGAAGAGGAGCCGGGTCTTCTCCCGGCCGAAGTGGTCGGGCGAAACCTCGTCGGCCAGGGCCTTAAGCTCCGGATACTTGAAAAGGAGGGTCAAAAGCTCCTCTTCTTTGCGGAGGTCGGGGTCGAGGGCGGCCGGGTCGGGCTGCTCAGGCCGGCGGACACCCCTCCGCTCCTCCGCGGCCAGGGCCCGCAGGTCGTCCTCGGCAACTCCCAGCAGTCGGGCAATCTTCTGGAGGTAGTGGCCCCGGGCCACCGGGTCGGGCAGGGCCCGCAGGAGGGGCAGGATGTCCCGGGCGGCGGCCGATTTGCCCTCCGGCCCGGAGAGGTCGAACCGCCGGGGGAGGAGTTCGATCAGGAAGTCGAGGACGGGTCGGGCCCCGGCCAGGGCCTGGCGGAAAAGCTCGGGGTCGGCCCGGATGGCCTCGTCGGGGTCCTTGCCCACCGGCACCGGGGCGACCCGAACGTTAAGGCCGGGGGCGGCCCGAAGGCTCAGCCGGCCCCGCCGCCCCCCCTCGAAAACGGGGACCGTCCGGTCGGCCAGCTCCTGCCAGAGGAGGTCGAGGGCCCGCCGGGTTGCCGCCTGCCCGGCCGGGTCGGCGTCCAGGCAGAGGATGACCGTCTCGCAGTAGTCCTTGAGCAGGCGGGCCTGGGCCGGGGTGATGGCGGTTCCGAGGGTTCCCACCACGTTCTTAAAGCCGTACTGGTGGGCGGTGACGACGTCGAAGTAGCCTTCAACGACCACCGCCTCCCCGGCCGCCCGGATGGCCGGCCGGGCCAGGTCGAGGCCGAAAAGGACCTCGCCCTTTTTAAAGACGGGGGTCTCGGGGCTGTTGAGGTATTTCGGCTCACCCTCACCCAGGACCCGGCCCCCGAATCCCACCACCCGGCCCCGGGCGTCCTTAATCGGGAAGATGATCCGGTCCCGGAAGCGGTCCACCAGGCCGCCCCCCTCCCGTCGAATCACCAGACCCGCCGTGACCAGAAGGTTCGCGTCGAAGCCGGCCCCGCTCAGCCGCTCCAGCAGGGCCTTGCCGTCGGCCGGGGCGTAGCCGAGGCCGAAGGCCTGGACGGTGGGCAGGTCCAGACCCCGGCCGGCCAGGTAGGCCCGGGCCGGCCGGTGGGCCCGGAGCATCTCCTGGTAGAACTCGGCGGCGAGCTGATTGGCCGCCAGCACCCGCGCCCCTTCCCCGGCCTCCTCGGTGGGGCGGGCGGACCCGAGTTCGACCCCGGCCTCCCGGGCCAGGAGGGCAAGGGCTTCGGGGAAGCTCAATCCCCGGCGATGCATCACGAAGTCGATGACGCTGCCGTGGGCGCCGCACCCGAAGCAGTGGTAGGTCCCCTCGTCGGGGTAGACGAAGAAAGAGGGATTCCTGTCCGGGTGAAACGGGCAGAGCCCTTTATACAGCCGGCCGGACCGGCGGAGCTCCACCTCCCGGCCGACCAGGTCGGCGATGTCCAGCCGGCTCTTGATCTCGTCCAGGACGCCCATGGCCTATCGGCCCATCAGTGGTGCTGCACGGGGACCGACATGACCGCCCAGAGCTTTGGAATGAAAAGCTTTTCGTAAAGATATAAAGCGTAGCGGTCGGTCATGCCGGCGATGTAGTCGACGACGACCCGCTCGATGGGATCCTCGTGGACGAAGAACTTTTCGGGGATGAGCTCCGGGTGGCGGCGGAAGTGGTCGTAGAGGCGGCGGATAACGTCTTTAGCCTTTACAAATTCCGCCTTGGCCGCCGGGTTGGTGTAAACCCTCTCGAACATAAAATCCCGCATGGTGTTGAGGGCCTGAAGGACCGTGGGGTCCATGCCGATGGGGGGCGGCGGGGTGCGGGCGGCCTCTTCGGGGGTGAGGCCCTCCCCGGTGGCGGCCCAGGAGTACTCGATGACGGCGCACACCATCGTATTTATCCGCTCGCCGTGGGTCCGGCCGAGCACCCGGACGGCGTCGGCCGGGAGGTCGTCGGGGGTGATGATGCCGGCCCGGATGGCATCCTCGATGTCGTGGCTTACGTAGGCGATGGAGTCCGCCAGCTTGACGACCTGGCCCTCCAGGGTTTCGGCCGTCCCCCAGGCCTCGGCCATCACGTCTCCCCGCTCTTTGGAGTGTTTCGGAATGGCCTCCCGCACCTCCGCGGTCAGGTTGAGGCCCCGGCCGTCGTTTTCCAGCTTGTCCACCACCCGGAGGCTCTGCAGGTTGTGGCGGAAGCCCTCAGGGTAAAGCTCGGCCAGGGCCTCCTCCCCGGCGTGGCCGAAGGGCGGGTGGCCCAGGTCGTGGGCCAGGCCGATGGCCTCGGTCAGGTCCTCATTTAAACGGAGGGCCCGGGCGATGGTCCGGGCCACCTGGGTCACCTGCAGGACATGAGTTAGGCGGGTCATGTAGTGGTCGCCGAGGGGGGCCAGGAAGACCTGGGTCTTATGCTTCAGGCGGCGGAAGGCCTTGCAGTGGATGATCCGGTCCCGGTCCCGCTGAAACTCGGTCCGGACCGGCGAAGGGGGTTCCGGCCGCAGCCGCCCCTTGCTGAAGCGGCTCTTGGCCGCGAAGGGGGACAGGAGCTGAATCTCCAGCTCCTCCAGCCGCTCCCGAACCCCCAGGTACTTCATGGCCGTCAGGCATACCGGTGGGCGGCCGTGGCGGCGGCTTCGGCCAGGGCCGCCTGGGCGGCCGCCAGCCGCGCCACCGGAATCCGGTACGGGGAGGCGCTCACGTAGTTAAGGCCGATCTTATGGCAAAGGGCGATGCTTTCGGGGTCGCCCCCATGCTCGCCGCAGATGCCCACCTCCAGGTCGGGGCGGGTCTGCCGGCCGAGCTTGAAGCCCAGCTCCATGAGCTTGCCAACGCCGTCGGCATCCAGCGTCTGGAAGGGGTTGAAGGGCAGGATACCCCGCTCCACGTACTGGACCAGAAACTTGGCCTCGGCGTCGTCCCGGCTCATCCCGAAGACCATCTGGGTCAGGTCGTTGGTGCCGAAGCTGAAGAACTCGGCGTAGCGGGCCACCTGGTCGGCGGTCAGGGCCGCCCGGGGCACCTCGATCATCGTCCCGAACTTGTAGCTTACCTGCTGACCCTGCTCTTCCATGACCTGGCGGGCCACCGTCTCCAGCTGCTCCCGGATGACGGCCAGCTCGTTGGCGTGGCCTACCAGGGGGATCATCACCTCGGGGTGGGGGTCGAGGCCCTCCGCCTTAAGGTCGCAGACGGCCCGGAAAATGGCCCGGACTTGCATCTCGTAGATGGCCGGGAAGAGGATCCCCAACCGGCAGCCCCGAAGCCCCAGCATCGGGTTGAACTCCCGCATCGACTCCACCAGCTCAAGGAGCCGCTGCTTTTCGGCCAGCTCCCCGTCCGGGGCCCCCTTGAGCCGGAGCTCGGTAACCTGAACCAGCAGCTCCTCGTAGCGGGGCAGGAACTCGTGGAGGGGCGGGTCGAGCAGCCGGATAACCACCGGCCGGTGGCCCATCACCCGGAAGATCCCCTTGAAGTCCTCGGTCTGGAACCTCTCCAGCTCGGCCAGGGCGGCATAGTAACGGCGGACGGCCTCCGACTGCCGGTAGCGCTCCTCGGCCTGCCGGTACTCGGCCTCGGCCTGGGCCTTCCGGGCCGGCTCGGCCGTTTCCAGGGCAGTCCTGGCCCGCTGGAGGTCCCGCTCGGCGGCGGTGGCCTCCCGGGCGTGGAGGATCATGTCGTGGACGAAGGGGAGGCGCTCCGGCTCGAAGAACATGTGCTCGGTCCGGCAGAGGCCGATCCCTTCGGCCCCGAACTCCAGGGCCTTAGCCGCATCCCGGGGGTAGTCGGCGTTGGCCCAGACCCCGAGGCGGCGGAACTGGTCGGCCCACTCCAGCAGGGTTCGAAGCTCGGTCTGCTCGGCGAAGCTCTGCTCCACCGTGGGGATGGCCCCGAGGAAGACCTCCCCGGTGGTGCCGTCGATGCTGATATGGTCGCCCTCCCTGACCACCACCCCGTTTACGGTGAAGAGGCGGCCGTGCTCGTCGATGGCGAGGGCCTCGCAGCCGACAACTGCCGGCTTGCCCAGCCCCCGGGCCACCACGGCGGCGTGGGAGGTGGCCCCGCCCCGGGCGGTGAGCACCCCCCGGGCGGCGATCATGCCGTGGACGTCGTCGGGGTTGGTCTCGGTCCGGACCAGGATCACCTCCCGGCCGGCCTGGGCCCACTCGACGGCGGTGTCGGCGTCGAACACCGCCTGGCCCACCGCCGCCCCCGGCGAGGCGTTAACGCCCCGGGCCAGAAGCCGGCCCTCGGCCGCGGCCGCCGCTTTGGCCTCAGGGTCGAAGCGGGGCTTTAAAAGCTCCTCAACCTGGGCGGGCTTGACCCGCCGGACCGCCTCCTCCCGGGAGATGATCCCTTCCAGGGCCAGGTCAACCGCGACCTTCACCGCCGCCTGGGCCGTCCGCTGACCCGCCCGGGTCTGGAGCATATAAAGCTTGCCTCGCTCCACAGTAAACTCAATATCCTGAACGTCTTTATAATGCAGCTCGAGGCGGCGGGCGATCTCCTCGAGCTGACGGTAGATCTCGGGAAACCGCTCTTTAAGGTCGGCGATCTTCAGGGGGGTTCGGATGCCGGCCACCACGTCCTCGCCCTGGGCGTTGGGCAGGTACTCGCCGTAAAGCTCCTTCTCGCCGGTGGCCGGGTTCCGGGTGAAGGCCACCCCGCTGCCGGAATCTTCCCCCATGTTGCCGAAGACCATCGTCTGGACGTTGACGGCCGTGCCCAGGTCGTGGGGAATCTTGTAGTACTCCCGGTAGGCCACGGCCCGGGGATTGTTCCAGGACTCGAAAACCGCCTGGATAGCCAGCCGGAGCTGCTCGTAGGGGTCCTGGGGGAAGTCCCGGCCCGTTTCCTTGCGGACCACCTCTTTAAAGGCGGCCACCACCTCGGCCAGGTCGTCGGCCGTAAGGTCGGTGTCCTTTTCGGCGCCCCGCTCCCGCTTCTTGGCCTCGAAGACCTCGTCGAACTTCTGGGCCTCAATCCCCAGGACGATCCGGCCGAACATCTGGATGAACCGCCGGTAGGCGTCGTTGGCAAAGCGGGGGTTGCCGGTGAGGCGGATGAGGCCGGCAAGCACCTCGTCGTTGAGGCCGAGGTTGAGGACCGTATCCATCATGCCCGGCATGGAGAACTTGGCCCCCGACCGGACGGAGACCAGGAGGGGGTTGTTGGGGTCGCCGAAACGCTTGCCGGTCTTTTCCTCGACGGTCCGAAGGGCCGCCAGCACCTGCTCCCAGAGGCCCTCGGGGAACTGGCGGCCCAGGCGGTAGTACTCGACGCAGGCTTCGGTGGTGATGGTGAAGCCGGGCGGGACCGGCAGGCCCACGTTGGTCATTTCGGCCAGGCCGGCCCCCTTGCCGCCGAGGAGGTCCCGCATCTGGGCGTTGCCCTCTTCAAAGAGATAGACCCATTTGCGCGTGGTAATCTGGGTCAAGGGGGCACCTCCAACCCGGATTTTCTGTCCCAACCCATTATATCACGCCGGCCGGGAGCCGGCGGCGGGGAAGGGGGCGGGCCTCGGACCGGGAGACGGGCGTCAGCGGACCACGTAAGGTCCGGAGACGGTCCGGTAGGCGCAGAAGAGGTTGGAGTACATACTGAGCTCGCTGCCGGAAATGCTTACCCCCTGGGCGATGATGGCCCCGTTTAAGGTGCTCGCCCGGGCGTTGCTGATGTTCACCATGGCGAAGGGGGCGTAAACCACCCCGACCCAGCTGTTGTCGTTGCCCGAAAGCTGGATGCCGGCCGAGGACGTGGAGCAGTAGTCGGCAGCCCGGTAGTAGGAGGCGAGAACCACCCCGCCCACCGCGCACGGGTCGCCCCCCGGCTTATAGTAGCTCAGGGTGGAGCCGCCGCTGAGCTCGATCTGGCCCCGGGCCACGATGGTCACGTTATCCCCGCCGACTCTCCCACCCCCCTGCCCGAGCTTGACATCGCCTTCGACAAAGTAGAGCCCCGGCCGCAGCCGGCCGTTTTGGATGTAAGGGGAGTTTTTATCCAGGTCGCCGAGGATATGGTAATAGCGGCCCTCGGCCTGGGCGGCCACGGCCGCCGCCCCGCCGGGGGCGAACATCTCCACCGGCCAGTTGAAGGGCATCGGCTGGGCGGTGGTAAGGGCCGGGTTTCCCGCCGGCGGGTTGTAGCTTATCTTGGCCGGGTTGCCCGTCTCCACCCCCAGAACGCTCTCCACCGTGCCGTTGATGACGATCCCCCGGGCGCCGCCATTAAGCTGGATGTTGGCGTTGCTGTGGAGGGCCCCGGTAATCAGGACGTCGGAAGACTGGATGTTCAAGGCACCCTGGCTGCAGCGTGCGGTTCCCCCAACCCAGACGGCCCAGGTTCCGCCGCTGGAAGGGTTGGCGATCCTGGCCACGGAGCCGGCGCTGACGGTCCCCAGGTCGATGCCCAGGACCCGCATAAAGAAGGTGTCGAAGGCGGCATAGGCCACGACCCGGACGCCCCGGGCCTGGGGCGGAATGTAGCCTAAGTCGCCCACCTGAACGGTTCCGATCTGTTGGTCCAGGGCGTCGGTGTAGTAGGCTTCCCAGTGGACATCCCTGAGAAGGGGACGGTTGCCCCCGGCGTAGCGCTCGATGGCCAGGCGGACCTCGGCATCCGTGGTGTAGGCGAGGCCGTTTCGAAGTTTTCCCGCCCCCGCCAGGGCCGCCGAATCGGCCAGGTTCTGGATGAGCCGGCGCTGGGCGTAGGCGTAGCCGCCATCCACGGCCAGGCCCACCATGGCCACCAGGGCGGCGATGGCCGCCGCCACCATCACCAGGCTCTGACCGGCGGTCGCCCGCCCCTGTCGCAAGATTCTGTTCACAGCTTATGCCCCCCTTCGGCCCTATTCGGTCATCATCACGGACGAAGCCACCAGCCTGATCTCGAAGGGTATGAGGGGAGTTATCGGCCGGTATTTATAGGTCACCGTAGCCGTGACGGTCCGGCCGAACCCCGAACGCAGGACCCAGTCGGTTTCCGGGTAGACGTGAAAGGTTAGGGTGGCCTCGGGGCCGTTCTGGTAGTCCGGACCCTCCCAGTAGCGGGCACCGCCGGCCGCCTTCCAGCAGGGCGCGTTCGGACTCGTATAGTCGCCGCCGGCGCAGTCGGTCCGGAGGGCCACCCCCCGGGCCAGGCCGGCGGCGACGGCCGCGGCGTTGCTTCGGGGATTGGTCACGTCCCCGGTGAGGTCCTGCTGACTCAAAGGCTGGTGCTCGGTGGCCACCGCGTAGCGGGCGGCCTCCCGGGCCATGCCGGATATGGTGATGTATTGGTAGACCCCAAAACCGAGGTCAAATATGCCCATGAAAAGGAGCATTAGAATCCCGAGGCCCAGGGCAAACTCCAGCAGGCTCTGGCCCCGCCCCCTCACCTTGCTGCCTCCACCCGTGAGGCGCCGTCGGCGGCGTCAACTTGAACCTGAAAGGTCCGGCCCTCCCCCTTCTCCAGGGCGGTAATCCGCCACTGGGGCGCGGGCCGGTCCGGCGGCCGAAGAAGCCGGGCGGTCACCGCAACGTCCCGCCGGCCGGCCAGAAAACCCTCGCCCCCGGCCCGCAGGAAAGCGGCCAGGGCTCCGTCGCTGTCCACCTTCCAGTCCAGGAAGACTATCTCTTCCAGTTCCGCTCCGACGGCGGTCTCGCCGACCGCTTCGGCCCGGCCGCCGGCCACCGCAACCACCAGGGCGGTCTGGCTTCCCGGTGAGACGAAGTAGAAGGCCCAGGCGCCCCGGCCGGTGCGAAGCCGGTCCGGGGCCGGGTTCTCCCAGGTGGCCGAAACCAGGACGAGGCGGGCATCCGGCCGCCAGGCGCGGCCCACCTGGGCCGCCGCCCGGAAGGCGGCTTTGGCCGTAAGCCCGGCGGGCGGGGGGAAATCCTGCCCAGCCCCGCCGCAGCCGGACAGCAGCCCCAGGCCGGCGGCCAGAAACAGCACACCAAAGCCCTTTAAGGCCCGCATGCTCCGCCGAAATTCTCCAGGACCAGGGTTACCTGAGTCGTCTGCCCCGCCGCTACCCCCACGCCGGGCACCGTGTCGGTGTAGAGCCTGCCCTCGGCGCAGAGGCTGCCGGCCACGGTGTAGGTGCCGGGGGCCAGGTTGGGGATCGCGAACCGGCCGTCGGGTCCCGAAAGGGTCTGGGCAACCACGGTACTGCCGGCCCTGACCGTTACCGTTGCCCGGGGCGCCAGGGTGAAGCCTGCGCCCGTATTGGCCCAGACGGTGCCCTGGACGGCCCCGGCGGCGGCCGGCGTCGGGGTTGCGGTGGGGGTGGGCGCCGCCGGTGTTGGGGTTGGGGTCAGGGTGGTGCCCTGGACGGCCACCGGGTAGGGCACGCTCACGTTGTTGGACTCGCTCCCCTCCCGGACCTGGTTGTAGGTGTCCACCTGCGCCTGGAAGAAGTGGGGGCCCGGAACGGAGAAAGTATAGGTGAACGTAAACGTCTTGGTGGCCCCGGCTCCCAGGCCGCTAACGGCTGCCCAGGCAAAGCCGGGGGCCCCGGGCATCGGCGGCTGGTCGACGTAAACATCCAGGTAAAAAAGGCCCGCGGCCGGCGCGCCGGAGGCATTTTGAATGGTCACTTTAACCGTCACCGGGTCGCCCACCCGCGGCTCCTGGTTCGGGCGGGGTCCCTGCGCCACCAGGCTGGTTACCAGCAGGTCGGGCAGGGCGGTGGGGGTTGGGGTGCCCGTCGGAGTAGGGGTGGGCGTGGGCGGGTTTCCGCAAACGACGGCCACCGCGTTGGAGGGCGGACCTTCCCGGTCGGCCGAGTTGACGGCCGTCACCACGTAGTCATAGCGGGTGTTGTTGGCCACTGCGACCGCATATGAGGTGCCGGAGGTGCTGCCGATGAAGACGAAGGTCTGGCCGTAATCGGCGGACTGATAGACGTTGTAGCGGACCGCCCCGGAAACGGCCGTCCAGCTCAGGGAGTTCTGGGTCACGGTGGTGACCGTGCAGGTTCCCGACAGCACGGGCGCCCCAAGGGAGGTGCCGGTCGGGGTGGGGGTTGGGGTGGCCGCGCCCGGCGTTGGGGTCGGGGTTGGGGCGCCCCCCACGGTCACGTTGATATTGGCCACCCCACCGGCGGGCAGAAACCCCTCGGCCGAGCCGGTAAGCAGGCCGGAGGTGGCCCGGACGGTGTAAAGGCGGTTGCCCGGCAGGGGCGAACCGGCATTGGTGGCTTCCACCCGGTAGGCCCCGGCGCCGTCGGTGACGGTCGTGGCGACGACGGTCCCGTCCAGAATCACCTCCACGAAGGCGCCGGACTGGGGGGCGGAGCCTTCGGCCTTATAGACGGTCCCGTAGATGGCCCGGCCGTAAGCCACCAGCTTCGGGGTCGGGGTAGGGGTGGGCGTGGGGGTCGGGCTTGCGGTCGGCGTCAGGGTTGGGCTGCCGGTCGGGGTGGGCGTCGGGGTCTGGGTCGGCGTAGACGTCGGGGTTGGGCTGGACCGACCGCCGGAGGACTTCGGCGTCGGGGTGGGCGTTGGGGTTGCCGTCGGGAGCGGGGTTGCCGTGGGACTCGGGGTCGGAGTGGGCAGGGCCTCCATCCCCAGGGCGATGGGCATGACCGAATGCACCGAAATGGGAATCACCGTGGGCAGGGTCGGACCGCCCCACCAGCCCGTCAGCGCATTGACAAACCGGGCGAAAAAGAAACTAGTCTGGCTGTAAACCAGGGTCACCGTGACGGTGCCGCTTAAGAGGGGCTTGTTTACCGGGTCGATGATGCCGTAGCGGTAGGTCTCGGTGACCACCGAGAGCCAGAGGCAGCCGCAGCCGGGGGAGTAGTCCAGCGTCCGGGCGGCCTCGTCGGTGACCACCCGGGAGACCTGGTCCGGGGGCGTGTCGGGGTAGACGCTCACGTAGCGGGCGCCGGTGCGGGCGGCATTGCCGACGGTAACGTAGGAGAAAAAGACGCGGGCGAAGTCGAGAATCCCCAGCATGAGCAGGAAAAGCAGGGGGGTAACCAGGGCGAGCTCCACCAGGCTCTGGCCCTGCTCCCGCCAGCGCCGAACCGATGGACGCATTTTAGCCGCGGGCTTCGGCCGATGAAAAGGACCCGGTAGCCGGGGCGCTATAAGCTCCCCGGCGCCCGGGCCCACGCCGGAAAAGGCCGACCGTACGCCTACCGCTTAGGCACTTCCCCCCAGGGCACGCACCACCGACGAAAAGATGGACCCGATCTGCGGCCCGAGCAGGACGAGGATTGCAATGACGACGATGGAGACAAGAAAGAGGATTAATGCGTACTCGACCAGACCCTGACCCTCTTGGCGGAACATAAGCTTCGCTCGCCTCCTCTCATAATTCCGTGGACCGGCATGGGCACCCGGCCCGCTGCCTACCGTCCCGGTCAATTCGAGCATACAACGGCCCGGTCGGGCCGTCAATAGTACGTTCGTACGGAAAAATAAAAGCTCCGGGTCGGAAAACGGGGCTCAGCCGCCCAGGGCCCGGACCACGGAGCTGAAGACCGTGCTGATCTGCGGCCCGAGCAGGACCAGCACCGCGACCACCACGATGGCCACCAAAAAGAGGATCAGCGCGTACTCCACAAGACCCTGACCGGACTCACGCCGCATGGAAACCCTCGCACGTTTAGTCTTCAAGAGCCCGTCCGGGTCCGCCGCCGGCTCACGAAGGGGCCCGGACCGTATTACTCTATCACATCACAAGCCTACTCCCGCCGTACTCCGGGCCGGCACGGGTGCCGGGCGCGGACCCGCCGCCCGTTGGGCTCAGGCTTAATAAGTTTTAAGTGCCAAAAAGCCGCATCAATTTAGTGAAAAACTTGCATACGTGTGGTGGATATGCTAAAGTTAGCCAAAAGCCGCTGCCGGCCAGTTGGGGAGGCGACGCAGGCCCGGAACGTCAGGTAGGGCGGCGCATCGGCAAGCCGGTAGCCCCGGAACCTGAAAATGTGGTAGAAAACGATTACTGCGGCCGGGCGGTTGCTTTATTAAACACAAAAGGAGGGCAGACCGAAAATGTCCGGGGATAAGGGCAAACCCATGTACCGGTCGTCGGGTGTTTCCCGGCGGGAGTTTCTGCGCCGGGGTCTGGCTTTGGGTCTTGGGGGCGCAGCCTTAGGGGCCCTGGGGGCCTGCGCCCCGGCAACCACCAGCCCGCAGCCCCAGCCGCCGGCCCAGGCCCAGCCCAAACGGGGCGGAACCCTGACCATCGTCCGCCCCATCGATGCCGTCTCCT
>JBHOQU010000059.1:0-12867 GCA_042408785.1 Dehalococcoidia bacterium | reverse complement strand
CGGTCCTCGGCGCACAAGGCCACGGTCTGGGCAGCGGCCTCCGGTTCTTTGACCGGGCGTCTTTACGAAGGGAACCGGCATCTTCCCTTGCCGTACCCAGCGCCACGCCGTCTTGTAGGTGCCCATTCGCTCAGCTTCATCTGGATAGGATAACCGATTGGTCCATTTTTGTTCATAGTCCAGCGAGCAGTTCTCAACCCCCAGGGCGGGGGCCACCGTGACTACGGCGGCAATGGTCCCGTGGGCCCCCAGCGCAAAGGATGGGTAAAGCAGGTCGTCCACCGCGCTGAGCAGGGTTATCCGGTCGCCGAGCCGGAGGAGGTCTGCCAGGGTGTGCAGGTCGCCCCCGCTCTGCTTGATGCTCCGGACCAGGGGCACGGCGGCCGCAATCTTCTCCATGGTCTCAGCGGTGATGGGTGCCCAGGGAATGACGTTGTGAACGATGATGGGCAGGCCCACCGCCTCGGCGAGGCGGCCGTAGTACTCAACGAGGCCGTCGGCGTCGGGCCGCCAGAGGTAGTGGGGCGGGGTCACCTGAAGGCCCGCCACCCCGGCCCCTTTGGCCGCCAGCCCCAGGCGGATGGCCTCCCGGGTGGTGTCGGCGATGGCGCTGCCGTAGACGGGGACGCGGCCCCGGGCCGTCTCCACGGCGGCCCTGCAGGCCTGATGGAGCTCGGCCGGGTCCAGGCCGGCTCCCTCGCCGGTGGACCCCCCGACCGCCAGGCCGTGGACCCCGGCCGCGATAAGGTATTCCACCTCGTCGGCCAGGGCCTTCAAGTCCAGCTCCTCGTCCTCGTCGAACGGGGTGACGATGGGTGGGATGATGCCTTCGATGCCCTCGGCCATGGTGGGCCTCCGCGGTCAGGTGGTCGGTCGCCACCCCCTTGGACTAATTATAATTGAACGAATGCAGACCATAGGTTTTCGACCCGGCGGAGTCTACGTCGTCTATGGGGTCTTTTTCACCGCCCACAGCCGGTACACCGGCTACGTTTACACCCGCCAGTTCCGGTTCTCCGATATGATGAACGACCTGGACCAGGAGTTCATCCGGCTCCAGGATGCCACTTTTCAGCGGCTTTATGCCGCCCGGCCGGAGGAGGTTCAGGCCGGGTTCATCGTCCTGAACCGGGACCAGATCATTTTGGCAATGCCCCGGGATATGGCCAGCTACGAGCGGCCGCCCGACCGGGCCCAGATGGTGGTGGAGCGGGAGCGGCTGAAGGTCCTTGTCGAGGCCTGGCCCTTCACCATCGAGGGCACCATTCACCGGGTGCGGGGGACCGGCCTCATCGACTATATCCATGACTCCCAGCGCCTTTTCCTTCCGGTCACCCAGTGCACGGTGGCCTACAACCTCAACCCTGACCTCAGCTTCGAGGCGCCCTTCCTGCTGGTGAACCGGCGGCGGGTGGAGCTCATGGTTGAGGCCGCCGGCATCGGACAGCGGCAGCCGGTTCGGCCCACCGAAGTTCTAAAGGATGTGGAGGACCGGGAGTTTGAGCCCGAGGCGGTGGCCGCGTTTCTGGGTTCGACCCTGATGTTCAAGTCCATCACGTCGGAAGCCCTGGCGGCTGCCTGCGGCGAGCTCTTCGGCCGCGGCCTCATGGGCCGGCGCCGGTACCGGGCCGGCACCAACGTTTTCACGGCCGGCGGCACCGGCGACATGCTCTACATCGTCGAGGCCGGCCGGCTGGTGGCGTACGTGGCCGATTACGACAACCGGGAGCACCACCTGGCCACCTTCCTCCGGGGCGACTTTTTCGGGGAGATGGCCATCCTCGGCGAGGGCGTCCGCACCTTCTCCGTGCGGGCCCTGGAACCTTCGGTGCTCATCGCCATCCACCAGGAGGCGGTTCTCGAGCTGGTGAAGCGGTTCCCGTCGCTGGTTACGAATCTGATAAACACCCTGGTCCAGCGCAACGGCCAGCTGGCCGCGGCCCGCCGGGCCGCCATCGGTAAATAGGATGCCAGACTTTGACCCTGCCAGGCTCCTGGACCCCCAATACTGGCTCGAGCCTCAGCCCGGACCCCCGGGACTGGTCGGCCAGCTGGTGGATATCCTTTTCCTGCTGGCCATGTTCGGGGGCCTTCTGCTGGTAAACTACGCCAACCGCCGCCTCGAGGTTCACCCATTTAAATTCGGCCTTCTCCAGCGGGTCGGCCGCATCCTCGTCTTTTACAGCGCCGCCGTCGTCCTGGTTTTCACCGTCCGCTACCTGGGAATCCCCTACCTGGGCTCCCGGCTGATGCTGCTGGCGGCCGGGGTGGTGGGGTTGGGCCTGGTCATTTACGGCCTCTTTTACTACGTCAGGCTCTACCCGAAGCGGCTGGCCGAGGCGGAACGGCAGCTGGAAATCGAAAGATACAAGCCGGCCCCGAGGTCGGAACGCAGGCGGCGCAGGAAGAAGAAAAAGCGCCGCTAATCGATAAGCTCCCGGGCGTAGGCGAAAAGGGCCGGGGAGCCGCCCGTGTGCAGGAAAATGACCGTCTCTTCCGGGCCGACCCAGCCTGCCCGGATGTGGCCGATGAGGGCGGCCATCGCCTTGCCCGTGTAGACCGGGTCCAGCAGGATCCCCTCCGTGCGGGCCACCAGCCTGATGGCCTCCCGGGCCTCGGGGGTGAGGTGGCCGTAGCCCGGGCCCAGGTAATCCCCATCGATGGAAACATCATAGGGCTCGACGGTCAGGTTGAGACCGAGCAGGTCGGCGGTATCCTGGGCCAGGGCCCAGATGGCCCGCCGCTGCTCGTCGGGAAGCCGGTAGACGGCGACCCCCTTAACCCGGTAGGGGGCCGAAAAGGCCTTGGCCCCGACGATGAGGCCGGCCAGGGTCGAGCCGCTGCCCACGGCCACGTAAAGATAGTCGGGCTTTATCCCCAGCTCCACCGTCTGACCGATGAGCTCCAGGCTGGCCAGGACGTACCCGGCCGTCCCGTAACGGCTCGAACCGCCCAGGGGGATGATATACGGGACCTCCCCCTGGCGGCGGAGGTGCTCCGAGACCTCCTCCATGGCCTTATCCAGCTGGTCGGGACTGGTGGCCGGGACCTCGATTATCTTTACGTCCGCCCCGAAAAGGCTGTCCAGCAGGAGGTTGCCCTGAAGCTCGTTGTGGAGACCCGAGGCCAGCACCAGGACGGACTTAAGGCCCGCCCGGGCGGCGGCCGCCGCCGTCTGGCAGGCGTGGTTGGACTGGGTGCCGCCGCAGGTGACCACGCAGGTTGCCCCGACCGCCTGGGCCCGGGCCAGCAGGAACTCCAGCTTTCGGAGCTTGTTTCCCCCAAGGGCAAGTCCGGTCAGGTCGTCCCGCTTGATGAAGATTTTGGGCCCGCCCAGGGCCTCGGTAAGCCTGGGGGCGTACTGCAAGGGGGTCGGTAGGGTCGCCAGCCGGATGCGCTCCAGGTTTGCCAGTTTCATTCTGACCTCGCTTTGGACCAAGGGTTTACCCGTTGATTTTAGCCGATTCGGCCCGGCCGGCTCTGGTATAATCCTGCCGAAAACCCTGCCCCGAGGAGGAAGCCCCGTGCGCATCGGCTTCATCGGCCTGGGAAAGATGGGCCGGCCCATGACCCGCAACCTGCTGAAGGCCGGCTACGAGGTGGTGGTCCACAACCGGAGCCGGGCCCCCGTCGAAGAGCTGACGGCCGAGGGGGCAGTTTCGGCCGGGAGCCCGGTGGAGGTCGCCCGGCAGGTGGATATGGTCATAACCAGCCTGCCCGACCCGGCCACGGTCCGGCAGGTCTACCTGGGTCCCCAGGGGGTTGCCGAGGCGAAGCGGGCCGGACAGCTCTGGGTGGATACCAGCACCGTGGACCCCGAGACCAGCCGGGCCCTCTATGAGGCCGCTCGGGCGGTGGGGGCCGCCTTTCTGGACGCGCCGGTCAGCGGCGGCCCGCCGGGGGCGGAGGCCGCCACCCTAACCATCATGGTGGGGGGCGACCGGGAGGCTTTTGAGCGCGCCAGGCCGGTCTTTGAAAGGCTCGGGAAAAACATCCATTACTGCGGCCCGTCCGGGAGCGGAACCATCGTCAAGCTGGTGAACCAGCTGCTGGTGGGGATCAATATGGCGGGGGTGGCCGAGGCCCTGGTCTTTGCGGCCAAGGCCGGGGTGGACCCCGAGGTGGCCTTCGAAGTGATAAAAACCAGCTACGGCGGCAGCATGATGTGGACCCGGTCCACCCCCCTGATCCTGCAGCGGGATTTTAGCCCCCGCACCCCGGTGGGCCTGCTCTGCAAGGACCTGGACCTGATCACCCGGCTGGCGACCCGGATATCCACCCGCCTGCTGATGGGGGCGCAGGCGGAGCAGGTCTTCCAGGAGGCGAAGGCCCTGGGCCTGGGCGACCAGGATATGGCCGCTCTGGTCCTACCCCTGGAGCGGCTGGCAGCGGTGGAGGTGAAGCCGGGCGGGGCCGGTTCCGGGGCCTAATCTGCCCGGCCGGTCTCCCGCCGGGCCCGGAGCTTCGCCTCCCGGAGGCGACCCAGGTCGGCCGTGGGAGCGGCCCCGGGGCCCGGCTGGCCCAGGCGGCCGGCAACCACGGTCTTGCGGGCCCGCAGGCGGCCCAGTGTGGCCGGCACCTCCACGGCCCGGCGGAGGGCAAGCCGGCGGCGCACGACCGAGACTACCGCCGCCGCAACCGCCCCCGGCCCGACCCCCAGCCGCCGCCAGGCCACATCCAGGGGCCAGAGGGCCGCGGCCAGGAGCAGAAGCCAGGGGTAAAGGGGCGCGCTCTGGCGGACCGGGCGGAAGGCGGCCTTAAAGACGTCGGCCGGCTCCGGATTGAGGCGGCCGCCGGTGGCCCTGACCAGGCCCGAAAGGAGGCCCGGGTTGGCGGCCGGGTCCCGGTACTCGGCGGAGTAGGCCACCGCCAGGGCCGTCACGTCGCCCCGCACCGTCTGGTCGCCGGCCTGCTCGGTCACCGTCACGTAATAGGTTCCCGACTGCCCGGCCGGGAAGACCCCTTGGAACTGGCCCGGTCCGGTCTGGTCGAGGCGAACGGCCCTCACGGTCCCGTCGGGTCCGACGACCCGGGCCTCCAGGGTGTGGCCCTCGGGCAGGGTGGGCCGGTCCAGGTCTGCGGTGATGAGGCCGCTGGCGCCCTCGGCCCTTACGGTGGCCCGCAGGCCCTCCCCGGTCGGGGCCGTTGCCGCCCAGTCGGTCACCTGCCGCCAGAAGGTGGGGAAGCCGGCCCAGGTAACCCAGTCCCGGGCCCAGCGGCCCTTAGCGTCGGAGGTCCAGGCTACCACCCGGCCCAGGCCGGTCTGCCAGGCGGCCAGGATGGGGTCGTCCTTGGCCGACCGTAAAATGACCTGGGCGCCGGTTTTGGGGCTGGTGCCCAGGTAGCCGTGCAGGGGGGGCAGGCCGGTCAGCCCCTGGAGGATGGGGCTCGGGTCGGCGGGGGCCGGGCGGAAGGTCTCCTCGACGATGATGGTCCGTTGAACCTCCTCGGTCTCCTTGAGCAGAATCTGGGGCACCTCCCGGGCGTCGGCGACCGCGTAGTAGCGGCCGCCCCCCTCCTTGGCCAGGGTCTGGAGCAGGTCGGCCGAGCCGCCCCCAACTCCGATGGTGGAGAGGGTGATGCCGTGGGCCTTCATATCCCGGATGAGGGCGCTGAAGTCGCCCGTCCGGGACCAGCCGTCGGTCATCAGTACGATGTGCTTTACGGCCGCCTGGCTCTTCTTAAGGGCCTCCACGGCCTCGGCCAGGCCGGCGTAGATGTTCGTCCCCCCCTCGGCCCGGACGCCGGCCAGCAGGGAGAAGATCCGCTGGAGGTCGGCGTTGGGCTCGGGCCGGGCGACCCAGCGGGCGGCGCTGTCGAAGACCAGCACCCCGACCTGATCCCGGGGGCCGAGCCGCTGGAGGGCCTGGAAGGTGGCCTCTTTGGCCAGCTCGATCTTGGGGATGTTGGGCGGGGGACCGGTGAGGGGCGGCGAGCCGCAGGCCCCGGAGGTGCCGTGGCAGTTGCCCATACTGCCTGACTTGTCGATGACGGCCACGAAGGCCACGCTCGGGGTCTCCCGGTAGCTTTTCGGCTCCAACGCCACCGGCAGCAGCTCGGCCAGGGGGGTCCGGTGGTAGGCCCCCAGGGCGTAGCTCCGCTCGCCCCCGATGACCACCAGGCCCCGCCCCAGCTCCCGGACCAGGGTGGAAAGAACCCCGAGCTTTTCCCCCAGGACGTCGGCCGGGACGTTGGCCAGGATGACCACGTCGTAGTCCCGAAGCCGGTCGAGGCTTCCCGGCATGTTCTCCGCCTCCACCTCGGTTACCGGCATGCCTGCCGCTCTCAGGGCGGCGGCCACCGGGCCCCGGTCCGCTTCCGCCCCCACCAGCAGGGTGTGGGTCTGGCCCAGGACCTGAACCGCGGCCAGGGATTCGTTGTTCTGGGGGTAGGTGTCGGGGGCGTTGGTCACCTGGAGGACCAGGTTGTGGAAGCCGGGCGGGAGCTGGCCCACCTGGAAGACGAAGTTATTAAAGCCGGCCTGGAGCCGCACGGCCTGCTCGGCGACAGGGACCCCATTGGCCAGGAGGCGGACGGTAGCGTCGGCGGCCTGGTTCGCCCAGACCGTCCCCCTCAGCTCCAGCTGCTGGCCTTCCCGCACCCGGCCGGGGGCCACCAGCCGCTCCGCCCTGACTTCCGGCCCCGTCCGGCCGGGGAGGGCCACCGCCCACACCTCCACCCCGGCCGCCGCCAGCAGGTCGGCCTGACGCATGGCCTCCCCCTGGTTCTCATTCCCGTCCGTCAGGAGGACCAGCCGCCGGGCCCGGTCCGGTGGGAGCAGGCCCATGGCCAGCCGCACCGCCGCCTCGATATCGGTGCGACTGCCGTCGGGCACCGAGGTGATGCCCGAAAACTGGCTCCCGGGGGCCAGGCTCCGCTCCACCAGGGGCTCGGCCCCGAAGGTTATCACGGCCCACTCGTCCTCCGGCCGCAGCTGGGCCACGGCCTGCCGGATGAAGGCCTCCTGGGCCGCCCGGTTCTCGGCCCCAATGCTATCGGACCGGTCCACCAGGAAGGCCACGGCGAGCCGGTCCACCGGCAGGTTAAGCCTCACCCCCGCCAGGCTCAGGACCAGGCTTAAGGCTATGAACGACCGGAGGACCGCCGGCCCCAGGGGTACCCGCCGCCGACGGAAGCCGGCGGCGTAAACCAACAGGGCCAGGACGGGCGGGCCCAGTAGCAGGAGCAGAGGCCGCTCGAACCCAATGCTAGGCACGACCTAACCTCCGCCCGCCAAGGGGCCGGGGCAGCCTCAGGCGGATGCCCCGGTAAAACGCCCACCACTCCAGCAGCATCAGACCCAGGGCCGTCAGGGCCAGCACCTCCCAGAGCTCCCGCCGAACCTCGGTTTCCGCCGGCTGCTCCTGGGCGCCCGAGCCTACCACGGGTAGCTCCGACCGGGGGGCCGTCCGGCTCTCGTCGGGGCTTAGCAGGTTTACGGCCGCCAGTGTGCGGCCGACCTCCTGGCCGCCGGAGAGCTGGACCACGGTGTAGACCCCAAGCTGGTCCGTCTGACTGAAGGTGAGGACTTCGGACCTGGGTTCGAAGGTCAACTCCGAGCCGTCGGGCCGGATGACCTTCACCTGGGTCGCCTCGGGCCGGACCCTGACCGGCACCGGGTCGCCGGGCCGGTAAACGGCCATGGAAGCAGGGCCGGTGCGGCCGGTCCAGGCCACCAGGTTGGCGACGAAAATGGGGAATCCGGGCTGGAGGGGGAAGTCGCTCTCCTGCAGGTTGAAGGCCGAGACCACCTGCCGTCCGGTCTCGGCATCCCGGGCGAGCAGGATGGGGGATGGGCCGGCGGTGGCCAGGACCCGCCACTCGGCGGTGGCCGTCAAGGCCCGGGTCCGGGCCAGGGCCAGGCTGCCCAGGTCGACGGACCGGAGCAGGGGATGTTCGGGGTCGAAGAAGGTTACCTCGGGGAAGAGGACTTCGGGTCCCACCTCGAAGCCGGGGCCGGCCCCGGCGGGCGGGTTTATCCACCACCAGTTGGCCGCCGCCTCGACCCGGGCGGGCACCCCGTCGAAGATGTACAGGTCAAAGCGCTCGCTGGGGAGGGGGTTGTCCGGGGCCAGGCGGGTGACCTCCACCCCCGGAATGAGGCCCAGGGCCCGCTCCAAAAAGATGTTGCCCCGGCCCTGGTAAAGCACCCGGACCGTCTGGCGGCCGGACCGGGCCACCCAGACCCGGTTGTCCGCGGCCAGGTCGTCGTTTAAGTCCAGGACCACCTCCAGCACGTCGTCCCCGGGCGGAATCCCCGAAAAGACGGCCGCCCCGCCCCCTTCGGGGCTCACCGCCACCTCCCGGGCATCCAGCAGCCGGCCGCCGGCCAGGAGCCTCACCATCACCCGCCCGGCCTGGGGAATCGACCCGTCCAGCCGGACGAAAAGCTCGTCGCCGCCGGGGCCGGGCCTGAGCTGGACGGCGGTGATGCCCAGGTTGTTCCCCCCGGTCCCAACCGGCCGGAACTCCAGGGGCACCGGCAGGCGGCCCAGGGGCAAGTTGGGAACAACCCCGTCCGAGAAGAGGACCACCCGGCCCCGCCCCGGCCCCCCGGCGATGCCCACCGCCAGCCGGAGAAGCTCCCCCAGGTCCGAGGGCTCGGCGGTGACCCGGACGGCGTCGAGGGCCCGCCGAACCAGGTCCCGGTCCCGGGTCGGGCTGACCAGCACCCGGGCCTGCCGGCCGCCGGCCACCAGGGCCACCTCGTCGTCGGGGTGGAGGCCATCCAGGTAGCGGCGGGCTTCCCGCTTGGCGACTTCCAGCCGATTGGGCGTCACGTCGGCGGCCCCCATGGAGGCCGAGGTGTCCAGGACCAGGATGTTGCGGCCGGTGGGCTGGGCCGTCTCCACCCGGAAGGGCCGGGCCGAACCCAGCACCAAGGCGGCCAGAACCAGCAGCTGCAGGAGCAGCAGCCAGCTCCATCGGAACCGCTGCCAGGGCCGGTTGGCCTGCAGGCTGGCCCGGGCTGGGGGCCAGAGGAGGAGGCTGGAGACGGGCCGGCGCTCCCGCCGGAGCTTAAGGAGGTAAAGGATGATGATGGGCCCGGCCAGCAGGAGGAGGGCCAGCGCCGCCGGTGCGATCAGACCCATCCCTTGGCCCCCTAAACCAGAACCCCGCGCCGCGGCAGCTCTTTGAAGACCAGCTCTTCGAAGGGGATGCGGGTGTCCAGGGGGATAAAGTTGATGCCCCGCCGCAGACACCAGGCCGCCACCCCCTCCCGCCAGCGGCGGAGGTTTTCGGCGTACTCGTCAAGGTCGGCGGGGGTGAGGCTCACCTCCCGCCGGTCCCCGGTTTCCACGTCCACCAGCTCCAGGTCGCCCGTGAGGTCGGGCTCGAGCTCCTGGGGGGCAAGCACGTGGCAGAGGGTCACCTCGTAGCCGGCACCCTGAAGGGCCCTGAGCCCGGCCTCGAAACCCTCGGGGGCAAACAGGTCGGAGATCAAGACCAGGGGGCCGGCGGTCTGGGGTCGTCCGGCGTAGGCCGTAAGGGCCGCATTTAAGCGGGTCGTACCCCCGGCCTCGACGGCCTCGAGCTGGCGGAAAAGCTCCAGGGTGTAGTGTTTGCCCCGGAGGGGCGGGGCGAGGGGGAGGACCCGGTCGTCCCGGACGGCCGAAATCATCAGCCGGTCGGAGGTGGCCAGGACGATGTACCCCAGAGCGGCCCCCAGCCGCAGGGCGAACTGAAGCTTGTTAGGCTCGCCCCAGTCCATGGACCGGCTGGCGTCGATGAGGATGTGGGCCGTGACGTCCTCCTCTTCCTGGTAGAGGCGAATGAAGAGCTTCTCCAGCCGGGCGTAAACGTTCCAGTCGATGAGGCGGGGGTCGTCCCCCGCGGCGTAGCGGCGGAAGTCCGCAAACTCGATGGCCCGGCCCTTTTTGGTGCTGCGGCGCTCCCCGCTCTGCCGGCCCGGCCGGGCCCGCCGCACCACCAGCCGCAACCTGGAGAGCTTTCCCAGCAGGGCCTCGCCGAAGGTATCCCGCAGGCGCATGGCTCACTTAACCGGCAGTTGCTCAAGGAGGGTCCGGATCACCTGGTCGGGCTGGATGCCCTCGGCCTGGCCCTCAAAGTTGAGGATGATCCGGTGCCGGAGGGCCGGCAAGGCCACCGCCCGCACGTCCTCAATGGCCACGTTGAACCGACCGTCAAGGAGGGCCGTGATTTTGGCCCCTAAAACCAGGGCCTGTGCACCCCGGGGACTGCTCCCGTAGCGGACATAGCGCCTGACGAAGTCGGGGGCCTCGGGGTTCTCCGGGTGGGTTGCCAGAACCAGCCGGGCGATGTAATCCATAACCGGCGACGCCACCGCCAGTCCCCTGGCCAGCTCGCCCATGGCTAGGATGGTTTCCCCATCGGCCGCGGGCTCGGCCCGGGGCTCCTCCACAGCGGTGGTGCGGTTGAGGATGTCGATGAGCTCGCCGGCCTGGGGGAAGGAGACCAGAAGCTTGAAGAAGAACCGGTCCAGCTGGGCCTCCGGCAGGGGGTAGGTCCCCTCCATCTCGATGGGGTTCTGGGTGGCCAGCACGAAGAAGGGCCGGGGGAGGCGGTGGATGGTGTTGCTCACCGTGACGGTCCGCTCCTGCATCGCCTCCAGGAGGGCCGACTGGGTCTTCGGGGTGGCCCGGTTCACCTCGTCGGCCAGCACCAGGTTGGCGAAGACGGGGCCGGGCTGGAACTGGAAGGTGCGCCGGCCCGCCTCGTCCTCGACGAGGATGGTCGTCCCGGTGATGTCCGAGGGCATCAGGTCGGGCGTAAACTGAATCCGGCTGAACTTCAGGTTAAGGGCCGAGGCCAGGGTCCGGACCAGCATCGTCTTGCCGAGGCCGGGCACACCTTCGAGCAGGACGTGGCCGCCGGCGATGAGGGCGATAAGCACGTAGCGGATAACCTCCCGCTGGCCGACGATAACCTTGCCGACCTCGGCCTCGATTCGGGCCGCAACCTTCTGAAACTCTTCGACGGTTAGGGCCGTTTCAACCACCGCAAATCCCCTTCGGGCAAAGTCTTTTATCGACCCTGACTTAGCGAATCAAAGTAAGCCTTAACCAGGTCTTTGAGGGGTCCGGGCACGTAGCCGCTGTCCAGGGCCCGGCCGGCGGCCGCCTGGTACTGGCCGACCACCTCCCGGTAGGGAACCAGCATCTGCCCGACCTCGACGGGCCCATCCCCCTGCTGGCGCTCGACGGGGCCCGGCGACTGCTGGCCGGGGATGAACGAGGTCTGGCCGGAGGAACCCAGCCGCTGGACCGGGGCGTAGACGGCATCCAGCTCGCCGGCGGCGGTGTTTCCGGGCCGGTCGGTAAGGGGCCGGCTGCTGCCGGTGGCCACCCCGCCCGGGGAGGTGGGGGCAGTGGTGCCGGCCACATTGCCCGAAGTCTGGCCCGAAAATCCGGCCCCGGTTCCCGACTGGTTGGAACCGGTCCCCTGACCCTGCTGGGCGCCCTGCCCCGCCTGGCCCTGGGCACCCTGCCCGTCCGCCGGGACCTGCTGGCCTTGTCCGCCCTGATCCCCAGCCTGGGCGCCCTGGCCCGCCTGCTGACCCTGTCCCGGTTGCTGGCCCTGGGCCCGGACCAGCGCCCCGGGCTGGTCCTGACCGGCCAGCTGGCGACGCTCGGCCTCGAGACGGTCCACCACCCGGGCAAGCCTCTCCTGGCCCTCCACCCGCCGCCCCATCTCGCCGGCCAGCCGGCCGGCCTCCTGCAGCGCCTGCCGGGCGGCCTCCAGGTCGCCCCGGCGCAGGGCGTCGGCGACCTGCTGGAGCCGTTCGGCCAGAGCCGGGTTGATGCCCCGCAGGGTCTGGGCCGCCCGTTCCAGGGCCTGGGCCAGGGCCTCCCGGTTTTCGGTCGAAAGCTCCCCAAGCCGGCCGGCGATGTTTTCTAAAGCCTCCGCCGGGGCCTGCCGGTTGTCCTGGCCGAACCTCTCGCCCAGGCCAGGGGCCTGCCCCGAGCGCTCGAGCTCCCGGGCCAGCCGGTCCAGGCCGAACCTTTCGGCCTGGGCCCGGGGGTTCAGCTGGCCCGCCAGGTTCTGCTGGGCCTCGCCGAGGCGGGCCAGGGCCTGTTCCCGGTTAGGTCCGGCCTCGGCCAGCTCCCGGCTCAGCCGCTCGAGCTGTTCCCGGGCCTGCTGAAGCTCCGGGGTGGGGTTCGGCGAAGTGCCCAGTTCGCCCCGGAGCTGCTCGATGTTGGCCTGGACGGCGGCGATGGCCTGCCGGGCCTCGGCCTCCCGGGCCAGCAGCCGGTCCCGGGGGTTCGGCTGTAAGGCAAGCCAGAAGAAGACGGCTGCCAAAAGGGCGGCTGCCGCCCAGCGCAGGGGCCGCCGGCGCCAGGGGAAGGCCCGGGCCGGCGGAACCGCCGACCCCGCGGCCAGGGCATCGGCCAGCTGGCGGTCGGCGAAGGGGGAGCGAATTCGCCCCTGGGAAAGCTCCACGGCGGTGGTGAGCCGGTCCTTGAGGCCGGCGGAGAGGTCAACCAGCCGGGCGATGCGCAGGTCGCCCCAGCCCAGGCGGGCCAGGTAGATGCCGAGGCCGGTCAGGATGGGCGCGATAAGGAGGATGCCGGCCAGCCGGACCTGGGCCGAGGAAAGGCCGGGGAGAAGGAGGTTAACGGCCGCAACGGCCGTCCCCACCGCCCCCCAGACGGCCAGGGCCCCGGCGGTGCCGGCCCAAAGCTCCACCAGCAGGCGCCGGCGCCGGAATCCTCCCAGTAGACTTTTTAACTCGTCCCCCATGACTCCTGGTTCAAAAAACCCGACCGTTTTGAAATCCCGGTCGAGCCGGCCCCCAGACCAGGCTTTCGCCTCCTTTCGGTTTGATTTGCCCTCCGAGGGGCAGGGCGACAGGGGGCCTCGGCCCGGGAGTCCCACCCGGACGGG
>JBHOQU010000005.1:0-10415 GCA_042408785.1 Dehalococcoidia bacterium | reverse complement strand
AGCCCAAGCTCTTTGGGCTGTCAGCCGAGCCTGGCACAGCTAAGCAGGAGAGCAGACTCCACCCCACAAAAGGCCTTAAAGCCCCGAACTGTCCGGGCACGGGTTTTTGACATAAACACTTTAGCGTTTATGTCAATAATCTGCCTTAACCGATAAAGGGGGCTCTGGACCTTCTTATTCGGGTCAAACCTGGCTCAAGAGCCTCTTCCCACCATCAGGGGGAAGCTCATCGGTTATTCGCCGGTTTTGCCTGCTCCCCAAGCTCGCTTTCAAAGGCTTTGATAAGCCGGCCTACCCGCCGCTTGAGGTGAAATCGGCAGTGGGCCTGCCGAAGATTAAGACCCTCGGCAACCAGCCCAGCTGTTGACATAAGCGATTTAGCGCTTATGTCAACAGCGCTCATCGGTTACGATGACCTCAACCCCATAGGCTTTTACCAGAGGACCAAGCCACTCAAGCAGGGCTTTAACGTCATGTTCGGGTATTTTGGCGATTCCCACCGGTTGGCCGGTTCCCAGGTCCAGGGCAATAACGACCCCGTGCAATCGACCTGGTGCTTAGGCCTAAGGCCCAGGCCACAGCCGCCGTCGGCCCGGGTCACCCCGGCCGGATAGTGCCTGAGCGCACTTGCAGCGGACGGTAACCACCACTTATGTCAACAGCGGGGACCTTTCACCGCCTTTTTCGAGTAGCCGTGTCGGTGCCGGTAAATCGAGCCGCAGCAGGGGCAGTTTCTGGGCCGGTCCTCGGGCCGGGAGTTCCCCGGGAAGTTACGTCAGCCTTGACATAACCTGTCATGCAGGTTATGTCAAAACTACCGGCGGCGGAACGGCCACCGGCCGGCCTGAGGACGGGCCCTCAGTAAAGCCCCCGGTACATGCCCCCGTCCACCAGGATGGTGGCGCCGGTAATATAGCTGGCGGCCTCGGAGGCGAGGAACACCACCAGGTTGGCGAACTCTTCCGGCCGCCCGTACCGGCCCATGGGGATCACCTTTTCCCACTCCCGGACGACGTCCTCCACCGGCCGGTTCTCCCGTCGGGCCCGGGCCTCGTCCAGCTCCCGGACCCGCTCGGTGCTTATTCGCCCGGGGCAGACGTTGTTGACGGTGATGTTAAAGGGGGCCACCTCGTCGGCCAGGGTCTTGGCCATGCCGACGACGGCCGTTCGGATGGAGTTGGAGAGGATGAGCAGGTCCAGGGGCTGTTTGACGGTTATCGAGGTGTTGTTAATTATCCGACCCCAGCGCTGGGCCCGCATGTAGGGGAGGACCTCCCGGGTGAAGCGCAGGGCCGACATAAAGTTGAGCCTGAAGGCGGCCTCCCAGTCGGGGTCGGCGAAGTCTTCAAAGCGGCCGGCCGGGGGCCCACCGGCGTTGTTAAAGAGGATGTGGACGGTGCCGAAACGGTCAACGGTGCGCCGGACCATCTCCCGGATCTGGTCGGGGTCGGTAACGTCGCACACTACCGGCAGAACCTCGGCCCCGGTCTGGGAGCGGACCTCCTCGGCGGCGGCCGCAAGGTTTTTCCCGTCCCGGGAGCAGATGGCCAGCCGGACCCCCTCCCTGGCCAGGGCGAGGGCAACCGCCTTGCCGAGGCCTTTGCTGGCGGCCGAAACGATGGCGACCTTGCCGGCAAGCCCAAGGTCCATTGGGTCCCACGCCTCCTTGCCTAAGGGTTTCGTCGTAAGGATAGTAGCACGCCCCGGACTGTTACCGCGCCCCCAGAGCGGGCCGAGTCGCCGGCGCTTTCGAGCTTACTTTACACAGTCACAGCTAATACTAAGGAAACCGCTGTTCTCTTTGGTCTGGCCGCACGGCCGTGCGCCCTTACAGCCGGCGCCTGCCTCGAATCAGGCCAACAAAACCCTGACCCGGTCCCATCATTAGTTGACATTACAGGCCCAAAGTCCATAGAATGAGGGCGCCAGGGGGGAGTAAGTGGCTGAAATAATACGCCTATCCCGGGAAGATATTGAGGCCAGGCTCCGGGACTTCGAGGAGCGCTTTGGGCTCACTTCATCAGAGTTTTACCGTCGCTGGCTGGCGGGTGAATTTAAGGACGCAGACCGGGAAGAATACCTGGACTGGGTAACCCTCTGCATAATGGCACGTCTGCATGTCCCCCCTGTCATCATGGTCTAGGTCGCCTCTCTCAGCCGCCGGATTTCTTGAAGGATACGATCGCTTAATCAAGCAATACCGAGATTTTTTCCGGGATAGTCATCCGATCATCACAATCAATGACGATGATACCATCGGTCAGTATAGAGCACGAGCCTACTTCTCCGACGAGTCAGCGCTGGATATTCGAGTTACTATCGATACAAGCCTGGGCTACCAGTGAATTCTCAGCCATAGTTACCATTATCAGGACAGCAAATGGCGACTGATTTTCCGCTACGATAATGCTGCCCATTGCTCTGCCAACTGCACCCCATCATAAACATGTGGGCCAAGGGGGACAGGTGGTCCCGTCCGAGCCGCCGAGTTTGCATCAGGTCCTTACTGAGGTGCTCGCCCACGTGGTGCGGTCGGTAGAAAGCTAGTTGGGGCCCGAGCTCGGCTGAGTTACGGCCCGGCCTGGGTGGGCACCGCCAGGTGGGCGAGAAACCGCTCGACGTCGAACTTAAACTCCGAGGCCAGCTCGCCCCGGCGCACCTTCCCCAGGGCCGTCTTGGGCAGGGGCTCATCGGTCAGGACCACCTCCCGCACCCACTTGTAGGGCGCCAGCCGCTGCTGGGCCTGCCGAACCTCCGCCACCACCCAACCGTGAACCAACTCCGGGGTCGCCGGCAGCCCCTCCCGGGCCAGCCGCTCGGCCACCGCCTGGGGGTCGGGAAACACCACGGCGTGGACCTCCACCTTCGGCTCGCCGCCCCGCAGGACCCGCTGCCCGATAACGGCCACATCCTGGATAAGGGGACACTCTTTCAGGACGTCCTCCACCTCGTCGGGGCTTACCTTTTCGCCGGTATCCAGAACGATAATGGCCTTGGCCCGGCCGGTTAAGTAGACGTTCCCGTTGGGAGCGACCCGGCCGATATCGCCAGTCCGGAACCAGCGGCCCGTTTCGTCCTCGAAGAACACGGCGGCGGTGGCCGCCGGATCCTTGTAATACCCGGGGCTTACGTTCGGCCCCTGGGCTGCCAGCTCACCCAGCCCGTGCTCCCGAACGTAGATCCCCTTCTCCGGAACGTCCAGCAGGCGCAGCCGCACCCCCGCCAGGGGCCGGCCCACGCTGCCCGCCTCCCGCTCGTAGTAATGGGTGAACAGAAACTTCCACTGGTTGATCTCCGGCACCGTAAGGACCGGTGCCGTCTCGCTCAAGCCCCAGCCCTGGACCAGCAGGAGCCCCAGCCGGTAGTACTGCCGGGCCAGCTCCGGGGGGAGGGCCGCCCCGCCCGACACCATGAACCGGAGCCGGCCGCCCAGCCGCTCGTGGAGGGGCCGAAAGAGCAGCCGGCCGACATTGACCCCGGTGAGCTCTTTGATGAGCCGGGAGGCCTCGAGCCCCCGGCGCAGCTTTTCCAGCCGCCCCTCCGATTCGGCCCGGGCAAAAATAGCTTTTAATAGCAGCCGGAAAAGCTCCGGGACACCCAGAAATATGGTGGGTTGGAACTCGCCCATGCGGTCGGCGGTGCGCCTGAGGTCGTTTTCGAAGGCGGTGGTAGCCCCCACCGCCAGGGGGGCCAGCAACCCGACGGTGAGGGGATATGGATGGTGCATGGGAAGCACCAGGAGCACCCGGTCGGTGGGCCCGACCTTTACGGCCCGGGTTATGGCCCAGACGTTGGCCAGGAGGTTGCGGTGGGTGAGCATTACTCCCTTGGCCGCCCCCATGGTGCCGGAAGTAAAGAGGATGAGGGCGAGGTCGTCCGGCCGGACGCCTACGCCCTCGGAGACCTGCAGGTCGGGGGCCTCCAGCAGGCGGTCCAGGGCCACGTGCCCGGCCGGCAGCTCGTCCCAGGCATCGATAACGAAGGTCTGAAGGGTTCCAGGCAGGGGCTCGGGGAGGGTACCGCCCGGAGTCGGCCCCACCACCCCAAACTTTACGTCGGCCTTGCGGGCCAGCTCGGCCTGTTCGTTGGGCTGCAGCCGGAAGGAGATGGGCACGGCCACCGCCCCAAGGGAGGTGATGCCCAGGAAGGCCACGGCCCACCCGATGGAGTTAGGCGCAATGATGGCGACGTGGTCCCCGGGTTTCACGCCCGCCCGGGCCAGGGCGGCCCGACAGCGCAGCACCCGCTCCCACAGCTCCCCGAAGGTCAAAGTTACCGGCCCGTCGCCGGGGCGCTCCCAGAGGGCCGTGCCGCCACCGAACCGGCGGGCGCTCCAGTGGAGCATTTCGGGAATGGTAAGGGGTTGCCCGTTCAAAGCCCTCCTCTCGGAGTCGACTGCTGGCCGATGGGGCCAGCGCCGATTTATCATAAACTGGACCCTGCGGGCGGGTCAAATAACTGTAAGGTAGCGGGAGGAGGGTTTACGATGGCTAAGGCCTACGTGCTGATCGAGACGGCCGTTGGCAAGACCGGGGCGGTCAAGGCCAGCCTGCAACAGAAACCTGCCGTAAAGGGTGTCGACACCGTAACCGGACCCTACGACCTGATCGTGCAGGTCGAGGGCCCTGATATCAGCAGCATCGGCCGGATCGTGCTGGACGAAATCCACACCGTGGAGGGGGTCTCCCGGACCATAACCTGCCTGGTCGTCGACAGCTGACCCACCGGGATACTCGACATAAATCCTCATAAACCCCCGGGGCCGGTTTGACCGAGTTTCAAAGTTTTTGAAGATTCGGAAGGATCTGTTACAAGTCGTTTAACCGACCCGTTGACCTCCCCCTCGGGGGCGGTTAAAATCAAGGTCGGAAACTGGCCTTTCCCCCAGCCCGTTCCACGGCTGCCGGCCGCCCGGACTTTGCCGGCACAACATTGCTTGGAGCCGTCCCCGGGCGGGGGATTTTTGTTGGGAAAGAGACAAGAGTAGTGAAGAGGTTCCTGCAGGAGGTGGTTTGGTGACGATCCCTAACGCTAAAGAGGTCTGGCAAGCGGCCCTCGGAGAGCTTCAGCTTCAGGTAAGTCGGACCAACTACAACACCTGGCTCAAGGACACCGTAGGGGTGGACTTCGACGGACGCCGGTTTGTGGTCGGCGTGCCCAATGCCTTTGTGGCCGACTGGCTTGAAACCCGCCTCAAATCCCTTATCCGCAAAACCCTGTGCAGTATTCTTGCCTGTTCCGTTGAGGTTGATTTCAGAATTACCCAGACCCGGAACGGTCGTCGGGGTGAGGCGAACCTGCCGGGCTCGCCCCCCAACGGCCATAGCCGAACCGAAGCGCGGACTGCTTCCGGCGGCTTTACTCCGTCGCCCCTTCCCCTGCGGCTGAACCCGCGCTACACGTTTGAAACCTTTGTGGTGGGCCGTTCCAACCGCCTCGCCCACGCCGCCGCCCTGGCGGTGGCGGATGCCCCGGGCCAGTTTCACAACCCCCTGTTTATTTACGGGGGTGTTGGCCTGGGCAAGACCCACCTGCTCCAGGCCATCGGCCACCGGACGGCCGGAAGCGGCTGGCGGGTGCTGTACGTGAGCGCCGAGCAGTTCACCAACGACTTCGTCTCGGCCCTCCGGGAGCGGCGCACCGACGAGTTCCGGGCCCGGTATCGGTCTTTAGACGTGCTTTTAATCGACGACATTCAGTTCATCGCCGGCAAGGAGCAGACCCAGGAAGAGTTTTTCCACACCTTCAACGACCTTTACGGGGCCGGCCGGCAGGTGGTGCTTTCCAGCGACCGCTTGCCCTCCAACCTGCACCCCCTCGAGGACCGGCTCCGGTCCCGGTTTGAGTCGGGCCTGATCGTCGACATTCAGCCGCCGGAGTTCGAGGAGCGGGTCGCCATCCTCCAGGCCAAGGCGGCCCTCCATGGGGTTGAGATTCCGGTGGCGGTGTTAGAGCTTCTGGCCCAGCGCTTTCAGAACAACATTCGGGAGCTGGAAGGCAGCCTGAACCGGGTAATCACCTATGCCCGGGTAAACGGCCTGCCCATCACCCTGGAGGTGGCGGCCAAGGCCCTCCACGACGTCTTCGGGCAGGTCACTCCCCGCCGCCTTGTAAGTCCCCAGGCGGTACTGGAGGCCGTGAGCCGCTACTACCAGGTGCCCATTTCTGAACTCCAGGGCCCCCGCCGCAACCGGGAGGTGGCCACCCCCCGCCAGATCGCGATGTACCTCATGCGGGAAGAGACCGATTGTTCCCTGGGGCAGATCGGCCACCACCTGGGAGGCCGCGACCACACCACCATCATGCATGGGTGCGAAAAGATAACCCACCTGATCAAGAGCAACCCGGACCTTCGGCGGGAGATAGACGACATCCGCGCCGTCCTCTACGGCCGGGGCCCCCGTAGCTGAAGGGCTCCCCCGACTGCCCCTCGCCGGGGAGGGCTTTTAGCCATCCCCGGTAATTTTTTGAGGCCGGTGGATAGCCCGGGATTTTCCGGGGACCGGCTACCCCAGGGACGGCATCGGGGCTCAGGTGCCCGGCATTTTCCACCGGCCCCGCCTATTCTCGACCGGCTCTCCACCCCCAGGACCGGATTAATCCCCGCGGTCTGGGCCCTAAAGTCCGGGTTATCCAGGCAAACCACCGTATACAGCCCCCTACGACGGCTACTGGGAACTTCCCCTATACCCTCAGAAAGCTCAACCTAACTAGTTCGTATAATGGCTTGTGGAAAATGTTCGTCGACGAAGCCGTCATCTACGTCAAGGGTGGGGACGGGGGTAACGGGCTGGTCAGCTTCCGCCGGGAGAAGTACGTCCCCTTCGGGGGGCCGGACGGGGGGGACGGGGGCGATGGGGGCAGCGTTTACCTGGTAGCGGATGAAAACGAAAACACCCTGCTGGCATTTCGTTACCAGCAGCGGTTCGTGGCCGGCCGGGGCGGCCACGGCGGTCCGAACCGTCGGACGGGAAAGCGGGGCGAGGACCTTTACGTCCGGGTGCCGGTTGGCACGGTGGTGTGGCTGCTGGATGGTCCGGGCGGCCGGCCGGTGGGCATGCTGGGAGACCTCACCGAACACGGGCAGGTTCTGCTGGTGGCCCGGGGCGGGAAGGGTGGCCGGGGCAACGCCCATTTCGCCACCCCGACCTATCAGGTGCCCCGCTTCGCCGAGCGGGGAGAACCGGGCGAGGAGCGGTGGCTTAAGCTTGAGCTGAGGCTCCTGGCCGATGTGGGCATCGTGGGACTGCCCAATGCCGGCAAGTCCACCCTGCTGGCGGCGATTTCGGCGGCCCGGCCCAAAATCGCCGACTACCCGTTCACCACGCTGGTCCCGAATCTCGGGGTCGTGGAGTTGGATAACGAGCGGTTCGTCGTCGCCGACATTCCGGGTTTGATCGAGGGGGCCCACCTGGGTCACGGCCTGGGTCACGAATTTCTGCGCCACATCCAGCGGACCCGGGTCCTCATTCACCTGGTGGACGGCCTTCAGCCGGACCCGCTGGCGGCCTACGATACGGTTAACCGGGAGCTGGTGGAGTTCGACCCGGCCCTGGGGGAGAAGCCCCAGGTGGTGGCCGTCAACAAAATCGACATTCCGGAGGTCCGGGAGCGATTTCCGGAAGTGAAAGCCAGATTCGCCGGCCGGGGGGTGGAGGTGCTGGGCGTATCGGCCGCCACGGGCGAAAACGTTCGGCTGCTGCTCGGGCGGGTGGTGGAGGTGCTTCGGCGGGTAAAGGCCGAGTCTGCCCAGCTGCCGCCCGCCCCACCGGTTATCCGTCCGCCGGTGGCTGACCGGGAGGTTAAGGTCCGCCGCGAGGACGGGGTGTTCGTGGTGGAAGGTGAGCAGGCGGTTCGGGCGGTGGTTATGACAGACGTTAACAACCCGGATGCCTTGAGGTTTCTGCGCCGGAAGCTGGGAAGGCTGGGGGTGCTGCGGGAGTTGCGGCGGGCCGGGGCGGGGCCGGGTGCGGTGGTACGCTTTGGTAAAATTGAGCTGCCCTGGGAAACCCTCACGGGGGAGTTTCGACGGTGAAAATCGGGGTTCTTGGCGGGACGTTCGACCCACCCCACATCGGCCACCTGGTTATCGCCCAGGAGGTCTGGTGGCGGCTGGGGCTGGACAAGGTGCTTTTCGTGCCGGCGGGAGAGCCCTGGCATAAGGCCGGGGAGGAGGTCACTCCCGCCCACCACCGCGAGGCGATGGTGCGGCTGGCCATCGGCGGGGACCCCAGGTTTGAGCTCTCCCGGGTGGATTTAGAGCGGCCGGGTCCCACCTACACGGTAGATACCCTTACGGAGCTGCGCCGGATTTACCCGCCCGGCACCGAGTTTTATTTTATCCTCGGCACCGACGCCCTGGCCCAGCTTCCCACCTGGCGGTCGCCGGAGGAGCTTATCCGACTGGCCCGGCTGGCGGTGGTTCCCAGGCCGGGGTTTGAAAGGGTCGACCTGGACCTGCTAAAAGCCCGGATTCCGGGCATTGGGGGGGCGGTGGAATTCGTGGAGGTGCCGCGGGTCGGGATATCATCGTCGGAGATAGCCCGGCGGCTGGCAACGGGCGAGCCAGTGCGCTACCTGGTCCCCGACCCGGTCTACGAGTACATCAGGGCCCACGGGCTCTACCTGCCTTCCCCCGAAGCCCTCCGAACTACCGACCCTTAGCCCGGCGCGCTCCGCCTCAGGGGCTCCTGAATTTCGCGGATTATCTGCCGAACGGACGGTCGAGGGTGGTCAATGGCAGCTATAGTACCCTCCACTCGACGAATTTGCCGGATGCATCCACCATCAAAGTCAGCTGTAATCGGGAGCCGTCCGGATATTCAGCCTGCGCTCTAAGGATACCCATGGATGATCCTGCATGGATTTAGTTTGAAGCTTCGTCTTTGCCATCATTTCCCACAGACCGGCCCGGCGAATAAAATCAGGATGCTCCGGCAATTTGCCCCCGCTGAATGCCTGGTAGAATTCGGCTAAGGTCATTGGATGACGTCTCTCCAGGCTGGCGAGCTCCGCCTGAACCTCCTGGTAGGTAAGCCATCGAACTTCAATTTTGGCCATCAGACTTCACCCTGGACATTAAGGTCGTCAGACCCGGCTGGGAGTCCGGTTACGCTTGAGTTTAATACCGGCCGAGGGCCGGCGCCAGGGCAGGAAAGTTATTCGGGGCGGCTGGCGTCGGCGGCGCGGGCCCGGCGCTCGGCGTCCTTAAGCTCTTCGATGTATTTCTGGGCGGCGATCGCCGCGGTGGTGGCGTCCCCAACCGCGTTGGTGATCTGCCGCACCAGCTGAACCCGCACGTCTCCGGCCGCAAATATGCCCGGAATGGAGGTCTCCATGCGCTCGTTGGTGATGATATAGCCGTTGGGGTCGGTCTTAACAGGGTCCCGAAAGATGTTACTGTTGGGCACGAAGCCGATATAGACAAATACCCCGTTCACCGGCAGGGTCCAGACCGTCCCGTCCTTGACGTTGCGGAGCCGGACCCACTCAACGGCGTCGTTGCCGCCGATCTCCTCGACAACGGTGTTCCAGATAAACTCGATTTTCGGGTTGGCAAAGGCCCGCTCCTGGAGGATGGGCTGGGCCCGAAGCTGGTCCCGCCGGTGGATGATATACACCTTGCGGGCATACCGGGTAAGGAACGTGCCCTCCTCGACCGCCGCATCCCCGCCCCCTACCACGGCCAGGACCTGGTCCTGGAAGAAGGCACCGTCGCAGACGGCGCAGTACGAAACCCCCCGGCCGGCAAACTCCGCCTCGCCCGGAACTCCCAGCTTACGGGGACTGCCCCCGCTGCAGACGATAACCGCCTTGGCCTTGTAAAGGTCGCCCTCGGCCGTCCGGACGAACTTGTCCACCCCCTCCGACCAGACCTCCGTAACCGTGCCCATCCGGAATTCGGCCCCGAACTCCCGGGCATGCTCCTCCATCCGCTGGGCCAGCTCAACCCCCCGGATGAGCCGGAACCCCGGATAGTCCTCAATCCACTCGGTGTTCAGCAGCTCGCCGCCCGGGGCAAGCTTGTCCAGGACCAGCGTCTTGAGGCGGGCCCGCCCGCAGTAAAGGGCGGCGCACATCCCCGCCGGCCCGGCCCCAACGATCACCACGTCATACTCGGCCGCCGCGGGCTGCCCGGGTTCAGGACCGAGCACAAAAAAGCTTGCGGTCATCTTTGGCTCCTGGGAAAAGTTTAGACGGACCTCTAGCCCGGGGCGTTGGCTTTGAGGAGGGCCCGGGCCTCCTCTTTATCCTCGAACCAGAGGGCGTTTATTTGCTTGTAAACCTGCCACTGGGCCGGAACCTCGTCCTCGGGAAAGATGGCCGAGACCGGGCAGGCCGGCTCGCAGGCCCCGCAGTCGATGCACTCGTTCGGGTCGATAAAGTACATGGGGTCTTCGTCGGTGGTGTGGATG
>JBHOQU010000001.1:0-21249 GCA_042408785.1 Dehalococcoidia bacterium | reverse complement strand
CGGTACCTTGACCAGTGCTCGGATAACCTCAGCCGATAGAGCGGGCTCAATGCCCAGAGCCAGGTTTAACAGCCTTTTACCACCATCCTCAGGGAGTTGTTCAATTATCTGCTTCACCTGGGCAGTCTCAAAAGCTCTGATCAGCCGGCTAACCCGTCGCTTGTGGGCATGCTTGAGACCGAGAACCTCGGTTACGATGACCTCGAGGCGGCTCAAGCCTGCCGACCGGTGCCTCAAGGTCAACCTCGGATGGCTGACCACTTCCCAGGTCCACCGCCACCACGATGCCGGATTCCTGGCCCCTGTCCCATCCAGTCCGAGCACCGGCACAGATAGCCCTGGCCGCCTGAGGCTGAGACCGCCCGGACGTCCGCCGATCCGGGCATCAAACTTCTCGAAAAGCCGGCGGCCAGGACGGTGAGCCGCCGGCTCTGGTCCGGGCGGCCTACCCCTAAGGTCCGGCGGCACTGGGCACACCAACCTGCTTTACCTGATGGTCCTTTTCGGGTTTTGTCAATGAGCCATGCCGGAGCCGGTCTTCCGGCCAGCTCTTGACCTGGGATGGGCATGGGCAGGTACCTCCCCGCTGGTTTGGTTTTTTGGCTAAAACAAGCTTAAGGGGAGTGCCTGCCCCTTTTCTACTCGCCCATCCCACCACCTATGGGGCAGAACCCCAAGCCCCCGCAAAAACAAAACCATAAAAAGAAAGGTCGCCACCCCAAATCCCAAATGCGGCAGCAGCACCAGGTAGGCCCCCATCGCCCCGACGGCTGCCCCAACCCGGTAAAGGGCCCGGCCCCTCGGCCAGGCGGCCCAAGACCCCACCCCCGACCTTGCGGCTTTAATGGCCATCAGCAGACCGCACAAGGCCAGAAATACCCCCACCCAGGTCGGGAAAGCCCCCGGCCCGACGGCCCCGGCCCGACCGGAATACCTGGGCAGGGCATCGGCCAGGGCCACGGCCGCGCCCAGAAAGCAAAGCCCGGCCACCACCAGGTCTTCCGGCCGAACGTCCGAGCCAGCCCCGCCCCGCAACATGGGGTTTGTAAGCTACCTGGCCGCCGAAAGCAGCAGGGGCCGGCCGGCCTCAAGGAGCAGGACGTCAGAGTCGGCATAATCGGCGTAGTAGATTATCACCGCCTCCAGCGTCCTGGGGGCCAGCCGGGATTCGGCCGTATGGCTGTTGATAATGTGGGCCAGTTCTAAGGGCAGCCCGTACTTTATGGCCATATGCACCCCGTAAACCGCATGCTGAATCAGCTGGCCCAAGGCCGATTTGCCCGCACCTTCCCCCCTCGGCTCGTACTCTAAAAGCTTGCTTACGCCGTGCAGCAGGCAGCCCGCAATCAACAGGTCGGTGTTTACCCGGAGGCCGTGGAACTCCCCCACCGCCCGGGCGATCCCCAGCGCCCCGGCCGTAACCGCCCGGACATGGCTTACCAGGTTCCGGCGGAGCCCCACCGTCTCCGGATTCTTGGGAACATCCCCGATCCGCTCCCAACCCGACTGACGCCAGGTCCCCACCCAGATGTCCACTACCTTCCCCCTCAGCTCGGGGTCCGAAATCCCGCTCACCTCCGGAAAAAGCCCCTCGACGTAGGCCCGGTCGGCTTCGGTAATCTCAATCTCCGCGGCCACGGCTAAAAATCCCCTCCTTACGGTCTTTCGACGGTCTCCTCTTCGATTCGGTAATACTCCTCAAGGCCCAACGTATCCTCAAGCTCCTTTCTTAACCGGATGGCCTCGGCCGGCGCCAGGCCGCTTATCCCTTCGGCCTTGAGCCGCATGAACATCCCCTTGAGCTCCCGGTAAACCCCAAGCAGCGGCGCAATGGCCTCAACGGCCACCTTATAGCCCATGCCCTCAAGCTCCCGCCGGCTAAGCACCGGCCGGCCCACCCGGTTCCCGGCGCTGTTTACGTAAACCAGCGGCACCCGGCAGTCCCGGGGCGCCCGGGCCGCCTCATCGGCGTCGTTGGGAAAGAGCATCACCAGGTCCGCACCGGCCTCGGCATAAAGGTTTGCCCGCCTCACCCCCTCGGCATACCCGTGGGTCCGCATGGCATCCGTCCGGGCGATTATCACCAGGTCCGGGTCCCGCCGGGCCCGGCGGGCAAACTCAAGCTTTCGGACCATCTCCTCCGCCGGAACGGTGTGCTCCCGGTAGTCCCGGTGGTAATGGGCCCGCTTGGGAAAGACCTGGTCCTCGATGTGGAGGGCCACCGCCCCGGCCAGCTCCAGCTCCCGGACCGTCCGCACCGTGTGCAGGGGCTCCCCAAAGCCGGCGTCGGCGTCCACGACCACCGGGATGCCCACCGCCGCAATCCGCCGGGTCGCCTCGGCTACCTCGCTTAGGGTAAGGAGCGGCTCACCCACCCCCAGGTGGGCCCCGAGGGCATAGCCCCCGAGGGCCACGCACTCAAAGCCCGACTCGGCCGCAATCTTTGCCCCCAACGGGTCGAAGACCACCGGAACGTAAAGCAGCCCTGGCCGTTTAAGGAGCCGCCTGAGCCTGGTCGTCGGCCGCTCCATCGCCCTCCTCCGGAAGGGTAATCTCCAGCTCCGCCAGCGGCCCGTGCTGCTGGCCCCCGAAGACGTCGGTATCTCCCACACCCCCCGCCGGGACCGGCCGGGGAATGGAGGCCTTGAAGGCCAGTGCCGGGTCGTATTCGAAAAAGAGCACCTCGGCCTCGGAAACCCCATACAGCCGGGCAAAGAGCCGCCGGTTGAGGGCCCCGGAAGCTTTGACCTGCCGGTAAACCTTTTCTTCAGCAAAGATGATGTCAAAGGTCAGCATAAAGGGCCCGGCGTTCTTGGACCGGACCAGGGCCGCAAGCTCCCAGAGCCTGGCCATAAGCTACATTTCCCTTTCCTGGGCCGGGACGGCCCCCACCTCGACATTTTCTATCCGAAACGGCTCCAGGGGGTCCTCCAGCTCCAGGAGGTGGTTTAAGCAGAACCGGTAGGCCGGGCCGGCGTCCATCTCCGGGGGCGAAAAGGGAAAGGCCCAGTTGCTGATGAGCCCCCGCCACTCCGGAACCGGGTGGTGAAGCCCGGTGTGCCAGGCCACGCTTATCACCGCCCGGGCCTCCTCGGCGGTCCGGCCGACAACCTCCACCATCAACGCCGCCTCGTGGCCCTCCAGCCGGCCGGCGGGCTCCAGGGGGCCCATGGTCCCGTCCCGGCCGTAGACCCGGAAGAGGAGCCGGTAGTCCCGCCCGGCCTCCAGGCCCAGAGAGTCCCGGACCTTGCGGGCAACGGTGGCCCTAAGGCCTTCTAAGAAACTGTCCAGCCGCCTTAAGACCACCGGGTTCCGGATGCCCGCCACAACCACGTAGCGGTGGCCCACATATTCGGCCCCCTCCAGGCGGACGGTGTAGACCTCGGCCGGCACAAAGCGGTTGCCCGTGACCCGGACGGCCCGGTCGCTCACCGCCACGTACCGGGCTCCGGAGGTGTCTAGCATCCCCGAGGGCTCGTAAAGGCGGAAGGGGTCCGGGTTTTCGTAAAGGGTGTGGGCGGCCACGCTGGCCGGGGTGCACCGCATCCGGGGGTTGGGCGGTTCCACCACGAAGCCTTCCCAGTCTACCCAGGCCATCAAGCAGTCGGGGTAAAGCCGCTGCTCTACGGCGGCCGCCCCGCACTCTAAGATTTTGGCGGCGTGCCAGACCGGCCCTGGGGGAAGCCCCCGAAGCAGGGGCAGGGCTGCAAAGATGGCGGTATCGGACGCCCGGCCGGCCAGCACCACCTCGGCTCCGGCCGCAAGGGCCGCCATGAAAGGCTCGGCCCCCATCTGGGCCACCACCCGAACGGCCCGGTCGAGGGTTGCCTCGTCCAGGGGCGGGGCCGGGTAGAGGGGCCGGATCCGGCCCCGGCGCAGCTTTTCTTTAAGATACAAACGGTCGAGTTCGGCGTGGATAACGGCCAGCTTAAAGCTCAGGCCCTCTTCGCGGGCGACCTCCTCCAGGATTTCCCGGGTAAAGGCCAGGTGGGGCTCGCCCCCGGCGGTGCCGGCCGAGCCGATGAGGGCGGGGATATTGGCGGCCCGGGCCGCCCGCAGGATGAGGCGAAGGTCCCTTTTCACGGCGGCCCGGGAGGCCTGGGCAAGGCCGCTGCCCAGGTAGAAGGGCCCCGGGTCGGCGGAGCCTGCGTCGCAGCCGATGAAGTCCGGGCGGGCGGCCATGGCCCGCTCCAAAGAATCCTCCGAAAAACCGGTCCCCAGCATACCCGTTGCGGCCAGGGCGCAAACTTTAATCATCTCAAGCTCCCCCAAGAACTCCTTGCCGGGGCAGACCCATGGAATGACGGGTCGGCTTCCGGGCCCGGTTCAACCTCACAGCAGGCCAAGGTAAGCCGTCTGAACCCGCGGATTCGCAAGAAGGGCTTCCCGGTTCCCCTCGACGACCACCTGACCATTCTCGAACACGTAACCCCGGTCGCAGACCTGAAGGGCCTCGGCCGCCTTCTGCTCGACCAGCAGGATCGTCAGGCCTCGGGCCCGGTGAACCTCAACGATTTTTTCGAAGATAAGGTCTGCTATTGCCGGAGCCAGCCCCAGCGACGGCTCGTCCAGCATTAGAAGCCGCGGCGAGGCCATAAGGCCGCGGCCCAGGGCCAGCATCTGCTGCTCGCCGCCCGAAAGGGTCCCGGCCAGCTGCTTCCGACGCTCGGCTAGGACCGGAAAGAGGGCAAAGACCAGCTCGAGGTTTTCTTTGAAGCCAGCCCGGGCCGCCGGGGTATAAGCCGCTACCTGCAGGTTTTCGAGGACGGTCAGAGACGCAAAGACCAGACGCCCCTGGGGCACATGGGCGATCCCTAAAAAGGCCCGTTCCCAGGCCGGTGCTTTAACCAGGTTCTGGCCCTCGTAAAGGATTTCCCCGGACCTGGGAATCACCGTCCCGGAAATCGCCCGGAAAAGGGTGGTTTTGCCGGCTCCGTTGGCGCCGATAACGGCCACCACCTCCCCCTGTCTTACCTCCAGGGAGATTCCTTTCAGGGCAACCGCCCCGTTATAGGCCACCCACAGGTCCCTAACCTGAAGCATGCTCCAGCCACTGCTTGCCCAGGTATGCCTCGATCACCAGCGGGTCACGGACCACCCTATCCGGCGGCCCGTCGGCGATCTTCCGGCCGTGGTCCAGAACCACCAGCCGGTCCACCACCCTGAGGAGGGCGTGGACGTTGTGCTCGACCACGAGGACCGTGACCCCCTCCGCCCGAACGGCCTTAAGCACCTCCAGGACGAAGGCCACGTCTGAGGCCGCCAGCCCGGCCAACAGCTCGTCCACAAGCAACAGGCTGGGACGCCCGGCCAGGGCCCGGGCCAGCTCCAGCAGGCGCAGTTCCGTGGTATTGAGGGACCTGGCAACGGCCCCGGCCTTGTCGGCCAGGTTGACCAGCCGAAGGGCCCGGAAGGCGGCGCTGCGATAGACCCCTCCGTCCGGAGACCCTACTACCGAAGCGCTCACCAGGACATTTTCCAGAACCGTAAGGCCGGGGAAGGGGTGGACCACCTGGAAGGTGCGGCCCATCCCCAGCCGGCACCGCTCATGGGGCGGCAGCCGGGTCACATCCAGGCCGGCGAAGCGGACCCGACCTCTCATCGGCACAAGAAAGCCGTTTAAAAT
Source organism: Dehalococcoidia bacterium (assembly GCA_042408785.1). Classification (GTDB taxonomy): domain Bacteria; phylum Chloroflexota; class Dehalococcoidia; order JAUQQI01; family JAUQQI01; genus JAUQQI01. Next base: position 15,623 of record JBHOQU010000001.1, on the reverse strand, counting down.
CTCCAGAAGGGTCGTCTTGCCGGCACCGTTGGGCCCGATGAGTCCCACAATCTCCCCGGCCTTCACGGCCAGGCTGACGTCGTCCACGGCCCGGACGCCCCCAAAGGCCAAAGTCAGGTTTTCGGCCTCAAGAATTACGCCGTCGACCCGGCCCGGGGCCGTTGCCGGGGCCGCAAGTTGGGCCGCAAGTTTGTCGCTGGCCGCCAAGACGGGTTCCGGCGCCGCCTTTTCGGCCGCCGGCGCGGGTGCCGGACGCCCCACAAAACCTTTGAGGGGCCGGCCAAGGCCCCAGTAGATGCCCTCGGGGACCGTAAGCATCACCGCCATCAACACCAGCCCGTAGATGAACCACTGGATGCCCGGCAGGCTTGCACCCAGGGTCGAGTTAAGATATTCCCCAAGGGGAACCAGAAGGAAGGCCCCAATGACCGGCCCGAAGAGGCTTCCGGCCCCGCCCACCAGGGAAAGGACCACCGGCTGGGCCGAAACGTGCAGGCCGAAGACGCTGTCCGGGGTTACCACCAGGAGGACGTTGGCGTAAACCACGCCGGCGGCCGCGGCCAGGGCCGCGCTGATAATAAGGGCCTTAAGCTTTTCCATAAAAACGTTGATCCCCGCCGCGGCGGCGGCCTTCTCGTCCTGCCGGACGGCCGAAAGGTAAAGGCCGAAATCGGACCGCTCAATCCAGAAGCTCACCAGCAGCCCGACGCCGAAAAGAGCCAGGCAGAGCAGGGAGTAGTGCCACTGCTCGCTAAACTGCATGTAAAGCTCGGGGTTATGCAGGACGAAAGGCACGCTCACTTCCTGGTAACCCAGGTAAAGCATGACGGTGCGAAGGATGAGAGGAAAGGCCAGCATGGCCAGGGAAAAATAGACCCCGCTGAGCCGCAGGGTGGGGAATCCGATGACTATTGCGGCCAGGATCGCCACCAGCATCCCCACCAGCCCGCCCAGATACGGGGTGATGTGAAAGCCCTTGAAGAGCAGGGTGGCGGTGTAGGCTCCGATGCCCACAAAGAGGGCGTGGCCGAAGGACACCTGCCCGGCGTAGCCCGAAATTACGTTCCATCCCAGGCCGACGGTGGCCCAGAGGAGGGTCAGGGTGAGCACCCGCTGGGCGTAGGGGTCGCCCCGGAGGGCCCAGATTCCGGCAGCTAAGGCCCCGCAAAGAAGGACGGCGGCGCCCAGGGTCAGGTTCCGGTTCGGCCCTTTCATCGGCTCAGTACACCCGCGGGGGTTTCCCGAAGAGGCCGTAAGGCCGCAGGAACAGAATCGCCAAAAACATCACGTAAAGTCCCACGTTCTGAAGCTGAAGGGGGAGCAAGGCGGCCGAAAGGTTCTGGACCACCCCGATGATGAGGCCTCCGAAGAAGGCCCCCTCGATGCGGCCCAGGCCGCCCAGCACCACCGCGATGAACATTAAAACAATGAAGTCCCAGGCCACGTACGGCTGCATCGGGTAATAGGTGGCCACCAGGGCGCCGGCGGCCGCCGAGGCGGCGACCCCCAGGCCCAGGGCCAGCATGTAGGCCCGCTGGACGTCGATGCCCATATAGGTGGCCGCCTCGACGTTGTCGGCGGTGGCTCTGAGGGCCCGGCCCACCTGGGTCCGGTAAAGGACCAGGTAAAGGCCCAGCAGAAAAAGACAGGCCGCCAGGAAGCTGTAGGTTCGGGCCTGGTTCACCACCACCGGGCCCAGCGGCCAGCCGCTAGGCCCGTAGGGCACGGGAATTCCCCGGGGCGTGGGCCCGAAGAGCATCAGGGCCCCGTTCTGCAGGACAAGGGATAGGCCGAGGGTGAAGATGAGCTGGGCGTTTTCCGTCTGTCCCTTCCGCATCACCGGCTGAAGGAGACCCCGCTGGACCAGAAGGCCGCCGACAAAGAAAGGCGGCACAATGAGGAGGGCCCCCAGGAGCGGGTCGATGGCCAGCCCCACGTAGAGGGCGTAGGCGGCGTACATGCCCAGCATTAGGAAGTCGCCCTGGGCGAAGTTGACGACCCGCATCACCCCGAAGATGAGGGCAAGGCCCACGCTCATCAGGGCATATACGCCCCCAACCTGGACCCCGGTGACCAGATATTGCGCCACATCCGTAAGGCTCGGCATTTTAGATCGAACACTTAACCTCGCGGACGGCGTACTCGGCGGGAAAGACCGTATAGGCTATTCCATCCTGCCACTGGGCTATCAGGGGGATGGCGTCGACCCGCCGACCCTTCTCGTCGAAGCGGACCCGCTTGCCCGGGACATTTTCGGCCGCCGGCCCGGAGGTCAGGTCCAGCTTCTTGAGGGCTTCGTTGACCTTCTCGGGCTCGGCCGATTTGGCCAGCTCGATGGCTTCCTTGATTATCCAGACCTGATAGTACCCGGCCAGCGGGTCCTGAGTGATAAACGGTTCGCCGGTTTTCTGCTTCAGCTTCTCAACGAGGGCCTCTTGCCCCTTGAAGGCATGGGCGGCCACAATGGACATCACCCCCTCCACCAGGCCTGACCCCACACCCCGGACGTATTCCGGCAGGACCAGCCAGGCCCCACTGCCGATGGTGATGGTCCTTACGCCGAACTCCCGGACCTTCTGCAAAACCTGGGCCGCGTCCGGGTAGGCCGTCGCCGAGAAGAACACAACCTGGGGCTGGGCGCTGCGGAGCCGCTGGGCGATGGGCGTGGCGTCGGCCAGGGGTGGCGCCCAGACCTCGTCGACGACGATGGGGAGCCCGGCAGCGGGCAGCAGCTGCTTGCGCAGCGGCTCGAAGAACCCGACGCTGGACGCCGTATTATCACCCACGAGGGCCACCCGCTGGACGCCGACGCCGCACTGCCGGGCGATCTGCAAAACCTGCTCCAGCCCCACCTTCGCCTGCACGCTGGAGACGGGTGATGTTTGGTAGACGAACTTAAAGCCCCGCTCGGTGATTTGATCCGAGTAGGATAGGGTGAGCCACGGCACCCGCTGCCGTTCGGCAACCTCGGTAACCCCCAGGGTGAAGGAGCTGAGCCAGGACCCAATGCCGGCGGCCGGCTTCGGGGTGGCCGACAGGAGCCGCTGGGCGGCGCTCACCGCCTTCTCCACCGTATCGCCGGCGTCGGCGACGTCCAGGCGTAGCCTGGCACCCCCAAGGGCCTTTATACCTCCCTGCTGGTTTATTTCCTCCACCGCCAGCTCGGCCCCGGCCCGCTTCAGCTGGCCGTTGCGGGCCCACGGGCCGGAAAGGGGCACGATGAGGGCGATCCGCACCTCGGCCGGCGCCGGGGGCCCGGCCGGCCCCGGGGCCCCGGTCTGGGGCGCACACGCCCCGGCGGCGAACCCCAGCCCGGCGGCAACCCCCGCCAGAAACTCCCGTCGGGAGTAAAGCCTGCGCTGCCTTGCCATCCTTGCCCTCCTTTACCTAAGGATCTTGCCCGACCGGGCGGAACTTCACCAGGGTAACCTCGTCAGTTATTTTGTCAAAAACTACTTCGACCGGCATCCCCGACCGGATCCGGTCGGGGTCGCAACCCACAAGGTTGCCGGTGAGCCTGGGCCCTTCGTCCAGCTCGACCCAGACCAGGCTGTAAGGGGTCGGGAAGGCCTCAAAGTACTGCTTGTGAAACACAACCCAGGAAATTACCCGGCCCCGGCCCGAAGCCCGGGACCACTCGACCCTCTCCGACAGGCAGTGGGGACACACCGGTCCCGGGGGCCACCAGTAGCGGCCGCAGTCCGGACAGTGGGGCAGAAGGAGCTGACCCCGGCGCGCCCCTTCCCAAAAGGGGAGCTCATCCTCATAAAGAACGGGCAGCGGCCTCCGGTCGCCCACGGCCCCTCACTCCCTTCCAAATATAATGGAGTCGCCGAAGCACGTGGCCCACTGGGCATATTTTAAATCGCGAACCTGTCGGTCGCCGCATTCGCCCCGGAGCTGTCGGACCAGCTCGACCAGGTGGTTCCAGCCGGAAATGTGGGCCTCGGAAAGGAGGCCGCCGTTGGTATTGACGGGGAGCTCACCCCCCAGCTCCACCCGGCCGCCCTGGACCCAGTCAAGGCCCTCTCCCGGCGGGGCAAAGCCAAACCGCTCCAGGGTGAAGACGACCAGGGGGGAAAAGGCGTCGTAAACGTAAAGGGCCCCAATGTCCGAACGGTCGAGCCCGGCCATCCGGTAGACAGGCTGGTCCTCGTCGCCGGCCTCAAAAACGGACTGCTGCCAGGCCCCAAGGCCGGGCCGGGCGAAGATGAACTCCTCCCGCCCGGCCCGGAGCCCCTGAAAGCCTTTTATAAAAACCGGGGGCTTCCGGCAGTCCCGGGCCCTTTCCGCCGACGTCAGGATGAGGCAGGCTCCGCCGTCGTTCATCAGGCAGAAATCCAGTAAGCGAAGGGGTTCGATGACGTAGGGCGACCTCAGGTAATCCTCCAGGGTGAGGGGTTTCTGCATGATGGCCTGGGGGTTGAGGCGGGCATGCCTGCGAAAGGCCACGGGAATGGCCCCCAACTTGGCCGGGTCGGCCCCGTAGCGGTCCAGGTAGATCCGCCAGGCCATGGCCGCGCCCGCCCCCGGAGCCGTCATCCCGTAATAGGGGACCTCACCGTGGGAACCACCCCCCTGCCGGTTCGCCTCGACGTCCCCCGCTCCCCCCATCATCCCCAGCCGGCTGAAGCTGAGACCGACCAGGCAGGCGACGTAGCTGGCCAGTCCGGCGGCGACCACCAGGGCCCCGTGAATGACGGTGGGACCGACGAACCGGCCGTGGGTCCAGGTCTGGGCGGCATAGCGGATGTTGAGGCCGAGGGCCTCGGCGAGGCGGTCGTAATCGACCCCCAAAGGGTAACCTATATTGGTCAGCAGCCCGTCGATGGCCGACTTCTCCAGCCCGGCGTCGGCCAGGGCGTTTTTAAAGGCCTCGGCGGCCAGGGCCAGGGGGCTCCGGGCCGAACGGCGCTCAAAGGCCGAAACCCCCACGCCGACCACGGCAACGCGGCTGACCACCGCCGGCTCCCAGGAGTTTCCTTGTGGACGCATCGATTGACTCAGCTAGGCCAATTGTATATAATATGCAGGATTCCGTCAAGGGTATGAAGCCCGTCGGACCAACCACCAGGCCCGGTTTACAAGCTTAACAGGCGAGGGGTGCACCTATGGGATTAGACCCGGCGGTTCGGACCCCGGCCCGTCATCGGACCAAGGCCGAGACCATTTTCGAGACCCTGCAGGCGGCCATCCTTTCCGGCGAGCTGAGGCCGGGGGAGCGCCTCAAGCAGCAGGAGCTGGCGGCCCGCCTTGGGGTTAGTTCTACCCCGGTGCGGGAAGCCTTTCAGAAGTTGGAAGCCCGGGGCCTTGTCATTCACGTGCCCCATGCCGGCGTCCGGGTCGCCATGGTCAGGCCCGACGATATCGTGGACGTTTACCGGATCCGGGCCGTACTTGAGGGGCTGGCAGCCAGGATGGCCCTGGAAAATAACAGCAATGCCGAGCTGGAGGCGCTGGTCGGCAGGCTCACGACCCTTCAGCGTCGGCTGGAGGCCAAGTGGCGGTTGGGAAGGATCGAGGGCTGGATGCGAATTAACGACCAGTTCCATGACGAGGTGGTGGGGGCCGCCAAATGCCCCCGGTTGTCCCGCCTCATCTCGGAGCTGCGGCTGACGGTTCCCCGGGACCGTTTCGGTCTCGTCCCCGACCAGCTTTCCCGAACCATCCCCGAGCACCGGCGGATCATCGACGCCATTCAGGCCGGGGATGCCGCCGGGGCCGAAGCCGCCGTCCGCGCCCATGTGGAGGCTTCCGGCCATTTCCGGGCCCAGTTTCTGGCCGCCATCCTGCAAGCGAAACCCAGCTGACGGAGGTCAACCGTGTCGTACGAGGTCTTTGCCGTCCAGTACGCCGAGCGTCAGGCCCGCCGGTGCGAGGTCTTTTACGGGGATTTTGACCAGTCGCCCGTTACCCTGGCCTATTTCGTCTGGGTGATTCGGAATGGAGAGCGGACGGTCGTCGTCGACCTCGGCTTTACCGAGGAGGTGGCCCAAAGGCGGGGCCGGCGGCTGCAGCGCCCCGTGCCCGAGGCTTTAAGCCAGCTGGGGCTCGATCCGTCCGAAGTCCGCGAGGTTGTTATCACCCACTTTCACTTTGACCACGTGGGGACCTATCGCCTTTTCCCCAATGCCACCTTCTGGGTCCAGGAGGCCGAAATGGGCTTCTTTACCGGGCCCCTGGCCCACCGGTACCCTTTCAGCGTGCTGGTGGAGCCTTCGGACGTGGCTGGCCTGGTGGAGCTTAACTACGCCGGCCGGGTCCGGTTCGTCGACGGGGAGCGGGAGCTCTGGCCGGGAATAAGCGTCCACCGGGTGGGCGGCCACTCGCCGGGGCTGCAGGTCGTGCGGGTCGCCACGGCGAGGGGGCACGCCGTCATCGCCTCCGACGCGGCCCACTTTTACCACAATCTGGAGGCCAGGGTTCCCTTTTACCTGCTGCACAGCGTGGCCGACGCCCACCGGGCCTTCGACCGGGTGCTGGAGCTGGCCGACTCGCCCGAGCTTATCATGCCGGGGCATGACCCGCAGGTGCTGGAGCGTTTCGAGAAGGTCGGAAACGGGGTCGTCCGCTTAGCCTAGGACCCAACAAAAACCCTAAGGAGGTGGCCAACGGTGAGCAGTGAAAGGTTTCAGGCCGGGCTCGAGGTGAGGCGCAAGGTTTTGGGGGCCGAATACGTCGACCGGGCCCTGGCCCAGGCCGACGATTTTACCCGGGCGCTCCAGGAGTACGTGACCGAGTGCTGCTGGGGCGGGGTCTGGACCAGGCCGGGTCTCACCCTCAAGGAGCGCAGTATGATAACCCTGGCGGCCCTGGCGGCCCTCGGCCGGACCCATGAGGTCAAGCTCCACGTCCGGGGTGCCCTTAACAACGGCCTTACCAGGGAGCAGATCCGGGAGGTCCTTCTGCACGTGGCGGCCTACGCCGGGGTTCCGGCCGCGGTGGACGCCTTCCGGGCCGCCCAGGAAGCCTTTCAGGAGGGTTAGTGACTTATGCGACTCGGGTTCGTCGGCGTGGGCAAGATGGGCAGCCGGATGGCCCGCCGGCTTATAGAGCACGGCTACACGGTCACCGTCTACGACGTAAATCCGGCGGCGGTTGAGCCCTTTAAAGATACGCCGGGCGGCGTGGCGGCCTCCCTTAGAGAGCTGGCCCGCCAGAGCGACGCCGTCCTGGCGAGCCTGCCGACACCGGCCAGCGTGGAACAGGTCGCCCTGGGTCCGGGCGGCCTGGCCGAGGAGATGCGGCCGGGGTCAGTGTTTATCGACCTTTCGACCACCGGGGTGGAGATTGAAGGGCGGGTTGCCGCCGCCCTGGCCGGCCGGGGGATTGAGGTGCTGGACGCGCCCGTGAGCGGCGGGGTTCGGGGCGCCGAAGAGGGGACCCTCTCGGTAATGGTGGCCGGCCGGCGGGAGGTCTTCGAAACTTACCTGCCCGTTCTACGGGTTATCGGCCGCAACGTCTTTTACATTTCGCCCAGACCGGGACTGGGCCAGGCGATGAAGCTGGTAAATAACCTTCTTTCCGCCACGGCCCTGGCCGCCAGCGCGGAGGCGGTGGTTCTGGCCACCAAGCTGGGGCTGGACCCGAAGCTGGTCGTCGATGTGCTGAACGTGAGCTCCGGCCGGAACAGCGCAACCCAGGACAAATTTCCCCGGGCCATCCTAACCCGGACCTTTGACTACGGCTTCACCACCGAGCTCATGGTGAAAGACCTCAACCTGGCCGTGGCCATGGCCCGGCAGCAGCGGTTTCCCCTGTTTATCGGCCGGATGGTGGAACAGGTGTGGGAGCTGGCCGTCTACGAGGGCCTTGGGCCTGAGGATTTCACCACAATAGTTAAGGTTTTTGAGAGGATGGCAGGGGTAGAGGTGAAGCCGCGGGAGTGAACCCTGGGAAAGGAGGGTTAAAGATGGGGGCTCGGATTTCCAGGAATGCGACCAGGCTCAGCCGGCGGGAGTTGCTGGGTCTGGGCCTTGCCGGGCTCATCCTTACCGGTTCGGCAGGTTGCCGTCAGGAAAGGGGGCAAGCCGTCCCGGCCGGGGGGTCGGAGGAGCCCAAACGTGGGGGTACTTTAAAGGTGGCCTACAATCTCCAGCCCCCGAGTCTTGACCCCCACGAAACCATCTCCGCCGGGCTGCACAACCCGGCCGGTCTCGTTTACTCCCGCCTGGTGCGGTTCAAGACGGGTGCCGGGGTGGACCCGAATCAGCTCACGCCCGTGCCCGACCTGGCCGAACGGTGGGAGCAGCCTGATGACGTAACCTACATCTTTTACCTTCGGCCCGGGGTGAAATTCCACAATATTCCGCCCGTTAACGGGCGGGAGCTTACGGCCGACGACGTCCGGTTCACCTTCGAGCGGATCTTGAAGCACCCGGCGGCAGGTCAGAAATACCTTTTCGCCGATGTGGAGAAGATAGAAACTCCCGACCGGTACACGGTCCGGTTCGTGTTAAAGCAGCCCAACGCCGCCTTTATAAACTACATCGCCTCGCCCTTTGCCTGGATAATTCCCAGAGAAGTGGAACAACTGGGCGACCTGAAAACCCGAATGATCGGGACCGGACCCTTTGCCCTGAAAGAATACACCCCCAACGTAAGCCTCGTACTTACCCGGAATCCGAGTTACTTTGTGCCGGGCCGGCCGCTGGTGGATGAAATCCAGTGGCTTATCATTACCGACGAGTCTACATACATCTCCTCGTTCCGGGCCCGTCAGGTGGACATCCTTCCCCTTCAGCTTCCCATCCAGCCCCACTCCACCGAAAGCCTCAAGCAGGCAGTTCCCGACGCCCGGGTCGTGGAGGTTCCATTCTACGGCTGGCGGCACATTGCCTTCCGGACCGACCGGAAGGAGCTGCCCTTCGCCGACCGGAGGGTCCGGCAGGCCATCTCCCTGGCCCTGGACCGTCAGGCGATGGTGGAAGTTCTGACCCGGGGGAAGGCGGTCCTCGACGGCCCCATCAGCGCCTCGCTGGTCGACTGGGTGCTGCCCGTGGACCGGCTCGGTTCGGCCAGCAGGTACTATCAGCGGGACCTGGCCGAGGCGCGACGCCTTTTGGGCGAGGCCGGCTATCCCAACGGCTTTAAGTTCAGCCTCAAGAGCACCCAGCAGCTGGGACCCATTCATGCCCAGTGGCTGGAGATGGTCAAGGCCAACCTGGCGGAGGTGGGGGTGGAGGCGAACCTGGTCTGGGAGGAGTTTACAACTTTCGTCAGCACCACCTACGTGGGAAAGTACGAAGAGGCCATGGCCGGTCAGTCGGCGCCTTCGGTGGAGCCGGACGAATTCCTGGCGGTCTGGTACGGGCCAGGGAATCCCAGGAACCAGAGCTACGTAAACGACCCGGTGTTGAACGAGATGGTGGCCAGGCAGCGGCGCACCCTCGACCCGAATCGGCGAAAGGAAATCCTTTACGAGATCCAGCGTTACCTGGCCGAGCAGCAGTACTACGTTACAGGGATAGCCGAATTTCGCTTTGCCTTTGCCCATTCGTACGTGAAGGACTACTATCCCCTCCAGCAGTATGGCCAGTACGAGCTTACCGACGTGTGGCTGGACAGGTAAAGGGCCATCGTTTCCGGGGGAGGCACCGAAGATGGGACGGCTCAATCGGCGGGAGTTTCTCAAATGGGGAGCCGCGATGGCAAGCGGAGCGCTGGGGCTGGGCGCGGTCGGGCACCGGCCGCCGGGGAGCCCAGGCGGGGCGGGGTCCTCAGGTTCGCCTACCACCTGCAGCCCCCAAGCCTGGACCCCCATGAAACGGTCTCGGTGGGCCTGATGAATCCGGCAGCCCTGGCTTACTCCCGGCTCCTCAGGTTCAGGGTGGGTGCGGACGTCGAGCCCAGGCAACTCAGCCTTGAGCCCGACCTGGCCGAAGCCTGGGAACAGACCGACGATGTAAGCTACTTTTTCCGCCTGCGCCGGGGCGTCCGGTTTCACAACGTCGCCCCCGTGAACTGCCGGGAACTCACGGCCGAGGACGTGGAATACACGGTGCGGCGGGTCCTCACCCACCCGGCCGCGGGGCAGAAACACCTGTTTGCGGATATAGACCGGATGGAAATCCTTGACCGTTACACCGTTAAGTTTGTTTTGAAGAGTCCTAATGCCGCATTTCTCAGATATGTGGCTTCGCCGTTTACCTGGATAATTCCCAGGGAAGTTGTGGAGCAGTTCGGCAGTCTCAAGACCCACATGATAGGCACGGGGCCGTTTATCGTCAAAGAATATACGCCCAATGTAAGCCTCATTTTTAAAAGAAACCCTGATTACTTTGAAGTGGGGCTGCCCTACGTCGACGAAGTCCACCGGCTCATCGTGCCCGATGAGTCGGCCCGGATTTCTGCCTTCCGGGCCGGGGAGCTGGATATCATCTCGGTTTCGGTCCCGACCCAGGCCCAGGGGCTCCGGCGAAGCGTGCCGGGGGCCGGGTTTGAGGCGGTGGTGAACAGCAGCTGGCCGAAGGTCTCCTTCCGGACCGACCGGAAGGAGTTGCCCTTCGCCGACCGGAGGGTCCGGCAGGCCATCTCCCTGGCCCTGGACCGGGAGGGGATGCTGCAGGCCGTGTTGGGCGGCGAAGGGGTCATCGGAGGCCCGATTTCGGCCTCCTTTGAATGGGCCCTTTCCGTTGACCGTCTGGGAGCGGGGAGCCGATACTACCGGCAGGACCTGACCGAAGCGAAGAGGCTGCTTGCCCTGGCCGGGTATGGGGGCGGATTTAAGTTTAACCTAGTGAGCACCCAACAGTTGGGGCAGCAGCACGTCCAATGGCTGGAGATGATTAAGGCTAACCTGGCCGAGGTCAACATCGACGTAAATCTTGTCTGGCAAGAATTCACCACCTTCGTCACGACAACCTACGTGGGGAAATACGATGAGGCTACGGGAAGCAGGTCGGGCTCTTCGGTCGACTCCGATGAGTTTCTCACCATCTGGTATGGCCCCGGTAGTCCGAGAAACCTCAGCTACGTTAACGATCCTATTCCTAATGAAATGATGATTAGACAGCGCCGTACGAATAATCAAGACCAGAGACGCATCATAATCGAAGAAATTCAGCGCTATCTCGCCGAACAACAGTACTATATTACCGGCGTAATTGAGTACAGTTATACTTTCTGGCAAGACCGGGTTCGAAATTACAGACCTCATGTGCAGGCCGGGCAGTATCAGCTGGCCAGGACCTGGCTCAGTCGGTAATTAAGAACCGGAGGATGGCGGTATGCACGGGCCTTTGGACGGCATAAGGGTTTTCGACCTCACCCATGCGGCGGTCGGGCCGTGGGCGGCGATGTTGTTGGGTTCCCTTGGGGCCGACGTCATAAAAGTCGAGCACCCTGAGGGCGACATCATCCGGGTCGTACCCCCGAACCAGCGGGGCTTAGGGGTGGTCTACAGCCACTGCAACCTGAATAAGCGGGGAATAATCTTGGACCTCAAAAACCCCGAACACCGGGAGGTAGCCTACAGGCTGGTCGAAAAGGCGGACATCTTCATGGAGAATATGCGGCCTGGGACGGCCGAGCGTCTGGGCTTCGGCTACGAGCAGGTCGCCCGGCTGAATCCCCGCATCATCTACGCCTCGGCGTCGGCCTGGGGCCGCACCGGCCCCATGAGGGAGATGGGCGGAGCCGACCCCTCGGTTCAGGCCTTTTGCGGCTGGGCCAGCATCACCGGGGCCCCGGGGGGCAAAGGGGAGCTTTTCCGTCATTTTGCCCACCTGGACCTTACCACCAGCAGCTTCCTGGTCGGGGCCATCCTCCAGGCACTGCTGGTCCGCGAGCAGACGGGCCGGGGCATGCGGGTAGAGCTGACCATGCTTGGGGCGGCGATAAACCTCCAGGTGACCCGGGTGGCCGAGTTTTTCGCCACGGGGAAGACGCCGCCGCCGATGGGGAGCGCCTGCACCACCACCGTTCCCCATCAGGCCTTCCTCTGTCAGGACAAAAGATGGCTGGCCGTCGGGGTGGTCAACGACGGGCAGTGGCAGGGGCTGTGCCGGGCCCTGGGCCTGGACGAGTTGGCCGCCGACCCTCGCTTCGCCACCAACCCCGCCCGGGTCGAGAACCGGGACCAGCTCATCCCGCTCCTTGAGCAGGTTTTCAGCACCAAGCCGACCACTTGGTGGCTGATCCGCCTGACCAAAGAGGGGGTGCCCCACGGGCTTTTCCTCAGCTTTCAGGAGCTCCGCCACCATCAGCACTGCCTTCAGAACCGTTTCATCGAAGCGGTCGACATTCCCCACCAGGGCCGGCTCCTGGTGGGCGGGCTGCCGTGGCGGTTTGAAAAGACGCCGGCCCGGCTTTCACCTCCCCCGGCACCCGGGCAGCACAATGAGGAGGTGCTGCGGGAGTTCGGTCTACCCGTGCTTAAGGTTGAGGCCCGGGAAGTGGAACCGAGGATGAGGAGGTCCTTCTGATGGGCGGCGGGCTGGACGGGCTGAAGGTGGTCGACATCACCCAGGGGGCCTGTGGTCCCTTTGCTTCCCAGCTGATGGCCTACTCCGGCGCCGATGTGGTCAAGGTGGAGCCGCCCGACGGGGACTACGCCCGGTACTGGGGCCCGCCTTTTATCGGCGGCGAGAGTGCCGTCTTTCTGGCCCTTAACCGCCACAAGCGGAGCGTGGCCCTTAACCTGGCCACGGCCGAGGGCAGGCAGATTTTGACGGCCCTCCTGGGCGGTGCCGATGTCTTTCTGGAGGACCTGGGGCCCGGGGGACTGGCGTCCCTGGGTATCGAACCGGGCAAGGCGAATCCGAGACTTATCCACTGCTCCATTTCGGCCTTCGGCGAGGAGGGGCCCCTTAAGGACCTGGCGGGCTCCGAGCTGGTCATCCAGGCGATGTCCGACTACTGGGGTTCCCTTGGGGCCATCGGCGAGCCCCCCGAGCGATTGGGGGCCGACGTGGCGAATATCAACACGGCCATCTTCGCCTTTGATGCCGTTTTGGCGGCCCTCTTCCACCGGGCTCGGACCGGGGTTGGGCAGCGGGTGGCGGTGAGCATGTACGGAACCCTGCTTCACATGCGGGGCATCATGTGGGCGGCCCAGACCGACCCCGACGACTGGTACGGCTTCCACTGCGATACCTACGTCAAGCCCCGGGACCACGGGTACCGGACAAAAGACCGGCCCATCTACTTCAGCCTGCGGCGTATGGACGAGGAGTCCTGGATCCGGTTGCTGGCCGAGCTGGGGCTGCTGGACCGGGTCATTGAGGACCCGAGGTTCTGGGAAGGGGGTAGGGAGGCCGTGGGGACTGGGAGGTACGCCCACGAGGTAAAGCCCGTCTGGGAGGAAGCCTTTAAAGACCGGTCGTCGGCGGAGCTCATTGAGTTGCTTTCGGCCTACGGGGCCGAGGCCGTCCCGGTTAACGACTACGAAAGCCTCTTTGCCCACCCCCAGGTTGAGAGCCTCGGCATCGTGGACGAGGTAAAAGATTCGGAACGGGGACCCTATCGGGTGCTACTTCCGCCCTGGCATCTCGAAGGGCTGGGGATAAGGCGGGAGGGTAAGGCGCCCGCCCTGGGGGAACACACCCGGGAGGTCCTGCGGGAGCTCGGCTACGGCGAAGAAGAGATCGCCCGGTTGGAAGCGGCCGGGGTCGTCCGGAGCAGAATCTAGCCGCGGAGGTCCTTTCCGGTGAAGGCGGTCGTCCTGCACGGGACCGGTGGACCCGAGGTCCTCAAGGTTGAGGAGGTTCCGGTTCCGGAACCGGGCCCCACGGAACTCCTTGTTAAGGTGACGGCCTGCGGCGTCTGTGGCCACGACCAGGCCGACCGGCTCGGGCTCACCCACGTCGACCGGCCTGTGGTCCTCGGGCATGAAATCTCGGGGACGGTGGTTGCGGTCGGCGGCCGGGTCCGCCACTTCGGACCCGGCGACCGGGTGGCCGCCCGCCAGTTCTATACCTGCGGCCGCTGCTTCTACTGCCGGGCCCACCGGGACCTGGAATGTCCATTAAAGCGGTTCAATTACGGCGGCTACGCCGAATACGCCGTCCTCGACGAGGAGAGCGTCGTTAAGGTTCCCGATAACGTCGACCTGGTCGGCGCGTCCATAGTCGCCTGCGCGGTGGGCACGTGCCTCAAGGCCCTCAAATATACCGCCCGGATCGCCCCCGGGGAGTGGGTGGTGGTGACCGGTGCCGGCGGCGGGCTGGGAATCCACGGGGTCCAGGTGGCCAAAAGCCTGGGTGCCAGGGTGGTGGCCGTGACCAGCTCCCTGGGGAAGGCAGACCGGATCGCCGCCTGTGGCGCCGACCGGGTCGTTGTCGCCCAGGGTCCCGATTACTGGCAGCAGATCCTCCGGGCCACCGGCGGACGCGGGGCCGACGTCGTCCTGGACAACGTGGGACACCCCGAGCTTTTCGGACCCTGCTTTCGGGCCCTGGCCCGGGGCGGCCGGTACGTCTTTACCGGGCAGATCTACCGGGCGAAGGTGGAGCTGTACCCCGCCTTCGTCTTCGGCAAGGAGGCCCTGATCACCGGGTCGGCCTCGACCCGGATGGCCGACTTTATCGAAGCGATGGAGCTCGTAGGGCAGGGCAAAGTCCGGCCTGTCTTTGAGCTTTTTGACCTGGAGGCGGCCGCCGAGGCCCACCGGCGGGTTGACAACCGGCAGGTCTTCGGCCGGGCCATCCTGGTTCCTCAGGGGGTTAAAGGTGGGCAGGAACATTACGGCCTATGATTTCCACGGCCGGGTCTGCATTGTAGGCGTCGGGGACACCGACTACGGGTCGCTCTACCGGACCAGGGACCCCAGACGAAATGCCTATACCCTCGGCCTTGAGGCCCTTAGGAATGCCCTGGCCGACTGCGGCCTCAAAAAGGAGGAGATTGACGGCCTCATCGTCGTCCGGATCCCCCATTACCAGCCTTTTGCCAACATGGTTGGGCTGAGGTTTTTGCGGGTGGCCAACGTCCTCCGCGGCGAGGGTCGGATGTCGGGCCTGGCCGTCCAGTACGCTGCCGCCCTCATCCACGCCGGGCTTTGTTCCACCGTTGCGGTAGTTTACGGCAACGACGGCCGTTCGGTCGGGGCCACCTACGGGGGTGAGGGCGAAGGCAGCTCCCATTATGAAACCATCTACGGCATGACCTCCCCCGGCGCGGCCGTGGCCCTGATGTGGCGCCGGTACATGCACGAATACGGGGCCCCGGAAGAGTCCCTGGCGGCGGTGGCCATCTCCAACCGTTACCACGCCTCCATGAACGAGAGGGCCGTGTTCCGCCAGCCCCTCACCCTGGAGGAATATCTCAGTGCCAGGTGGATAGTCGCCCCGCTGAGGCTTTACGATTACTGCCTGATAAACGACGGCGGGGTGGCCCTTATCCTGACCACGGCGGAGCGGGCCCGGGACCTCAAAAAGCCGCCCGTATACCTTACGGCCACGGCGGCCTGCACCGACCTTGACCACCTTTACGCCGTCGACGACTTTTTCCGGGATGCGGTCAAGGCCTGCGCCGAGGCGGTCTTTAAGGCCTCGGGCCTCACCCGCCGGGACGTCCAGGTCTGCCAGATTTACGACAACTTCACCCCGACGGTCATTTTCGGCCTGGAGGGGGCCGGTTTCTGCAACTACGGCGAGGGTTTCGAGTTCGTCCAAAACGGCCGG
>JBHOQU010000055.1:0-8475 GCA_042408785.1 Dehalococcoidia bacterium | reverse complement strand
CGGGGCTTCAAGACCTTTGCTGGGGTCGAATCGGCCCTGCTGCTCACCTGCGCACGAGTCGCCTGATGGCCCCTACCCGGAAAGTGAGCAAGCCGGGGCCCAGCCTCAAAATTTCCCTCCACCGCTTCTGGGACAGAGCCGACCCTACCCCTTTCTTGACGCCATAGATCCTATGTTCTAAACTTTCACTAGAATGTCAGGCAGAAGCCAAGTCGAGCGGTCGACAAACCCCCGAGCTTTTGCCCATCCGGTTTCCCTTGCCGGTTGGGGAGCTTAAGCTCCTTTCCTGGGGAAAGCACCGGCGGCTTCTCGACCTGGCAGGACCCCCCTGGTATCGGGACCACCTTCAGACCGTGGGCGGCTTCGACCTTTCGCAGCCCGGCACCATACGGCCCGAATGCATCGCGCTGATGGGCCTTCACCGGCTAAGGTCCGCCTCCCTGCCCGAGCTTTCGGCCCAGCTCCCGGCAGGCCCCGACTACTGCAATCTCAGACGTCTCCTTGAAGACCTCTTCTTCGCCGGTCCGGTCAGTTTTGACCAAACAAACCGCATCTACGGCCTCAGCCGCCAGGGCCGCCGCTGCCTCAGGGCCGTCCGCGGCCTCAGCCCCTCGGGCCTCAGCCGGGCAAGGGACCTTAAAGCCGGCCGGGCAAGGCGGCGGTGCTTTGCCCGGCTAAGGCCCTCGGAGGCTCTTAAAAAGGCGGGGTCTAAGCCCCTGCTTTATTGGGCCTTTTCCGGGCTCGGGTCGGTGTTTTACTTCCCCGACGGCCTCCTGCTGGCCGCAGACGGAAGGGGGTCCGAGGGGCCTTTTCTGGTGGAGGTGCAGCAGGCCCGGCCCCACCCCGAGACCCTCAAAGACCGGGTCCGGTGCCGGCTTTCCGAGCCGGAAGACCGTGGGCAACTTCAAGCTCCAGTCCGGCCGCTACCTCATCAAGCGGCTCAAACACATCTGGCTGGCCGAATAGGTCCGGGGTCATTTCCCCCGGTAAACGGGTTTGCGCTTCTCGACGAAAGCCCGGGCCGACTCCTCAAAGTCCTCGGTCATGTGCAGCCTAAGGGCCTGGATATAATAATCCGCCTCCAGGACTGCCCTAAGCCAGGGCCAACGGGTGGCCCGGACTCCGGCCCGCACCGCCAGGGGGGGAAGATCCAGAAGTTTGGCCGCCAGCTCCCGGGCCGCCTCAAGATGCTGCCCGGCGGCTACCAGCCGGTTTATCAGGCCCAGCTGCCTGAGCTCGGCCGCCCCGAACATTTCCCCCGTCAGGAGCATTTCGGTCGCGACCTTGGAAGCCATGAAAAAATGGAGCTTGGCCCAGACCCGGGCCCCGGAAAGCCCACGCTGCGTCTCGGTTATGGCAAACCGGGCGTCCTCCGAAGCCACGATAAGGTCGCACTCGAGGGCCAGGCTGAAACCGGCCCCCAGGCAGTAGCCGTGGACGGCGGCGATGACCGGCTTCCAGTTGAGGGTCCGGCCCAGGTAGCCCTCGGGCCGGGGTCCCAGGCCCAGGTCGTAGAGGCGGTCGAACCGCTCCTGCCCGTAAAACCGCTCCTTGACATCGGCCCCGGCGCTGAAGCAGCGGCCGTTGCCGTAGATGACGCCTACCCAGGCCCGGTCGTCCCGGTCGAAGGCCTCCAGCGCCGACCTCAAATCCTGTTCCAGCCGGGCGTTGAAGGCATTCAGGGCCTGCGGCCGGTTCAGGCCGATGTATGCCACCCTGTCCTCAACCCGGTACTCGACGGTTTCGTAACTCATCCGCGACCTCCTTCAGATAACGCCTTCGAGCCGCAGCCTTTCGACGGCTTCCGGGTCCATCCCCAGCAGGCCACAGTAAACCTGCCGGTTGTGCTCCCCCAGCAGGGGAGCACGGCCCGGCCGCCAGCCCCGGGCCGAAAACCGGTAAGGCGGCCCCGCCATCCGCAGCCGTCCCAGGACCGGGTGCTCCACCCGGTGCCAGTAGCCCCGGGCCTCCAGATGGGGGTCTTCAAGCAGGTCCGCCACCGTATTGACGGGCGTCACCGGGACCCCCCGCCGCTGCCCCTCCAGGAAGAGCTCCTGCCTGGTGTAGCGGGAGGTCAGCTCCTCGCACCAGGCGTCCACCAGCTCCCGGGCCTGTAGCCGGTAGTAGCGGTCCCGGAAGACCGGGTCCCCGGCCGCCTCAATCCCCAGCTCCTGCCGGACCCAGGCGGCGAAGGCATCCCACTGGCGGGGGAGGGTCACCACCACCGCCGCATACCCGTCCCGGCAGGGGTAAAGGCCGTTGGGGGCGGAGGCCGGCCGGCGGCTCCCCGTGCGCCGGCGGGGGAGCAGGTCGTCCAGGAAGGCCGGGACCCCAACCTCGGGAACCAGGGCGGCCTCCTGAAGGGAGACCTCCACCTCCTGCCCCCTGCCGGAGAGGCGCCGGGCCCGGAGGCCCAGCAGGACGGCCGCGGCGCAGTTGAGGCCGGCCAGCATGTATGCCAGGCGAGCCCGGCCCCCGGGCAGCAGGGGCGGCCGGTCCGGGTCCCCGGTGGCAAAAAGCACGCCCGAGCCGGCCCAGCCGATAAGGTCCGAGCCCCGCCAGTCCCGGCGGGGCCCCGACCGGCCGAAGGGGGTCACCGAGACCCAGACCAGGCCGGGGTTGCGCCTGCTCAGCTCCTCATAGCCGATACCGAGCCTTTCAAGCTCCCGGCGCTCAAAGGTCTCACAGAGGGCGTCGGCCCGGGCCGCCAGCTCCGCAAGGATCTGCCGGCCGGCCGCCGTCTCCAGATTGAGGGTGACCCCCCACTTGTTGGAATTCAGGTAGGCAAAGTCAAGGCTCTCTTCCAGGCCGGTCCCCGTTCGGGCGAGCGGGGGCCGGCGCCGGCCCGGATCCCCGCCGGGCGGCTCAACCTTGATGACCCGAACTCCCAGGTCCGCCAAAAGCTTCGGGCCGTAGGCGGCCAGGTCCGAGGTCAGGTCCAGGATCAGGCAGTTTTCAAGCCTCGGCAGCATCCGAATCTGGATGGCCCGGATAGTTCGGCAGCAGGGTGCCAATGTACCGCCGGTAGGGTCTGGTCAGGCGGAGCTCCGGCCGGGCGGGCGGAAAGACCGCCCCCTCCTCCACCAGCCGGCAGCGCTCGGCCTCGGAATAGCCGCACAGCTCACCCAGAACGTAATCGTTGTCCCAGCCCAGCGGCGGCCCGGCCCGCGCAAAGCCGCCGGGGGTGGACTTCAGCCTGATAGCCACCCCGGTAAGAAGCTCCAGCCCGAAACGGGGCTGAGGCGCAAAGGACCAGAATCCCCGGGCGATGAGATGCTCGTCCCGGGCCAGCGCCCCGTGGTCCAGAACGGGCATGGCCGGCACCCCTTCGGCCTGCAGCCAGGCCGCCACCTCGGCGGCGGTGTGATCTGAGGTCCACCGGGCGATTTCGGCATCTAGTTCGGCCTGGCGGGCCGCGCGGCCCGCCAGGGAGGCAAGACCCGGGTCCACGGCCCAGTCAGGGCGGCCCATCACCCGGCAGAGGGCCTGCCACTGGGCCCCGTCCGCCACGGTCAGGGCTACCCACTCGTCCCGCCCCCGGCAGGGATAGACCCCCTGAGGGGCGGCCTCCGGGACGGCATTCCCCTGCGGCCTGGGGATGCGCCCGGTGAGGTCGGCCTCCAGGATAAGGGGCCCCAGCAGGGACACGGTGGCCTCGAACTGGGAGAGTTCGATGAACTGGCCCTCCCCGGTGGCATCCCGGTGCTCCAGGGCCGCCAAGACGGCGATAAAGCCGTAAAGGCCGCTGGTCTGGTCAGAATAGGCCACCAGGCTTATGCCGCTGGGGGACCGGTCGGGCCAGCCCGTCAGGTCGTCGATACCGGTAAGGGCTGACAGATTCTTGCCCCAGGCCACAAAGCCGGCGTAAGGACCGTCCAGGCCGAAACCGGTCATCGAAAGGTAGATGATATCGGGCCGGATGGCCCTGACCCGCTCGTACGTAAGGCCGAGGCGGGCCAGGGCATCCGCCGTCAAGTTGGAGACGAAGATGTCGGAGCGGCAGAGCAGCCGCTCCATGGCCTGCCGGCCGGCTTCGGAGCGGAGGTTGAGGCCCACGCTTCTTTTTCCGGCGCTGAAGTCGTTCATGGTGGGGCTACTGTCCGCCCAGACCTCGGGACTGTACTCCTCCCGGGAAAGCCAGCGGGAACCGTAATACCTGAAGGTGTCCGGGTATTCCCGCGACTCGACTTTAATAACTTCGGCGCCGAAATAGGCCAGGTAGCGGGTGCAGACCGGCCCGGCGATGGCCGTGGCCAGTTCCACCGCCCGCAACCCTTCCAGGGGGCGGGATAAGGCGGTTCTTTCAGCGCTCAACGACGACACAGTGCTGCGGGTCTACGGAAACGAAGACCTCTTCGCCCTCGGAAAACCTCTCACCGGGCGGCCTTCTTACGTTAAGTTCAACCTCCCCAACCCGCACGAAGTACTCGACGAAGTCGCCGGCAAAAAGCCGCCGCACAACCCGGCCCCGCCAGACGTTAACCTCGCCCGGGGGGCAGATGCGGCCCAGGACGATGTAGGTGGGCCGAACGGCCACCAGACCGTCGGACCAACCGGGTGCAGACCCCGCCGCGTAAACGATCAGGCCCGAGGCCGTCCTAAAGGCCGCCAGGCCGTTGCGGCTCAGCTCGGGGGCAAATGCCCCCTCGATCAGGTTGGCCGAGCCGATGAAGTTGGCGACGAAGCTGTTGCGGGGCCGGTCGTAGATGTCGGCCGGGGTACCCACCTGCTCGATGACCCCGGCGTTCATGACCACCACCCGGTCCGAGATGGCCAGGGCCTCCTCCTGGTCGTGGGTCACGTAGACGGTGGTCACCCGGAGGTTCCGCTGCAGCTCTCGGATCTCCACCCGCATCCGGGCCCGCAGCCGGGCGTCCAGGTTGGATAGGGGTTCGTCCAGCAGAAGGGCGGCCGGCGAAAAGACGACGGCCCTCGCCAGGGCAACCCGCTGCTGCTGCCCGCCGGAGAGCTGGGTGACGTTGCGGCGGGCCAGGTCGGCCAGGCCCACCAGCTCCAGGGCCTGGAAAACCCGCTCCCTGACCTCTTTTTCGGGCAGCCGCCGGACCCTTAAAGGATAGGCGACGTTTTCAAAGACCGAAAGGTGCGGCCAGACGGCGTAGGACTGAAAAACCATGGAGACGTGGCGCTTTTCCGGTGGCAAATTTACCCGCCGTTCGGCCGAAAAGACCAGCCGGTCCCCCACCCATATCTCCCCGGCAGCCGGACGCTCCAGCCCGGCGATGGCGCGCAGGGCAGTCGTCTTCCCGCAGCCCGAAGGCCCCAGCAGGGTGATGAATTCGCCCGGGGCCGCCGCAAAGGATATGCCGTTGACCGCGGTGACCTGTTCATAGCGGACAACGAGACCGGAAACCTTTACCCCGACCGATTCAGCCGCCATGCCCCTCACTCCAGACTCACCTGGGTTATACGCCGGATGACCACGAGCATCGCCGTCATGGCCAGGAAGACCACGCCCATCTGCAGCACCGCCATGGCCGCCGTCAGCTGAAGCCCCGAGGACTCCCAGCTGGATATGATGGCTGGCCCGATGACCTTCGTCTCCGGGCCCATGAGCAGCACCGAGACGTTGACTTCCCGGACGCTGGCGATGAAAAGCAGCGACCAGGCGGCAGCCATCCCGGGCAACAGCAGGGGGAAGGTCACCGTCCGCAACTGCCGGAGCCAGGAGGCGCCGCAAACCCGGGCGCACTCCTCCAGGCTACGGTCCACTTGCAGGATGAAACCGGAAATGGTCCGCACGCCCAGGGGTAGGAAGACCGTCAGGTAGGCCAGAAGCAGCAGCCAGAGGGTGCCGTAAATCTTTAAGGGCAGGACAATCCAGGCAAGAAGCATCCCCAGCCCGAAAACAAACCGGGGGACCGACTGAGGGAACATCACCACATATTCGGCAAGCTTTACCCCCCGCAATCTGGACCGGTAGATGACCCAGGAGAGCAGCCCCATGAAGACGACCCCGGCCGAAGCGGTGGCCAGGCCCAGGATAAGGCTGTTTTTAAGGGCGGACTGGACCGGCCCGAGCGTCACCGCCACCCGGTAGTTGTCCAGGGTAAACACCATGTTTCTGGGGTCGATGGTTGCCAGCCTGAGAAACGAAACGTAGAGGAGGGTGGCCACCGGCAGGACCACGGCCAGCAGGGCATAGCCTGCCGTGAAGGCGAAAACGGGCAGGCCCAGCAGGCCCAGTCTCTGGCGGCGGAGGCGGAGGCCCCTGGCGCCGATGGTCACGAAGCTTCCGGCCGAAACCAGCCTGGTGTAAAGAAACATGGCCGCGGCGGTCAAAATAAACAGCGAAAGGCCCAGGGCCGCCGCCAGGGGGTAATCGGGCGGAAACCGGAGGACCAGGGTCCAGATGGCCGTGGTTATCACGTAGAACCGGTCCGGAAGTCCCAGAATGGCCGGGGCCGAAAAAGCGCCCAGGGTCTCGACGAAGACGTAGATCGCCGCCCCGAGGACCGCCGGCAGCAGCAAGGGGAGGGTGATCCGCAGGGCGGTCTGCACCCGCCCAGCCCCGCACACATAAGAGGTTTCCTCCAGGGTGGCATCGAAGGAGCGCATCGCCGCCGAGATCATCACGAAGGCCACGCTCCCTTCAAACAGGGCGATGGCCCAGGCCACCCCCCCCGGCGAGAAGATGTTGACCAGGGGCTCCCGGCCCCCCAGCGCGAACCACACCTGGTTGATGAGGCCGCCTCTGGGCCCGGCCAGGGCGGCCCAGGCCAGGGCCCCCACCAGGGGGGTCACGTAGTAGGGAAGGACCATCAGCTGGGCCAGCACCCTCCGGCCGAAAAGCTCGGTCCGCTCCACGGCCCAGGCGTTGACAAAGCCGGCCACCAGCGCCAGCGCCGTCGCCAGGGCGCACACCTTGAGGGTATTGAGGACGATGCCCAGGTAGCCGAAAATGGCCGCAAAGTTGTCCGGCCCCAGCCGCCTGGGCGGCCAGTCGAGGGGATCGCCGACGTTGAGGGCAATAAGAGCAAGAAAGGAGACGGGGTAAAGAACGATAAGTCCGGCGAAGCCGAGAAGCAGATAACTGATGAGCCGCTGGCCCGAGGTCATCTCAGCGCAGGCCGGTCAGGGCATTCCACTCCCGCACGTACTGGCTGTGGACCGAGGCCAGCTCCTCCCAGTCCGGGATCAGAAGCTTAAGCTCGGAAAGGGGCTTCGCCCCGGGGGGCGGGGGCACGTCCTTACGGGCCGAATGATAATAGGTTATGCGGACGTAAACCTGCTGCCCAATCGGGGACAGCAGCCAGTCCACGAACAGCCTGGCAGCCTCGGGATGCGGGGCCCTGTCGACGATGCCGATGGTGAAGGGTGAGACGACCAGTCCCTCCGCGGGTATGACGAAGTTTATGGGGGCTCCACGCCCCTTGAAATCCAGGTAATTGTTGTACTGGGCAAGGCCGATGACCTTGTCTTCGCCGTTAATGAGGCGCTCGTACTGTTGCGTGGTCGAAGCCAGTCCCTTCGGATTCTGGGCCGCCATATCCTTCCAGAACTGGTCCCCGTAAAGCTTTTTCAGCATGAACCACTGGACCGCCTGAAGGCCGGAGGCCGAGTCCTTGAAGTTGATGCTTCCCCGCCACCTGGGGTCGAGCAGGTCTTTCCAGCTTCTGGGGGCTTCCGATTCCGGAACCAGGTTGGTGTTGTAAGCGATGCCGGCCAGGATGAGGGAATACCAGGTGAAATACCCCGCCGGATTGCTCTGAAAGCTTGAGTCGTAATCTTTCAGGTACGGCGATACGTACTGAACGTAGCCGCCCCGTTTCATGAAGTCCATGGATATGGCCACATCCGAAGAGGATAGGACGTCGGCCAGGTAGGTTCCGGCCTGACGTTCGGCGTTAAGCTTTGCGTACACCCGGCCGATCTGTTCCCGGGAGTATTTGCTGGTATCGATTCCGGGAAAGAGCTTTCCGAACTCGGCCATAAACTGGACTAGCTGCTGCTCGATTTCGGAGGTGTAGGGAACGATTGCCCCCTCCTGCTCGGCCTTTTTTACGTCGGCACAGGTCAGGAAACCGTGGGCCTCCGTGGGATTGGGACAGGCCCCCGCCTGCGGAGCCGGCGCCTGAGCCGGAGCCGGCGCCCCGGTGGGGCTCCCGCAGCCGGTCAGGGCCGTCCCGGCCAGCGCCCCAAGAAGGGTCACGAACTCTCGCCTGCTAAGCCCGGTCATAACCTGCCTCCTTTCCTCACTAAAGGTGGACATAAACCAGCTGGTCTTCGACGGAGACGGGGTAGGTTTCGGCCCGGGGCGGGGGCTCCACGCTGACCCTATAGGCCCGCACCCGGGTCTTATGGGGGTCTACCACCGCCTGGCCCGTCCGAAGGTCAAACTCCCAGCCGTGCCACGGACAGCGCAAAATGAACCCCTCGTCCTGGTAGCGGTGCTCCCCGGGACCCTCAGCTACCACCAGCCCCGAAACCCGGCCCAGACACAAAGGCCCACCCTGA
>JBHOQU010000131.1:0-20117 GCA_042408785.1 Dehalococcoidia bacterium | reverse complement strand
AGCCCCGGTCCCCAGCACGTTCTTCTCGTACCAGCGGGGGTCCTTCTCGATGATTTCGGCTTTATAAATCCAGTTCCAGGGCGAGGCAAACCCGGCCGTAAGCATCGACGCCGACGGATACTTGAGTTTAAACCTGACCGTGCGGCTGTCAGGGGCCTCAATGGATTCCACGGCAGAGTAAAGGGCCTGCCGGGCGCTGATAACCCCCTGGGGCGGAAAGATAATCTTGTTGTAAGTAGCCACCACGTCCCGGCTGGTGAGGGGGCTTCCGTCGTGGAACTTTACCCCATCCCGGAGCTTGAACTCGTAGACCAGCCCATCCGAAGAGACGGACCACGATTCGGCCAGGTCGCCGACAACTTTCGGGTAGTTATTCTGGTCGAACTTCAAAAGGGTGCTGTAGAAGGGCGCCAGCGGGATAATTACGGCAAAGGTAGTCTCCCGGTGGGCGTCGAGGGAGGGCGGCTCCGCATCCACCGCAAAGACCAGCTCACCCCCGTAGCGGGGCTGTTCTTCGGCGGGTTGGGGGGCCGTCGGCTGCGACGGGGCGGTAGGGGCGCAGCTGGCCAGAAGCAGCGTGACCAGCAGGAGCATGCCGGTCCGTTTCCACATGGCGCACTCCTCCGCGGTGATTTGGTCGGTTTATTATCAGATGGAACCTGAGTATCTGTCAAGGGCGGCCGGCCGCGGTTCTGTCCCAGGGGTGGTGGGAGGAACTTAAGGAGTCAGATTCCCCCTATCGAGCCCGGGCTTTTTGGGCTGTCAGCCGAGCCTTGCGCAGGTAAGCAGGAGAGCAGACTCCACCCCACTAAAGGCCTTAAATCTCCGGACTGTCCGGACACAAATTCTTGACCTAAACGTTTTAGCGTTCAGGTCAAGAACGTCAAGAGCGGCAAGCACCTCCTGGTTGTTTGGTCTTGTCCTAAAACAGGCATAAGGAAGGTGCCTGCCCCTTTTCTATCCGCTCATTCCGCCGTCACCGGGGCAGAGTCATCTGCGTTCGCCGGGTCGGGAGGTTAAAATAGTGCTGATGGAGTTCTCGTCCGAGCTTATCATTCGGCGGCTCGAGCGGCTGGCTCAGTTTGGGGGGCTCCCCGAAGGGGGCGTCTACCGGGGCGTTTACACCCCCGCCTGGGCGGAAGCTCGGGCCGAGGTGGGCGCCTGGGGTCGGGCCGCCGGCTTGGAGGTCCGAGAAGACGCCGTCGGCAACCTCTGGCTTCGGCTAGAGGGCACCGAGCCGGGGCCGGTCATCGTAACCGGCTCCCACATTGACACCGTCCGCAACGGCGGGAAGTACGACGGGGCCCTGGGCATCGTCGCCGGCCTGACCGCCGTTGAGGCCCTTAAGGCCGCTTACGGCCGGCCGCGACGCACCATTGAGGTGCTGGCTACCTGCGAGGAGGATGGGGCCCGTTTCCGGAGCCGGCTGTGGGGGTCCCGGGCCATCCTGGGCATCATCAGCCCCGACGAGCCGGACACCATCCGGGACGCCGAGGGGATATCCATTGGCGAGGCGATGCGCCGCCTCGGGTTGGACCCGGCCCGGATTCCCGAGGCCCGGCGGGATGACATCGGGGCCTTTATCGAGCTCCACATCGAGCAGGGGCCGGTTCTGGAAGCTTCGGGCTATCAGGTGGGAATCGTCACCGTGGTCACCGGCCTGACGATGGGCGTCGTCGAGGTCACGGGCCGGGCCGACCACGCCGGGACCACCCCGATGACGGCCCGACGGGACGCCCTCGTGGGGGCGGCGGAGATGGTGCTGGGGATCCGGCGATCGGCCCTGCGGGCGGGCCCGCCGGCGGTGGGGACGGTGGGGCGGCTGGAGGTCTGGCCAGGGGGCTCCAACGTGGTCCCGGAACGCGTCAGGTTCACCGTGGACCTGCGCCACACCGACCCCAACGCCCTGCGGGGGCTGGTGGCACAGGCCCGGCGGGCCTGCCGGCAGGTCGGCCGAAAGTACGGCCTCGTGGTCGATTTTCAGGTCGTCTCCAGCACCCCACCGACGCCCCTCGACCCCAACCTGCGGGGCTTCCTGGTGGGCCTTGCCCGGGAGCTGGGCCTGAACTTTTTAGAAATGCCCAGCGGGGCCGGCCACGACGCCGCCTGGCTTGCCCGCAGGTTTCCGGCGGGGATGATTTTCGTTCCCAGCCGGGACGGCCGGAGCCACAGTCCCCTGGAGTACACCCCGCCGGAGCAGATTGTGCCGGGAGTTGCCCTGCTCGCCGCGGCCCTCCACCGCCTAGCGTATTGACCGGTCGGGGCGGGGGCTGATACAATGGACCGGAGGGTGCACGAAGATGCCCATCTATGAGTATTTCTGCCCCAACTGCCGGACTAAATTCGAGCTATTGCGCCCCATAAACCGCGCCGCCGAGGACGGCACCTGCCCGACCTGCCAGCAGGCCGCCCCCCGGGTGATGTCGGTCTTTGCCTCCTTCTCCCGGGGAGCGGACGGGTCGGTGAGCCCCATCGGGGGCGGCTGCGCCTGCTGCACCACCCACGCCTGCAGCACCTGCGGCCTCAACTAGTCGGGGCGCCCGCTACTGGGCAACCCGGGCGTACTTAAACCCCAGCTGGTTGGGGTAAACGGGAAGGGTGAGGCGGTCGGCCGGCCTCACGGTCACCACCCAATCGGGATGCGTGTAGCGGAAGAGGGCCAGCAGGCCGCCCCGCCGCTCCAGGGTCTTTAAGAGGGTGTCGGGACTGCCGATGGCCCGGACGTAATACGGCCCCGAAAGCAGGACCCCGTCCACCAGGAGCCAGCCCCGTCCCCCGCCGATACCGCTGCGGTAAACCAGCCGCACCGTCGTCTGGGGGTTGCCGATGGCGATGGCTTCGGCCCCGGCATTCCGGAGCTCGTTCACCAGGTCCAGCATCTCGAAGGGCTCCGGGGTTCCCAGAATCTCCACCTCGACCCCCGGCCCGGTCACCTCCAGGAGGCCGTTTATGGCCTTGAGGCGGTTAAGCTCGGTTACCAGGGTGTCCACGTCCACCCCGCTGTTGCCCCTCAGGGCCGCCAGCTCCTGCTCGGCCTTGGCGATCTCGGTGCGCAGCCGGTTGTTGGCTTCAATGAGGTCGGCGAGGAGGCGGGCGTCGCTGAGCCGGGACCGGCCCGAGGCCGAATCGGCGGCCAGCTGCCCCCGAAGCTGGGTAACGACGAGGAAGCCCACCAGGAAGGCCACCAGGAAGAGGCTCACATGCCCGGGGCGCGGGCGGGGCCGGCGGAGGGCAACCTTCACCACCGCAGGTGCTCGGTGGGGAATCCCCCTTTGTAGGGCGGGATGGTAACCTCCGGGACCCGCCGGACGGTGAACTGCAGGCCGTAGTTCTGAACCCGGGCCTTTAGCTGGGTCAGCCGGTCGGGGGCCTTCAGCAGGGCCTCCAGCTCCGTGGGCCCAATGGCCGCGATTTCGTAGGGCGGGGCCAGCCGGGCAGTGTTGACCACAATGGTGGCCCCAGCGGCGTAAATCGACGAGGTGGCCACCAGCCGCTCGCCGTTGATGGCCACCGCCTCAGCACCGCCTTCCCAGAGGAGGTTGACCACGTCCCGCAGATGGGAATCCAGAACCAGGTATAAAGTGGGGTCCTCGCCCCGCAGGGGCCGGCGGGGGGAGTCGTCCAGCACCACCACGACCCCGGGGCCGGTCAAACCCACGCTGCCGGCCAGGACCTGCTGGGTGACCAGCTCGGCGAGGAGGCCGCCCAGCCCGCCCTGGGGCCCCTGGACCCGGCTCCGAAGACGGTCCCGCTCGGCCTGAAGCTCCCCTAGGCGCTCCTGAAGGCGCCGTTGCTCGGCCTCCAGCTGGGCCACCGCCGCCGAAACGTCGCCGGTCTCCCGGGCGGTTTCAGGCGATTCGGCGGGGAGCCGGTAACCGGCCGCCAGGGCGAGGCCGATGAGGCCGAGGGCCAGCAGGACAGGGGGCCGGCTGAAAAACCCGAGGCTCATCTCCCCTTGGCGACCGGCTGGGGGCGGGCCCCGGCCCGGGCGAGGAGGAGGCCCAGAAAGAGGGCCAGAAGCCCCTGGGCCGTGGTGAATGCCGCCACCATCAGGGCAGCCGAAAACCAGAAGGGCTCCGGGAAGAGGCGGATGAGGTTGTGCTGGGCCGGGTCCAACTGCCACAGGTCGTTCCGGAAGCTGACCAGGTGGAAGAGAAGAAAAAGCCGGTCGAAGCCTACCAGCAGGGCAAGGCCCCCCAGGACGAACAGCCCCAGGGTCAGGGCACCCCCCAGGGCCAGCCCGTCGCCGATAAAAACCAGCCCCTCCCGCCTCTCCGTCAGCAGACTGGCAATCACAAAGCCCAGAAGCAGAAGCCCCGAAAAGAGCCGTACCCGGTCGAGTCCCAGCACCAGGTCCTTAACATCCCGCATGTGGAGAATTTCCCGTTCGGTAAAAAGGGGCTGGTCGGTTCCTTCCCGCCGGACCCGGATGTCTAAAAGCTCCTGGTCGGAGTTGAAGTACGCGATGAACTGCTCGGCCACCGTCCGAAGCTCGTCAGGGGTGAGGCCGGTGGTAGCCGCGACTCGGTTCTGCGCAAAACCCCAAAGGTAAAGGTCGAGGTTATTAACTAAAAAGCGGACGTTCAGGCTTAAAAGAAAGACCGGAAGCAGTATTACGGTCGGAACAAGCCAGATGCGGAGGACTGTTTTCAAGGGGTCGGCCTCCCCGGTCAGCGGCCGGGGCAGACCCGGTAGGCCCGGGCCCCTTGGTCCGCCATCTCCTTTACCTCCCCGCCGGGAACGACTTGGACCGAAAGAGTATAACACGGGCGGCCGGGAATTTGGGCCGGAATGTCGAAGCGGACCACCCGGCTCTCCCCGGCGGCCACCAGCCCGGCATCCTTGCTCAGCTCGGCCAGGGTATCCGCCGGGTCGTCCCCGGTCAGCCGCACCTGCACCTGTGCCTCCACCCGCCGCCGACCCCGGTTGTCAATAACCACCACCAGCCGGTAGGGGTCGGCGGGCTCCACCTGGACGGCGGTGACTGCCAGGCTGATTTCGGGCCTGGGGGTTGCCTGCCCCACCAGGACCGGGGTGGCCTGGGGAGGGGCCGGGGTTTCAAGGGCCCCGCGGCCGCAGCCGGCCACCGCCAGGGCCAGCAGCGGCAGGAGCAGGCCCTGCCTGAGGCGAAGGCGCATCTAGCCCAGTTTAGCCGGCCTCTCCCCCGGCTGTCAAATTGCCGGGCCATCTCTACCCCCAAAGCACCCGGCGGAGCTGACCGCCGACGCGAACCGGGCGAAGGAGCGCCGGCCCAGGGAGCAGGCCAGTAGCCAAATGCGGCCGCCCGAGGCCGCCCACCCGGCCATTGCGGCGAAGCCTGGGGGCAATGAAGCCGTTCCCATGGAGTACCCTGCCCCTACGAAGCCAGGGCCTCGGCCTCGGGCCCGGCGGGTTCGTAGGCTTCGAACTGCCGGCGGCAGGCGGCGCACTGGCGGCGCCGGAAAAACCGACCCGGACCGACCGGGTACTGGACCACCACGAAGCTGCGGGGACCCCCACAGAGGGGGCAAACCGGACCGTAAGTTAGCCTGACCATCAGATCCTCCCATCCGGCCTTTCTCGCCCCAAATAGTAGCACAAATGTGCGCCTAGGTAAAGGAGGTTATCCACCGGTCCTTCTGCTGGGGCTTGACAGCTCCCGGGTCGGCGGGGTATGGTCGGTTTGCCGTGCCCGACGTAATCACCCTCGGGGAGACGATGGTCCTTTTCGCCCCGCTGGAAGCCGGGCCCCTCCGCTACGCTCGGCGCTTCGAGATGCGTTTGGGCGGGGCCGAGTCCAACTTCGCCGTCGGGGTCGTCCGCCTCGGCCTTTCCGCCGGCTGGATAAGCCGGCTGGGGGACGACGAGTTCGGCCGGTTTATTTATACCCAGCTGCGGGGCGAGGGGGTAGATGTCAGCCGGGTCAGGTTCGACCCCGAGGCCCCCACCGGGGTCTTCTTCAAGGAGCTGGGCCGGCCCGGCGGCACCTGGGTTTACTACTACCGCCGGGGGTCGGCGGCTTCCCGCCTTTCCCCGGCCGACCTGGATGAAGAGTACTTCGCCGGGGCCCGCTGGCTTCACCTGACCGGCATCACCCCAGCCCTTTCGGAGTCCTGCCGGGCGGCGGTAGAGGCTGCCCTGGAGCTGGCCCGCCGCTACGGCCTTAAGGTCTCCTTCGACCCGAACCTGCGCCTGAAGCTCTGGCCCCTGGAGGTGGCCCGCCGGGTGCTGGTGCCCCTGATGGGCCGGGCCGATGTGGTGCTGGGCGGTCACGAGGAGCTGTGTCTTCTTCTGGAAAAGACCACCCCGGAGGCGGCCGCCGAGGCGCTGCTGGGGGCGGGGGTGGAGATTGTGGCCGTCAAGCTCGGGGCCGAAGGCGCCCTGGTGATGACGGCCGCCTCCCGGGAGCGGGTTCCCGCCTTCCCGGTGGAGCGGGTTGTGGACCCCGTGGGGGCCGGCGACGCCTTCGACGCCGGCTTCGTGTCCGGGCTCCTCCTGGGCCGAAGCCTTGCGGAGGCCGCCCGGCTGGGCAACGCCTGCGGTGCCCTGATGGTCTCCGTCACCGGCGACTACGAAGCGTTGCCCACCCTGGCCGAAGCGGAGGCCTTTATGTCGGGCAGTTTGCCGCCGGGGAGGTGAGGAAGGTCCGGTGGTCAGCAAAATACCGCTGGTGGTGGCCCACCGTGGGGCCTCGGGGGAGGCCCCCGAAAACACCCTCCCGGCCTTCGAGCTGGCCCGGGCCCAGGGGGCCGATGCCATCGAGCTGGACGTGCGCCTTACGGCCGACGGCCACTTCGTGGTGATTCACGACGCCGCAGTGGACCGGACGACCAACGGCCGGGGCGAAGTCGGGAGCTTGACGCTGGCCGAGATCAAGGCCCTGGATGCCGGCTCCTGGTTCGACCCGGCCTTTGCCGGCACCCAGGTCCCGACCTTGGCGGAGGTGCTCGGGTGGGCAGCCGGGGTTATCGACCTCTGTCTGGAGCTGAAGACCCCGTTTCCCG
This sequence comes from Dehalococcoidia bacterium, assembly GCA_042408785.1. Taxonomy (GTDB): domain Bacteria; phylum Chloroflexota; class Dehalococcoidia; order JAUQQI01; family JAUQQI01; genus JAUQQI01. The sequence goes on along the minus strand of JBHOQU010000131.1, from coordinate 13,134 downwards.
ATGGGGCTTTGCCGGAGCTCCTCAGGGCGGTGGCCGCCTATCCCCGGGGGCGTCTGCTGTTTGCCAGCTTCGACTGGCGGCTGATGCGCCGGCTGAAGCTGCTGGCCCCCTGGGCGCGGGTCGGCCTCATCTGGGGCCGGGCCGCCCCCGCCGACCCCTTCGCCTTTGCCCTCCGCCTCGGCCGGGCCAATCTCCATCCCAACGTGGCCCTGGTGGACGGGCCCTTTATCCAAAAGGCCCACAGCCTCGGCCTGGGCGTCTTTGTCTGGACGGTGAACGGCCCGGATCTGGCCGCCGCCCTGGCGGCGATGGGGGTAGATGGCCTGGTCACCGATTACCCGGCCCGGATTCGGGCCGCCCTGCTTGCCCCCGGCTAGTCGGCGGCCGGGGGGTTGGGGGCAAGGGAGCGGCGGGGGGCGTGGGCCAGGGCGAAGACGGCCCCGGCCAGGGCGGCGGCCCCGAGGACCACGACCGCGGCCTGAAAACCCGCCAGGTACTCGGCCGGGGCCCCAGTCGCCCCGGCAGGCACCCACAGGCCCATTACGGCCCCGGCCAGGGCAACCCCCACCGAGTGGCCGAGGTGGCGGGAGACCTGCTCCATCCCCGAGGCGAACCCCCGCTGGTCGGCCGGAACCGCCCCGATAATGGCGGTGTTGTTGACCGTAATATAGCCGCCCATGGCCAGGCCTAGAACGGCCACCACGGGAATCAGGCCGGCGAAGGGGAGGAAAGCGGCCAGCAGTCCAAGGGCCACGAGCCCCAGGCCTAGGGCGGTTATGCCGGCCGGGGCCAGGAGGGCCGAGCGGGTCCGGTCCAGCAGCACGCCCCCGAGCAGGCTTCCCACCGTGTTACAGCCGGAGAGGGTCATAAGCAAAACCCCGGTCTGGGCCGTCGGCAGGCCGAAGCCCCTTTCCACCAGAAAGGGGAGCAAAAAGAAAGACCCCATCATGGTGGAGTGGGCGATGCCGTTGGCCACCACCGCCGCCGAGAAGCGGCGGTTCCGGAACTGGCCGAGGTCGATGAGGGGGGCGGGGGCCCTTCCCTCCCACCAGACGAAGACCCCAAGGCAGGCCAGGGTGGCCAGGTGCATGGGCAGGTGATAGCCCCAGCCGTCGACGAAGGTCTCCGGCCCCTCGTGAAAGTGGTTCAGGGACAAGGTAAAGAACACGAAGGCGAGTAAAAGCCAGAAGGCTCCCACAAGGTCCGGCCGCCGACCGGCCGGGGCCGGGTCGAACCGGCGGAGGGTTGGGAGGCCCGCCAGACCCAGGAGGCCCACCGGGGCCAGGATGAGAAAGACCGCCCGCCACCCGAAGGTCGGGGCCACCGCCGAGGCCAGGGCGGTGGTGGCCAGGGAGCCCAGAGCCCCCGCCATAGTGAGGATCCCGATGGCCCGACCCCGGCGGCCGACCCCGAAGGCCCGGCCGACGGCGGCCAGGGCCGCCGTGTAAACCATCGCCGCCGCCAGGCCCTGGGTTCCCCGGGCGAAGACCAGCTGCCAGAAGTCCCGAGACGCGGCTGCCCCGAGGCTGGCGCCGGCCAGCAGAACGGCGCCAGCCAGGTAGACCCGGCTGTACCCCACCAGGTCGCCCAGCCGGCCCATCAGCAGCACCACCGCCGTCAGGACCAGGAAGTAGGCGTTGACGACGAGGCCGGCCCGGCTGACGTCCAGCCCCAGCTCCGAAGTGATGGCCGGCACGACCACAGAGATGCCGAAGGCAGACATCACCGCAAAATTGCCCAGCGCGGCCGTGAAGAGCACGGTCCCTTCGGTGGAAAGCTTCCGCATCGGGTCGACTCCTTACCCGGCCGGGAAAACGGGTTCTTCTCGGGTCATCACTTCCAGGAGGGCCGGTCGGCCGGCCTCCACCTCGGCGACGGCCCGGCGGATGGCTGGGGCCAGGTCGTCGGGTTTTTCTACCCGCTCGGTGTAGCCGCCCAGGCCCTCGGCCACCTTGGCATAATTGCCCGAAAGGTACCGGGCCCCGTACCTGGTGGTGGCCACGGGCAGGTACCTCTCGTAGCCGCCCATCAGGTTGTTGTTTAAAACCACCGTCAGAATGGGTATCCGGCAGCGGACGGCGGTCTCAAAGTCCATCCCCACCATTCCGAAGGCGGCATCTCCCATCACGTTCACGCAGAGGAGGTCGGGCCGGGCCAGCTTTGCCCCCATGGCCAGGCCGAGGCCGGTGCCCAGCTGGGTGGTTTTGCCCCAACCGATATAGCCGTGGGGAATAAGGGTTTCGTAGAAGGGCACCATCTGGTCCCGGGGGTTGCCGGCGTCGTGGGTTATCACCGTGCGGCGCCGGTCCAGGTTGCGCATAAGCTCCCAGATCACCCGGTAAGGGCTGATGGGCGTGTCGTCGGAGGTGAGGCGGGGCATCCAGGCCTTGAGAAACTCGGCCTTGACGGCCTTTATCTCTTCCCGGACGGCGTCGCTGGGTCGCGGCCCACCCAGGCGGGCGCGGGCCAGCGCAGTAAGCTGCGAAAGCACGGCCTTGGCGTCGCCGATAATCCCGTAGGACACCGGGTAGTCTTTGTTCACGTCCCCCTCGTCGATGGTTATCTGCACCAGCGTCTTGCCCGGCGGGATGGGGACGATGTAGGCCGACCGGGTGAAGCTGGTGCCGACGCCGAAGACGACGTCGGCCTTGTTGAGAAAGTGGTCCACCGTCAGGGGACGGGTCCGGCCGCCGGCCCCGAGGGCCAGGGGATGGTCCTCGGGGAACGCCCCCTTGCCGTTCAAGGTGGTCATAACCGGGACCCCCACCAGTTCGGCAAACTCCCGGAGCTCGTCCCAGGCCTCGGCGTAGAGGACCCCCTGCCCGGCGACGATCACCGGCGCCCGGGCCGAGAGGAGGACGTTAAGGGCCTCCTCCACGTCCCGGGGGTCGCCCTGCGGCCGGGAGACCCGGAAGGGCCGGTAGTCGAGCTCGCCGCTGATGGGCTCATCCATGACGTCGACAGGCACCTCCAGCATCACCGGGCCCGGCCGGCCCGACCGGAGCAGGGCAAAGGCCCGGCGCATGAGCTGGGGGATCCGGTCGGCGAAAGGCACCTGGGCCACCCACTTGGTGACGGACCGGTAGTTGTGGACTGCCTGGAAGTTCGGGGGCGCCCCGAGGGCACGGCGCTCGTAGGTTCCAGGCAGGACCAGGATTGGGGAGTTGTCCCCGTAGGCCTGGGCCACCCCGGCAAAGGCGTTTTCCACGCCCGGCCCGTGCTGCATGGCGGCCACCCCGATCTTTCGCCCCGAACTGATCCGGCTGTAGCCGTCGGCCATGTTGATGAGCACCCGCTCCGTTCGGGTCACGATGGGCCGGATGTCGTGGGCGGCGCAGACGTCGATGATGGGGTTGTGGGGGTAACAGAACAGATACTCGGTGCCCTCGGCCTTAAGGATGCGGGCGATGGCAGTTTTGCCGTCCAAGGTTGCCTCCTCCGCGGCAGGGTGCGGGCTTTATCATTAATATTAGGCCAGAGGGCACACTTTGTGCGAACGACCGCCATGCCTGCAAACCTGACGCCGGAATTTCTTCAGGCCCAGGAACAATACCGCAAGGCCGAAACCATTCCGGAGAAGCTGGCCGCCCTTGAGCGGATGCTGGCGACCATCCCCAAGCACAAGGGGACGGAGAAGATGCAGGCCGACATCAAACGCCGCATCGCTAAGCTCAAGGAGGAGGCCGAGCGACAGCGCCGGAGCAAGGTGGGCCGCTACGACCCCTTTGCCGTCGAGCGGCATGGGGCCGGGCAGGTGGTGGTCATCGGGCCGGCAAATGCCGGGAAGTCGGCGCTGGTGGCGGCCCTGACCGGGGCTCCCCTGGAGGTGGCCGACTACCCCTTCACCACCCGGGAGCCCGAGCCGGCCATGATGGCCTACGAGGACATTCAGATCCAGCTGGTGGATACCCCGCCGGTGGGGGACGAGGTGGAGGGGCCCCTAGCCGCCCTGATCCGGTCGGCCGACGGGCTCCTTATCGTCCTGGACCTTTCGGCCGATGAGGTGCTCGACCAGGCCGAAGCCATCCTGGTAAGCCTGGAAAAGCGCCGAATTTGCCCGGTCCCGGTCGAAGCGGAGTCCCGGGATGAAGCCGGCGTCGCCTATCGGCCGGCGGTCCTGGTGGGGAACAAGCTGGATGCCGCCGATGCCGACGTCCGCTGGTCTTTGCTTCTCGACTCCTACGCCCGCAAGCTCACGTCCGTGGCCGTCTCGGCCCGGGCCGGCACGAACTTGGAGGAGCTCAGGCGGCTCATCTTCCGGCTGCTCCACATCATTCGGGTCTATGCCAAGCCGCCGGGGCAGAAGCCCGACCTGGAAAAGCCCTTCGTTCTGCCCGAGGGAAGCACCATCCTCGACCTGGCCGAGGAGGTGCACCGGGACTGGGTAAAGCGGCTTAAGCTGGCCCGGGTCTGGGGTAGCGCCGAGTTCGACGGCCAGCCGGTGGCCAGGACCTATGTGTTAAAAGACAAAGATATTGTCGAGCTTCACGTTTAGTCGGCGGCCGGGTGAGGGGCAAGGTCGACGACCCGGGCGCTGTAAACGTGGGGCACCCGCCGGATTTCGTCGAGAACGTGGGGGGGAACCGGGTTGTCCAGGCCCAGGATCATCATGGCCCGTCCCCGTGGTTCCAGGCGGCCCACCTCCATGAAGCTGATGTTTATGTCGTGGCGCCCGGTGATGGTCCCGACGGCCCCGATCATGCCGGGCCGGTCGTGGTGGTCGATGAACAGGTAATGGGGGGTCGAGGGGACCACATCCACCCAGAAGTTGTTCACCAGGACGATGTGGGGCTCGTTCCGCATCCAGGTTCCGCCGAGGCGGATGTTTCCGCCGGCGGCCTCCAGCTCCACGACAACCAGCCCCGGATACTCCCCGGCGTCCAGCTCCCGGGTTTCCACCACCCGCAGGCCCCGCCGCTCGGCCACCAGCCGGGCATTCACGGGCGTGACGCGCTCGGCGGAGACCGGCTCCAGCAGGGCGGCTAAGGCGGCGGCGGTGAGGGCCGCGGTGTCGTAGCGGGCCACCTCCCCCTTATAGGTGAGCTGGACCCCCCGAAGCTGGCCGCTGAGGAGCTGAATGGCCATGCGCCCGAGGATGGCAGCCACCTCGAAGTAGGGCCGGATCACCCGGTCCACCTCGGCCGGGATGGCCGGAAGGTTCACGGCGTTTCGGGCCGGCCGGCCCCGCAGGACGGCCAGCACCTCCTCGGCCACTTCCCGGGCCACCTCGGCCTGGGCCTCCACGGTGGAGGCCCCCAGGTGGGGGGTAGCCACGACCCCGGGGTGGTGAAGCAGGGGGTGGTCGGCCGGCGGGGGCTCGGCCGCGAAAACATCCAGGGCGGCCCCGCCAAGCCGGCCGGCGTTTAAGAGCTCCAGGAGGGCGGCCTCGTCGATGACCCCGCCCCGGGCGGTATTCACCACGATAGCGCCGGGTTTCAACAGCTCCATCCGCTGACGGTTGAGGAGGTTGCGGGTCTGCTCATTGAGGGGCACGTGAAGGCTGACGATGTCGGCCTCCCGAAGGAGGGTCTCCAGGTCGGTGAGGCTTACCCCCAGGCGGCCGGCGTACTCCTGAGAGACGAAGGGGTCGTAGGCTATAACCCGCATCTGGAGGCCGATGGCCCGCCGGGCCACCTCGGTCCCGACTCGCCCAAGGCCGATAAGGCCCAGGGTCTTGTTTCGCAGTTCGATGCCGGTGAACTCGCTCCGCCGCCACTCCCCCCGCCTCAGGGACTCGAAGGCCTGGGGAATACGGCGGGCGACCGCAAACATCAGGGCGATGGTGTGCTCGGCGGCGGCGATGATGTTGCCCGTCGGGGCGTTAACCACCGCGATGCCCCGGCGAGTGGCTTCATTGAGGTCGATGTTGTCGACCCCAACCCCGGCCCGGCCGATGACCACGAGCCGGCGGGCGTTTTCTAAGAGCTTGGCGGTGACCTTGGTCTCACTCCGGACGATCAGGGCGTCGGCGTCGGTCAGAAGCTCGGGCAGGGACGTGCCATCCGGCCTGAGGACCGCTTCCACGTCGGGCTGGGCCCGCAAAAGGTCCAGGCCGGTCGGGTGAATGGGGTCGCTTACGACGATCCGAAATCCCATGGCTTAAAGGGCGGTACCCACCCGGGCCAGGGCCGCCCGGATGGCCTCGAGGGCTTCGGCCATGTCCCTTTCCGAGACGTAGCCCATGTGGGCCACCCGTATGATTTTACCCGCAAGTTCGGCCTGGCCGCCCTGAATCTCAACGTTAAACTCCGACCGGACGGTCTTGATCAGCGTCCCGGCATCCACCCCTTCGGGCACATAGGCGGCCGTGACCGAGCTGGAGGCGTAAGCCTCATCCCGGGCCACCAGCTTGAAGCCCAGGCTTTTGAGCTCCCGGCGGGTAAACTCGGCCAGCCGCCGGTGACGCCCAAAGACGTTTTCCAGGCCCTCCCCAAGGATGCGACCCAGGGCCACGTCCAGGCCGAAGAGGGCCGAAACCGCCGGGGTCCAGGGGGTCTCGCCCCTGGCCAGCAGGTCCCGGTGCCGGCCCAGGTCGAAGTAAAAGCGGGGCAGGCGGGCCTGCTGGTAGAACTCCCAGGCGGCCGGGCTCACGGCCACGTGGGCCAAACCGGGCGGGCTCATCAAACCCTTCTGGGAGGCGGTGACCACCACGTCGCAGCCCCAGCCGTCGGTCTCCAGGGGCATGCAGCCGAGGCTCGAGACCGCATCCACCAAAAGCAGTTTCCCGGCACCCTTAACTACCGGCGCCAGTGCGGCCAGGTCGACGGCCACCCCGGTGGAGGTCTCGTTGTGGGTTATGCACACGGCCCGCACCTCAGGGTGTTCCGAAAGGGCCGCCCGGAGCTGCTCAGGGCTGGGAACCTCCCCGACGGGCAGGTCGAGGCGGAAAACCTTAAGGCCGTAGGCGGCGGCAATGTCGGCCCAGCGCCGCCCGAAGACCCCGGTGACCACCACCAGGATGGGGTCGCCCGGGGAGAAAAAGTTGGCAATAGCCGCCTCCAGACCCCCGGTTCCGGAAGCGGTCAGGGTAAGGACATCGTTTTCGGTCCGGAAGACCCGCTTTAAGTTGGCCGTCACCCGCTGGATCAGCTCCCGGAAGGCCGGGCCCCGATGGTTGACCATCTGGCGGCCGACGGCCTCCAGCACCTCCGGCGGGCAGGGGGTTGGGCCGGGAATCCTCAGGTTCATAAGGTCCTCCCCTTGTGAAATCTGGCACCAAGTATGATGCCACAACCTCTGGCCTCCTGCCAAGGCAGGTTTCCAAAAGATTTTCAAAAAGCGGCCGGCTGACTGGCAGGCTGGTTTAAAAGGCGGGTAAAATTGGAAGCAACTTTTGCCGGCCGCCGGCGGCGGCCCGGGGGGAGGCTTCCGGGTGAAACCCTTTAAGTTCGCGGTCAAATTCGTTGGCCTGGTCGGCGCGGCGGGGCTGTTGGGGGTCGTCCTGGCCCAGGGGGCGGAGTACCAGATTAGCCGATACCTGGTCGTGGGCGGCGGGACTTCCGGCGGCGGGGGCTACGGCGTCGGCGCCTTCATCGGCCAGGCGGATGCGGGCCTGCTGGCCGGGGGCAGCTACACCCTGGCGGGTGGGTTCGGCGGGGGAACGGCCGCCGGGCCTTCGTCCCGGCCGGGTCCGACCCCGCCGCCCGCGTCCCCTTTTAACCGACTTCACCTGCCCTTTGTGGTCCGGTAATTTCCAGGGCAGCCGGGGGTTACCGGGCTTTTCGGTTCTGGCGTTCGCCCGGGCGAGCTGGTCGGTTGCCGGGACGCCCGGCCGGGCGTCCCGGCAACTCAACCGGCCACTAGCGGCTGGCTGGAGAGCCCTGGGGCCTGCCGCGGGTTGACGGTGTCGGTTGCAGTCTGTAAACTGATGGCAGAGGTGCTGCGACCGGCCGCGGCGAATGGAGGAGGTGCTTTGGCCGTGGGCTTTAGGTATGCTCCGGAGGTCGACCTGGGCTACCCGGATGAGTCGACACCTTACCTGGCCGACGATGAGGAGGCCTTCCGGCTCTGGCAGCGGCTTTACCTCCAGCGCTGGCTTGAAAACCTGGAATTGGCCGCCAGTCGATCTGAGACCACCGAAGAGCTGCGGGCTGTCGTCTGGGAGCTGGCCCACATCGTCCGCCGCCTGTGCGAGGGTCATGGCTGGGAGCTGGTGAAGCCGCCAGCCCCTGCCGGGGGTGCGTCGCAACGCGGAGCCACGCGCCGGCTGGGACTATCTTTCAGGCTGCCCAGGTTGCGCTGAGGGCCCATTGCCCGACCTGACCGTAAACGGGGTCCGGCTTTACTACGAGGTGGTGGGGGAGGGCGACCCGGTGGTCGTCCTTCACGGAGGCATGGGCACCGCCCGCCTGGATTTCGGACCCCAGATCGACCTCCTGGCCCGGGAGTTCAGGGTCTACGCCGTCGACCAGCGGGGCTACGGCCGCTCGGAGCACATCGACCGGTTCCCGGATGACTACCTCCGCCAGCAGGCGGACGATACCATCGCCTGGCTGGACGCCCTGGGGGTAAAGTCGGGCCTGATTTTAGGCTTCAGCGACGGGGGCATCGTCGGCCTGTACCTGGCCATCGAGCGGCCCGACCTGGTGCGGGGCCTGGTGGCGGTGAGCGCCAGCTGTGAGCTGGACGCCCAGAACATGGCGGTGCTGGAAGGCTGGCTGCCCATCGAAAACTGGCCCGAGCGGTGGGGTCGGTGGGCCCGGGAGCTGGCCGAGGCCCACGGGGAGCCCTACTGGCGCCACCTCCTGGCCGAGTTTGTGGCCGCCAACCGGCGCATCTTTGAGCGGGGCGGCAACTACCACTGCGACCGGCTTCACCTGGTGCGCTGCCCGGTGCTGATCGTCCACGGCGGCCGGGACCGGCTCATTAACCCGAAGCATGCCGAGACCCTCCACCGCCTCATCCCCGGCTCCCAGCTGATCATCTTCCCCGAATGCGGCCACAACCTGCACCGGGAACGGCCCGAGGAATTCAACCGGCTGATGCTGGGTTTCTTCCGGCGGGTTGCCGGCCGGGCCGGCGGCGGAGAGCCGGCACGCCCCGAATGAGCCCCTGGGTCCGGAGCAGGTTGGCCAGGCCGAAGGCGAACTGGAGCGCACCCCCGACCCGCAGGACCTTCTCCGACGGTATGAGAAAAAGGGCCACCGTCAGGCGGTAGACCTCGGGTCCGGGGAGCCGCAGGAGGGTCCGAATCCACCGGTAGGTTAGAAGGGCGCTTAAAAGCCCGTCCAGCGCGAAGGCGGTCCAGAAGGCGGCCTTGAGGGTCCTAAACAGGCCCCGGCTCAACCTTGCCCTCCACCACCGCCCGGGTCCATTCCAGCTGGCGCAGGTGGTCCAGGTCGTGGTCCACCAGGTGGCCGAAGAGCTGGCCGACCGTGACGGGCCCGAAGCGGGGGTGCCGGCCGGCCCGCCCGAAGGCAGCCTCCCCCGATGACCGGAGCAGGTCCAGGTTGGCCAGACGCAGGGCCCGGAAGGCGGCGATGGCCGCCCGGAGGTCCCGCCGGTCGTAGGCGGCCCCGGCGGCCCAGGCCACCGGGTCGTAGCCGGGTAGGTCTGGCGCGTCCTCGGCCAGCATCTTCCGCAACCGGTAGCCGTGGACCAGCTCGGTATCCGCCAGGTGCAGGATGACCTCCCGGATGGACCAGGCATCGGGCCGGGGACGGTAGGCCAGGTCGGCCGCGGTGAGGCCCCGAACCGCCCGGTAAAGCCGCCGGGGCGTGCGGCCGGCCGCCGCCCAGAGGTCCGCCGGCCGCTCCACCTCGGCCTGACAAATGGGACAGTAGGCCCGGACTGTGTTCATTCTCCCCGCCCTATTTTAACCGAAAGCTCAGCCGCAGCCGACCCGAAGCTCCGTCACCGTAACCTCGGGCCGTCCGGTGTCGGCCCGGGGAATGTTCTCGACGGCCGGAAGCAGGTAACGGCCGCTCACAAGCCGCAGGATCTGCGGCGCGTCGGGGGGCACCTTGATGTCGAACCAGTTCACCACCGTCCGGCCGGGGACCGGGGGCGGGCCGGGCCCGTCGGCCTGGGCCTCCCGGCTCCCGTCCGGCCCGATCAGGTGGTTGAAGACCTGAAAGGGCCGGCTCAGCATCCCGGTATCCCAGTAAAGATAGAGGCGGGCGGGCCTTTCCGCCTCCACGCAGGCCGGGGCGGCGGCCCCGAGGAGGCGCACCCCGTCGGCCCAGACGGGGGCCGGGTCGAAGGCCGCGGCCGGCCGGGTAGGGCCGCCCCCCGCCCACAGCCAGAACCCGACAGCCCCCTCCCCCCGCCGCCAGGGAACCGGACTACCTACCCCCTGAGCCCCGGCGGGCGGGACGGTCCCGGGCAGGGCGACGATGAGGCCCGAATAATTGGGCCAGGGGACGGGCCCTCTGGCATCGTAAAACCGCAGGGGAAGCTCCCGGCCCAGCAGAACCGCGTAAACCGCAGGGTACTCGTCGTAGGCCGGGTTTGAACCGGGGCCCAGCAGCCAGACCTCGGCCGCCGGAAGCCCGGCGTAAAGCCGGCGGGCCTCCGCGGCTACGGCCAGGTGGGCCTGAAGGGGAACCCCGTACGCTCCCGGCGTGGTCTCGGTACCCAGGAACTCGACCACCTGCCAGACGCGCCCGACCTGAAGGGCGGCCAGCCCCACGGCCAGGGCCACCAGGGCCGGACCGGTCAGCCGGTAGCCGGGGAGGCGGGCCGCCAGGGCGGAGGTGCTTCCGGCCAGGAGGTAAAGGGCCGGCAGGGCGCAGAGCAGGTATTCCAGGCGAACGTCCAGTGGGTGACGGAGCTGAACGAGGACAGGCCCCAGAACGCACCCTAATGGGATGACAGTCCGCCACCCGTTGGCCCGGTCGGTTCGGGACCGGCCCAGGGCGGCCGCCTGCCCGGCTATCCCGGTCAGGACCCAGAGCCCCGTAAGCGTCTGGGCCGGACCTGCATCCCCCACCTGTCCCATGAGCTCTTTAAAGCGCTCGGCTCCGGCAAGTGAATGGATAGCCTGGCCGGTGACCAGGACCCAGAGACTCTCCAGGACCTTCAGGTCGGTCTCGGCCGGCCGCCCCACCAGGCCCAAAACCGCCCGGCCGACGGCCAGGGTCTGCGGCGGGTCGACGGCCAGAAAGGCCAGGAAGGGTCCGGCCAGGCCGGCGGCAAACCCGGCCAGACCCGCCGGCCGCAGCCGACAGCGCAGGGCCCCGAACCATACCGCCGCCGAAACCAGCAGGCTTAAGGCGGCGTACTGAATCTGGACCATGGCCGCCAGGAGCAGGCCGGTCAGGAAGAGCCAGGCGGCCTGCACCCGGCCGGAGCCGGCCCCAAAGCCCCGGTAGGCGGTGTAGATAAAGGCGACGGCGAAGGGGGCCAGAAACTCCGGCGGCCACAGCTTCCGGCTGAAGAGGACAGCCCAGGGGCTACCGGCGTAAAGAAGGCCGGCGATGACCCCGCCGTCGAGCCCGTACCAGGCCCGGCCCACCAGGTAGACTCCAAGGGCGGCCAGGGTGTTGAGGAGGGCTACAAAACCGGTGGCCGTCACCGGGTCGGCCGAGAGAGCAAAGGGGACGGCCGCAAGCCAGGCGGTCAGGGGAAAGTTGGGCACCCCGATGGAAGCGTCGATGCCCCAGCGGGGTAGCCGCCCGTCCCGGGCCAGTCCCAGGGCAAGGGCGGCCAGCCGGGCCTCGTCCAGCTTAAATTCGGCCCAGTCCAGCCGGTAGAACCGCAGGCCGGCGGCCACCCCCACCACCAACGTGGGGGCGATGAGCTCCCGGGCCTTCATCGGGGCTTGAGGTCACCGGGCGGGACGGGGAGCTCGGGCCGGGCCAGACCCCTCAACCCCTCGGGGCTCGGCCGTTGGCGGACGTAGGCCTCGGCCGCAGGCAGGCTTGGGGGCGGGGTATTCACCATCAGGACGGCCGCCAGCCGGTCCCCCTCAAAGTAGTACCGGACGTACGGTTCGGGAAAGCTGGGCGGGCCGGTTTCAAGCACGGCGTCCCAGCGGCTGAAGTCGCCCACCACATGGAGGTTGACCTCCAGCAGGTAGGAGAAAAAGTAGGGCAGGCCATCGTAGGGTTCCGCCCGGCCGGTCAGGTTGAGTCCGGCCCGCCGGCCGTGCTTGACCGCCGTGTCGTAGTGTTCCACCCGCAGGTGCCGGCCGTAGAGGGGGCTGTAATAGCGGGCGATATCCCCGGCGGCGAAGATGCCCTCAACCGGGGTCTGAAGTCTTTCGTCAACGACGACACCATTCTGGACCTCCAGGCCGGCCCCCTCCGCCAGCTCGGTGTTGAGGGCGATGCCCACCCCGACCACGGCGAAATCGGCCTCGAAGGTCCGGCCGTCGGCCAGCTCCACCCCGGCCACCCGGCCGTTCCGGCCCAGGAAGCGGACGATGCTTGCGCCGGTCTCCACCCGGATGCCCTTGCCGCGGATGAACCGGGTGAGGGCCCCGGCCACCGCCGGGTCGAAGACCCGGCCGAAGAGGAGGGGCTCGATTTCGAAGATGGTCACCCGGACCCCCAGCTGGTGGAGGGCCACCGCCACCTCGCAGCCGATGAAGCTGCCCCCGATGACCACGGCGCGGCGGCCCGGGCCGGCTTCGGACCGGATCCGGTCGGAGTCATCGATGGTGCGCAGGTAGTGAACCCCGGCCAGGTCGGACCCGGGGAGGGGTAACCGGCGGGGCCGGCCGCCGGTGGCCAGCAGGAGCCGCTCGAACCGGACCGTCTCCCCCGAGTCGAGGGCGAGGGTGCGGCCGGCCGGATCAAGGGCCACCGCCCGGCTGCCCGTCCGGACCTCGGTGCGGCCGGGATCCAGCTGTTCGGGCCGGAGGAGAAAGAGCCTTTCCCGCTTGAATTTGCCCAGCAGGTAGGTCTTCGAGAGGGGGACCCGGTCGTAGGGCGGGTAGGGCTCGTCGGTTATCAGAATCAGGCGGCCTTCGGGGTCGGCCTGGCGGATGGCCCGGACGGCGGATCCCCCGGCCAGCCCCCCGCCGACGATGACGTACTTGGCCTCCGCCATCGGGGGCCCGCCCTCAGACCCGAAAATCCAGGCTTATATCCAGGGCCCGGGCCGAGTGGGTCAGCGCCCCCACCGAGATGAGGTCGACCCCGGTCTCGGCCACGGCCCGGACATTCTCTAAGGTTATGCCCCCCGAAGCCT
>JBHOQU010000128.1:0-1050 GCA_042408785.1 Dehalococcoidia bacterium | reverse complement strand
GACGGGAATATGGCCGTGGGGTACAGTGTATCGGGTCCCACCATGTATCCGAGCATTCGCTATGCAGGACGCCTTGCCGGCGACCCCCCGGGCACGCTCGGTCAGGCTGAGACCACACTGGTGGCGGGGACCGGCTCGCAGAGCGTGTCCGATCAAAGCTTGAAAGGGCGGTGGGGAGACTACAGCGCCATGACCGTCGATCCCGTTGATGATTGCACCTTTTGGTACACCAACCAGTACTACGAGGCCACCGGCCAGTTCTGGGTAACACGCATTGGGGCCTTCAAGTTCCCCACCTGCGGCACTGCGCCCACGCCCACTGCCACGCCCAGCCCAACACCCACGCCGACACCGGCCTCATATAGGCTGTACCTGCCGCTGCTGGTGAAAGAGGCCCCGTGGTGAGGCCGGACGCCCCGGGCGGGGCCGGGAACCGCCGACCCTACCCGGACCCGCAAGCTCCCCCCCAAAAAAAGTCTTACCGTCGGGGGGACCGGACCCATCGACGGTTGGCAAAGATAGGCCGGGTGGGCGGGGCCCCGCAGGGGTGAAATGGAAAGGTTACCCGACCATGTCTACCAAGTGCTGGTGAGGTCCGGGCTCGTCCCCTGGGCGCGCCGGAACTGGTGGCGACTCCTGCTCACCGTTTTGTGGTTTAATCCCTTCGGGCCCACCCCGGACGTCGGGAGCATCCCTCTCTGGTTTTGGCTCCTGGGGGCCGGGCCCATACAACTGGGTTTCTTTTATCTCGTTTGGGGCCTCCGGGGGATCCGGCTCGTGGGCGTCACTGCCGGCCTTTCCACGCTGTTGGCGCTGCCGGAGCTCATGTTCGGCTCGGATGTTGAACCCCTTTACCAATGGACCATTGCCTTCCTAGTCTCCACCTACCTGTGGGGGCTTATCGTGGCCTTCTGGCCGTGGCCACTCCTCGGTATGGCGGCACTGGCCATGGCGGCCGGGGCCTCCTGCCTTTCCCTGAGCCATTCCCTGTCCGATGCGGCCAGGCAGGGCGCGAGTCTGGCCGCCCAGGCGGTGCCCAAGGACGCCCTG
>JBHOQU010000052.1:0-58255 GCA_042408785.1 Dehalococcoidia bacterium | reverse complement strand
GGCCACCATGGAAGGGGGCGAAAAAATCATCCGGACCGCCCTGGACAACTTCGGCCGCATCGACATCCTGGTCTGCTGTGCCGGAATCCTCCGGGACCGGATGATCTTCAACATGACCGAAGAAGAGTGGGATGAGGTCATTCAGGTCCACCTTAAGGGCCACTTTACGGTGATGAAGCCGGCCTCGGTGCTGATGCGCCAGCAGCGCTACGGCCGGATCATAACCTTTACGTCCACCAGCGGCCTCATCGGCAACGCCGGCCAGGCTAACTACGGCGCGGCCAAGTCGGGGATTGCCGGTCTTACCCGGGTTGCGGCCCTGGACCTGGGCCGCTACGGGGTCACCGTAAACAGCATCGCCCCCGCCGCCAACACCCGGATGACCGCCACCATCCCCGACCGGGCCCGACAGCTCAGGCAGCAGATGGGCACGGGGGCTGCGGCCCTCCTGGGCGAGAGCGACCACCCGGCCGTCACCCGACGGGAACCCGAAGATATCGCCCCGATGGTGGTCTACCTGGCCAGTGAGGAAGCCGGCTGGATCAACGGGCAGATATTCTTCGTTAGCGGCGGGCTGATCGCCCTCATGGCCCAGCCCCGGCCGGGACGCACCATTTACAAGCCGGGCCGCTGGACTATCGAAGAGCTGCGGACCTTCGTACCGGCCAGGCTTTTCGAGCCGGGCTTCGTTTCGCCCGGCCTGCCCAGGCCGGAGGCTCAGCCGGCGACGGGGACGTCACCGGGCGGTTAAAGCCCGCCCGTTCGCCCGCCCCGGACGGCGGGGCCGGGCAAGGGGAGGTGTTCGATTTATGGTGGAAATGGTGGTGGCGGGAGTCGGAACTACATTAGAGGGTACAGGTTACGTAGTCACTCTAAAGGAGAAAGGCGGCCACGCCAGGTTCCCCATCGCGATCGGGTTTGCCGAGGCCAGGGCCATAAAGACGGCCCTCCGCCGGGACCCCTGGCCCCAACCCCACGACCTCATTCTGGCCCTGCTCAAAAACTTCGACGCCGTTCTCACCCAGGTCGAAATCCGGACCCTCGCCGGGGGCGTGTGCCAGGCCTACCTGTGCATTTACTGGAAGGGGCGGTGGGTGGAGGTCGGGTGCCGGCCCAGCGACGGCATCGCCCTGGCCGTCAGGTCTGGCTGTCCCATTATGGTCGCTGAAGACGTCCTGGCCAAAGCCGGCTGGGTCCTTTCGTGCATCGGCTCGGCCCGGCCGGCTCCGCCCGCCGACGACGAGTCGCTGGCCATTTTCCGGGAATTTATCAATTCCCTGAACCTGGAAGGGCCGGACCTTCCGAACGGTTAACCCGGACAGCCTCAGACCTGACGCTTAAGGGCCTCCTGGATGCGCCGCTTCGCCTCCCGCTCGGCCTCGTCCCGCCGCTTGTCGTAGGCCTTTTTGCCCCGGCCCAGTCCGATTTCGACCTTTATCTTGTTGTCCTTCTCATAAAGCCGCAGGGGGACGCAGGTGTAGCCCTTCTGGGCCAGCTTGCCGACGATATAGGCAATCTCATCCCGGTGAAGGAGCAGCTTGCGCGGCCGCTCGGGTTCGTGCCCGAAGGGACCCGCGGGCTGCCAGGGGGAAATGTGGGCATTCCAGAGGTAGAGCTCCCCGTCCACGGGCCGCACAAACGCCTCCCGCAGGTTTACCCGGCCCTCCCGGATCGACTTCGCCTCGCTCCCCAGGAGGACGAGGCCCGCCTCAAAGGTTTCCTCGATGTCGTAGTCGTAGTGGGCCCGCCGGTTGACGGCGAAAACCCGGCCAATACCCGTCTTCTTCGCCATCAGTTAACTTTTAAAAACTCCACCAGCAACCGGTTGAAAGCCTCGGCCGACTCCTCCTGGGTCATGTGGCGGCCCGGCAGAATCTCCAGCCGGGCGCCGGGAATGTTGGCCGCAATTTCCTTCGCCATCGCCGGGGGCGTTCCGGGGTCGTCTTCCCCGACGATTACCAGGGTGGGAACTTTCACCGAACCGAGGCGGGAGGTGAGGTCGAGCTGGCCGATGGCCCGGGCCGCGGCCGCCCAGGCCCTCGGATCGTTTGCCAGCAGCATCTGCCGGTACCTGTCCACCACCTCGGGGTGGGTCCGGTGAAACTCCGGGCTGAACCAGCGCTCCAGGGTGGGCTCCACCAGGGGCCCCATCCCCTGGGTCTCGGCAATCCGGGCCCGCTCCTCGAACTGCTGGCGGTTTTCGGGCGGATACCGGCTGGAGGTGTCGGCCAGGACCAGGGATTTCACCCGCTCCGGATAGCTCAGGGCAAAGGTCTGGGCAATCATTCCGCCCATAGAGAGCCCCACCAGATGGGCGGCCGGAATCCCAAGGGCATCGAGCAGCGCCGCCAGGTCCTGGGCGAAAAGCTCCAGGGAGTACGGTCCCGGCGGCTTGTCGGTCTGGCCGTGGCCCCGGACGTCATACCGGAGGACCCGAAAGTGGGGCCTGAGCACCTCCACCTGCCGGTCCCACATCCGGTGGTTCGTGCCCAGGGCGTGAATGAGGGCGACAACCTGGTCGCCTGCACCTTCGAGCTCATAAAAGCAGCGGATGCCGTTTGCTTCGACAAACATGGCTGGCTCCCCGAACTTATAGCCTAGGCTCTCACCCCGGTAAGTTTACCAGACCGGGGCCAGAACCCGGTAAACGTGGGCGTAAAACTTCCCTAACTCCCGCCCGAAGGTGATGGGGTCGACGGGCTTGGTCGGCTGAACATGTTCGAAGAATTCGAACTCGGTGTAAACCAGCCGCTCGGGGTAGGGAAACTCCCGGGCCAGCCGGCGGGCCTGGGCCACCGGGATGTTGTTGTCATCCCGGTCATGCATTATGTAAACACGCGCCCGGATGCCCCCAAGCTTGTCCTTTGGGGAGAGCAGGGCGACCTCCCGCCGGGCCGCCTCCGGAAGCTGGGCGACCAATCGGCGGGCGGTGGGGAGGTCCGGGCCGGCCGAAAGCCGGTCCGCCAGCGGCCCGGCGCCGGCCGCCCGGGCCCGCTCCAGCAGGTGGCCGAAAATCTTGCGGGTAAGGGGGCTCGGGCTCCACGACAGAACCTGGCCGTCCGCTTCGAACTGGCCGGAGGCAATCTGGGCCAGAAGCTCCTCCCCGTCGTAGTAGGGGGTCAGGGCGTTGACGAAGGCCACCCGGTCGGCGATGCGGGGATCCGATGCGGCCAGCAGGGCCAGGGCCGCCCCGACGCAGAAGCCCGCAAACCCGACGCGTTCCGGGTCCACCGCCGGATGGCGGCTCACCACCTCGAAGGCATCCACCAGCCCCTCCACTTCCTCCGGCAGGATCTGCTCCGCCACGAGGTGGGGCGACTCCAGGACGGCCAGCACCAGTCCGGTTCGGGCGAGCCCCTCAGCCACCTGCACCACCCGCGGGTCTCGGCTGGCCAGGGGCGCCACCCCCAGGAAAAAGAGGACTGCGGGGTACCGGCCGGGGTCCGGCCGCCGGTATAGGTCGATCCGGCCGGTGGCCGAGGGGTAGCGAAACGTAAGCTGCTCCCGGGCCGGTGCCGGGCTCAGAACGTCCAGGGGCCG
Source organism: Dehalococcoidia bacterium (assembly GCA_042408785.1). Classification (GTDB taxonomy): domain Bacteria; phylum Chloroflexota; class Dehalococcoidia; order JAUQQI01; family JAUQQI01; genus JAUQQI01. The sequence continues at coordinate 54,715 of JBHOQU010000052.1, read as the reverse complement.
GACCTGGTTCCCGGGGAAGAGGTGCGGAAGGAGCAGGGCAGTTTTCACAGCCGCCCGTCCCGGGGACCAGGCCGCGCCCAGGACCCCGACCAGCACCACAACCAGAAGGAGAAGGCCCAGCCGCCGCATCAATGAGGAAGGATGCCGCCGTCCACCACGAGGGTCTGCCCGGTGATGTACCGGGCCTCGTCGCTGACCAGAAAGAGGACTGCCGCCGCCACCTCCTCGGGAGTGCCCACCCGGCCCAGGGGGATCAGCCGGGCAAACCGGTCCCGCACCTCGGCCGACATGGAGGTGGGCTTGGAATCGATTATCCCCGGGGCCACCGCATTTACCCGCACCTTCGGGGCCCACTCCAGGGCCAGCCGCCGGGTAAGCATTATCACCCCGGCCTTGGCCGCCCCGTAGGCGGCCGAGGCCTCGTAGCCGGGCCGCGGATGAAGGCCGCCGCCAGAAGCCAGGTTGACAATGACGCCGCCCTCCGGCCGAGCCAGCATCAGCCGGGCAGCCGCCTGACAGCAGTAAAAGACGGCCGAAAGGTTGATGGCGAGGACATGTCCCCACTCCTCGGCGGAGAGCTCCAGGGCCGGGGTTCGGGTAAAGACGGCGGCGTTGTTTACCAGGATGTCCAGCCCCCCGAAGCAGCCGGCCAGGGCGGCAAACAGGCCCTCGATCTGGGTGCGGTCGGCCAGGTCGGCCCGGAATAGCTCCGCCTCACCCCCCAGCTCCCGGATGGCCGCGGCCACCTCCCGGGCCCCGGCCTCCGACCGGTGGTAATGGACCCCAACCCGGACCCCCTGCTGGGCCAGGGCCAGGGCGATGGCCCGCCCGATGCCCCGCCCGGCCCCGGTGACCAGGGCAGTCCGGCCCCGCAGCGAAGGGTAAACTGCCATCCCGCATCAGTCTATGGCACGGCGGTCCGCGGCCGCAACGGGTTGACACCGGCAGGTCTGCCGGGCCAATATTAGAGCCGGTGCAGCCCATGGGAACCGCCGAGGACCGGGCCATCAGACTCGGACACCCATCCTACGTTTGGGGCTTCGGGCAGGAGCGCCGATTCAGGCTGGTTGCCGAGGACCTCCCCCTGGCGGGCGCCTGGGTCCTGGATGTCGGCTGCGGCGTCGGGGCCTTTCTCGGCCGTTTTCAGAAAGTTACCCCCTACGTCTTCGGGGTCGAAGTAGACCGGGAGCGGGCGGTACTGGCCGGCCGAATCGTGCCGGCCGTGGTCCAGGGGGTCGGAGAGCACCTCCCCTTCAAGGCCGAGACCTTTGACCTGGTCCTACTGCACGAGGTGCTGGAGCACGTGGACGACGACCGGCAGGTTCTGACCGAGGCCTGGCGCGTGCTGCGGCCCGGGGGCCGGCTGGTAATCTTCGCACCGAACCGGCTGTGGCCCTTCGAGACCCACGGCATTTTCTGGCGGGGCAAATACCGTTTCGGCAACTTTCCCTTCGTTAACTACCTGCCGGACCCCCTTCGAAACCGCCTGGCACCACACGTCCGGGTTTATACCCGGGGCCAGCTCCGGCGGCTGCTGGCCGGCCTGCCCGGCCGGGTCGTCACCCACCGGGGGGTTTTCCCCGGGTTCGACAAGCTGGCCCGGCGAAGCGGGGTGCTGGCCGGTCTGCTTCGCCTTGTCCTTTACGCCTTGGAGCGGACCCCGGCCCACCGGTTCGGGCTCTCCCACTTCGTGGTCTTCGTCAAGGCCGCGGCCAACAGCCCGCGACCATAGCCGGCCCTGCGGCCGGGGCGCACGGCCGGCAATTCCCCAGATTTACCAAATTCTGGTCGGGCTTTTACCCAATTTTTACCTGTCCGCGCCCAGGGACAGATAAGCTGAAGGTGCCGGCCCCGGGGAACGGGGTTACGGCCACGGTTCCGTAACACCCTGATGGGAGGGGAAGAGGATGCCGGAGCACGAGACCCGAAGCCAGATCGGCGGCCATACCGGGCAGGTTGCCCCTAAGAGCGGCGAATACCGCTGCGAGCAGCACCCCGAGCAGACCATCACCCTGGACGAGGGTGAGCGTTTCCCACCGTGCCCTGCCGGCCGGCACGGGGCGAACTGGCTTTTAGTTCCTCAACGCGGCCGAACGTAGGGTCCGGTCGCTGACTTAAGTTCTCCGGCCGTAGCCCCGTTCCGCCGGGGTCGGCCCCCCGGTCTAACCGTAGCGGGTGACCTCGGTCCGAACCCGGCTGATGAACTCGTCGACGGGAATTGGCCCCAGGTCCTCCCCGCTCCGAAGGCGCACGGCCACCGTTCCCGACTCGACCTCCCGGTCGCCGACGATGAGCATGTAGGGCACCTTCTGGAGCTGGGCATCCCGGATTTTCTGGTTCATTCGGTCCGGCCGGTCGTCGGTGTCCACCCGAATCCCGGCCGCCCGGAGCCGCGCCTCCACCTGGTAGGCATACTCCAGGTGGCGGTCCGTTATCGGGATTATCACCGCCTGAACCGGGGCCAGCCAGACGGGGAATGCCCCGGCGTAGTGCTCGATGAGGATTCCAAAGAAGCGCTCCATCGAACCCAGAAGGGCCCGGTGGACCATGAGGGGGCGGTGTTCCCGGCCGTCGGGGCCGGTGTATTTCAGGTCGAACCGTTCCGGCAGGTTGAAGTCCAGCTGGACGGTGGTGCACTGCCAGGCCCGGCCGATGGCATCCCGGAACCAGATGTCCACCTTTGGCCCGTAGAAGGCCCCGCCGCCCTCGTCAATCTTGAAATCGAGGCCCCGGTCCCGGAGGGCCTGTTTGAGGGCCTCGGTAGCCCGGTCCCAATCTTCGACCCTACCCACGAACTTTTCGGGCCGGGTCGCCAGGTAAACCTCGAACTCCTTGAAGCCGAAGGCCTCCCAGAGGCGGAAGTTGAGGTCGAGCACCCCGATTATTTCCGCCTCGATCTGGTCGGGCCGGCAGAAGATGTGGGCGTCGTCCTGGGTAAACCCCCGGACCCGCAGAAGCCCGTGCAGCACCCCGGACCGCTCGTAGCGGTAGACCGTTCCCAGCTCCCCCAGCCGAATGGGAAGCTCCCGGTAGGACCTTACCCGGCTCTTGTAAATGTAAATGTGGAAGGGGCAGTTCATCGGTTTTAAGTAGTATTTCTGCCCCTCCACCTCGATGGGGTCATACATGTTCTCCCGGTAAGTCTCCAGGTGACCGCTTACCTCCCAGAGCCGGGCCCGGCCGATGTGGGGCGTGTAGACCAGCTCGTAGCCGGCCTCCCGGTGCAGGCGCCGCCAGAGGTCCTCAACCAGCTCCCTGACCCGGCCTCCCTTCGGATGCCAGAGAATCAGGCCGCTGCCGACCTCCTCGTGGTGGATGCTGAAAAGGTCCAGCTCCCGCCCGAGCCGCCGGTGGTCCCGGCGTGCGGCCTCCTCCAGCCGCTTAAGGTAGGCCTGAAGCTCCTCTTCGGTCTCGAAGGCCGTCCCATAGATGCGCTGGAGCATCGGCCGGCGTTCGTCGCCCCGCCAGTAGGCCCCGGCCACGCTTAAAAGCTTAAAGGCCCGGATCTTCCCGGTGGACTCCACGTGGGGCCCGCGGCAGAGGTCCACGAATTTCCCGTGGCGGTAGATGCTCACCTTCTCATCCGGGATCTCATCCAGGATCTCCAGCTTATACGGCTGGTCGGCAAAGAGGCGGCGGGCCTCCTCCTTCGAAATTTCCTCCCGGATGAAGGGGTAGTCGCCGGCGATGATCTCCCGCATCCTGGCCTCAATCCGGCTCAGGTCCTCTGGAGTCAGGGGACGGGGCAGGTCGAAGTCGTAGTAAAAGCCGTCCTCAATGGGCGGGCCGATGGCGAGTTTGGCCTCCGGAAAAAGCTCCAGGACCGCATCGGCCATCACGTGGGCGGCCGAATGCCGCAGGGGATCCAGCGGCGATTTTAGTTTGATTTCCCCCGTCATTTCGCCCATAGGGTTACACCTCCCTAAAAAAAATTCGCCTCTGCCCTTGGGGCGAGAGGCGATGCCCGCGGTTCCACCCAAGTTCTTCCGGCCCACGGCCGGAAGCCCTTACCGGGACCGCTAACGGGGTCCACCCGGCCGAGCCTACTCCCGCAACGGTTTCGGTCGGCGGCTCCGAGGCGGTTTTCACCGGGGTAAAGGCCGGGGTGCTCACAGCCCGGGACACCCCGTCTCTGGAGCCGTCCCGCCGGCTACTCGTCCTCTTCGCAGCCTTTGACAGCCGTGTATAATTAAAAGACCTGCCTGCCGGCAGGGTGGGCGGCAGAGGACTCGAACCTCTGACCTCAGCGATGTCAACGCTGCGCTCTAACCGGCTGAGCTAGCCGCCCGCTCCAGAGAAGATGATAAATGCTGCGCGCTTATAAAGTCAAGAGGGAGGTGGCACCCGGTGACCGGGAGGGGGACGAAAGAGTCGCCGGCCTTCGACCGGGACGAATCCGAGGCCGACACGGTGCAGATTAAAGCCTTGGAAGAAGACGTCGGCGACGAGCCATTAGACATCGTCGGCGCTTACCTGCGGGATATCTCCCGCCTCAAGCTACTGACTCCCGAAGAGGAGCAGCACCTCGGCCGCCTCATCAGCGCTGCCCAGGAGGCGGAGCAGAGGCTGGCTTCGGGCCGGTTCGAACCGGAGGAAAGGGCGGAACTTGAGCAGGCGGTGGCCCGCGGCGCCGAGGCCCGCCGCCGGCTCCTGGAGGCCAACCTGCGGCTGGTGGTAAGCATCGCCAAGCGCTACGTCGGCCACGGCCTGCCCCTTCTTGACCTCATTCAGGAGGGCACCATCGGCCTCGCCCGGGCCGTTGAGAAGTTCGACTACCGGCGGGGCTTCAAGTTCAGTACCTATGCCACCTGGTGGGTCCGGCAGGCGATAAGCCGGGCCCTGGCGGACCAGGGGCGCACCATCCGGCTGCCCATCCACGTGGTTGAGGATGTCAGTCGGCTTCGGCGCAAACGGCTGGAGCTCTCCCAGCTCCTGGGCCGGGAGCCCAGCAATCTGGAGGTGGCCGAGGCCCTCGACCTCCCCACCGAGCGGGTCGACGAGCTGGTGCAGGCCATGAGCCAGCCGGTGTCTCTCGAGGCCCAGATGGGCGACGATGAGGGCGCCACCCTGGCCGATGTGATTCAGGACCCGAACAGTGTGGAGCCGGTGGATGCCATGGCCAATACCTTCCTGCGCCAGCAGCTGGAGGCCGTTTTAACCCAGCTTGGGCCCCGGGAACAGCTGGTGCTCCGCCTCCGCTACGGCCTGGACGGCGGCGGGGGAATGACCCTGGAGGAGGTGAGCCGGGTGCTCAACACCACCCGGGAGCGGGCCCGTCAGATCGAAAGCCGGGCCCTCCGCAAGCTCCGGGACCCAAAACTCAAGGAGGCCCTGGAGGACCGCTGACCCCGCTAGTCCTCTAAAAGCTCGAGGAGCTGGCGGGTGATCATCGCGGTGGCCCCGAAAATCCGGTGCCCGCGGTAGTAATAGGTCGGGGCGATGACCCACTCCCCCCGGACCTGGCGGGGTTCGAGGACGACGTTCTCGGCCTTACGAAGCTCCTCAATGGGAACCTCGATAACCTCGGCCACCTCCACCGGGTTGGGCCGGAAGGGATAGGGGCCATCCACCACCCCCACCACCGGGGTTACGATGAAGTTGCTCCGGGTAATGATTTCGTCCAGCTCCCCCAGCACCTCTACGTCGGCCGGGTTGACCCCGATCTCCTCCCAGGTTTCCCGCAGGGCCGTGGAAACCGCGTCGGAGTCCCCCTCCTCGCAGGCCCCACCGGGGAACGACACCTCGCCCTTGTGGTGGAGGACTTGGTCCGTGCGGCGGGTATAAACCAGCCTGGGTCCGTCGGGGTGTCGGACGATCAGCACCAGGACAGCGGCCCGGGCATAGCCTTCGGCGGGACCGTCGAACCGGGCCGGCTCCCGGCCTCGCAGCGCCTCGGTCAGCTTACCCAAGGGCGTCGACGACAGGGTCATCCGGGAACAAGGCCCTCCCCCCGGAAAACCTTCCGGGCCTCCTCAAAGGTTATGTCCGGCGGCGGAATGATGATATCCGACGCCACGATCTCGTCGGCCGACACCCGCTCCCCCTGACTCCGGACCCACTCAATAAGCTCGCGATAACGGCTATAAAAGGCGGCTTCGTCCCCGGCCTCCACCAGCCGCACCAGTTCGTTGTCCATTTCGTTGAGGCGCCTGGCGGCGTCGGCGTCCAGCCGGTACTGACCTTCCCCCGAAATTCGAATGATCACGGCGTTTCACCCTCCTTAAGGGCCGGCCGCTGGCCGGACTGAAGCTCGGATTTCAGGCGCGCCAGCTCCGCCTCCACCCCCGCCTGGAGCTGGGCCTGCCCCAGCTCGCGCTCCAGGGTATCCCGGCCCGTGAGGTAGTCGGGCAGGGCCCCCGCCGCAAGGAGCTCATCGATGGCCTCGGCCCGGGCCTTGAGGCGGGCCGTCTTCTCCTCGGCCCGCTCAATGGCCAGGCCCACGTCGGCCATCTCCTCGGAAAGACCGCTGATTGCTTCGTTGATGCGGGCCTGGGCCTCGGCGGCGCTGTACTGGGCCTTGATGATCTCCTTCCGGGTCCGGAAGGCTTCCACCTTCTGGCGCAGGCGCTGTTCCGCCTCCATCAGCCGGTTCTGCTGCTCGGCAAGCTCCTGAACCTGGGCGTCCAGGGCCGCCATCTGCTGCTGGGCAAACACCTTCCGCTCCAGGGCTAGCCGGGCCAGGTCCTCCCGGCCGGCCTGAAGGGCCTGGCGGGCCTGCTCATCCAGCCGGCCCAGCTGGTTCTCCAGGCCGGCAAGCTGGGCCTCGAGCCGGCGCTTGGCCGCCACCACATTCACCATGTTCATGCGGACCTTTTGAAGCAGCTCCAGCTGGCGCTGGTAGGCATACTCAAGGGTTTCCTCCGGGTTTTCGGCCCCGGAAAGCAGAGCGCTTATCTTCGCCCGGATAATGGTCATCAGCTGTCCGAAAAGGCTCATCTTTTCCCTCCCTTATCTGGCCGGTGTCGCGCCCGCCCACCTTAAGCCATTATACGTCATCCGGCATCCATCCCGGCGGATGCCGTATAATCCAAAGGTTGAGCCGCGCCGAGGAGTCGAAGGTGAGCCACTGGCAGGAACTTGAGCGCCGTTACTACCTGCAGGTAGCCCGCCGGCTACCGGTAACCCTGGTTCGGGGTGAGGGCGCCCGAGTCTGGGACGACAGCGGCAGGGCCTACCTGGATTTCGTCGGGGGTTGGGCCGTAAACAACCTGGGGCACTGCCACCCGGCCGTGGTTGAGGCCGTCGTCGAGCAGGCCCGAACCCTCATTCACACCTCGAACCAGTTCTACACCATACCCCAGGTGAAGCTGGCCCAGCTTCTTGTGGAGAACTCGGCCTTTGACCGGGTCTTTTTCTGCAACAGCGGGGCCGAGGCCAACGAGGGGGCGGTGAAGCTGGCCCGCAAGTACGGCCGGCTCCGGCGCAACGGCGCCTACGAGGTCATCACCACCCTGAACTCCTTCCACGGCCGGACCTTAGCCATGGTCGCGGCCACGGGCAAGCCCCACTACCAGGAGCCTTTTAAGCCCCTTCCTCCCGGCTTTGTAAACGTGCCCTTTAACTCCCTGGAGGCCATCCAGGCCGCCACCAGCGAGCGGACCTGCGCCGTGATGCTGGAGCTCATCCAGGGCGAAGGGGGCGTTTTCGAGGCCGACCCGGAATATGTCCGGGGGGTGAGTCGCTGGTGCCGGGAGAACGGGCTGCTCTTCATCGTCGACGAGGTTCAGACCGGCATCGGTCGGACCGGCACCCTCTTCGCCTACCAGCAATACGGGGTCGAACCCGACGTGATGACCCTGGCCAAGGGCCTGGGGGGCGGGGTGCCCATTGGGGCCTTTCTGGTCAAAGAGGAGGCGGCCGTTCTGGAGCCCGGCGACCACGGCTCCACCTTTGGGGGAAACCCCCTGGCCTGTGCCGCCGGCTTTGCCACGTTAAAATACGTCATCGAAAATAACATCCCCGAGCACGCCGCCCGGGTCGGCGCCTACCTCAAGGCCCGACTCAACGAACTGCGCTCCCGCTACGAGTGGGTGACCGAGGTGCGGGGCCGGGGTCTCCTCCTGGCCGTGCAGTTTGACCGGGAGGTCTCGGAGCGGGTGGTCTTGGGCTCTCTGGAGGCCGGCCTGCTGGTAAACGGGGTCACCCCCTTCGCCATCCGCCTTATGCCGCCCCTCATCATCACGGAGGCAGACGTCGACGAGGCCGTGGCCATCCTCGACTCGGTGCTGGCCAAGGTCGGCCGCGACGCGGGGGGTTGAATGCCGGGAGGGGGCCGATGGCCGGCGGCGCTTCCCGAGTCCTGACGGGCTCCGGCGCTACCCATCCTATCGCCCGGCGTCGCCAGACCGGCCTTCACCGGGGCTCGGGGGGCAGGGCCGTCCACCTGCCGGCCGTTCCCGGGAAAAGGAGCGGGCAGATTCAAGTTAAGGGAGAGCCAAAATGGCACAGAAGGTCGTGCTGGCTTATAGCGGCGGACTGGACACCTCGGTGGCCATCCGTTGGATTCAGGAAAAATATGGTCTGGACGTCGTTGCTTTAACCGTCGACGTCGGCAACGAGAAGGACCTTAAAGCCATCCAGGAAAAGGCCCTCCGTATCGGGGCGGTCAAGGCCCTGGTCATCGATGCCAAAGAGCTGTTCGTGAAATACTTCGTTTTCCCGGCCCTGCAGGCCAATGCCCTTTACCAGGGCAAGTACCCCCTGGCCACGGCTCTGGCCCGGCCCCTTATCGTCAAGCTTCTGGTGGATGTGGCCCGCGAAGAGGGGGCGGTGGCGGTGGCCCACGGCTGCACCGGCAAGGGCAACGACCAGGTCCGCTTCGACGTGGGCATTATGACCCTGGCCCCCGACCTTAAAATCATCGCCCCGGTCCGGGAGTGGCGGATGACCCGGGATGAGGAGATCGAGTACGCCGCCCGGCACGGCATCCCGGTCCCGGCCACCATTGACAGCCCGTACTCGGTAGACCAGAACCTCTGGGGCCGTAGCATTGAAGCCGGCGTGCTGGAGGACCCCTGGGCCGAGCCCCCGGAGGAGGTTTTCGCCTGGACCCGCAGCCCCGCCGACACCCCCGATGAGCCGGCTTACGTGGAGATTGAATTTGAACGGGGCATCCCGGTCGCCCTGGATGGGGAGGCCCTGGACGGGGTAACCCTCATCGAGCGGCTCAACCGCCTTGCCGGGGAGCACGGCGTCGGCCGCATCGACCACATCGAGGACCGGGTGGTGGGGATCAAATCCCGGGAAATCTACGAGGCCCCGGCCGCCACGGTCCTTATCACCGCCCACCAGGACCTGGAGCAGATCACCCTGAGCAAAGAACAGCTCCGGTTCAAGGCCCTGGTAAGCCAGGCCTACGCCGAGATGGTTTACAGCGGCCTCTGGTACAGCGCCTTCCACCAGGACCTGGCCGCGTACATCCAGTCGTCCCAGCGGTTCGTGAACGGCACCGTCCGGGTAAAACTCCACAAGGGAACCTGCCGGGTGGTGGGCCGCAAGTCACCCAACCCCCTCTACAGCTTTGCCCTGGCCACCTACGACCGGGCCGACCAGTTCGACCACTCGGCCGCAACGGGCTTTATCAAGCTCTGGGGCCTGCAGAGCCAGGTCCAGGCCCAGACCCAGTTCCTGGCCCAGCCCGAGGCCGCCCAGAGCCTGCTTCCGCCCCGGGCCGAGCCGGAAGAATAGGCCATGGCCACCGCCTGGGGCGGCCGGTTCGAAAAGCCCCCGGCCGAGCAGGTTCTTAGATTTACGGCCTCCATCGACTTCGACCGGCGGCTTTACCGGCAGGATATCGCCGGGAGCATCGCCCACGCCCGGATGCTGGCCCGGCAGGGGATAATCCCGGCTGAGGACTGCGACCGCATCGTCAGGGGCCTGGAGGAGATCCGGGCCGAGATCGAGCGGGGCGAATTCCCCTTCCGGCCCGAGCTCGAGGACATTCACCTCAACATTGAGGCCCGCCTTCGGGAAAAGATCGGGGAGGCCGCCGGCCGCCTCCACACCGCCCGCTCCCGCAACGACCAGGTCGCCCTGGACCTGCGGCTTTATGTAAAGGAGGTTATCTGCCAGACGGCCGACCAGATTCGGGCCCTCCAGGGGGTGCTCCTCGACCTGGCGGAGGCCCATTTGGAGACCGTAGCTCCGGGCTACACCCACCTCCAGCGGGCCCAGCCGGTCCTGCTGGCCCACCACTTCCTGGCCTACTATGAGATGCTGGACCGGGACCTGGACCGCTACACGGACGCCTACCGGCGGGCGGACGTCCTGCCTCTGGGAAGCGGCGCCCTGGCCGGGGTTCCCTACCCCATCGACCGCGAGTTCGTCGCCCGGGAGCTGGGATTCAGCCGCATAAGCCGCAACAGCATCGACGCCGTCGCCGACCGGGACTTTATCTTGGATTACCTGAGCGCCTCGGCCATCCTGATGATGCACCTTTCCCGCCTGGCCGAGGAGCTGGTCTTATGGAGCACCGCCGAGTTCGGGTTTATCGAAATCGACGACGCCTATGCTACCGGCAGCAGCATCATGCCCCAGAAAAAAAATCCCGACGTGGCCGAGCTCATCCGGGCCAAAACCGGCCGGGTCTACGGCCACCTGCAGGGACTGCTGGTGGTGCTTAAGGGCCTCCCCCTGGCCTACAACCGGGACCTGCAGGAAGACAAAGAGCCCCTCTTCGACACGGCGGATACGGTTATGGGCTGCCTGCCCCTGATGGCCGGGATGCTGGCCACCCTTAAGGTCAACCGGGACCGGCTGGCCCGGGCCGCCGAGGAGAGCTACGCGCTGGCCACCGACCTGGCCGACAACCTGGTGGCGAAGGGGGTGCCTTTTCGGGAAGCCCACCAGGTCGTCGGACGGCTGGTAAAGTATGCGGCCGGCCGGCGCAAGACCTTCGCCAAGCTCACCCTGGAAGAGTACCGGAAGTTTTCCGACAAGTTCGACGCCGATGTGTTTGGTATAACTGTACAAAGGGCCGTGGCGGCCCGGGACGTGCCCGGTGGGACGGCCCCCGGCCGGGTCCGGGCGGCCCTGGCCGAGGCCCGGGCCCGGCTGGCCGCTGACCGGCGCCCGCTGGGGGGCTGAGCGAGCCTCAGCCCTGGCCGTGCAAAAATGCTCCGCATTTTAACCCGCTTCGTTTACCGGTTCCGCTACCTGGTGGTGGCCGGCTGGGTCCTCCTGCTGGCCGTCGGGGCCCTCTTCGCCCCCCGGGCGCCGGGGATATTAAAGCCCGGCGGCATTGAGGTGGCCAGCAGTCCGGCCCTCCGGGCCCGGGATATCCTCGTGGAAAAATTCGACGCCCCCCGGGAAGTAATTCTCGTTGTGCTGACGGGGCCGGGCGGCGCATCCGACTCCCAGCTTAAGGAGGCGGCCGCCCGGCTGTCCGACCGGCTCCGCACCCTGCCCAGCGTAAAGTCGGTTTCCGATCCGCAGACCGGCCGGGCCGGGCGGTCGCTTTATCTGACGGTGAATCTGGACGCCTCCCTGGACCAGGCCATGAGCCTGGTCCCTGAAATCCGGGCCGCCGTGGAGGCGGGTCTGCCCCGGGACGGTCAGATTCACGGCTACCTGACCGGGGGACCGGCCGTTTACCGGGCCTTCACCGACGTGACGGAGGAGGACCTGCGCCGGGCCGAGCTTTACACCTTCCCCATCGCGATGGTCATCCTGCTCTTCGTCTTCGGTTCGGTGGTGGCCTCCCTGATGCCCCTGGCGGTGGGGCTGGTGGCCGTCACCATCACCCTGGCCGCCCTTTACGGTCTCGGCCACCTCACCGACGTCTCCGTCTTCGCCCTCAATACCGCCTCGATGATCGGCCTGGGGGTGGCCATCGACTATTCTCTGCTCATCGTCAGCCGCTTCCGGGAGGAGCTGGCCGTCTATCCCCTGCCGGAAGCCCTGGCCCGGACGGTTGAGACGGCCGGCGAGGCGATTCTCTTTTCGGGGCTAGCCGTAATGATCGGCCTGAGCGGCCTGCTTTGGGTGGGGTTCAGGTTCATCCAGTCCATCGGCCTGGCCGGGGCCATCGTCGTGGCCGTGTCCATCGGGGCCGCCCTCACCCTCCTTCCCGCCCTGCTGGGAATTCTCGGTCCCAGGGTTAACCTGCTGACGCTGGCCCGACCCCAGGCCGCGGAGCGCTTCTGGGGGGCAGTGGCCCGACAGGTGGTTCGGTGGGCGGTGGTGGTGTTCATTGTCGTAACCGTCCTGCTGCTGGCACTGGCCTCACCGGTCCAGCGGATGGAGGTAGGGGTACCCGGGGTCGAGAACCTTCCGGCCCACAACCCCGCCCGCATCGGCTGGGAGCTTTTCCGGGCCGAGGTTCCGGAACAGGAGGCATCGCCCCTGACGGTCGTGGTCAGGACCGGCTCGCCCTGGCTGACTCAGGAGAAGCTCAACCAGCTCTTCGAGCTGACCCAGAAGCTTTCGGCGGACCCCGGCGTGGACCGGGTTCAGGGGCTTACGACCCTGGTGCCGGGGGCCGACGCGGCGCGGCTGGGGCAGATTTTAGCCCTTCAGACCATCCGACCGGACCCCCAGCTTTCGGCGGCAATAAGCCGTTTTTACCGGGATGATGTCTTCGTCTTTCGGGTGGTCCCCAAGGACCCGCCGGGCTCGCAGCCGGCCCGCGAGCTGGCCGACCGCCTGCAGGCCCTGACGGTGCCCAACGGCTGGGAGCTTCTGGTGGGCGGGCAGAGCGCTGGCGAGCGGGACTTCATTGCCCGGCTCTACGGGGACTTCCCCAAGGCGGTGGGCTTTGTCCTGGCCCTTATGTACCTGGTGCTGCTGGTCACCTTCCGGTCGGCCGTACTTCCCCTTAAGGCCGTCATAATGAACACGCTCTCCATCCTGGGCGCCTACGGGGCGCTGGTTTTAATCTTTCAGGATGGACGGTTTACCGGCCTGCTCAACTACACTCCCACCGGCTGGGTAGATGCCATCGTGCCGGTGCTCATGTTCTGCGTCCTTTTCGGCCTCAGCATGGACTATGAGGTGTTTCTCCTGAGCCGGGTCCGGGAAGAATACCTGCTGAGCGGCGACAACAACGGGGCGGTGGCGGCCGGACTGGAAAAGACGGGCCGGATCGTCACCAGTGCGGCGTTTATTTTAATTATTGTGGCCCTCTCCTTCAGCCTCGGGGGCCTCCTTACCATCAAGAAGATGGGGATTGGTTTGGCTATCGCCATTGCCCTGGACGCCAGCATCGTCCGGGCCCTGCTGGTTCCGGCGACGATGGCCCTGCTTGGGCACTGGAACTGGTGGCTCCCCCGGATAAAATGGGCTAAAAACTAACCGAAAAAACCATGAAGCTTGCGGCATCCATCCTTTCGGCGGATTTCGGCCGGCTCGAGGAGCAGATCCGGGAGGCCGTGGCCGGCGGCTGCGACTGGGTCCACTTCGACGTGATGGATGGGCTCTTCGTCCCCCAGATAAGCTTCGGTGTGCCCATCGTCGCCAGCTTGAGGCCCCGGTTCGACGAGCCTTTCGACGTTCACCTGATGGTGGAGCGGCCTGAATACCAGGTGGAGAAGTTTATGGAGGCCGGGGCCGACCTGGTGACGTTTCACTGGGAGGCCACGGCCCACCCCCATCGGCTCGCCCGGTTCATTCGGGAGTCGGGCCGGCGGGCCGGCATCGCCATAAACCCGGGGACCCCCGTGGAGGTTCTGACCGACCTCCTCGAGGAAGTGGACGTGGTGCTGGTGATGTCGGTGGACCCGGGCTATGCCGGGCAGGCCTTTCTGCCCCGGAGCCTGGGACGCATCCGCCGGCTCCGCCGCCTGATTGACAATGCGGGCCTGCCGGTGGAAATCGAGGTGGACGGCGGGATAAATCCCACCAATGCCCGGTCGGTCTGCGAAGCCGGGGCCGATATTCTGGTCGCGGCGTCGGCCATTTTCAACCCGCGGGTTTCACCGAAAGTGGCCGCCGAGCAGTTAAGGGCGGCGGTCGCCGGGAGCTAAATCTGGCCCTTGCGGGAGAGGGTCCGCAGGCAGCGGGTGCAGACGTGGACCCGCCGGGCCAGGCCCCCAATGACCAGGCGCCGGTAGTGAACGTTAGGCTCCCAGTCCCGGGGCGTCCGACGCTTCGAGTGGCTTACGTTCCGGCCGAAGGACCGATGCTTGCCGCAAAAATCGCACTGTGCCATCCCAAGTCACCGCCGACAAGTATACCATACCGGCTCAGGCCGGCCGCCGGGCCGCAACGAGCCGGACCGGCTCGGGCCCGGCAGCTTCCAACACCCCCGGGTCTTTAAACCCGACCGCCTCAAGCCAGCCAAAGACCTCCCGAACGGTGTGGGCCCGGCCGCGGTCGGCGGAAACCAGCATGTGTAAGTCGAACATGACGGCATCGGGCGGCCCGGTTCGGTCGTCGTCCAGGAAAAACTCCCGGACGACGACCGAACCGCCCGGCTTAAGGGCCGAAAAGACCTTGCCGAGAAGGCGGCGGTTTTCGGCCTCATCTTCGGCCACCAGCACGGCAAAAACCAGGGCCAGGTCGAACTCGGCTTTGCCCAGCGGGTCAACTTTGAAATCCCCGGCCCGGGTCCGCACCCGCCCGGTCATCCCCGCCCGGGCAACCAATTCCTCGGCCACGGCCACCACCGGCGGAAGGTCGAAAACCACCGCCTCCAGGTTCGGGTAGCGGCGGACCAGGGCGATGCTGTAGGCTCCGTGGCCCCCGCCCACATCGATGGCCCGCACCGGCCGGTCCTGGGGGATGAAAGGCCCCAAAAGTTCGGCGACCACCGGGGCCACCGTTCGGGCCAGGTCGTAAAGGCCCATTTCAAAGGCCCGAATCCAGCCCGGGTCGGGCTCATCCTGAACGTTTCCGGGCGGACGTCTTCCCAGCCGAACGGCCTCATCCAACCGGGCCCAGCGGCGGTAGAACACCCCCTCCAACCGGGCCAGATTTCCCAGGTAAAAATCGGTCTCCCCGGCAAAACAGGCCAGGGCCGCCGGGCCGTTGGCGTAGCCCCCGGGTTTTCTTTCCAGGAGGCCCAGGGCAACGGCCGCGTTGAGCAGTCTGGTCAGCCCGTCGGGGTCGGCCCCAATCCGGCGGGCCAGCTCGGTGACCCCCAGGGTTTCGGTCCCAAGGGCCTCGAAGACTCCCAGCTCTGCGCAGGCGATGAGGACCCGTGCCGGCCGGTAGGCCCGAAGGAGTTGCAGGATAAAGCGGCGGTGTTCGTGACCCACGGGTAATTTTAGCAAAGCGCGGGGGTCTCCGGCCGGTCAGTCCTCCAGCACCACGGCCTCGGGGAGGGCGGCTGGCCCATAGCCCTCAAGCACCAGCCCGACCCGAAGCTCCGACGCAGCACTGATAACGGACCGGTCGGCGGCAAGGGCGAAAACCACCGGCCAGACGGGTCCAACCACACCCTCGGCCCGCAGCCTGGCCCTTACGGCCGGTCAAGTAACCTTCGCAAAGCCTTGATATCTGCCGGCTTAGCCCGGGCCTTGGCCGAGACTACCACCCAGACTAGCCCGGTAGGTCCCTCGACCCGGGCGACGCCGTTAAACTCCGCAATTTCGTTAATGGACCAGGCCACCAGGGGGTCGATGAGTCGAAATCCCTGACCTTCAAGCCATTCCCGGATGGCCGGCCGCATCCGGGCCTCAGCGGTGGCGCCCACCACCTGGCCGAAGCGGTCCTGGGTAGCCTTGAATCTCTCCATCGTGCGGGTCAACTCCGTAAGGCCGGCGGCCAACCGATCCAGCTCTTGCTCTGTTCGGACCTGGGCCTGAGCCAGCCGCCCCATTTCTTGCTCCGTCCGGGCCTGCGCTTCGGCCAACCGCTCGAGGGCGGCCTCTATCTGCTCAAATCGGGCCAGGGTCTCCTGCCGGAAGGCTTTAAATTCGGCCGGCAGTCTCAAAAGCTCCTCGGTGAGCAGCACCTCCAGCAGACGCTGACGCCAGTCGGGGTGCTCCCGGAGCACCTTCAGAAGGTCTTCAAAGTCGCCCATAGTAAACGGCATTTTACGGCTCCCGCCAGCATTTTAAACGGTCTTTAAATATCGTTGCTCGGCCGGAATGCCCGGACGCATCTTGCGGGGGATTTTTGAACCCCCGGTTGACAGCGGCGGCCCAACCGGCATATAAGCCCGATGGGGGGCTGAGATGTTTTTAAGACCCATCACCACCGCCTACCGGCAGGCCGGCCGGTACCGGGAGGTGGCCAATGTCCTCTTTCGCCACGGCTTCGGCTACCTGGTCGACCAGGTCGGCCTGGACCACCTGATCTCGTGGCGGCGCCGCCTCTTCGGCCGCTCTGCGGATGGGGTGGTCCACTTAACCGCCGCCGAGCGGGTCCGGCTTGTCCTGGAAGAGCTAGGGCCGACCGCCATCAAGCTGGGCCAGTTCTTGAGCGCCCGCCGGGACCTCATCCCCCCGGCCCTGGCCCGGGAACTGGAAAAGCTCCAGGATGCCGTGCCCCCGGTGGACTTTGAGCAGATCCGGCCGGTAATCGAGGACGAGCTTGGGGCCCCCCTGGCCGGGCTTTTTGCCTGCTTTGACCCCGAACCCGTCGCCGCCGCCTCCCTGGCGCAGGTCCACCCGGCGGTCCTGCCCGACGGCCGGCCCGTGGTCGTCAAGGTCCAGCGGCCCGGAATCGAGGCCCGCATCGAGGCCGACCTGGCCATCCTTCACGACCTGGCCGTGCTGTTGGAGCGGCGCACCGAGCTGGGTAAAATCTACGCCCTGAGCGAGGTGGCCGAAGAGTTTGCCCACACCATCCGGGCGGAGCTCGACTTCCGGCTCGAGGGCCACCATGCGGACCGGATCCGGGCCAACTTTGCCGGCGACCCCCGGGTTCACATCCCCGAAGTGGTCTGGTCCCACACCACCCGCCGGGTCCTGACGCTGGAGCGGGTCCAGGGGGTAAAAATCACCGACGTAGCGGGCCTGCGGGCCGCCGGCCACGACCCGCCCCAGGTTGCCCGGCGCTTCGCCGAGGTTGTGCTTACCCAGGTTCTTAAACACGGCTTCTTCCACGCCGACCCGCACCCCGGCAACATTTTTATAAGCCCGGCGGGCCGGGTGACCTTTATGGATTTCGGGATCGTGGGTTACGTGGACCCCCGCCTGCGGGAGCAGCTGGTCGAAATCGCCCTGGCGGTGGTTCGTCAGGACGCCGACGAACTGGTTCGGCGGCTGGTGGAGCTCAGCTTTTTCCGGGGCCGCGTGGACTTCAACCGCCTCCGATACGAGTTTTCCCGCCTAATCCGGCGATACTACGGGGTACCCATAAGGGATATTCGGTTCGGCCACGCCCTCGAAGAGAGCCTCAACTTAGCCTACAGATACCGGCTTCGACTTCCGCCCGACCTGAGCCTGCTGGCCAAAACTTTAATGACCACCGAAGGCATCCTGATCACCCTCGACCCTTCCATCAGCGTGGCCGACGTGGCCGAGCCCTTTGCGCGTCAGATGCTGGCGGAAAGGACGGCGCCCGACCGCATCCTCCGACAGCTTAGCGCCGCCATGGCCGACATCGCCCTCAACACCGCCGCCCTGCCGCGCCGCCTGAACACGGTTCTGGGCCAGCTGAGCACCGGGGAGCTCTCGGTTCGGGTCGAGCGGGCGGAAGCGGAGCTTACCACCGGGTCGCTGGAGCCGGCTGCTAACCGGCTCGCCCTGGCCCTGGTGACGGCGGCGGCAACCCTGGGGGCGGTAACTCTGCTCCAGAGCGGGCCGGGACCCCGCCTCTTCGACGTCTCCGTCCTGGGTCTGCTGGCCGCGGCCTTTGCGGGCTTTTTGATGCTCACGCTAATCCTGGCGGTTTTGCGAACTGGCAAGCTTTAGGAGCAGGGCTCTCCGGTTACGCTGCCGGCCTTATCTGAAATGCTATAATTTCAATAGCAACCCAGATTCGGTCGGAGGTTTTTAATGGCAACCACCCTCATTAACGAGGTCAACGACTCGAACTTCGAGGAAGTTGTCCTCAAGAGTGAAAAGCCGGTCGTCGTCGACTTCTGGGCGCCGTGGTGCCAGCCCTGTCGGGTCATCGCCCCCATTATCGAGGAGCTGGCCAACGAGTACGACGGCAAGGTAGTCTTCGCCAAGCTTAACACCGACGACAACATGCAGACGACGATGCGGTTCGGCATCCGGGGCATCCCGACCCTCCTAATCTTCAAGAACGGCCGGGAGGCGGCCCGGATCGTGGGTGCCCGCCCGAAGCCCCAGCTCAAACAGGAGATCGAGCGGGTACTCAGCGCCTGACGCTTAAACCCGCAGGTTGAGCTACCGGGTCGGGTCGGATGCCCCCGACCCGGCCCTCCTCAGCCTGGAAGGGCATCTTTCAGGACCCCGAGCAGGGCCTCCTCATCATGCGGCAGCACCGTGCGGGGGTCTAAAAGCAGCCGGTCGGCCTCCACCCGGCCCACTACCGCCGGCCGGGCCACGCGGAGGCGCCTGGCAAGCGCCGCCACGTCCCCATCCCGGGGCCGGACGGCCAGCGCGAAGGACGGCAGGGTTTCCCCCGGCAGGCTCCCACCCCCCACGGCCGACTCGGTGGGAACTACGTCCACCGACCCGAGGCCGGCGACCTTCGTGGCCCAGGCTTCCGCCCGGGTGCGGACCTCCTCCGCCGGGCGGGCAATCATCCACCAGACGGGAATTTCCGTAAGGGCCTCCCCCTTGATGTAATGGGTGAGGGTTGCGGCCAGCCCGGCGAGACAGAGCTTATCAATCCGCACCGCCCGGGCCAGGGGATGCCGGCGCAACCTTTCCACCAGCTCCCGCCGGCCCACGATTACCCCGGCCTGGGGTCCACCCAGCAGTTTGTCGGCCGAGAAGAAGACCAGGTCGGCCCCAGCCGACACACTTTCCTGGACGAGGGGCTCCTTGAGAAGACCGAACCGCCTGGTATCGATAAGACAGCCGCTCCCTAGGTCGTCCAGGAGCCAGATGCCCCGGCTGTGGGCCAGGCCGGCCAGCTCCCCGAGCTCCGGCTCGGTGGTGAAGCCGATAATCCGGAAGTTGCTGCGGTGGACCCGCAGCACGGCGGCCGTCTCCGGCCCGATGGCCGCCTCGTAATCCCGTAGGTAGGTCCGGTTGGTGGTCCCCACCTCCACCAGCCGGGCCCCCGACTGGCGTAGCACATCCGGGATGCGAAAGCCGCCCCCGATTTCCACCGCCTGGCCCCGGGAAACCACCACCTCACGCCCCTGGGCGAGCGCCATTAGCCCGAGCAGCACCGCCGCCGCATTGTTGTTCACCGCAAAACCGGCTTCGGCACCCGTTACCTGGCAGAGAAGACTCTCCAGGTGGGCGTGGCGGTGGCCCCGCTCGCCGCTTTCCAGGTCGAACTCGAGGTTAGAATAGCCCCGGGCCACCCGGTCGATAGCCGCCCGGGCCGCCAAGCTCAGGGGGGCCCGGCCCAGATTGGTGTGGATTATCACCCCGGTGGCGTTGATTACCGGCCGGAGGGAAAGCACCAAAAGCCCAAGGCCCCGCCGGATTACCCGCTCCACCAGCGACTCCGGGTCCGGCACAGGCGCACCGGCGGCCGCGGCCGCCCGCGCCGCCGCCAGCTCCTGGCGCACCAGGTCAACTATCCGCTCCCGGGGCAGTTCCCCGAGCTGGGCGGCAATTCTGGGGTCGGCCGCCAGCCGGTCGACGCTCGGTAGTCTTCGGAACGAAGTTTCGGGCATACTTAAGTGGTGCGCCGGTTAGATCTTACCCCATCTAGCCTCAAAGACCGGAGGTGAGCGTGGTTACAAGACTGCGGGTCCTGGCGGCCGTCGACGGTTCAAAACACGCCGAGGCGGCCGTGGAGTTTCTTTACGCCCTGAAATTTGGGGAGGAAACCGAAATCACTTTGCTCACGGTAGTGGAGCCGGTGCGGACCATCTACGCCGCCGGCGACCCCCTACTCGGCCCCGAAGTTTACCGCTTGATGGAGGAGTACCTGGCCGCGCAGGAGGCCGAGGCAGCCGAGTACCTCTCCCGGCTTGCCGCCCGCCTTGGGGAATTCGGGGCCCGAACCGAAACCCTTGTCCTGACCGGCCACCCGGCCGACGTGGTCGTGAAGGTAGCCACCGAGCGCCGGTCCGACCTGGTGGTAATGGGTGCCCGGGGCCTGAACCCCATTCTATCGTGGCTTCTGGGGAGCGTCTCCCACCACGTGACGCGCTACGCCCCCTGCTCGGTGCTGGTGGTCAGGCTCCGGGAGGGCAAGGCGCCGATACCCAGCGGACGGCCCTGGCGGATCCTCCTGGCCGCCGACCCAACCCCCTATTCGGCCTTTGCCACCGACCTGGTGAGCCGGCTGCCTTTCGGCCCCGATACGGAGGTGCGGGTGCTGGTGGTGGTCCAGCAACTCGGCCGTCTGAAGCCGGAACAGGCCGAGGCCCGGCGGGTCTGGGAGGCCATGGCCGAGGTCGAGGAGCGCAGCGCCCAGGCCCTGGCCGAACGGCTAGCCGAGAGGCTCCAGGCCCGGTACCCCGGTGTTGCCGCCGAACTGAGACTGGGCGACCCGGCTGATGAGGCACTCAGGTTTGCCCGGGAGTGGCCGGCTGACCTGGTGGTGGTTGGGGCCCGGGGAACCTCCGCCCGCGAAAATGTGCCGCTGGGAAGCGTGGCGGTAAAGATTCTGGGCCACGCCCCCTGCCCGGTGCTGATTGCCCGGCCGCCTCAGCTGACAGCGACGTCGACGTAGTCGCGGCGGGCGGCCTGGAGGGTATTTCGCAGCAGGACGGCGGTGGTGACCGGCCCGATGCCGCCTGGCACCGGCGTGATGGCGGCGGCGACTTCCTTTACAGTCTGGAAATCCACGTCCCCCACCAGGCCCCGCTCGGTCCAGTTAGTTCCGAAGTCCAGCACCACGGCCCCGGGCCGCACCATTTCGGCGGTGATGAGGCCGGGCCGGCCGGCCCCCACGCAGAGCAGTTCCGCCTCCCGGGTTACCTCCGCCAGGTTGCGGGTGTGGCGATGGCAGACGGTCACCGTCGCATTCTCGGCCAGCAGCATAAGGGCCAGAGGCTTGCCCAGGATATTGCTGCGGCCCACCACCACGGCGCGCCGGCCCGCAATCGGGATGTTGTATGCCCTGAGGACCTCCAGACCGCCCACCGGAGTGCTCGGGGTAAGTCGCGGGCGGCCGAGAAAGAGCCGGCCGGCATTCTCGGGGGTGACCCCGTCGACGTCTTTGGCCGGGTCCAGGACCTCGGCCACCCGGGCAGCGTCCAGGTGGGGGGGCAGGGGCATCTGAATGAGAATCCCGTCTACCTGGGGGTCGGCGTTAAGGCGGTCGACCTCTTCCACCAGGCCGTCGGTGGAGACATCGGCCGGAAGGTAGCGGGCCTCAAACCGAATGCCGGCCTTCTCGGCCAGGCGGCCGATGGACCTGAAATAGGAGCGGGTTGCCGGGTCTTCGCCCACCCCAACGGCCACCAGGGTTGGGGGTCGCCCCATGAGCCGGGCCTGCTCGGCGGAGCCGGCCGCCACCTCTTCAAGGATGCGGTTGGCCACCGGACGGCCGTCCAGGACAAGCGCCGGCATACCTAGGCCCTCGGGGCCGGCGGGACCTTCATCTCGTATTCGGGCATTGCCCGCCCCAGCTCATCCAGCCGAAAGTCGCATTCGGCCAGGAGGTAAGCCAGCTCGTTCCAGACCTGGGTTTTGAACTCCCGGTCTTTGATATTGGCCAGGTTATCCTGGATGTTGAACCGCACCCCGTGGGCCGCGGCGCGCGCCAGCGTGCCGCCCAGGGCAACGTCGCTTCGGAGGACCGGGTTGGTCTTGGCGGCCACCTCCGGCCCCAGCCTGAGCAGGTCCCGGCAGGCCCGGGCGACCTCCAGGGGGACCTCCGTCGCCCGCTTCAGGGCAGCTTGAATGGCGTCGGACCGGGCCGCCCGCTCGGCGTCGGTCGTCCGGGGAAGCCGGTAGGCGGCGGCCACCTGGCCGTAGGCCTCGGCGTCGGCCGCCATCAAGTCCGCCAAACGTTGCCGGAGGGCTTCAGTCTGGTCAAGCAGGCGCCGAACGTCGGCCTCGACGTCCCGGAACTTTTCCCGGCCCAGGGTCAGGTTGCAGGCCTTGGCAAAGAGGGCAGCGGCCAGCGCCCCAGCCAGGGCCGCCGCCGCCCCGCCGCCCGGTGAAGGTTCGGCGGACGCCAGCCGGTCGAGGAACTCCTGAAGGTCCATTGCCAACGGAAATTGTACACCGTAGCGGGCTTGGGGGTCCATCGTCGCCGGTCCCGTCCGGGGCTTTCCAGTTTTATGGCCTAAGCAGTTATTGGGCGGCGACCAGGCAGTCTGTAGGAGCGCACGGTTGTGCGCCCTTACAGACAAACGACCCACTGTATGCTGGCAATTTTAGCATAACCGGAAAGCCCCGACCCGGTGCCCCAGGGCTTTCCAGGCACCCGGCCAACTGCTATCAGTCAGCGTCTAGTTAAGTTGCAGAGGCGTAGGGCCCTGCCCCCCCAACAGCGGGCCGGCTTTTGCGCCCCGGTGCCAAAACAGGAAAGCCATGGGTCCCGTCCGGGGCTTTCCAGGGATCCGCCGAACTGCCAGCACTCAACGGCTGGTTTAGGGCACACCGCCGTGCGCCCCTATCACCGGCCGGCTTCCGCGCCCTAATCCCAAAGCCGGAAAGCCCTGCGCCCCGTCTGCTGGTAGAATTATTTACCGATGGTGCTGAGGTCGGCTTTGAACTCCGGACATCCGCCCCGGGACCTGGTAACCCTCATAACTGACTTCGGAACCGGCGACCCCTACGTCGGCGTGATGAAGGGCGTCATGCTCTCGGTGGCGCCCTGGCTGAGGTTTGTGGACATCACCCACGAAATCGGCCCCCAGAACGTTCGGGAGGGGGCCTTCGTCGTCGCCACCAGCTGGCGGTACTTTCCACCGGGCACCGTCCACCTGGCCGTGGTCGACCCGGGAGTCGGGACGGAACGGCGCCCCATCCTGCTGGCCGGGCCCGAGGCCTTCTTCGTCGGCCCCGACAACGGCCTCTTCGGCTGGGTCTTCGGCCCGCCCTGGGAGGACTATCCCGAGGCCGGACCCCGGCGGCTGCCGGAGGGCTGGCGGGCCTTTGTCCTCAATCAGCCCCGCTTCTGGCAGCCCGATATCAGCCGGACCTTCCACGGCCGGGACATCTTCGGCCCGGCCGCCGCCCACCTGGCCGCCGGGGTCCGACCCGAGGAGCTGGGAAGCCCCGTAGATGAGGTTACCGCCTTGGCCTGGCCCCGGCCGGTGCCGGCGCCGGGCCCGGGCCTCCGGGGCGAGGTGGTCTACGTGGACCGGTTCGGCAACCTGATAACCAACATCCCGGCCAAGCTGGTTTCCCCCTCGGCCTGGGTCGAGGTTGCCGGGCAGACTATCCGCGGCCTCAGCCGCACCTACGCCGAAGCGAAGGGGCTGGCAGCCCTCATCAACAGCTTCGGCCTCCTGGAGGTGGCCGTCCCCGGCGGCAGCGCGGCCGCCGCCCTGAGCGCCGGCCCGGGCACGCCGGTCACCGTAAGGCAGCCGGAGGGCCTCAAAGCTGACTGACCTTTCCGACCTGCTTTATCGGGCCCTCCGGCCCGATGCCGAAGGCCGTTTTGAGCGCGTCTTTGGTGAGTGGGAGCTGATGGGCCTCCTGACCGAGGCCGCAGGGCCGACCGGCGTCAGCATCCAGGGGCTTAAAATTGGCCTGGAGGGCCTCAGCCTCCGGGCGGGCTATAGCCTACTCGGCCTCCCCGTCGAGGTTCGACTGGCCGGCCGCCTCAGCCTCACCGGAGCCGGGCTTCAGGCCGAGGTCGGGGACGTTTTTCTTAATGGGGTCGAGGCGCCGCCGGTGGTCCGCCAGCAGCTGGGGCGCCTGGCCGACGAGCTTGCCGCCAGGCTAAACGAACGGATTGAAATTTTTCGCCTTGACCTCCGCCAAGGCTATCTCCACCTGGGGGGCCGGTACCGCCAGCGCCAGTAGAGTCCGGCCGGGTAACCCGCCATCTTGGCCAGGTCGCCCACCAGCCGCAAGATGGGGAGAAGGACCAGTCCGGCGACAAATTCGCCCGGCGAGCCTTCCCGGCCAATTTTAAAATAGCGAATAAGGGGCCGGCGCAGGTAGAAAGCCCCGGCCAGCCCCAGCGCGGCGGCCATTCCGGGATTCCGGCGTCCCCGGGCAAGCCAGTATCCGAGCCAGGCGTAGGCCCCATAGCGCACGGCGTGCCTTTCGGCCCAGAGGCCGGCCTTCCCGTCCCCCCGGGCGTAGTTGAAATACTGCCGGAAGAAGGCCGGGATGCCCGGCCGGGGCCGGAAGTACACAACGGCCTCCGGCACCCACCGGAAACGGTACCCGGCGGCCAGAAGCTTAAGGTCGAAGACCACGTCCTCGCAGTAATCCAGCCATTCGGGGTAGCCGCCAACGGCCGCCCAGGCCGACCGGTGGTAGGCCACCGACCGGCTCGAGGGCAGGAAGCGCCCGGGGGAAACCTCCTCCGGCAGGGGTAGGGTCACCGCGGCGAGGGCCCGCTCAAACCACCCCACCGGCTCCGGCAGGAAGGCCCCGGCCGCCACCGTCCGGGGCCCGTCCAGGGCCCCCATCAAGGCGGCAAACCAGCCAGGGTGGAGGCGGACCCCGGCGTCGGTAACTGCAATCCGTTCGGCCCTGGTCGCCTCGATGGCCCGGTTCCGGCCGGCCGCAATGCTGCTGCCCGGCGCCCAAACAACCCGCAGGGGCAGCCGGCGGGCATAGGCCCCCAGGACTTCGAGGGTGCCGTCCGTGCTGCCCCCGTCGCAGATGACCACCTCGTCCGGGAGCAGGGTCTGCGCCAAAATCGAGTCGAGGAGACGGCCGATGGTCTCGGCTTCGTTCAGGACCGTGGCAACCAGGGCGGTGCTCATCCTTCGATTCTAAAGCTGGCAAAAGGCTTTCGGGTGTCCCCTGGGGCGCTCAGCCTGAGGCCGTAAGACCCCGGGGGAAGGTCCAGGAAGAGGCGGTGCTGACTGCGGATGATTTCCTGTGGGCGCCAGAGGCCGGGCGGGTAGTCGGCCCCGCCGGGCCGGATTTCGACCGCCTGCACCACCCGCCCCCCGGAATCGACCACGTCCAGCCGAAACTCGGCGGCCGGCTTATCATCGGTCCCGGCCGCCCGCGCCCAGAAGAGGGTCAGGTGCAGGAAATCTTTTGGCCCGAACCGGTCGCCGGGGTTAGGATCGCCCTGTCGCCGAAGGTCGTAGCCTGCAACCACCAGGCCGCCGATGGGCAGGTCGAGACGCCTGCCGAGGTCGTAGGCGGCCCGGTCCAGGACCGGCCCGACCCCGACCCGGACGGTGCCCAGCACCAGGCGGTCCGCCGGCCCGCCGTCCACTGCCAGGCGCCGGCCGGTTTCCGGGTCGTAGAGGCCCACCTGAACCCGGTAGACCCCCGGCGGGGTGCCGGGAAGCACCGGTATACCCAGCATGTCGGCGACCGCCTGGCCGGGGCCGAAAGTTGTAAATGGCCGGGACCCCCCCACCGGCTCGCTGTCCCGCTGGCCCCAGATGAACTCGTCCTGGTCTATCAGGTGGGCAAAAACCTTATACGGCCGCCCGATGGGGTTCTCCGCCACCCAGAGCAGGCGGAGCGGAATCACGTCCCCCGGCCCGTACTCAACCCGGTCCCCCAGGGAGAAGCCGACCAACCGGATGCCGTCCCCGAACCTGACCTCTGCCGGGGTTAGGTCTGGGGCCGGACGGGGTGCCAGGTAAAGCACCAGCCGGACCGCCCCGAACCAGCGGTCCCAGGCCCGGTAGGCCCGGGCGTTGAGGGTCCCTTCAACGATGCCCTGCGGGTCGGCCTCCCGGTCGCCCCAAAAGACGGCCCAGAGCCGGCCGTGCCGACCCAGCAGGTCCGAGACCTCCCGAACCGTCGCCCCGGCTTCGGGAGGCCGGGTGCGGGGCAGGGGGTAAACGGGCATATCCCCGTGATAGTAATAGCCGAAGATCTCCTGCTGGCCCGGGGCGTCCAGAATGATCCCGTCGTCCGGCCGGCCCAGGGCGGTGATAACCCGGACCAGCCCCCGGTAGTCGTCCCGCCAGTAGGCCGGGTTAAACAGGTAAGCCAGGGTGCCGGCCGCGCCGAGCAGGACCGTCGCGGCCAGGACGACCCCGCCGACGACCCCGAGCCGGGGCCGTCGGCCCCAGGGCCCGGCCCCGAAGGCCGGGGCGAGCCCGGCCGCCACCCAGAGGGCCAGACCGGGCAGACCCAGGAGCAGAAACTTCGGCTGGTAGAAGGGCCGGTAGAGGTCCAGCACAGGCATCCCCAGGGCCACGGCCCCATAGGCGGCCGCAAAGCTTACCCCGGCCGGATTAAGCCGCAGGGTCCCCAGCCCGAGCACGACCAGGGCCCCGGCGGCCGCCACCGTCCAGGGCCCCAGGGAGGCCCAGGCCGGTCCGGCCAGCACCTGTCCGGCCGCGTCCCGGAGGTTCTCCCCCAAAGGGCGGGGCGGAACCCCCGTCGCCCAGCGTCCCAGCTGAGGTAGCACCCCCAGGTACCAGGGGGCAACCAGGACCGCAACCCCGGACTGAAGCCCGACCCACCGCGCCAGGGCCGCCCCGGCGGCCGGATATGCATCTGGTCGCCAAAGGAGCCGGAGGCCGAACCAGAGGTTGGCGGCCGCCACCAGGAGCACCCCGAAGTACTGGGTGTAAAGGGCCCCGGCCATTCCCGCCAGGTAGGCGAGGGCCGCCGGCCACCTCCGGTTCGCCTTTCCGGGAGCGGTGAGGTCCCAGAGGCCGTTCATCCCCAGGGCCCCCAGCATTCCCAGCAGGGCGTACATCCGGGCCTCCTGGGAGTAGTAAACGGCCAGGGGCGACACGGCGAGGAAGCCCCCGGCCACCAGCCGGCCCGGGGCCCCGAAAAGGCGGCCCCCCAACCGGGCTGCAAGGGCCACGGTCAGCACCCCGGCCAGGACGGAGAGAAACCTGAGGCCGAATTCCCACCGCCCCGCCCCCTCGGCCCAGGCCCGCAGGAGGAGGTAATAAAGGGGCGGGTGGATGTCGCCGGCCGAGGCCTCCAAAATCTCGGCCGGGGTCCGCCAGGTCATGGCCGCGCTGGCCCCCTCATCGGACCAGAGGCTCTGCTGTCCGAGGCCGTAGACCCGCAGGCCGAAGGCTAGGGCCAGGGCAACCAGGACCCCAAGGTTGGTCGCCGTCATATTGCCCGATACACCTGCCGGAAACCGAGGACGGCCGCCACTACTCCCCCCAAAAGCATGAGCCCCCCGACTCCGAGCCCGGGGTGCAGGGTTTGGGCCGGGCCCACCACGAAGCCGTCCACCCCGACCGGTCCTGTCCCGGCCGGCCGGATCTCGACCCGGTAGGGGCCGGGGCCCCAACCCCGGAAGATGGTCACCTCCCCGAAGCCGTCGGCCGGGGACGAAAGGTCCACCTGCCGCCGAAGCACGGGCGCCCCCTCTCCCTCGGCCCAGACGGAGACCAGCATCGGGCCCGCCCCGGGCCCGAACCGGGCCAGCACTTTGAGCTCCGAGCCCCAGACCCGGAAGGAGAGGCGACTCGTCCCGCCCCGGAGCACCCGGTATCGGCCCAGGCTGGCGGCGGGGTCCGCCGCCTCCCACCAGTCGCCGGAATAAGCCAGGGCCCGGTCGTCCTCCTGACGGAAGCCGTAGGTGAGCGTGGGCTCGGCCAGGGCCAGCTCCCGGACGGCGTAGTAGACCGGCTGGAGGGTGAAGTCCGGGTCGGCCATCCCGAAGTAAAATACCGGCTGGTCCCGCTTCTCGTCGGTCACCATCCGGAAGTGCCAGTAAAAGGCCACGCCCACCCAGGGCCACTCGGCCATGATCCGGCGGTAGGCGTCGGCGGTGAACCGCGCCTGCTGGGCGCGGGTCACCCGGCCGTGGGTGGCCGGGCCCGGAAAATCGGGGGGCAGGGCATCCCAGCCGAGCTCCGTTATCCAGACGGCCTTGGCCGCATCCCCGTGGCGGACCATCACCTCCCGAAGCAGCCGGACCCGGGAGAAGTTGGTCCGGTCCGGGGAGACCCGCCGGTCGCCCGGCCCCGTCCAGAGGCCGTAAGCCTGGGCCGCCAGGATGTCGAAGTAGGGGCGAGCCCCGGCCCGGTACATTTTGTCGAGAAAGACCAGGTCGCTTTCGGCCCGGCCGTCGCCGGTCCCAAGGGTTGGGGCCAAGGCCGCGCTTAAAACCACCACGTCGGGGTTGGCCGCCTTGGCCCGAAGGTAAGCCTCCCGGAGGAGGGCGACGTATTCTTCGGCGTTGACCGGCCGGTTACCCCACTCGGGGAAGGCGTTGGGCTCGTTCCAAACCTGGATAAACCGGACCTTGCCCCGGTAGCGGCGGACGAAGGCTTCGACGAAGTCCCCGTAGTCTTTGAAGTCGTCGGGGGGACCGAAGGCGACGCTGTTGTCCCGGCGGCTCCAGTCGGGCGGGTAGTCCAACCGGGCCACCAGCTCCAGACCGTAGGCGTTTACCAGGTCGACGATCCGGTCGTACTTTTCCCACCGGAAATCCCCCTTGCGAAAGGGCTCGATGTCGGCCCAGGGAATCTGCTGCCGTACCCACCTGATCCCCGCCGCCCGGATGAGCTCAAGGGTCCGGCGGACCTTCCACCCCTCCACCTCCTGCTCCAGGAAAGTGTTCACCCCGAAGGGATTCAGTCCCGTGTAGGGGACGGCCGCCAGGTCGGCGGTCTCCACCGCCGGCTGATTAATATAGGAGAGGACAGCCGCGACCTGGGGCTTCAGCTCCGTCTCCCCGGTCAATGCCTCCAGAAGAGGGGGCCCTGAGCCTGCGGCCACGGCCAGGACGGTGGCGGCCAGGACCAGCCCGGCGATCCCCTGCCCCTTCACAGGCCGACCACCTCGAAGACGGTCTCATCCCCGCACCGGGCCCGGGGACGGGTTTGAAACCGCAGGCTCTCGGGGGTGGGGCCGCCGGTGCGGACAAGCCAGTCCCGCTCCCCGACGGAAAGCTCCGGCCAGTGGACCAGGTAGGCCCGGCCGCCCCGGTCCCAGGTGGACCGCACCTCCTGAACCAGGAGGGCCCGGAGCCGACCGGGATCCCGGCCGGCCGTCCGCAGGTATAAGTCCAGGATGCCGACCACCCTTTCGTGGCCCAGGCGCGGCAGGTAACCGTCGGCCCAGTCCCAGCCCAGGGTTATGACCAAGTCGCTGGGACCCAGCAGGCCGGCCAGACACTGGGCCTTGGCGAGGTCGGGGTTATTGGCCGGGTCTGCGGCCGGCCGGAAAACAAGGAGATAGTTGGCCGTCCCGACGGCCAGCACCAGCCCGGTCAGAGCCGCCCCCCAAACCGGCCCGCCGGTCCGGGACCGGGCCTCGGGAAGGAGCACGTGGGCAACGCTTAAGGTTACCGGCGGCAGCGCCAGGGTCCAGAACTGGGGGTCCTCCGGGGCCCAGCCCAGGGCGAAGAGGCCCACTGCCGCGGCCCACCCGACGACGAGGGGACCCGCCGGGTGACGGTACTTAAGGCCCACCCACCAGGCCCCCAGCCCAGCGGCGCCCAGTCCCAGGAGACAGAGGAGGGTGAAAGCTTCAAGCCAGCGGCCCGGGTTGAGGGGCTCCGAAAGGAGCCCCTTGAGGCTGGCCTGACCGGCCGGCCAGAATATCGCGCCGGCCGCCGTCTTAAGGCCCAGGGGAAGGTCGGCCAGGGCCAGGCGACCCCAGACGCCGGCCGCCGGCCGGTCCATCAGCCAGGCGAGGACGCCGGCAGGAGACCGGGCTGCCCCGGCCAGGAGGGCCCCGAAGAGGAGGCCGATACCCGTCAGGCCCAGCAGCCCCAGCCAGTATCCGGCGGCCGCACCCCGACCCCGCCGGGTTGTCAGCAGCCAGAGGCCGAAGACGGCGGCCGGCAGGATGGCCGTCCCGTGGCTTAAGACCCCCAGCCCGGCCACCCCACCCACCGCCGGCCCCGGAACACCCCCCAGCCCCGCGGCGATGGCCGCCAGGACCAGGGCGTTGGCGACCATCTGGTTCTCGGCCTGGGTGCTGTGGAGCCAGTGGGCGTAGCTCAGGCCCGTAAGCACGGCCGCCCCGAGCCCCACCCCGACCCGGTCCGGTCGGACCAGCCGGCCGAGCCGATAGACGGCGGCGACGGCCACCGCCCCGGCGAGGGCGTTAAGGCCCGCCATGGGCCCGTCGGGGGGACCGGCGTAGCCCAGGAGCCTCAGTCCCTGGTAGGCGAGCCAGCCCCAGAAGGGGTAAAGCAGGTGCTCGGCCTGGAAGAAGCCCGGCGTGCCCGGTCCGGCCCGGGCCAGCCGGCCGAAGGCCAGGGCGTCCGGGTCGGGCCGGGCCGAGAGGGTGAAGAGATAAAGGCCGAAGAACCCGACCAGCAGGACCCCGGTGAGCAGCCGGTCCAGGGCTGCCGGCTTCATCGTCCCCCTGCCAGCTCCAGGTAGAGGTCCACGGCCCGGGCCATCACCCGCCGGCAGTCGTAGCAGGTTTCCAGCCGGCGCCGGCCGGCCACGGCGATGCGGGCGGCCAGCTCCCGGTCCTGCAGCAGGCGGATAAGTTCCGCCGCCAGGCCTTCCTCATCGGGAGCCACCAGGACCTCCGTCCCGGGGTTGAGCTTGAGGCCCTCGGTTCCCAGGGGCGTCGCCACTACCGGCAGGCCGAGGGCCAGGGCCACCAGAACCTTGAAGCGGGTCCCACCGCCCATCCACATCGGGACCACCATCGCGGCGGCCCGCCGGAGGATGGGCCGCTCATCGGCCACCTCGCCCCAGGCCCTCACCCCCGGCGTCCGGGCCAGCACCTCGGTTCCCCGGCCCACCAGCCAGAGCTCGGCCCCGGGCACGGCCCGCCTCACCTCCGGAAGGACCCGCCGCACCAGCCGCCCCACGGCGTCCCGGTTCGGCCGGTAGGCCAGGGTACCCACGAAGACAAAGGCAGGCTCCCGCCGGCCCAGCGGCTCGAAGGCGTAGTATTCCGGGTCGACGGAGTTGGGCAGAAGCTCGACCCGGGCGTTGGGGACGAGGTCTTTTAAGGCGGCCCGGTCGGCCTCGGACACTGCCCAGGTCAGGTCCACCCGGCGCAGCGTTTCGGCCTCAAAGGCCCGCAGCCGTCGGAACTGGACCCGGCTGTAAAGGGCGCCCACGGGGTTTCGCT
This sequence comes from Dehalococcoidia bacterium, assembly GCA_042408785.1. GTDB lineage: Bacteria > Chloroflexota > Dehalococcoidia > JAUQQI01 > JAUQQI01 > JAUQQI01. The sequence continues at coordinate 23,651 of JBHOQU010000052.1, read as the reverse complement.
CGGCCCGGAAGGCCGACCACTGGAGGCGGTACTCGGCGTTGTACTCGTCCAAGGCAACCCGAACCCCCGGTGCCCCCCGGGTTATAACCGGAAGATAGGGGGCCATCTCCAGGCCGCCGATGTGGACCAGGTCGGGCGGGTCGGTGTGCAGGACCCGATAGAGCTCGGCCGCAAGCACCGGCGACCAGAGCCGGCCGGCCAGGTCGGCCCGGCCCGCCAGCAGGTCCACCAGCCGGTCCACGGCCGAGCGGCGGGGGGCCGGGGCGGTCGCGGCCTTGATGGGGAGGCCGGACCGCCTCAGCTCGTCGAAGTCAAGGTTCGGGGCCACCAGCCAGACCCGGGCCCGCTCGGCGAGGGCCTGGAGCCAGTAGAGGTTGCGGATGGCGGCCCCCTGCCGGGGCGGGAACTGGAAGCCCGGGGCCAGAAAAACGACCTTCATCGGGCCAGGACGTCCGCGTAGATTTTAAAGGTCTGCCGGGCGGCCTCCGCCCACGAGAACTCGGCCGCCCGGGCTACACCCCGCTCGGCGAGCCGGCGGCGCAGGTCGGGGTCAAAAAGCACCTCGGCCAGGGCCGCCGCCAGGGCCTCCGCATCCCCCACCGGGAAGCGGCGGGCCGCATCCCCGGTGACCTCGGGCAGGGCGCCGCCGTCGGAGCAGACCACCGGCAGGCCGCAGGCCATCGCCTCGACGGCCACCAGCCCGAAGCCCTCGTAAAGGCTGGGCAGGACCAGGGCCGCCGCCCCGTTGTAAAGATAGACCAGCTCCCCGGGGACAACGGGCCCCAGCCACCGGACCCGGTCCCGGGGCCGGATGGATTCAAGGGCCTCGACGCTTTCGGCCCAGAGCCAGCCCCGCCCGCCGGCAATCACCAGGGGCGGGACCGCTTCTGGGTAACGGGCGAGCAGGAGCCGGTAGGCCCGGGCGAGGGTGGGCAGGTCCTTGCGCGGCTCGATGGTGCCGACGTAAAGCAGATAGCCAGGCTCCAGCCCGACCCGCCGGAGCCAGGCCCGGACGACCCCGGCATCCAGGGGCCGGAAGTCGGGCATCGGGGCCTCATAGACCACCTCAACCTTAGTCCGGTCGGCTCCGGCCAGCTCCACCAGGTCGGCGGCCGTGTGCTTCGAAACGGCGATAATCCGGTCGGCCATCCGGACGGCCCGGAAGACCTGCCGGTAATACCGGGCGGCATCCGGGGTCAAAATTTGGGGCCAGCGCAGAAAGGCCAGGTCGTGAACGGTGATGACCCGGCGAAAGCGGCCGGTGAAAGGGGGAATGAAATCGGGGCTGTGGACCAGGGCCGGCCGCAGGCGCATCAGCTCCAGACCCACCAGCCACGGGTCGAGGGGGTGGTGGGGCGGGGTTAAGAGGGCCGGACCCGGCATGGTCCGGTCCTTTCGGGCCCGGGCCACGACTACCCGTAGGCCGGCGGCCTCAAAACCCCAGAGCAGGCCCTTAATGTAGCGGCCGATGCCCCCCGGGCTGTAGTGGGCCATCCGGGCATCCAGGACAATAACGGGGGCCACCCCTAGCCCGACTCTATTTCCGGCCGGCCCCGCCGCCCGAGGCCAGGGTCGGCACCTCGGCCAGAACGGGAACACCCAGCAGTTCTTCAACCTGGCGGGCGGTCCGCACGGTCGTGTCCAGCATCTCGGCCAGGGCCACAAGGATCACGCCGAGAATCCCGCCCACGACGAAGCGGGCCGCCAGGTCCAGTCCCGCCCGCAAACTCAGAAGATTCCAGCTGACGGCCGGCGGGTCGATCACCCGGGCCCGGGCCCGGTCGGCCCCCAGCTGGGCGAAGTATTCGCCGCCCTTCTTCTCGATCACCCGGACCGCCCCATCGGCAAACCGGTAGGCGTCCTCGGCCGTCCGGGCGACCACCGTGAACCGGAGGACCCGATGGGTCCGCCGGGTGCCCACGTCCCGGGACAGGGCCACCACGTCCAGATTAGGGTCGCCCAGCTCCCGCTTAACGTCCTCCAGGAACGCCCGGCTCTTCATAACCTCCCCCAGGTCGTCGATGAGGTATTCGGAGGTCTGCCAGGCGTAAAGGTTGTTGTACATGTAGTAATCGGTCCCCACCCGGGGCTCGTCGGGAACGCTCACCACAAACCCGACGGTGGCGGTGTAATTGTTGTAGGTGAGGGGCAGGCCGGCCGCCCCGAGAAGCCCCACGGCCAGCACACACCCGACCAGCAGCCGCCACCTGCGGCCTAATACGTCCAGGTAAAACTGCACCGGCACGGCTCAGCCTCCTTTCCGGTAATCCACCAGAACCCCACCGGCCCACCCCGGCGGGAAGAGACGGTCGCCCACCTCCAGGGCGAGGGCCACCAGGACGTTTCCCCCCAGCTCCAGGAGCCGGTGGGCGGTGAAGAGGCGGGCCAGGTCCACCCAGCGGTCGACCCAGAAGCTCTTCCCCCGGTATTCGTTATCAAAGTACTGCCGGACCCGACCCCAGTAAAGCAGACCCCGGTAAACGGGCAGCTCCGCCAGGGGCGTAAAGCCGGCCGCCCGGAACCGGGCAAAAATCCGGTCCGCCGTCTCAAGGCCGATGTGGCCCTCCGGCTCGATAATATATTTTTCAAAAAGCTCCGGGTAGCGGCGGGCAAACCGGAGGGCCGGGTCGGCCCCGTCGGCCTCAATATAGTGAAGGGTGCGGCCGCCCGGCTTGAGCACCCGCCAGATTTCGGCCAGCACCCGGTCCTTCAGCCCCAGGGGAACGTGGCCCAGGACATCAGAGCTCACCACAAAGTCGAAGGTTTCGTCGGGAAAGGGCAGGGCCTCCAGGCTGGCGCAGACCACCTGGGGGTAGATCCGGCGGGCGGCGGCGAGAGATGCCGCCGACAGGTCGAGGCCGACGGCGTGCCCCACGGCCGCGAACACCGCCCAGCCGCCCCCGCAGCCCAGGTCGAGGAGGATTCCCCGCTGGCCCCGAAGCCGGCGCAGAAAAAACCGCTCCTTCTTAACCAGCCAGTTACGCAGACTGCCCCGGGAAAAGTCCGGCCTGGCCCACCGCCCCTCGTAGAAGGGATCGGCGGGCACGAACCTGGGGATGCCGTCCACCACGGGGTAGGCGGCCCCGCAGGCCGGGCAGCGGTACCCCAGCGGGGTCTGGTCAAGCCGGGCGCGACAGTCGGGACAGGCGAGCGGAACTTGCATCTCCCCTTATTTTACTGATTAAACCGGTTCATCGCGGCCTCAATTCCCTCCCGAACCCACACGATGAGGGCGTCCACCGCCCGGTCCAGGGCGGCGTCGATGAGGGGCCGCTCCGCGGCCGAAAAGGGGCTCAAAACGTATCGGGCCACCACCTCCGGGTCGTAGGCCCGGGGTCCGGCCGGCCGGCCGATGCCGACCCGGAGGCGGGGAAAATCTGAGGTTCCCAGTTTCTCGATGATAGACTCCAGACCGTGGTGGCCGCCGGCGCCCCCCTTGGGTCGGATCCGGATCCGGCCGGGGGGCAGGTCCAGGTCGTCGTAGACGACCATCAGCCGGTCCAGGCCGACCTTATAAAACTTTACCAGGGGGCCCACCGCCTCGCCGCTCCGGTTCATGAAGGTCAGCGGCCTGGCCAGGGCAACCTTCCGGCCGTCGTCTACCCAGAAGGCCAGCTGGGCCCGGAACCGGTTGCGGTCAAAGCTTACCCCCACCCGGCTGGCCAGGCGCTCGAGGCACATCCAGCCCACGTTGTGGCGGGTCCCGGCAAACTCGGGCCCGGGGTTGCCCAAACCCACGATTAGGTGCATCGGCTAGGCGGCAGGGTCAGTAGGCGTTCTTGTCGCGGAAGATGAGGAGGATGGTCCGCAGGATAATCTTGATGTCCAGCCAGAGGGTCCAGTTCTCCACGTACCAGAGGTCGTAGGCAGTCCGCTCCTCGATGGGAGTGTCCCCCCGCAGGCCGTTAACCTGGGCCCAGCCGGTAATTCCGGCCTTCTCCCGGTGGCGGTCCAGGTAACGGGGCACCACCTGAGCGAACTGCTGGACGAAGTATGGCCGTTCGGGCCGGGGACCTACCACGCTCATGTGTCCCAGCAGGACGTTGATAAACTGGGGCAGCTCGTCCAGGGAAAAGCGGCGCAAAACGGCGCCTAGCCGGGTTCGGCGGGGGTCGTCGGGTTTAGCCCAGACCGGCCCGGTTTCGGCCTCGGCGTCGGGCCGCATCGTCCGGAACTTGATGATGGGGAACGGCTTGCCGTCAAGGCCCACCCGCTCTTGGACGTAAAATACCGGCCCATCGGGGGAAGTAAGCTTGATAAGGGCGGCTATCAGGAGCATCAGGGGGGAAAGGAGGACCAGCACCGTCGCCGAAAAGACGACGTCAAAGGCCCGCTTCACCGTGCGCCGCCACCCCCGCAGGCCCACATCCCGGATGTTGACCATGGGCAGACCGTTGAAGTCGCCGATGGATACTTCCGAGGCCATAATCTGAAAGACGTCCGGATAAACCTTGATATTGACGGGCAGGGGCTCGCACCGGGCAACGACCTCGAGGATGTCCCGGTGGGAGAGCCCGGGCTCGGCGACTATCACCTCGCCCACCTGGTACTTCCGGATGAGCTCGTTGAGGCTTTCGGCCCGGCCCACCACCGGTTTACCGGCCACGTCCGGGACCTGACCGCCGTTAATGGTCACGTACCCCACCAGCTCATAGCCCAGCTCGGGCGCCCCCAGAATCTTCTCCCCAATGATTCGGGCCTCCTGACCCGTACCCACCACCAGCACCCGCTGCCGGCCAAAGCCCCGCTTGCGCAGCTCCCCCTGGGCCGCATAGTGGAGCATCCGCCCCAGCCAAACCAGGACGATGCCGAAGCCCCAGGCCAGGGCCTGAACCAGCCGGGAGACGTCGTTCTCCCGGGTCACCAGGCTTATAAAGACCAGGTCCAGGCTGTTGACGATGGAGAGGCCCACAACCAGCCGGTAAATTTCGTCGAAACGGGAGAGGCTGCGCCGGAGCCGGTAAAGACCCTGCAAACCGAATACCGGAGGCAGCAGGGCAGTCTGAACCGCACCCATCAGCAGGTAATTCGTCCAGGGGTGGTACTGGCTGTAGGGGACCCACCCGGAATGGAATCGGACCCAGTAGGCCAGGGCCAGGGCCAGGCCGACCATCGCCAGGTCTAGCAGAAGCATCGTCACCAGGAAAACCCGGTCGGCCTTGGCCGTCATCGGCGGACGCACAGACGTTCCCTGTTATTTTATGGCAAATTTCCGGGCGGCCGTACCCGGCCCGCCGCCTCCGCGCCCCGGCGGCGGTGAAGGCCGGCCAGGAGCAGGCCCGCGGCCGCACCGGCGCAGTCGATAAGCCAGTCCGTCACGCGGGGAGTACGGCCGGGGGTAAAGGCCTGGTGGAACTCATCGGTGACGGCATACAGGGCGGCCAGAAGAAGGGCCAACCCGGCGGCGGGGACGGGCAGGGACCGGTAAAAACCCAGGCCCCGCAGGTAAAGGCGGGCAAGGACGGCGTAGACGAGGAAGTGGGCCGACTTCTTAAGGAGCGTATCCAGCCAGCTTTCGGGGGCGGTCGGAAGCTGGCTCTGGGCCGAGAGGTAGAAGATAAGGGCCATCCAGATGAGGGCCGGGCCCCAGGCGTTGAGAAAGGCTTTCAGGCGGCCCATCCGTCCACCGCCATCCGGTAAGCCTCCTCCGCCACCCCTACAAGCTTGTCCCAGCTGAATCCCTCGAAAATCCGCCGGCGGGCCGCCGCGCCGAGCCGGGCGCGCAGGGCCGGGTCAGCGGTGAGGTCGGCAATGGCCCGGGCAAACTCAGCCGGGTCTTCGCAGTCGACCAGGCGGCCCGACTCCCCGTCGACGATGTACTCTAAGTTCTGGCCCACCCGCCCGGCCACGACCGCTTTTCCGGCCGCCATATACTCCACGAGCTTCATCGCGCATTTCGCCCGGCCGATGGGGTCGTCCCGGCAGGGGTAAAGGGCCACGTCGGCGGCCGCCAGGTAAAAACGCAGGTCCTCGGGGGGAACCCGGCCCAGCCAGCGGACGCGGCCCGAAAGGCCGAGGGTGTCGGCCAGCCGCCGGGCCGGACCTTGCCCCGGCCCATCCCCGACCACCAGCAGGATGGGGGCCGCGCCGCCTGGAGGGATTCGCGCCAGGGCCTTGAGGGCCAGCTCCAGCTCGCCCCCGCGCCCGAGGTAGCCGATAAAAATCAGCACCGGTCCCGGCCCGAGCCCGAGGCGGCGTCGGGCCTCGGCCTGATCGTGGTCGGGCCCGCCGGCGGGAAGGGGCCCGTTGGGCAGGTAGAAGACCCGGTGGGCCTTAATTCCCCACCGGACCGTTTCGGCCGCCAGGAAGCGGCTGGCCACCGTGACCGCCCCGGCCAGGCGGGAAAGGCGCCGCTCCTGCAGGTCAATGAGCCGGACTGTGAGGGGGCCGTAGCCGTTAACTTCAGCCCAGCCGCCGGACCCCTCCAGGTCGTCGGCGTCCAGGACCCAGGGGAAACGGCCGATGAGGCGCAGGTAGAGGCCGGCGGCAGCGGCGTAGCCGGCGGCCTTGAAAGTGTGGACCACATCGGGCCGCCAGCGGGCTACCGCCAGGGCCAGCCGGACCGGAACCACCAGCCGGTTTGGGGCCGAGTCCGGGCCGGTGGGAACATTCACGACCGGAAGGCCCTCAATCCAGGCGGTTTTGCCCGACCGGGCCGGGTCATCGAAGGGGGCCAGGAACAGGGCGACCTCATGGCCCCGCTCGGCCAGGGTCTTGGCCAAGGGGAAGGCCCGGCGGGATACCGTGGCCTTGGGCCAGAAGGCGAAAGGGCCGACGATGGCAACCCGCATCGGCCTCAGCGGAAGAGGTCCCGGTCGGCGGGGCGCACCAGCATTCTGGCGCTGCCCTCGCCCCGGGGATAGTCGTAACCTTTGATTACGGCCACCGGCACCCCCCGAAGCTTTCCGGTGACCAGCTCGGCCGCCGACGCCAGCTCGTCGGCCACCGCCACGTTGCTTACCCGGAGGGGATACCCGTAGGGGTCCTGCTGGCCCACGTAACTGCGAATGGGGAGCATGCCGGCCACGCCGATGGCCACGTTGGTTATACCTTCCCGCCAGGGACGGCCGAAGGTGTCGGAGATGATGACGGCCACGTCGGCCCCGGTGGCCGCCACAAGCCGGGCCCGGATCCTGGCGGCCGAGGCGTCTGGGTCCTCGGGGAGAAGGGTGACCAGCGGCCCCGGCCCCACGTTGGAGGCATCCACCCCAGCGTTCGCGCAGACGAACCCGTGGCGGGTTTCCGCGATGATTATGCCCCGGTCCATCCGGACCACCCGCACCGCTTCCCGGAGAACCACCTCCACGTGGCGGGGGTCTTTCCCGGTTCGGTCGGCAATGTTTCGGGCGAAGGCCGACGGCTCGACGGTGGTCAGGTCGACGATGCGGCCCTCGGCCTTGGAGACGACCTTCTGGGTGACCACCACGACATCCCCATCCTCCAGCCGCAACCCCTGCCGGCCCAGGGCATCCAGGATCAGGGCGCCCAGGTCGTCCCCCGGCCGGACCTCAGGGATGCCTTCGACGCCGATAACCCTGACCTCACCCATTAATGCCTACAATCTTGAGGGTCGTGGTGGTTCGGTAGCGCCGGTTAAGGGTCAAAAGGACCGCCGTAAAGGCCTCCAGGTACCGGCAGACGTGCAGGCCCCCGGCATCCAGGGTGCGGATGCCCGGAATCTTCCGCCCCAAGGCCAGTATGGCCTCCTTGGCCTCCCGGTCATCCCCGGCCACCAGCACGTCACAGTCCAGCCGAAGGTTCAGGTCCAGAAGCTGGTGGGCGCCCACGTGGTGGAAGGCCCCCACCATCCGGGATCCGGGCAGAAGCTCGGCCGCCTCTTCGGCCGCCGAACCGGCCGGCACCGGCCGGGAAAACACCCGGCCTTTCTCGACCTTAAGGGCGGAGACGGTGCTCACCACGATTTTGCCGGCCGCGGCCCGGGCCAGTCTGGGCAGAAGCTCCTGCTGGCCGTCGTAGGGGATAGTTAGAAAAATAACCTCTGCCCGGGCGGCCACATCTTCATTCAGTCCCCCCTCAATCCGGGCCTCGGGCAACATCGCCCGGAGTTTGCCCACCGCGTCGGCCGCCCGGTCAGCACTCCGGGAACCGATGAGCACCGCCTCGCCGGCCAGGGCAAACCGGGCGGCGAGGCCCATCCCCTCAGGGCCGGTACCGCCGATGAAACCGAGCAAGTCAGCTACCTCCAGGTCAGGTCATGGGAGCGACTTTAAAGGCCCTGCTCCTGAATATACCGCAGGGTGTGACATTCCCGGCCGGCAGCCTTGAGCCGTTCCAGGTCCTGGGGCGTGTCGATGTCCAGGGCAACGCCTGGGAGGTCTAGCACCCTGACGGGCAAGTTCCGGGCCATCGCCGCCGCCAGGTAGCGGCCGAAACTGCCCGGACCGAAGGCGGCCGGAATGGCCAGGGGCGGCCGGCGCAGGAGGGCGTTGGTTCCCTCCCCCTCAAGGTTGCGGCCGATGACGACCCCCGCCTCCCCGGGCACGGCCGCCAGCAGGGCCGCCACCTCCTCAGGGGTAACCAGGGGAAGGTCGGCGGCCAGGATGAGCACCGCCTCGTGCTCGGGCAGGCCCAGGTCGGCCACCGCCCGGTCCAGGATTTCATTCACCCCGGAGCCTTCGGGCTCCCGCAAAACCCTGGCCCCCAGTTGCCGGGCGAGCTTTCCAATCGTCGGCTCCACTGTAACCACCACCGTCTGGCCGATGAGGTCCGCCCCGCAGAGGGCCCCCATCACATCCCGAAACATCGCCTCCACCAGGCCCCGCCGGGCCTCGGGCGGAAGGGCCTCGGCGAGCCGCTGCTTGGCCCGCCCGAAGTCCTTCACCGGCACGATTATGCTGGCCAGCGGCACACCTCCCCCAGCAGCATCCGGGCCAGCCCGGCGGCCCGCTCCGGGTCGGCCATGATGGTGTCGGCCACCACCGGCCGGACCCCCAGCTTTTCGATTTCGGCCGCCAGGTCGGCATCGGCCCGGTCGATAACCCACACGTCCAGGAAATCAGCATATAGGCGGGCAACCCCGGCCGCCGAAGCCTCCAGCCCCAGGCTTCTAAGCATCCGGTCGGCCGGACCCTTAATGGCCCGGCCGCCCACAATGGGGCTTATCCCGGCCACCACCGCCCGGGTCGACCGCAGGGCCTCCCGGAGCCCAGCCACCGCCAGGATCGGCCCCAGGCTGATGATGGGGTTGCTGGGCGCCAAAATCACCACCTCAGAGTCGCCGATGGCCTCCACCACCCCAGGGGCCGGCCGGGCCGCCTCCGCCCCCTCAAACCGCACCTCCAGCACCTCCGGCCCCGTGCCCAGCCGCACGAAATACTCCTGAAAGTCGAGCCAGCCTCCCGAAGTCCGAACCCGGGTCCGGACCGGGTCGTTGCTTACCGGCATCAGCCGAACCCCCAACCCGAAGGCCCGGGCGATTTCCGCCGTCACCTCGGCCAGGGTCGCCCCCTGCCGCAGCCGGTAGCTGCGGAAGATGTGGGTGGCCAGGTCGAGGTCCCCAAGCCGGAACCAGACCGGCAGGCCGAAGCGGCCAAGCTCGGCCTGGACCCGAAAGGTGTCCCCGGCCCGCCCCCACCCCTGCTGCGGGTGGACCACCCCGGCCAGGGTGTAAAGGACCGTGTCCAGGTCCGGGCAGATGTAGAGGCCGTAAAACTCCACGTCGTCGCCCACATTTCCCACGACGGCCACTTCGGCCGGGTCAACCACCCGGACCAGGCCGGCTAAAAACCTGGCCGCCCCCACACCCCCGGCCAGAACGGTGACCTTTACGGCCATATCAGTCCGCCCTGGGCGTCGTAGATTTTCTTCAAGAACCGGTCGGTAAAGGCCCGCTCAACGTCGATGGGCCTGGAGATCCCCTTAAATTCCACCAGCATATCATGTAGGGCCCGCCACTGCTCCGCCGTCATGAACCCAAGCCCCCGGCTCCGGGTAAGCTCCGTAAGGGCCCGCCCCCGCTCCGTCGCAAACATATACGCCATGTGGTCCCGGTCCTCCCGCGGCGCATACTTCATGATGATGTCCACCGCCTCGGCCTCATGCTCAAAGGCGTAATAAAGGCCCCGCAAGGCCGCCTTTAAAAACCGCTCGATAAGGTCGGGGTCCTCGTCAATCAGGTCCCTTTTCACAATGTAAGTAAGGCCCAGGGTCGGCACCCCGTACTGGGCCGCATCAAAGAGCCTGATTTCCGCCCCAAGCTTGCGCAACAGATACGGCTCGTTGGATATAAACAGGGGGTAAACGTCCACCTTCCGCTCCAGCAAAACCCGGGGGTCAAAACCCACCGCCACCTCCCGCACCTTCGACCGGTCAACCCCGGCCGCCTTCAAAATCGCCAGGTACTCAGGCGAAGGGTATACCTTGTAGCCGACCGTTCGACCCTCCCAATCCTTCGGACTGTTTATCCCCGAATCGGCCAGCACCGCATAGGCCTGCTCGCTCTTCTGGCCGATTAACGCCACGGCCGTTATAGGCGCATCGGCGTCCGCAATCTGCTTTAAGACCGACTCGGCGTTGGCCGTCGTAAATTGGATGTGCCCGGCCAAGAGCAGCTTTAGGTGCTCCCCCTGCCCGGCCGAATGCAAAATCTCCACCGAAAGGTTCTGCTCCTTAAAAAACCCCTTCTCCTGCGCCACATACACCCCCACAAATGGCAGGTTGGCCTGGGGCTTGTAACCGGCCATAAAGACCGCCTTTTTAGGCGGCCTTTGGGGCGAAGCCGGGGCCGGCACCATCCCCGCGGTCCCAGGCCCGCAGCCCCCCAGGACCAGGCTTAGGGCAAGCAGAAAAACCGCAAGCCGCTTAACCATCGGCTGTCCCCCTTTCGGCAAGCTCTTCGGTGTCGAGCCGGCTTTCGTGCCAGAAAAGGACCTGCTTTTCCCAGAGGCGAATCAGGCCGGTAAGACCCACCCCGCCCAGGGCCAGCAGAAACACCCCGGCAAAGAGCCCGGCCATGTCCAGGTTCTGGTTGGCCAAAAGGACGGCCCGGCCCAGGCCCCGGTCGGCCCCGAGCCACTCGGCCACCACCGCCCCGATTAAGCCCAGCACCACCGAGACCCTGAAGGCCGCAAAAAGGTAGGGCAGGCTGCCGGGAAACCGCAGCTTTACGAAGATTTCCCACTTGGAGGCGCCGATGGACTGCAGAAACTCCAGGGCGGCCGGGTCGACGGCCCGGAAGCCGGTAACGGCGTTTACCAAGACGGGGAAGAAGGTTATCAGGGCGGCGATGAGCACCTTGGGCAGAAGCCCGAAGCCGAACCAGATGATGAAGAGGGGGGCCACCGTAACCACGGGGGTAACTTTTACCAGGATGGCCAGGGGGTAAAGGCTCCGCTCCAGCAGCCGCCACTGGGCCATGGCCACCGCCGCCCCGACGGCCAAGGCGCTGCCCAGGCCGAAGCCTAAAAGGGCCTCCAGCAGGGTGTAAACCCCTTCGGCCAGGAGGGTGGGGCCCTCGGCCAGCAGCCGGGCGGCCACCGCCGAAGGGGCCGGCAGCAGGTATGGGGGAATTCCCCGGAGCCGGACCCAGCCCTCCCAGAGGGCGGCCAGCAGCAGGAAGGCGGCGACCGGGGGTCCGACCTCGGCCAGCACTCCGCCCACCCCCGTCCGGCCCTTAGGGGCTAGGCCGCCCGCAGCCTCGACTTGAGCCATCGGACTGCCTCCCGAAAGGGGGCCGAATCCTCCATATCCTCGTGGCGGGGTCGGGGAAGGTCCACCTTAAGCTCCCCGGCCAGCCGGGCCGGCCGGTGCGAGAGCACCAGAACCCGGTCGGCCAGAATCACCGCCTCCGGGATGGAGTGGGTGACGAAAACCACCGTCTTTCGGGTCTGTTCCCAGACCCGAAGCAGCTCGTACCTCATGGCCGAACGGGTAAGCTCATCGAGGGCGCTGAAGGGCTCGTCCATCAGTAACAGTTGCGGGTTGAAGACCAGGGCCCGGGCCAGCGCCACCCGTTGGGCCATGCCCCCGGAGAGCTGGTGGGGATAGTAGTGGGCAAACTCGGCCAGACCCGTAAGCCGCAACAGCTCCTCCGGGGCGAGGGCCGGACGGGAAACCCGGTTGACCTCCAGGGCCAGCCGGATGTTGTCCAGCACCGTCCGCCAGGGCAGAAGGGCCGGCGTCTGGAAGACGAAGCCGACCTGTTTCTGCCGGCGGGCCAGCTCGGGCTCCTGGCCGGCAATGGCCACCTTACCGGCCGACGGCGGGAGCAGGCCGCCGATGACTCGCAGCAGGGTGGTCTTGCCGCAGCCGCTCGGTCCAACTACGGCCACAAACTCCCCGGCCCCGACCTGAAAGCTCAACTCCCGCAGCACCGGCAGGTAGCCGGCGGCCGACTCGAACCCTTTGCTCAGGTTGCGAACCTCTAACAGGGGCCCGGTCACGCTAAAGATTATAGCCGGCCGTCGGGGGTAGTCGGGTGCCCGGCTTTGTCCGGGCGGCGCCCCCTGCTTTAAAATTGTGACCGGGCCGGCCGCTTCAGGCCTGAGCCTCAGCCCAGCATCCTGCCCAGCTACACGGGGGCTACCATGGGAAAACTGATCATGTATTCGCTGGCCACCTGCCCCACCTGCGAGCGGGCCCGCAATGCCCTGCGGGAACGGGCCGTCGACTTCGAAGAGCGCATCGTCGACGATAATCCTGAGTGGTGGGACGACGTCTTCCGCCTCTCCGGCCAGGACACCGTCCCCGTGTTCTTGCACCCCGACGGCCGGGTGGAGGTTGGTTTTGAGGGGGAAGTCGGCTGAAGCATCCTTTAGCACCGGGCAGGCTGCCCGGCCGCAAAGAATACCCTAAAATGACCGTGAACTCCTGAGCAGGAGGAGAATGGTGAAAACGTTGGTCATCGCCGAAATCCGCGGTAGCGAAAACGCGGTTAAATCCCTGCGGGAAATCGTAGCCGGCGAGGGGGTCGAAGCCATCTTCTGCCTCGGCAGTATCCTGGGTGGGGGTGCCAGATTCGGCCGCTGGCGGGAGATTCAGGAGAGTGGGACCCAGCCCACCTATCCCGACCCGGTGGTTCAGGAGCAGGAAAAGCAAGACATCCGGTTTTTAGAGCTCTTTTTCGACACCTTAGCCGAGTTGCGGATCCCCTGCTACCACATTCCGGGCTGGTATGACGCGCCGGCCCGCCTCTACTGGCAGTCGGCCGTCAACCACGAGGTGGTGGCCGGGCAGATTCAGGGGGTGCACCTGGCCCCGGCCTTCTTTACCACGGACTGGGTGGTGGCCGGCTTCGGCGGGCGCATCGTCGAGCGGGAAAACCACGAGGATTACTTCGTCATCGAGCACCCAGCCTGGGAGGCAGAATTCGGCCTCAATTTCCTGCGGCGCTTCGACCGGCGCCGGATCCTCCTCTTTCACGAGGCCGGCCTTCCCCACGAGGCGATGCACCGGGTCATCGACCACCTCATTAAGGAGTTCCAGCCGGACTTCGCCTTTGTAACGAGCCCCGACGGCCGCATCGAAGACCGGCGCCTCGGCCGAACCCTGGTGGTCACCCCGGGCCGGCTGGCCGAGGGGAGCTACGCGGTGGTGGACCTCCGGGCGGAGACCGTAAAGGCCGTCTGGGCCGGCAGGTAACCCGGCCCTCCGGTCGGCAGGCAGTGGGCGGGCCGTGGCGGAGGCGGTTAGCCTGATCTTCCTCGGGGATGTGATGCTGGGCCGCCTCGTGAATCAAGAGCTAAAGGGGCGGCCGCCCGAGTATGTTTGGGGGGATACCCTCCGGCTTCTCCGACGGGCGGCCGCCGTTTTTATTAACCTGGAGTGCGCCATTACCGACTGGGGCGAGCCGGTGCCCGGCAAGCGGTTCTGCTTCCGGACCGACGCCAAAAACGTGGAGGTCCTGCGGGTGGCGGGGGTACGGGCCGCTTGCCTGGCCAACAATCACGTCATGGACTACGGGGACGTGGGTCTCCTGGAGACCGCCGCTAACCTGGACCGGGCCGGAATCGTCCGGGCCGGCGCCGGCCGAAACCTGCCCGAGGCCCGAAAGGCCGCCGAGCTGGAGGTGGCCGGCCTGAGCGTGGCCTTCATCGCCGCCACCGACAACCAGCCCGACTGGGAGGCGACCGAAGCGCACCCCGGCATCTTCTACGTGCCCATCCGGCCAGACGACCCCAGGTTTGCGGCTCTCTTAGAACTGGTGGCGGCGGCCAAGGCCCGCTCCGACCTGGTAATCGTCTCCCTGCACTGGGGCCCCAACTGGGGCTACGACCCGCCGGCCGAGCACCGACCGGCGGCCCGCAAGCTCATCGAGGCCGGGGCCGACATCATCCACGGCCACAGCGCCCACATCTTCCGGGGCGTTGAGGTAATGGACGGCCGGCCGGTCTTTTACAGCTGCGGCGATTTCGTCGACGATTACGCCGTCGATGAGGTGGAACGAAACGACTGGTCATTTATTTTTGAGGTGCAGCTCGGCGGCCCCAGGATCAAAAAGGTCGTCCTTACGCCGACGATTATCGCCGACTTCCAGGCCCGGCTGGCCCCGAGCCTTTACCGGGAAGCCATCTTAAGCCGCATGTCCACCCTCTGCTTCAAGCTCGGCACGCCGGTCCGGCGGGTGGACGACCGGCTGGAGATACTTGTCGGGTAAGCCTTGGCGTCTGGCGGTCCCGGCTCGGCCCCTGTTATAATCTCAGACGAGGAAACCGACGATGAACGTTGAATCCCTAGTTCCCGTTCAGCCCAACCCCAATATCCCCGAATTCGGTCCCGGAGACACCATCCGGGTTCACTTCCGGATAACCGAGGGGGGCCGGGAGCGCACCCAGGTCTTCGAGGGTACGGTCCTTCGAATTCGCCGGGGCGGGCCCAGCGCCACCTTCACCGTCCGCCGCGTAAGCCACGGGGTGGGCGTCGAGCGCACCTTCCCCCTCTACTCACCCCGAATCGAGAAGGTGGAGGTCCTCCGTCGGGGTCGGGTTCGCCGGGCCAGGCTTTACTACCTACGGGAGCGGATCGGCCGTGCCGCCAAAGTAAAGGAGCGGACCGGCTAGACCGGCCGGGCGATGGCTTTCGAGCTGGGGCCCGTCGAGGCCGAAGCCCCGCAGGAGCCGGAAGGTTAGGGGTCAAACGGGGATTCCGGCGGGTTATCCCGCCAGAATTCGATAAGCCGGCGCTCTTCCGCGGTCAGCTTCGCCTTTTCCAGCAGGTCCGGCCGGCGAAAGAAGGTGCGAAGCAGGGCCTGTTCCCGCCGCCACTGCCGGATCCGCCCGTGGTGGCCCGAAAGCAGGACCTCCGGCACCTTCCAGCCCCGGAAATCGGCCGGCCGGGTGTACTGCGGGTACTCGAGGAGCCCGTCGCTGAAGGATTCCTCCAGGGGCGCCTCCTCCGCCCCCAGCACCCCCGGCACCAGCCGCACCACCGCATCCACGATGACCATCGCCGGAAGTTCGCCGCCGGTAAGCACGTAGTCCCCGATGGAAAGCTCATCGGTGACCAGATGCCGCACCCGGTCGTCAAAACCCTCATAATGGCCGCAAATTAAAATCAGCCGGCGAAGGCGGGCAAGCTCCCGGGCAATCTCCTGGTTAAACACCCGCCCCTGCGGGCTCATCAGGATGATGGCCGTGTCGGGCGGGACCAGCCGCTTCGGCTGGGGCACCTCGGGGGTCGGCCGGAAACTCAGACCGGTGATGGCCTCCACCGCCCGGAAGATAGGTTCGGGCTTTAAGACCATCCCAGCCCCGCCCCCGTACGGGTAGTCGTCCACCGTCTTGTGCCGGTCGGTGGCCCACTCCCGAAAGTTGTAAAGGTTTATCTCCACCAGCCGGCGCTCGACGGCCCGCTTGATAATGCTCTCCTCGAAGGGGCCCCGGAACATCCCCGGAAAGAGGGTGAGGATGTCAATGCGCATGGGGCCGGTGGTCGGTGGGTTCCTCCCGCAGAAGCCCCACCGCGTGGGGCAGGGTCGGCCGAATAATCTCCAGGGCCTGGCGCACCCCCTGGGGATTCCCGGGCAGGTTCACGATCAGGCTCCGGCCCCGGATGCCAGCCATCCCCCGGCTCAGCATGGCAAAGGGGGTGAATTCCAGGCTTTTAAGCCGGATCGCCTCGGCCAGGCCGGGAACCGGCCGCTCGACCACCGCGGCCGTAGCTTCTGGGGTTACGTCCCGGGGCGCCACGCCGGTCCCGCCGGTGGTCAGGATGAGGTCGGCCGCCCCGGCGTCGGCCCACTCCCGAAGGGCCCGCATAATCAGGGGAGCCTCGTCGGGCACGACCCGGTAATCGACCACCACCCAGCCGGCCTCCGTCGCCACTTGCCGAATGACCTCGCCGCTCCGGTCCTCCCGCCGGCCGGCGGCCACCCCGTCGCTCACCGTCAGGATGGCAACCCGAATTTCGGCCATTTAAGGACCCAGGCGCACCCCACACCGGTTCGGGCCCGCCTCCAGCTCGGCCAGCTCGGCCGGAACCGGCAGAAGCCCTCTCCGGTTAATCTGCTGAATTGCCCGGAAGTTGGGCGGCTGTTCCGGAAGGTTGGTCAGCACCTGCCGGACAAATTCTTCTTCGGAGAGTCGCAGGAAAGGCAGGACATCCAGGACGGCCCCAAGGGGCGCGGCGATGGGCTCGCCCCAGCGGTAGGGGACGGCCTCGCTGAAATGGGCCGGCAGAACCAGCATTCCGGCCGGGAGCCCGGCCAGCCGCTCGGTGTAGGTTCGGTAAAGCTGCCGGGCCTGGGCCTCGGCATCCTCCCGCAGGTCCGGCCGACCGATGCTTTCGACAAAGAGGGTATCCCCGGTGAAGAGGGCCGCATCCCCCAGCCGAAAGGTTACCGAGCCGGGGGTGTGCCCCGGCGTGGTGAGGGCCACCAGGGAAAGGCCATCGGCCAGGGGCAGTTCGAGGCCGTCTTGGATCGGCACAAAACCGTCAAACTCGTACGGTTCCGACCCGCTCAACAGCAGGACCGCCCCGGTCCGAGCCGCCAGCTCCCGCGCCCCCGACACGTGGTCAGCATGCAGGTGGGTGTCGGCCACCGCAACCACCCGGGCGCCCCGTTCATCGACGGGTCGGAGAAACTCTTCGACGTGGGCGGTGGGACAGACCACCACGGCGGCCGACCCGACCCGGATAACGTAGCCCAGGCAGCCCTTTCCGGGCCGCCTGACCTGGATCACCTCCACCCCGGCCAGACCCACCGGCACGGTGACCGCCTCGTAAACGGCGTTCCAGCCGACCATTCCCCCGGCCAAGCTCCAGGCCTCAATACCCCGGGCCCGAAGGGCGGCCGCCGCCCGGGCCGACCGGTTCCCGTGGGCGCACACCGCAATAACCGGCCGGTCGGCCGGCAGGGCGACGGCGCCGGGGTCGGCCTCGACGACATCCACCGGGACGTTCACCGCCCCAGGGATGTGCCAGCCGACAAACTCTTCCGGGGTGCGGACGTCCAGGATAAACACCGGCTCACCCCGGGCGAAAAGGTCCCGTAGTTCGGCGGGTCCGATATCCAAGCCTTCGGGCACTCTAAAACTCCTTTCTGGCGATGCGCCAGCCCTAAGTTTATAGTACAATACGGGACCGTTCAGGCCATGCCGGACGTCGGGGTCATTATCGTCAGCTACAACGTGGCCGACCTTTTGCGGAAGTGCCTCCGGTCGGTGCTGGCCAGCCGGGGGGTGGAGCTGGCGGTCTGCGTCGTCGACAACGGCTCCGCCGACGGCTCGGCAGACCTGGTTCGCGCTGAGTTCCCCCAGGTTCACCTCATCGTAAGCGCCGAAAACCGGGGGTATTCCGCGGCCAACAACCTGGGCATAAGATATTTTCTGGCCCAGACACCCCCGCCCCGCTATATCCTGCTCCTCAACCCCGACACTGAGGTCCCTCCGGAAGGCATCGCCGAAATGGTGGCCTACCTTGACCGCAACCCGGAGGCGGGAATCGCCGGCCCGAAACTGGTTCGGCCCGACGGAAGCCTCGACCTGGCCTGCCGTCGGAGCTTCCCCAGCCCCGAGGTCTCCTTCTACCGGATGGTGGGCTTAAGCCGCCTCTTCCCCCGAAGCCGGCGGTTCGGTCGGTATAACCTCACCTACCTGGACCCAGACGTTGAGACCGAGGTGGACTCGGTGGTGGGGGCCTTTATGCTGGTCCGCCGGGAGGCCCTGGAAGCGGCCGGCCCGATGGACGAAGACTTCTTCCTTTACGGCGAGGACCTGGACCTGGCCTTCCGGGTCAAGGCCCGCGGCTGGAAGGTACTTTACTATCCGAAGGTGGTGGTTCTGCACCACAAGGGGGAAAGCACCCGGCGGGCCCGGGCCCGGGCCGTTCGCGAGTTTTATCGGGCAATGCTAATTTTTTATCGAAAACACTACGCCCCCGCCAACCCGCCCCTGCTCCGCTGGGTCGTCACGGCCGGCATCTACCTGCGCTGGGGTCTTGCCCTGGCCCTGCTCAAGGCCGGGGGCCTTATTCCGCCCGGGCCGAGGCGTCCGGCCTAGCCGGTGCCGTAGAGCATCACCTCCCGGGCCAGCTCCCGCCCCCGGGGGGTGAGCACCAGCAGGCCATTGCGGTGCTCCACCAGTCCGGCCTGCTCGGCGAGCCGGGCAACCGCCGCCGCAAACCGGGGCTCCCAGCGGAGGTGGGCTGGCAGCTCTGCGGCGGCCGCCTCGCTGGCCTCGGCGGCGGTGCCTTCGTGGGTGAGCAGGTGCATTACCAGCAGGCGGAGGGCAAACTCCCACCGCTGCCGCCGGTGCCGCAAGGCCCGGGCCACCAGACCCTGGGTGGGCGAGCCGAGGAAGGCCAGCCCGAAGAAGACGCCCCCCAGGGTGGCCATGGACCCGGCGATGGAGGTGTCAAAGGTGTGGGCCACCCAGTAACCCCCGACGGCCGAGGCCGCCCCAATGGCCACGGCCAGGCCGATTACTACGGGCAGACGGTCGGTCAGCAGCAGGGCCGTTGCCGGGGGCACGATAAAGAGAGCAACCGTCAGAACTACCCCCACGGCGTCAAAGGCCCCCACCGCCGTCACCGAAACCACCCCCAGGTGGAGGGTGTGGACGAGGGCGGGGGAAAAGCCGAGTACGGCGGCCAGCCCCGGGTCGAAGGCCGTGAGCTTGAGCTCCTTGTAAAGGGCCATCACGAAGAACAGGTTAAGGGCCAGAATGGCCCCCATAAGCCAGGCCCGGCGGGGTCCGAGGTCGAGGCCGTTCACCTCCAGCCGGTCAAAGGGGGCAAAGGCCAGCTCCCCCAGCAGGACGGCATCCACGTCCAGGTGGACGTATTCGGCGTACCAGGAGATAAGGATTACGCCGATGCTGAACAGGAGGGGGAAGACCAGGCCGATGGCTGCATCCTCCCGCACCAGGCCGGTGCGAAGGAGGAGGGAAACCAGCCCGACGGTCACCAGCCCGGTAAGGGCCGCCCCCATCACCAGGAGGGGCGAATGTAGGTCCCGGGTAACCAGAAACATGACCACGATACCCAGCAGGACGGTGTGGCTGATGGCGTCGCTTATCAGCGCCACCCGCCGCAGGACTAGAAAAGTCCCCGAAAGGGCGCAGGCGGCCGCCGCCAGCACCGCAACCAGCTGGATCTCAAGCTGAAGGCCGGTCATGGCCCCGCCTCCGGTTTGGACTCAGCCCTGGCGGGCGCGTCCGGCGCGGCCTGCTGCAGGAAGTCCAGGACGGCCGCCAGACCCTCCGGGGTCAGGGCCACCCGGCCGTCATCCAGCCGGCGCACCCAGTTTCGCCGGGCCAGCTCGCCCAGGCTCGCCCCCACCCCGGAACCCGCCAGCGCCCGCAGGGCCCCGGCCGGATGGGGGTGGAAGGGATCCCCATGCTGGGTGCCAAGCCAGTAAAGCTGGGCCAGCACCTGGAGGGCCCTGACCGCGCGCTGGCGGCGGCCGGCCACCAGCCACTGCCAGACCAGCCCGCGGTGGGGGGCAAAGAGCAACGACCCGTAAACCAGCAGGCTGGCGCAGACCACAATGGTGGGGCCCGTCGGGAGGCTATCCCCCAGACTGCTCAAGACCACCCCGCCGATGCCGGCGGCCGCCCCGAAGAGGGCGGCTAAAAGCACCATCGTCGAAAGCCGGTCGGTCCATTGGCGGGCGGCCGCAGCCGGGGCGATGAGCATGGCGCTCATCAGCACGACCCCGACCGTCTGCAACCCGGCGACGATGGCCAGAACCATCAGGCTGGTTAACACCACGTCCAGCAGTCGGACCGGAAATCCCTGAACGGCGGCAAAGGCCGGGTCGAAGCTTAAAAGCTTAAATTCCTTCCAGCCGAGGACGACGGCCCCCAAGGCCAGGGTGGCGATGGCCCCAATGACCACCACGTCCCGTTGAAGGAGGGTTGCGGCCTGACCGAACAGGAACTTGTCAAGGCCGGCCTGGGCGGCCGTGGGCAGCCGCTGAATCACCGTAAGGAGCACTAGGCCGAAGCCGAAAAAGACCGAAAGGACGATTCCCAGGGCGGCGTCAGGCTTAAGGCGGGTGTAGTTGGTGATGGCGATAATCCCGAGGGCTCCGACCCACGCCGCCAGGGCCGCCCCCAGCAGGAGAAACGCCGACTCCTTGCTCCGGGTAAGCAGGAAGGCGAGGGCAAGACCCGGCAGGGCTGCGTGGCTCATGGCATCCCCCAGGAGGCTCTGGCGGCGCAGGAGGGCGTAAACCCCCAGAACGCCGCTGGTAATCCCCATCAGCACCGCCCCGGCCGCCACCGTTCGGATGGTGTGGTCGGCGAGGAGCAAGACCCAGCGGTCCAGTGGACCCATCACGGCCTCCTGGCCTCCAGGGCCACCGCCCGGCCCCCATAGGTCTGGCGGAGGTTTTCCTCGGTAAAGACCTCGGCGACCGGTCCGCAGGCGATCCGGCGCACGTTAAGCAGCAGCACCCAGTCGAAGTACTCCCGCACCGTCTGGAGGTCATGGTGGACGACCACCACGGTCTTACCCGCCGCCCGCAGGGACCGCATTACGTTCAGGATCGCCCGCTCGGTCAGGGCATCAACCCCGGCGAAGGGTTCGTCCATCAGGTAAATCTGGGCGTCCTGGACTAGGGCCCGGGCCAGGAAGACCCGCTGCTGCTGGCCGCCGGAAAGCTGGCTTATCTGACGGTCGGCCAGCTCCCGCATTCCCACCTGCTCCAGGGCAGCCAGGGCCATGGCCCGCTCCCGGGCTCCGGGCCGCCGCAACCAGCCCAGGTGGCCGTAGCGGCCCATCATAACCACATCCAGGACGTTCGTGGGAAAGTCCCAGTCGACCTCCCGGTGCTGGGGCACGTAGCCCACCAGGTGCCGCATTGCTTTTATCGGCTGGCCGAAGATGCGGACGGTCCCGGCCGCCGGCCGGACCAGCCCGAGCAGCGCCTTAAGGAGGGTGGTCTTGCCGGCCCCGTTGGGGCCGACGACGGCCATAAGCACCCCGGCCGGCACCTCCACATCCACGTCCCACAGGACCGGTCGGTCGCGGTAAGCCACGGTGAGGTCAGCGACCTCGACGGCAAGGGCGTCCTTCGGAAGAGGCTGGGTCATCGGCTGCCTCCATGAGGGGAAGCTTGCCCGGCAAGGGCCTCGACGATGGTCCGAACGTTGTGGCGAACCATTCCGGTGTAGGTGCCCGCCTCGGTGTCCGGCTCGCCCAGGGAGTCGGAGTAAAGCTGGCCGCCGATGGCAACCTCCCAACCCCGGGCCCGCACCGCCTCCTGGACGGCCTCGATGTTCCGAACCGGCACGCTGCTTTCGACGAAAATCGCCCGAATGCGCCGCCGGACGATGAAATCGGCCAGCTCCTGGACGTCGGCGATGCCGGCCTCGGCGACGGTGCTGATGCCCTGAAGCCCCCGGACCTCGAAGTTATAGGCCCGGGCAAAGTACCCGAAAGCGTCGTGGGCCGTAACCAGCACCCGCTGTTCTGGGGGAACCCGACCAACCTGCTCCCGGACCCACCCATCGAGCTCTGCCAGGTCCCGCAGGTAAGCCTCGGCGTTGGCCCGGTAAACCTCCCGGTGGGCCGGGTCCCGCTCGGCCAGGGCATCGGCGATGGAGGCGACCACCCGCATCCAGAGACGGACATCAAACCAGATGTGGGGGTCCGGACTGCCGGCCGACCCCTCCGGATAGAGGAGGTCGGCCGGGTCGACGGCGTTGCCCACCGCATAGGTCGGCACCCACCGGCCCATCTCGGACAGGACGTCCGCCATCTTGGCCTCCAGGTGGAGGCCATGGTAGAAGACGATGTCGGCCCGGGCCAGCCGCAAAACGTCGCCCTCCCGCGCCTTGTAAAGGTGGGGGTCAACGCCGGGACCCATCAGGGCCGTGACCTCCACCCGACTGCCCCCGACCTGCCTCACGGCGTCGGCGATGAGACCGGTCGTCGTCACCACCCGCACCGGCCGGCCGGCCAGCTCGGAGGGGTCGGCCGCCCGGCCGATGGGGGCGCAGGCGGAAAGGGCCAAAAGGGCCGCCAGCAGGAGGACCGACACGGTTCGCCGGGACTGGCGTGAACGGGAACGGTCCACGGGTCCGCCCCCTGAAACCTCAGTCCTGACCCGATACAGGTTCGACGAAAATGCGGCCGGCGACCTCCCGACCGATGGCATGCTCCCGGTCCCCCACCCGCAGGTGGACCGGACCGTTAAAGGGGGCCACCTCTTTGACGTCGACCAGCGCCCCCGGAACCAGTCCCAGGTCCGCCAGGTAGCGGAGAAGGGCCGGATCGGTATCGGGCACCCGCCGGACCCAGGCCCGGGTTCCGGCCGGGAGGGCGCCCAGGGGGATGTAGTCGGGCTCCTGGATCGTCCCGTCTTTGGAGGGTATCGGGTCCCCGTGGGGGTCCACCGTGGGGTAGCCGAGGGCGGCGTCAATGGCGTCTTCGAGGGCATCGGAGAGGGCATGCTCCAGCCGCTCGGCCTCAGCGTGGACGGCGTCCAGGGGCATGTTGAGGGCCCGGGCCAGGAACAGCTCCCAGAGCCGGTGGTGGCGGATGACCTCCAGGGCAATGCGGGCGCCCTTCTCGGTCAGCTCGACGCCACGGTAGGGCGTGTAGCGGAGCAGGCCCATCTCGGCCAGGCGCTGAATCATACTGGTCGCGGCCGGGGCGCTGACGCCCAGACCCTCGGCGATGGCCGAGGTAGAGACCCGACGCTGGCGCTGCTGGACCTTGTAAATCAGCTTCAGGTAATCCTCAACGGCCTGCTTCATCCGGTCCCTCCGGCAGGATTTAATCAAGGTTAATTTCTATGTTAATATTAGCTGGTTCCTACCCTTTTGTCAAGGTCCGGGGCGTTCCGTGACTGTTCACTGGCGGGTATTTTTCGTGGATAATAGACGGGCGTAGATGCCGAAGGAGGGGAATACAAGTGCTTGCTGATGTGCAGCCTGAGGCATATGAGGAGCCGCAGGTCTGTCCCTATCCTGGCTGTGGTGACAAGCGCCTGTATCTTCGGCAGCTTTATTCCAAGCGTCTGCGGGATACCCTGGTCCATGAGGTGCGGGCGAAGAGGTACCACTGCCTGAGGGTCTATCCCAAGGGGGTGAGCAAGGCCAAAAGCCCCCTGCGTCTGGGAGGGCCGGCGGTGCTGCAGCTATGGAGCTGTTGCCCTGGCGCTGAGGGCTCTTGGGCATCCTTTGTGTAAGAGCAGGGCCTACTATGCCGTGCGGGAAGCGGGGCAGAGAGTGCAGGGGCTAAGAAGG
>JBHOQU010000123.1:0-6469 GCA_042408785.1 Dehalococcoidia bacterium | reverse complement strand
CAGGTCGAGGCCGACGACCCGGCCCAGGGGCTTAAAGCGGGCGGAGGTTCCGCCCGGGCCGCAACCGGCATCGAGAATGAGGGCCGGCCGGGCCAATTTTACCCCCTCCAGCAACCCCAGGGCAACCTCCCCCATCCCCCGATACCACCAGTGCGCCCCCTCGAGCCGGGCTATCCGGTGGTATTCCTGCGGGTCCATCACCGTTCCTCGGGCCGGCCGCAAATGAACACAAAGCAGTTCACCGCGTCCAGGGGCACCAGGCCCCCCAAAAGCCAGCGCACAAGCCGCCCCGGCCGGCGCAGATAGCCCAGCCAGTCCCAGAGCCGCCGCGGCCTTTCCCGCTCGTAGCGTCTGACCTCATGGACGATGAGGCCCCCGGCCTCGATGAGCCGCTGCCACTGCTTTCGGGTGGCGTAGCGCTGGAGGGGTTGTCCGTCGTCGAAAACCTCCCCTTTACGCCAAACGTAGAGGACATGGGTAAGGCTGAAGGTATTGGGAACCAGAATCACCGCCCGGCCACCCGGCCGGAGCACCCGGCAAACCTCACGGACACCCACAGCCGGGTCCCAGAAGTGCTCCAAGCTGCCGATGACCGCAATTCGGTCGAAGGTTTCGCCCTTAAAGGGCAGGGCCTCCCCAGCCCCCAGTACCAGACGCTTAAGGCCCAAGGACCCGCGTCCGAGGCCCAGCGCCGTTCTCGAGATATCGAGGCCGACGGCCAGTAGCCCCTGCCCTTCGGCCACCGCCACCAGCCTTCCCGAACCGCAGGCGACATCCAGAAACCGCTGGCCCGGCCTGGCCTCAAGATGGTCGAACATCTCCAGGTAAAACGAGATGCCGTGTTCCAGCGGAGTTCGGGCGTAGATCCCGTCATAACCCCGGACGATATCTGTGCCATGAGACCCGACCGGCCTTATTTCAAGCACCTTTAAGCCTTCCGGGCGAAGACCGTCATAACGGGTCCAATATTAAGCTCCGCACAAAGTTTAACCACTGGGAATGTAACAAGGCGAAGTGGGGGAGAGTAAACAACCGCATAAACCAGCTGCCCTAAGGTGGCCCCGAGGATAGCCGTGGTCATGTGCCGGACACTCCCGGCCAGGACCTGATAATGGGCGGTAAAGTGGCCAATTTCCAGCACCTTAAACCCCACCTGGTCCAACAAGGCGGTCACAGTCTTGCGGTCAAAGATATACAGGTGACGGGGCAGGTCGTAACCAAACCAGTACTTGCCGAAGAGCCTCCGGTCGGGGGAATCAAAATCAGGGGTACTCACTACCAGAAGGCCGCCGGTCCTCAGACTCCTGCTCACCTTCGCCAGTCCGGCCTTCGGGTCATGCAAGTGTTCCAGGACGTCCCAGAGGGTAACCACGTCGAAAAACTCGGGGGGCAGGTCCGCGTCTTCAAGACGCGCCGTGATGATGGGCGCGCCGCACGCCTGGGCAGCGAGCTTGGCCGCCCGGGCGGAGGGCTCAAGCCCGTAAACCTCCCAGCCGGCGGCGGCCACCGCCCGTAAAAATCCCCCGGTCCCGCAGCCGACGTCCAGCAATCTGCCTCCCGGGGCAAACTTCCGAATGGCCCCAACCCGCTTGGCGTAAGCGAGCCAGAGATCAAGGCGGCGCCATAGAGTCGGCTTCTGCCCCACGATGTGGGGAGGGTAATCATCAGGGTAATATGCCGCCAGGACCGTGGGGCTGGGCCGCGGGTTCTGGTAGATAAGGCCGCACCGCCGGCACCTGACCAGTCGGAAGGTCCCGGAAAGGTTGTGCAGGCGGTCGGGACCCTCTACCAGTGGGGCGGCATTATCCTGGCCGCAGAGCAGGCAATTTACGGGCTCCCAGCCGTCCGCCATATCGTGTAGTTTGGCCGCAAATCGGCCTTTAACCCTGCCCAAAGTCCTGCCAGCGTGGCCCAGGCGCCCGCCAGGTCCGCCTGGAGCAAATACTTCCCTGCCCACCCCAGGGTCAAGGCGATGACCGCGAACAACACCAGCAGGCGGGGTGTGCCGTAACGCCTGTAAAAGCGAATCCGGCTGCGGGCCCGGTGGAATCGTATAGGGGTGGGCAGCAGGCGGCCGGTCGCCCCAACCTCATGCCAAACCGTTGCCGAGGGCACCACAAAAATGCCAAATCCGGCCGCCCGGGCCCGGCGGCAGAGGTCCAGCTCCTCGTAATAGGCGAAGAAGCCCTCGTCGAACGGGCCAACCGCTTCGAATACGTCCCGACGCACCAGCATGGCACAGCCGCTTACGTAATCCACCTCAACGGCTTCTCCCGAGACGGCCGGCAAGTCCTTGGGCAACAGCCCAAAGCGGCCGCCCTCCCGGGTGCCCTGATGCCAGACCGTCCCGTCAGAAAGCCGGCGGATCAAGGGCGAAAGGACGCCGGCCTTGGGGAGGCCCTCGCCAACGTGAAGCAGGACCTCCAGCGAGTCTTTTTCCGGGAAGGCATCGTTGTTAAGCAGCCAGACCCAACGCACGTCCCGCCTCAGAACCCGGTGGATACCCCGGTTACACGCGGCCGCAAACCCCAGATTATCGCCAAGGGCCAGCAGCTCGACCCCGGCCGGCAGGTCGCTCAGGGCCCCCAGGGCGTCAGGGCGCGACCCATTATCGACCACCACAACTGACGCCGGCCTGACGGTGCCCGCAAGTAAACCCCTGACGCAACGAAGGGTCTCGGCCGGAAGGTTGTGGTTGACCACAACTACGCCCACGGGGACCTCGGCCCCGCCGCTGTTAAAATTTAAACGACCTGTGTCGGCAAAAACCTTGCTTTTCACCGCAACCCGGGAGCCCTGTTACGTCCGAAACCTCCTGGTTCGCCGCGCCCTGGCTCATTTTGGGCAACTTACGGAGGCAACCTCGCCCTGGCCCGCCTACCCGCTGCGCCTGGCCGCCGTGGCCGGTCAGCTCCTCCTGCGCCGCCCCAGAGCCGACCTTGTGTGGGCGGGATTCTTCGGCCAGCCCTTGGTCCCATTCGTCAAGAGATTATACCCCGGTCGCCCGCTAGTTCTGGATGCCTTCGTCTCTGCCTACGATACCCTCTGCCTCGACCGCCAAACCTTTAAAAAGGATTCGGCAGGGGGGCTCTTAGCCCGCCTCCTTGATTACTGGGCCTTCCGCCGGGCCGATGTGGTCGTCGTCGATACATTGGCCCAGGGACGCTTTTTGACCGAGGAGTTCGGCGTTGAGCCTGCCAAAGTGCTCGTCCACTACCTCGGCTACGACGAGGAAATCTTCCGGCCTTTACCTCCGCCCGCCGATGCCGCCGTCTGCGTGTTTTTCTACGGGTCCTTTCTGCCCCTGCACGGGCTCGAAACCATCCTGGCCGCCGCAAAACTGCTCGCGTCCGAACCAGCGATACATTTTGTTATCGGCGGACCCCTCTGCCGACGTTACAGGGGTACCGATACCCCGCCCAATGTTCGCTTCGTCGGCTACATTCCTTATGCCCGCCTGCCGGAGTTCATCTTTAAGGCCCAGATATGCCTGGCCGGACCCTTCGGCACGACCCCGAAAGCGGACCGGGTTATCACCGGAAAGACCTACCAGTTCCTGGCCTGTCGCCGGGCCACCATCGTCGGCGATAACGAGGCCAACCGGGAACTGCTGGTGCCCAACCGGGATGCCCTCTTCGTGCCGAGGGGGAACCCCGAGGCCCTGGCCGAAGCCATCCGCCTCCTGGCCCGCCACCCAGCCGTCCGGGAGGACCTGGCCGAAGCCGGCTCCCAGCGGGCCCGGCAGTTCGATACCGCCGGGCAGGTGAGACAGCTAGCCTGGATCCGAAACCTGCTTACCTGAAAGCAGACCGCTCACCACCCCGACAAACCTCTCCACCACCGGCTCCGGCGAAAACCGGGCCGCTGTCTCCGGTCCGGCCCGGCTCAACTTTGCCGCAAGCTCGCCGTCCCGGGCCAGACGGTGGACAGCCTCCGCAAGAGCCGAAACATCCCCGGGCGGCACCACCAGGGCGTTGACCCCGTCGACGGCGTACTCGCGGATTCCCCGGGAATCGGCCACAACAACCGGCGCCCCGCAGGCCATGGCCTCCAGGGGCGGAAGCCCGAACCCCTCGGCCCGGGAGGGAAACACGAAAACATCACACCCCCGATAAAGGTCCCCAAGCCGCAGGTCGTCCGGCGAAAAGAACAGCTGGCCGGCCACAACGCCGCCGAAGGCAACCGCCCCGACCCGAGCCGTGACGGCCCACAGCACAGCCCTCAGGCCTCGACCCTCAAGGCGACCCAGGGCGCCCAGCAAATCGATAAAACCCTTGCGGGGCCGCTCGTCGGCAAAGGCCAGGACCCGAAACCAGCCCGAATCCGGGCGCGGCCGAGGCAGCGCCCACAGGTGCTCGGCATGGTAAAGGGCTTGCCCCACAAAGGCAGTTTTCACGGGAAATCTCTCAAAGAGCCATTCAGCCCCGGCCCGGGAAACGGCGGCGATTCGGTCGGCCAGATGCGGACCCAACCGGTGGGTCAGGGCCAGCAGGGGCCGACCCCGGAACATCTCAGGATAGTCCTGGTAAAACCAAACCAGCGGCCGGCCAAACCTGCGGGCCCCCAGATAAGCGCTCCAGAGGGTGGACGTATGGGTGGCAACGACGACATCGGCGGGGGGAATCGCCTGGCTGAGGCCCAGCCCGACCCCAACCAGGTGGACCGGGTCCCGCCACGGGCCGGCCGGACCCACAAGTTTGAGCTCGGTGGCCGGGTCGATTCTCAGGGCCGGGTGGGGCCGAAGCCCCGGGGCCACCAGGGTAACCCTGGTTCCCCGGCTCTGCAGCCGGCCGGCCAGGGCGCAGATAACTTTGTTGCCCCCCGCCAGAACCAGCGGGGGACAGACAAAGACCAGCCGCACCGCCTCGAAAGGCTACTGGTTAAAGGCGTTGTAAACCGCCGAAGTGTCCCCAGGCTGCTGCGGCTGCGTAATCTGGTTGGCAATGGCCACCAGCTGTGAGCCCGAAGGCCCAGTTATCGTCATCGACCCCACAAACCTCGGCCCAGGTATCGAACCCACCGCCGGATAAAGGGTCACACTGCCATTGCCAGGCACCGTAACCACATCGTCCCGGGCCACGCTCCCATCTAGACTGCTCACCGCCCGAACCCGAACATTTACCGGACTCGAACCCAGGTTCTGAACCTGAACACCCACGTGGTAATAGCTGTTGTTGGTCATCACCAAAGGTAGATTGACCGTCGAGCTTCCCCCACCGAACCCAACATACGACATCCCCTGATTTAGCCCCGTGTTCAGCTCGTTTACAATGGCCACAATCTGGCCCCCAGCCGAGGCCTCTAAAACCGCCGAGCCCACGTGCCGCTGGCTCATGCTCCCGGGCGGCACCGGATACCACGTCTTGGACTCATACGGGCCCAAAGTTACGCTGTCCCGAACAACCCCATCCACCTTCAAGGTTACGGTTGTAGGGGCACCGCCCACATTCATCGCCTGAAGCCCGGTGCACCAGCCGCTGTTGCCACACATGATAAGCGGCAGGTACATCACCGGACTGCCCTGGGAAAAGCCGTTGTAGCTAAACAGAATCGAGCCGTTGCTCTGGGTCACCACCGCTGCCACCGGCTGGTCTGACGTTACCCTAATGGAGCCCACCCACCGGGAACCCAAGTCCGGGTCATCCTCAAACTGTCGGATGGTGGCCCGGCCCCCGGGGGCAATGCCAAAGCTGCGGGTCTTGACCACGGCCGCCGAGCCGGTGCGCCGGTACTCCAAAGTTACACTGGCCTGAGCCGAGCCGGTGTTCTGGATGTAGACGGTGGTGGAGTAGCCGCTGTTGTCCCGCATAATCAGGGGCAAAAAGGCCTGGGTTCCCGGGGATGTAACCCCGGTGTAAGAATCGAGCATGGTGGGTCCAGAGGTGAGCAGGTTGGCGATGGCGGCCACGGGCCGGTCGGACTGGACCTCCACCGAGCCGTCAAAGCCGGTTACGGGCAGGGGAAAAACGGTCTTCGAGCCCCCGGCCGGGATGGGGAAAAGCTGGCGGTAAACCTCTGCGCCATTCTGGTCCCGGTAGATGATGATGACGTTAGCCGGGTTGGCCGAGTCCAGATTCTGAATCTGGAAGCCCGAAGACCAGGTGGGCACCGCCAAAGGCTGGGCCGAGCCGACCCGGCCGTAGTAGCTACCCGCCACCAGGCAAAGGCCCAGGAGGGCAACCATTCCGAAGTGAACTCGGTGACGTTTAACCCTTGAAAACATCACCATCCTCCTTTACCTGGCAGGTATTTATACAATCGGCCGTCGGGCTTGTCAAGGGACTTCCGTCCCGCAACAAGCTTAAGCTACGGCTCAGGAGAGGCGGGGTCGAGGGCGTCCAGGCGGCGGATGTAGCGGCTGAGGGCGTCCTGGAGGGTGTGGGCCGGGTTCTCAACCTTGAGCCGCTGGGCCTCCCGCAGAACCCGCCCGAGCCCATCCCGCACCTCCCCCGGCAACTCGGGGTCCGAC
>JBHOQU010000120.1:0-1040 GCA_042408785.1 Dehalococcoidia bacterium | reverse complement strand
CCGCTGGAAGGCATAAAGGTTTTGGAGATTGCCAACTGGGTGGCGGGCCCCTCGGCCTGCGCCATCCTCTCCGAGCTGGGTGCCGACGTCATCAAGGTGGAGCCCCCTGAGACCGGCGACGCCATGCGGAGCATCACCACCTCCCGCCGGGGGGTTGTGCCCTACACCGGTGGCGTAAACGTGGCCATCGAGCAGGACAACCGGGGCAAGCGCAGCCTTGCGGTGGACCTTTCCCGGCCCGAGGGCCAGGAGGTGGTCCACCGGCTGGCGGCCCGTTCTGATGTATTGGTCACGAACCTGATTCCCCGGCGGCGGGAGCGCTACCGGCTCCGTTATGAGGACCTCAGTCCCCAAAATCCCCGGCTCATTTACGTGGCCCTCACCGGTTATGGTCCCGAGGGGCCGGACCGGGACCGGCCGGGGTTTGACTATGCGGCCTTCTGGGCCCGGTCGGGGATCATGGCCACCCTGGGGGAGCCGGATGCGCCCCCGGTCCAGCAGCGGCCGGGCATGGGCGACCATGCGACCTCCCTGGCCATTGTGGCGGCGGTGGCCGTTGCCCTCTATGAGCGGGAGAGGTCGGGCCTGGGCCAGCAGGTGGACTGCGCCCTCTTCCACACGGGCCTCTGGGTCCTCTCCATGGATGTGGTGGCGGCCCTTAAGGAGCGGGTAGCTGTCGAGCGGGTGTCCCGGAAAGAGGTGACCAATCCCCTCTTTAACTACTACCGGACGGCCGACGGCAAGTGGATCCAGCTGGTGATGCCGGTGTCGGACCCGTTCTGGCCCGGGGTCTGTCGGGCCCTGGGGCTTGCCGAGCTCATCGATGACCCCCGCTTTTCCAGCCACGGCCGGCGGATGGAGAACTGCCGGGAGCTTATCAAGATTTTTGAGGAGCGGTTTGCCAGTCTGCCCCGGGCGGAGTGGGGTGCGCGGCTGGACGCCGAGGGGTGCATCTGGGCGCCCGTTCAGACCCTGGATGAGGTCATTGAGGACCCCCAGGCCCACGCCAACGGCTATTTTGTGCCCTTAAAGCATCCGAG
>JBHOQU010000117.1:0-16974 GCA_042408785.1 Dehalococcoidia bacterium | reverse complement strand
GAGTACAAGGCCGCCGAGCGTGATATTGCCGTGGTCTACGTTGACCCCCGCCATACCAGCCAGCGTTGCCCTAAGTGTGGGTTTGTTGCCAAAGGCAACCGCAAGGGTCATGTCTTCCGGTGCGCCTCCTGTGGCTTTGTCTGCCATGCAGACGTTGTGGCCGCAACCAATATCCGTCAGGTGTATTTAGACACGCTGGCGGATGGGCCTCCGTCAGTAGGCCCTGAAGTGGCTTCGAGCCACAAGCCCCCGGCTTTAGCCGTGGGTAACTGACTCGTACTTTTCGGCCAGAAAGAGGGGCGGTTCGCCCCGGGCCACCCGCTGGATGTTGGCGAAGCAGTTGGCCAGGATTCTGGGCCAGCCGTCCACCGTCGGCCCGGCGATGTGGGGGGTGAGGACAACGTTATCGAGGGCGAACAGTGGATTATTCGGGTCGGGCGGCTCCATCTCCAGAACGTCCAGCCCCGCCGCCATGATCTGCCCGGATTTGAGGGCCTGGTAAAGGGCCTGTTCGTCGACCACCGCCCCCCGGCTCGTGTTTATTAGCACGGCGGTGGGCTTCATCATACCCAGCTCCCGGGCCCCGATCATGTGGCGGGTGAGCCGGGTCAGGGGCACGTGCAGGGTCACAATGTCGCTGGTCTGAAGAAGCTCCTCAAACGGGACAAAGGTTACGCCCAGGTCGGCCTCCGTCTCCGGGTCCGGCCGGCGAATGTCGTAGTAAACCACCTCGGATTCAAAGGCCCTGAGCCGCTTGGCCACCTGGCGTCCGATATTCCCCAGGCCGACGATTCCTACCCGCTTGCGCCACAGCTCGTAGAGGTCGTTGGTGTCCACCCGCCAGCGCCCGGCCTTGACGTTCAGATGGTGGTAGACAAGCCGCCGGTAAACGGCCAGCATGAGGAGGATGGTGTGCTCGGCCACGGCGATGGCATTGCCCCCGCCGTTATTGGCCACGGGCACGCCGTAGCGGGCGGCCAGGTCCAGGTCGATGCGGTCGTAGCCGGCGCTCATGAGCTGAATGAGCTTCAGGTTTCGGGCGGCCTGGAAGTCCTCCTCGGAAAGGGACCAGAAGCCCAGCAGGAAATCGGCCGAGCTTATCACCCGCCGGACCTCCTCGGGCGGGGCATCCGGCGGGACGGCAACGATTTCGAGGCCGTCGGGGCACCACTCCCGGACCAGGCGGTTAACCGTGTCCCAGGGAGTCAGACGGTAGGCTACGACCAGGTTCCGACCGGGCGAAGCAGGCATGGACGAACCTCCTCCGAGCGCAGGTGGGTTGGACCGGGCCACCCTGTATTGCGACCCGGCCGGCTTATTATACCCATCGACGCCCACTGCCGCCACCCATGGTCCCTTCCAGCCGTGAGTCGCGGTGGGCTAAACTTAGTGTGGAGAATCCAGATGCGCAGATACCCGGCCGACCCCGGCCTTGCCGTCCGGATGTTCATCGTCCTGGCCCTGCTCTTTCTGCTCTACCTGGGCTTCTTCGTGGTGATGGTCGAGGTCGGCCTCGACCCCCTCTTTGCCCTCCTCATCGCCGGGTTCGGCCTGGGGCTCCAGTATTTCTTCTCAGACCAGCTGGCCCTCCTGGCCGTGGGAGCCAGGGTGGTGGACCCGGCCCGCTACCCGGAGCTCGACGGGATGCTCACCCGCCTCTGCCTGGCGGCCGACCTGCCCAAACCAAAGCTGGCCATCGCCGACCTGGACGTGCCCAACGCCTTTGCGGCCGGCCGAGACCCTAAACATTCGGTGGTGGTGCTTACCCGGGGCCTGCTGGGGCGGCTGGAACCGGAAGAGGTCGAGGCCGTCATCGCCCACGAGCTGAGCCACATCCGCAACCGGGACGTTCTGGTCATTACGCTGGCGACTTTTTTCTCCCTGGTCGCCTACTACATCGTCAGGTTCGGGCCCTACGTTACGGCCGGCCGCCGGCGCCGGGACTCAGGTAACGTCTTTTTAGCCTTTGCGGCGGCCCTGGCCGTCTGGCTCATAAGCATGCTGCTCATCCGGGCCCTCTCCCGCTACCGGGAATATGCCGCCGACCGGGGATCGGCCTACCTTACCGGCCGGCCCATGGCCCTGGCCTCGGCCCTGGTGAAGATCTCCGAAGAGGCGGTCCGGCTCCCCAAGGAGGACCTGCGGACGATGTCGGCCTTAAACGCCCTTTTTATTTTCCCCTTCCGGGGCGGCGGCCTCTTTGAGCTCTTCTCCACCCACCCGTCCCTGGAGAACCGGCTGCGCTACCTGGAAAAGGTCGCCCGGGAGCTGGAGCGGCCGTGAAACGCCTCTTTGACGTCCTCTTCGGCCGGACCCTCCCCGAGCCCGCCCGGACGGATAAGCTTTTCGCCCTGACCACCGCCTACGTGGAGCTCCAGGAGGACTACGGCCTGACCAGCACCGGCCGGGCCGGCATCGCCTACCGGCCGGTGGAAAGCTCCTTCTTTGACGAGGCCCAAGCGGAATTGAGGGGCGTTTTGCAGATAACCGGGCGGGAAACGGGAACGGCCGTGGCCGTCCGCCGGGACGCCTACGGTTACGAGTGGGTGGTCTTTTCGGACCCGGACTTTGAGGACCTGGTCTCCACCGCCCACGTGGTGGCCCGAATCCTGGAGGACCACGGCTTCGGCCCGCAGGTCCTGGCGGCCCTTTTTGAGTTCACCGACCGGGCCGGCCGGCGGGTCTATATCATCTACAACTACAAGCGGGGCAGCTTCTACCCCTTCGTGCCCAGACCCGGCAAAGACCGGGACGCGGCCTACGAGCTCAGGCTCAAGGCCCTGCTGGCGGATAAGCTACCCCTCGAGGCCGACCTGAGCCGCTGGTTCCCCCTGTGGGACCCGCCCCTTGACCCCGGGCCGGACCTCCCGGCAGATTCCCGGCTGGGGTAGGGCTTTGCCGGGGTTGAACCGGCCAACGGGGTCGAAGGCCCGCTTCACCTTTCGCATCGCCTCCAGGTCGGCCTCCTCGAAAACGAGGCCCAGGTAGTCCCGCTTTTCAAGGCCGATACCGTGTTCCCCCGAGAGGGTGCCCCCGACTTCCACGGCCAGCCGCAGAATCTCCTCCCCGGCGGCCAGCACCCGCCCGAAGACACCGGGCTCCCGGGCGTCAAAAAGGATGTTGGGGTGGAGGTTGCCGTCGCCGGCGTGAAGGTAGGTCGCCAGCCGCAGGCCGTACCGGCGGCCGATGGCCTCCACCCGGGCCAGAACCGCCGGCAAGGTGTGGCGGGGGACGGTGATATCGTGGACGTAGTAGTTGGGGGCAAGCCGGCCCAGGGCGCCCCTGGCCCGCTTGCGCATCTGCCACAGGCGGTCCCGGGCCGCCGGCGTCGCCGCCAGCTCCGCCGAGAGGGCCCCCGTTTCGACAAAGAGGGCCCGGCAGACCTCGGCGGCCCAGTCGGCCTCCTCCTGGATGCCGGCCACCTCGGCAATGAGCAGGGCCTTTACCCCCGGTGGCAGGGTCTGCCCGAAAGCCTGCCCGACGGCATCCAGGGTCGAGCGGTCCATCATCTCCAGGGCCACGGGCCGGATGCCGGCCAGCAGGACCCGGTTGACCGCCTCGGCCGCTAGGGTGATGTCGGGAAAGGCGGCGCTCAGGGTCCGGACGGCCTCGGGCCTGGGCATGAGCCGGACCTCGGCCTCAACGGCCACCCCCAGGGTCCCTTCGGAGCCGACGAAGAGGCCCACCAGGTCGTAGCCTAAGGGGTCCGGGGCGGCCGAAAGGCCTACCTCGGACCCGTCCGCAAGAACCACCCGCACCCGGCCGGTGTGGTTCGACGTCACCCCGTAAGCCAGGCACCTGGGCCCGCCCGAGTTCTCGGCCAGGTTGCCCCCGATGGTGCAGGCCGGCTGGCTCGAGGGGTCCGGGGCGTAAAAGAGCCCGAAGGGCTCGGCCGCCTCGGAGAGCTCCAGGTTGACGACCCCCGGCTCCACCCGAGCAGTCCGGTTGAGGGGGTCGATTTCGATAATCCGGTCAAGCCGGGTAAGGACCAGGAGGACCCCACCCGAGGCCACGGCCCCGCCCGAGAGGCCGGTCCCGGCCCCCCGTGGGGTTACCGGCAGGCCGTGGCGGGCGGCCCACGCCACCACCCCCCGCGCCTCTTCCGGGCTGCCGGGGTAGACCACCACGAGGGGTTCGGCCCACTCGACGGAGGCGTCTGACCCGTGGACGTAGCGGTCATCAGCTTTAATTTGAACGTGGGGGCCGTCCCCAACGATGGCCCGGAGTTCCTTGAAGGCCTCGGCCGGCAGGTTCACCGCAACTTTTCCTCGCCTGGGATATTGTAGGGGAGAGCCTGAGCGGGGGGCAACTGGTATACTTTGGCGAACAGGCCGCCGTTTCCGGAAGCCGATATGATAACCGTGGTCGAACTCGACGTCAGGTCCACCGACATCGACGGCGACGGCATCGTGAACAACGCCGTGTACTTCGTGTATTTCGAACAGGTCCGTCTGGTCCACCTGATGCGCCTCGGCATTATCCAGCGGCCCCGCCAGCCGGGCGAGCGGAATTTTACCCTGGCCGCCACCGAGGCCAGCTTCCTGGCGCCGCTAACCTTTCCGGAGGTTGTGGTGGCATCGGCGTGGACGGCCCGGGTGGGCAACACCAGCTTCAGCCTCGAATACGAGCTGGTCCGCAAGAGCGACGGGGTCCCGGTGGCGCGGGGCAGCTCGGTCCAGGTCTGGCTGGACCCCAGCGGCCGGCCGACGCCCCTGCCGCCCCTGGTTCGGCAGGCCCTGGCAGCCTCGCTGCGGCCCGAAGGCTCCCCGACCGGCTAACACGCCGACGGGGGGACTTCTATTGCACGGGGTCCAACCGGAAAGCCCCGGTCCGCCCGGGCAATCCTTGACAGGCGGAAGGCTTTTGCCTTATAAAGAACCAGAAAACGTTTACTTTGCGAGAGGGGAATAGCCTGGTGGCCCCGGCCCGTCGGGTCTCCATCGTGGACGTCGCCCGGGAGGCGAAGGTCTCCGTTGCCACCGCCTCCCGCATCCTCTCCAATGCTGACTACCCGGTCAGCCCCGAGGCCCGGGCCAGGGTCCTCGAGGCCGCCCGCCGCCTCGATTACGTCCCCGATGCCATCGCCCGGGCCTTAGTTCGCCGCCGAACCGGGCTCATCGCCCTCACCGTCCACGACATCGCCGACCCCTATTTTGCCGAGATCGCCCGCGCCGTCGAAGACGCCTGCCAGGCCGACGGCTACAGCGCCCTTATCTGCAGCACCGACCGGGACCCGGACAAGGAGATCCGGGTGGTGCGCTCCTTCCGGGCGTTCCGTCCCGACGGCCTCATCTTCGCCGGCGGCTGCGTCGAGGACCCGGCCCACATCGAACACCTGCGGCGGGAGGTGGCCTCTCTCACCGCCCGGGGAACCCGGGTGGTCGCCCTTTCCCGCCATCCCGTCGGGGTGCCCATGGTCCGGGTCGACAACGTGGCCGTTGCCCGGGCCGCTACCGAGCATGTGATAAGCCTGGGTCACCGGCGCATCGCCTTTATTGCCGGCCAGCCTAACTTTACTACCTCCACCGACCGGTTGCAGGGCTACCGCCAGGCCCTGGCCGAGCACGGCCTGCCCTTCGACCCAAGCCTGGTGGCCGTCGGCTGGTACACCTGGGACGGGGGCTACCGGGCCACCCGGGAGCTGCTCGCCCGGGGAACAGATTTCTCGGCCCTGGTGGCCTCGACGGATATCATGGCCATCGGGGCCCTGGTGGCCCTGCGGGAGGCCGGAATCGCCGTTCCGGATCGGGTGAGCCTGGTGAGCATGAACGACCTTCCCATCGCATCGGTGGTTGAGCCGCCCTTGACCACCGTCAGCTTCCGGGGTCGGGACCTGGCCACGGTGGCCGTCCGCCTGATCCTGGACGCCCTCAACGGCGCCGAGATGCCCGAGGACACCGTCCTCGGCTTTGAACTGAAGGTTCGCCGGTCTACCCGGCCATATTCAGCCTGAGGAGGTTTTGCCGTGAAAGTCCCCAACCTGAAAGGCATCATTGCCGCCACGGTCCTGCCGATGCGGGACGATTATTCCCCGGACCTGCCGGGCCTTCGCCGCTACTTGGACTGGGTTGTCCGGCAGGGTGTAGTGGGAGTAGCCGTCAACGTGGACACCGGCGAGGGGCCCCACCTCTCCCGGGAGGAGCGCCGGTCGGTCCTTGAGACCGCCGTGGACGCGGTGGCCGGCCGGGCGGCCGTGGTGGCCGGGCTGGCTGCCACCTACACCGCCCAGGCGGTGGAGCTGGCCCGGGACGCCCAGGCCGCCGGGGCCGACGCCCTGCTGGTATTTCCCATTCCGGCCTTCGCGGGCCAGCCCCTGGAGCCCGAGGTCCCCTATGCCTACCACGCGGCCATCGCCGAGGCCGTCGACCTGCCCATCATCCTGTTCCAGCTTCAGCCGGCCCTGGGCGGCGTCATTTTCAGCGACGAGGCCCTGGTCCGGCTGGTCGAAGGCATCGACTCGGTGGTAGCCATCAAAGAGGCCTCCTTCGACGCCGTGAAGTTCGTCCAGACCCGGGACGTGATCCGCCAGTGCCGGCGGAAGATTACCTTGCTCACCGGTAACGACAACTTTATCTACGAGTCCTTCGTCCTGGGGGCCGAGGGCGCCCTGATCGGCTTTGCGGCCGTCGCCACCGAGCTGCAGGTCCGGATGCACCGGGAAGCCATGGCGGGCAACTTTGCCGAGGCTACCCGCATCTGGGAGCAGCTTCTGCCCCTTGAACAGGCCGTATTTGCGCCCCCGGTCCGCAATTATCGGGCCCGGCTTAAGGAGGCCCTCGTGATGCTGGGCGTTATCGACCGGGCGGTGGTTAGGCCGCCCCTCCTGCCGGTGGGGCCGGCCGACCGGGAGCGAATCCGGCGGGCCCTCGTCGACCTGGGACTCCTGCAGGCCGCCCCGGTGGGAGACTGAAATGCGGTTCGGGTTCATCCCCACCGAAGGGGGGCGGTTCTACCGGGAAGCCCTCGAGGAGGTGCTCCTGGGGGAGGAGCTGGGCTTTGACTCCGTCTGGATGGAGGAGCACCACGGGGTGCCCAACCACTACTGGCCCTCGCCGCTGATGGTGCTGGCCGGCTGGGCCACCCGGACGAGCCGAATCCTGCTGGGCACCGACGTGGCGGTGGTGCCGTTTTATCACCCGGTCCGGCTGGCCGAAGACGCCGCCATGCTCGCCGTCATGTCCGGCAACCGGTTCATCCTGGGGGCCGCCGTCGGCTACCGGCCCCAGGAGTTCGAGCTTTACGGAGTTCCCCTGGAGGGTCGGGGGTCCCGCTTCGCCGAGGCCCTGCGCCTCATACGCCGCCTCTGGACGGAAGAGGACGTCACCTTCGAGGGCCGCTTCTACCAGGTCCGCCACGGCCGGATCGAGCCCAGGCCCTCGGCCCCGATTCCCGTCTGGGTGGGCGGCTGGAGCCCCAACGCCCTGCGCCGGGCCGCCCATTTGGGGGATGCCTGGCTGCCGGGGCCGACCGCCGACCTGCCGACCCTGCTTGAGGCCCAGGCTGCCTACCATACGTTTCTCAAGGAGGCCGGGAAGGAGC
Source organism: Dehalococcoidia bacterium (assembly GCA_042408785.1). Lineage (GTDB taxonomy): Bacteria > Chloroflexota > Dehalococcoidia > JAUQQI01 > JAUQQI01 > JAUQQI01. The sequence continues at coordinate 9,435 of JBHOQU010000117.1, read as the reverse complement.
CGAATCAGGTTCCCAGGCCCCTAACCCGCGACGTGGTTATCGCCGAAACCGAGGCCCGGGCCCGGGAGCTGGCCGAGCGTCACCTGATGGTCAACTACCGGGACGAGTACGGCAAGGACTGGCGGCATCCCCTCATCGGCCAGGCAGGTGTTGCCACCGACCGGCTGGACGTGATCGGCCGGGACCGCTTTATTGTGGGCACTCCTGATCAGGTCATCCGGCAGATCGAGCGGTTCCGTCAGGCGCTGGGGGTCGACCACCTTATTTGTCGGCTTTACTTCCCAGGGATGCCCCACGACCACATCCTGACCGAGCTGCGGCTCATCGCCCGGGAGGTGATGCCGGCCTTCCGGCCCAGCCGGGTTGGGGGAGGGTAACCGGATGCTGGACAATCGGGCCACCTGGCCGGAGTTCCAGGCCCAACGGCCCGAGGTTGCGGTGCTGGGCATCGGGGCGGTCGAACAGCACGGCCCGCACCTGCCGGTGGGGACCGACCTGCTGGCCGTCGATGCCCTCGCCCGTCGGGTGGCCGAGCGGCTTGACGCCTGGCTTCTGCCGCCTGTTCCCGTCAGCCTGAGCGAATGCCACGGCCCCCTTGGGGGGACCGTCTGGCTCAAGCCGGCCACCCTGGCGGCCGTTCTGCGGGACATCGCCCGCTCCCTGGAAGAGCAGGGGGTCCGGGTGCTGGTGGTGATAAACGGCCACGGCGGCAACTTCATCCTGGAGCCGGCCGTAGAAAGCCTGAACCGGGAGCTGAGGGCCCTTAAGTTACTGCTGGCCCCGGAATCCCTGGCCCTTCTTCCGGGCCAGAGCCCCATCTTCGCTACCGCCGACCGGGAGGTTCACGCCGGGGAGGTGGAGACCTCGGTGATGCTCTACCTGCGGCCGGACCTAGTCCGGTCGGCCCGGCCTGATGGCACCGTGCCCGTCGGCCGGGAGTTTTTGGACTACGTCACCATCGACCGCCTTAACCCCGAGGGGGTTTGGGGCTGCCCCGCCTATGCCGACCCTCGCAAGGGGGAGCAGGCGCTGGCTGCCCGGGTTGAGGCCATCGTCGGGTACGTCCTGGGGGCCGTCCACTGGCTGGCCCGGGGAAGTCACGGGGATACGGACTAAGGTGAAAGGCTGGACGATGGGCGCGGTCCTGACCCTGGAAAACACGGCGGCCGACTTCCAATACGCCCGGCCGGAGCTGGCCATCCTGCCCCTGGCCCAGCATGAGCCCCACGGGCCCCACCTGCCGGTGGGAACCGATGAGGTGATCGTTGGGACCCTTGCGGCCCGGATCGCCGACCGCCTGGACGCCGCCGTCTTCCTTCTGCCCGTCTGGCCGGTGGGAACCTCGGGCCCCCATCGGGGCCAGCGGGGCACCCTAAGCCTCGAGGCCGAAACCCTCTGGGCAGTGGTGGCCGACATCGCCCGCTCCCTGGAAGCCCACGGCATCCGCCGACTGGTCGTCATCAACGGCCACGGTCTGCCTTCCGGGTCGGCCACCCGGCCCTGGGGCAACCCCATTGTAAAGACGGCGGTGCGCCAGTTGAACTACGAGCACCCGGCCATTACGGCCATCTGGCTGCAGCCCTTTGCCCTGGCCGGACCGGCTCTACGGGAGGTCTTCCCGGCCGGCGACCTGCACGCCGGCGACCTGGAGACCTCCGTCCTGCTGTACCTGAGGCCGGAACTGGTTCGGGGCTCGGCCCAGGATTTCGTCCCAGCCCGTCCCCCCTCTTACCTGGAATTCACGCCCTTCGCCAGCCTCTCCCCGGCAGGGGTGTGGGGCTGGCCCTCGCGGGCCTCGGCGGAGAAAGGCCGGCTCGCCGTGGAAGCCGCGGTGGACGCGTCGGTCGACTACATTAACCGAACCCTGGAACTTTTAGGCCAGATTAGGGCCACGCAAAGGAGGGAAGAGCATGTGGACCCGGCGTAGGTTTATCGGCGGAATGGTGCTCTTGGGGGCCGGCGCGGCCGTGGCCGCCTGCGCCCCGTCGCCCCAGGCTCCCCAGCAGCCGGGGGCGGCCACTCCCCCGGCGGCCGGCCAGCCCCGGCGAGGCGGCCAGGTAACCGTCGGGCTTCACCAGGAGCCCGACCGCCTCTGGGGACCGATTACCGGGCTGACGGTGGCGCAGGAAGTGGCGGACCTGATTAACGAGCCCCTCATCCGGATCAATGAAAAGCAGGAGTACATCCCGGCCCTGGCTGAGCAGGTGCCCACCGTCGAGAACGGCCTCATCTCCCGGGACGGCCTCACCTGGACCTTCAAACTTCGCCGGGGGGTCAGGTGGCACGACGGCCGGCCCTTCACCAGCAAAGACGTCCTCTTTACCTACCAGACCCTTATGCACCCGGATGTGCCCGTCCGGGGCCGGGTTGGGTGGAATCAGATCGAGTCGGTGGACCTGCCCGACGACTACACCGTGGTCTTTAAGTTCAAGACCCTGGATGCCGCCTTCCTGGACCGGGTGGCCATCGTCACGATCCTGCCCCAGCACATCCTTGGAAGCGTGCCTCCCAAGGATCTGGCAACCCACGAGTGGTTTCGGACCAACCGGCCGGGCCTCGGGCCATTCAGGTTCGTGGAGTGGCGACCCGGTAACTACATCATGGTGGAGCGCAATCCGGAGTACTACCTCTCCGACAGGCCATACCTGGACCGGATCGTCATCAAAATCATCACCGATGCCAACACCCTGACGAACCAGCTGGAGACCGGGGAAGTGGACATCCGGTTCCGGATGCTCAACGACCAGGTGCCCATCGTCCAGCGGATGCCCCATATCCAGCTTATCACCACCAACGCCACCTCCCCCTGGATCATCTGGGTAAACAACCAGGACCCCAGGCTGGCCGACCGACGGGTGCGGCTTGCCCTCAACTACGGCTTCGACCGGAAAGCCCTGGCCGGGACGGTCTTGCGGGGGCTGGTTCAGCCGGCCTGGAGCCTGATCCCGCCGTCGTCCTGGGCCTACAGCGACGATATCGACAAGTTCGATTACAACCCGCAGAAGGCCCGCCAGCTCCTGGATGAGGCCGGCTTCAGGCCCGGCCCGGATGGCGTTCGGGTGCGGGGCGACCAGCGGCTCAGCTTTGAAATTCTAAATATTGCCGGGGAGCAGGAGCGGGTCCAGATCCTCTCGTTCATCGGGAGTCAGTGGAAGGAAATCGGGGTCGAGACCCGCATCAAGAACGTTGATGTGGCCACCATGTGGGGCAATGCCCTGCCCCGAGCCCAGTACGAGATGGCCTACTCTTACACCGGCCGCTACGTGGACCCGGCCGACCTGGCCCAGCACTACCTGTGTCCGGAAAAGAACCCGACCACCAACTGGGGTCGCTACTGCAACCCGCAGCTCGACGAAATCCTGCTTAAAGCCCAGGCAACCCTGGACCGGCAGCAGCGCAAAAGCCTTTACGCCCAGGCCCTCAAGATGATCAACGAGGACCCGGCCTATGTTTTCTTGGCCTGGCGGGCCGACCACACCCCGGTGAACAAGCGGCTTAAAGGCTACAAGCCGGCCCCGGCCTACCTGGAGATGTGGAACGCGGCGGAGTGGTGGGTTGAGCAGTAGTCGATGAATCGCTATCTCATCCGCCGGACACTGCTGGCGGTCCCAACCCTGCTGATAATATCCATTCTGCTTTTCGGGCTCCTTCAGCTGGCGCCGGGCGGCCCGGCCGCCCTCTACGCTGGGCCCGACGCCGGCCCCGAGGACCTGGAGCGGATCTCCCGCCTGCTGGGGACCGACCAGCCGGCGCCGGTCCAGTACATCCGGTGGCTCGGGGGTGTCCTGCGGGGCGACTGGGGCATATCCTTCAGATATCGGGAGCCGGTCGTCAGCGTCCTAGCCGGCCGGCTCCCCAACACCGTTCAGCTGATGGCGGCAGCCCTGCTTATCGCCCTCCTGCTGTCGGTCCCCTTCGGGGTTATCTCGGCGGTGAGCCGGTGGCGGCCCGTGCAGTATCTGGCCAGCATTGCCGCGATGCTGGGGGTTTCGATTCCCACCTTCTGGCTGGGGATGATGGTGCTGCTGGTCTTCTCGGTAAAGTTGCGCCTCCTGCCCTCGGGCGGGATGGCCACCATCGGCCTCGAGCACGACCCGGTGGACCGGCTCCTTCACCTGGTAGGCCCGGCCAGCGTTCTGGCCACCATGTATATCGCCGCCTGGAGCCGGTATGTCCGGTCCAGCCTGCTTGAGGTTCTCCACCAGGACTACATCAGGCTGGCCCGGGCCAAGGGCTTAAGCGAGTGGACGGTGCTTACCCGGCATGCCCTGCGCAACGCCCTGCTGCCCCTGGTTACCCTCATCGGCCTGCAGGGGGGAAGCCTGGTAGGCGGGGCGATGATAACCGAGGTGGTCTTCGCCTGGCCGGGCATGGGCCGGCTGCTGGCCGAAGCCCTGGCCAGCCGGGACTACCCGGTGCTCATGGCCGCCTTCATGATCATGGCGGTGCTGACCGTTCTCGGAAACCTGCTGGCCGACCTGGCCTACGGCTGGGTGGACCCCCGCATCAGGTTGAGCTAAGCGATGCCGGCAGTTGCCCAGGACCAGACCGAGGAGGCCATCAAGCTCAGAAAGGCGCTGACGCCGGCCGGGCGCGCCTGGCGCACCTTTCGCCGCCACCACCTGGCCCTGGCCAGCGCCTTCATCCTGGCCCTTCTGGTGCTGGCTTCGGCCCTGGCGCCGGTGATTTCGCCGTACGACCCGGATGCTGCCAGCCTGAACATCCTGGCCCCACCCAGGCCCGAACACCCCCTGGGAACGGACGACGTGGGCCGGGACCTTTTAAGCCGACTGCTACACGCCGGCCGAATATCATTGAGCGTGGGCTTCGGCGCGGCCGTCCTAACGGTGGCCATCGGGGTCCTGGCCGGGGCGCCGGCCGGCTACTACGGCGGCCGGGTCGATGCCCTCCTCTCGGGCCTGATCAACGTGATGCTGGCGATACCCATCCTGCCCCTGGCCCTGGTTTTGAGTTCCTTCGTTCAAACGAACTTGACCTTTGTGATTCTGATTATCGGCGGGCTTTCCTGGCCGGCAGTGGCCCGGATCATCCGGGCCGAGTTTCTCTCCCTCCGGGAGCGGGAATTCGTGGACGCGGCGCGGGTGCTGGGGGCTGGTTCGGGGCGGATCATCTTTCTGCACATCCTGCCCAACACCCTGGCCCCTATCATTGTGGCCGCAACCCTTCAGGTGGCCCAGGCCATCCTTCTGGAATCGGCCCTAAGCTTCTTAGGCTACGGGGTCCAGCCGCCCCAGGCCTCGTGGGGCAATATGCTCCAGGATGCCCAGCGCTACCTGCGAACCGTTCCGGAGCTGGCCATTTACCCCGGGGCCCTCATCTCCCTGACAGTGATAAGCATCAATTTCCTGGGCGACGGCCTGCGGGAGGCCCTCGACCCGAGGCTGCAGGTTTGACCGGCCTTTAAAGCCTTATCTGCTGGAACGCCGCCAGGGCCGCCGACACCTCGTCCAGCAGCCCCAGCGTCGCCCCCTCGGTTTTGATGCTTCGGTAAGCCAGCTTGGCAAGGCCGCCGGCGATGTGGACGTGGGCGCCGCGCCGCCGCTCCTCCAGGGCGCCCTCCAGCCGCTCCCGGACCGCCTCCGGGTCCGCCCGGAGGATGTTCCGGACCGAAGCCCGGGTGAGGCCGAGGAACTGGGCGACCTCATCTTCGGTCCGGTTAAAGTGTTCCCGGAGGACCACTGCATAGGCGGCCTCCATCAGGCTGGGCACCCAGGTGAGGTTTCGGAGCTCGAAGAGGCGCCGGGGCCCGCCGATAAGCTCAAGACACTTCAAGAAAACCAGCAGCGAAAGGCCATCCGGTTTGACCTCTTGGGGTTTAACCTCCTGCATCGGCCTCTTCTCTACCTCCCAGCCGCGAGATTGGCGGGCCTACCTTGACCAGGCCCGTCTCGGTGATTTCCAACAGGTGGGTGGCGGTGCTGTGGCCGCACAGCCGACAGCCGTCGATTCGCAGCATACGAACGACCTCCCCAATGGGCCGCCGGTAAAACCGGGCTTCGCCCGGGGTCTGGATGAGCCGCTTGGCCAGGACAATGGTGCAGTCGACGATGTGGCTTACGGCGTAGCCTCCGGCCGCCTCGGCCGTCAGCTCCTCATGACCGGTTCGTTTCTGCGAAACGAAGACCGCCGTCTGGTACCACCGCTTCATGAAGTTAAAGAGCTGCCGCACGACCTGACGGGCGAAGATCTCTTTCGCCTCAAAGAGGCCCGTGACCGAATCGATGACCACCGACTTAATATCGAAACGGCGGATGGTGTGAGCCAGGGTTGCCAGCAGGGTCGGCAGGTCGTCCCGCAACTGGGCGTGGGAGGCGGCGTCGACGAGGACTATCCGGTCCTGAATCTGCGCGAATTCGGTCCCCATAGCCGCGGCGCGAGTCCGAAGGGCCCCGGCTACAAAGGGGCCCGGTGCCTCCACGGTGACAAAGCAGACCGGATAGCCAAGGGATGCCTGCTTGATGGCAAACTGCTCCACCATGAGGGTCTTGCCGGTATCGGCCACGCCCGTAAGATTGATGACGGCCAGGGCAGGGTAGCCGCCGAGGGGCACTTTCCGGGGAACCCCGTTCTCGAACCGGGTGCTGTAAAAAAGCTCGTCCAGGCCCTCGACGCCGGTGGGAATTCCAAACAGGCGGGGTGCGCGTTTTCCGGCCTCCCGTAAAACTTCGACAGCATCTTCCACGGGCCTGACTTCGGGCCGGGTGACGCTGTGCTCGTCCATCTCCCACCACCTTCCCCGCGGGCTGCGGGCAAGCTAAATACTACGATGCGACGGATGATTTGTCAATTCACCAAGGGGGGTAACCGGAGGCTTTTCGGTTTCGGTACCCGGACAGGGTTGCCGGGCCGTTGTCGGGGCCCATAACGGCTCCTTCAAGTCAGGTCATCAGCAAACCTTGAAACTCCGGGGGGTTTATAATTGGGGCGGGAAAGATGGCGCGTCTTGTCGGGTTGGGCCTTGTCCTGCTGGTGGCCTTTGGCATCCTGGGGCTTTTGGGCTTCGGCCTGGTGCGCCAGGGTAGCTCGGCGGCCCTCGTTCCCATCCGGGTCCGGCCGGCCCCGGACTTCAGCCTCAACCTTTTTGACGGCGGCCGATTTGACCTGAGCGCCCAGCGGGGCAAGGTTGTCGTGGTCAACTTCTGGGCCTCTTGGTGCGTCCCCTGTCGGACCGAGGCGCCCGTTCTGGAGTCGGTCTGGGGCCGCTACCGGGACCAGGGGGTGGTTGTGGTGGGGGTGAACATCTGGGATAATGAGGCCGCCGCCCGGGCCTATATTAAGGAGCTCGGCCTGACCTTTCCCAACGGCCCGGACCCCACCGGGTCGGTGGCGGTCGACTACGGGGTGACCGGGATCCCCGAAACGTACTTGATATCCCCGGACGGCACCATCCGCCGGAAGTGGAACGGCCCCCTCACCGAGGCTGCCCTGCTGGCCCTGATCGAGGAGGTTCGCCGATGAAGGCCTCCCGCCGGCACTTTCTCCTGCTGGCCGGCTTCGCAGTCCTGGGAGCCGCCGGCTGCCAGACCCTGGGGCGGCTCGGCCGGTTTCTGCCGGGAGCCTCCGGCTCGGCGGCTTCTTCCGCCCCCGCCGAGCCGGACGACCTGGCCCGGGATTTCACGTTGAGGCTTTTTGACGGGGGCGAGTTTAAGCTCAGCGCCTACCGCGGCCGGCCGGTGGTGCTGAACTTCTGGGCCTCCTGGTGCGGACCCTGCCGGGCCGAGGCGCCGGTGCTGGAAAACGCCTGGCAGCAATATCGGGACGAGGGGGTTATGGTTGTGGGCATCGCCGTCCAGGACCGGGAAGAAAGCGCCCGGGCCTTCATCCAGGAGTTCGGGCTCACCTACCCGATGGGACTGGACGTGGGCGACCGGGTCGCAACCCTTTATGAGATTACGGGCCTGCCGACCTCGGTCTTTATCGACGGCCAGGGGCGAATCCGCCACCGGTGGGTGGGGGCCATCAGCAAGAACCGGGTCAATCTCCTCATCGAGGACCTGCTGGGCGGCGGGTAGGCCGGGGGGCCGCCCTTGGAATGGGTTGACCTGGTCCGGGTTGTCCTTCGGTGGGTGCATGCCGTAGCGGCCCTCTTCTGGGTGGGAGGCTCCCTCTTCTTGTTTCTGGTCTACCGGCCCGCCGTTCGGCTCCTGCCTGAGGGGGCCCGCTCCCTGATGGACAAAGCCGTCCGCCAGCGTTTCCGGGAGCTGGTAAACACCGCCATCGTGGTTTTGCTGGTTTCGGGGATGGTCCTTACCTTCGACCGCCTTTCCTCCCCGGCGGCAACTACACCTTACGTGCTGGTGCTGGGGGCCAAAGTGGTCCTCGCCCTCTTAGCCTTTTACCTGGCCCTGGAGCTGGGCGGCGGCCGCCGGCTCAGCCTCCGGCTGGGGCGGCACACCCTTGGGGCGCCCGAGTTCATCCTGACCGCCGGGCTGGCCATCTACCTCCTGGTGGCGGTGCTTCGGTTGCTTTACGAGCGGAGCCTTGCCCCGTAGGCAGGCTCAGCGGCGGGGCCGGCAGGCCGACCAAAGGCCGGCCCCACGACTTCGGGCCTCGGCTTCGGCCGCCAGCAGCCGGTCCATGTACTTGGCCGCCGGCTCGTCCCGGTAAACAGTGGCGTACCCCTCCCGGATGAGCTGCTCATTGACCAGGGTGCTGTCGACCCAGACCCAGCGCAGCAGCCGGCCGTAGCGGTCCCGGTCCCGCCCGTCGGCCTCAAGGTGGACCCTTTTGCCCTCCACCAGCTGGCGGTTTCGTTCGGTAGCCTCCCGGCCGTAGCATTCGGGCGTTCCCCGCGTCTCCGGGGCGTCAACCCCCAGGTAGCGAACATGCTCGCCCCCCTCGACAACGATAGTGTCCCCATCAATCACCCGCAGGACGCGATAATAGTCCCCACCGGGACTGACGGCTCCGGGCGCAGCTCTGCCCCACAGGACCCAGCCGGCCAGCAGCCCGAACACCAGCCCGATGATGATGCCGGCGCCTATGAAACCAACTTGCCTTCCCACGCGACCCAATTGAGTTTACCCAAACCACCTGGCCGCCGGTTAGCCCAGGAATACCCGCAGGCTAGGTATGTTTAAAATCCAGTTGCCTGCTGTCGGCTCAGCGGCGCAGTTTTCACCAAGGAGGAGGGCGATGGCCTATGAGGTGGCGGACCGCTGGCACTGGTTTTACAAAAAGGGCTTAATAAGCCGGCGAGATTTTCTTAAGGCCGTCCTGGTCTCGGGCGGGGCAGCGGCCGCCCCCGTAGTGGCCGCCTGCTCACCCCAGCCCGCCGCCCCAACCCAACCCCAGGCGCCCCAGCGCCCGGCCAAGGACACCATCAGCGTGGCCTTCGGCAGCGACCTGCCCAACCTCGACCCCCACATGCACTTTCTCCGGTTCGGCATCATCTTTCACTATCATGTCTTTGAC
>JBHOQU010000116.1:0-4837 GCA_042408785.1 Dehalococcoidia bacterium | reverse complement strand
ACGCTTCGGACTCTCATACTCCACATGCGCAATCGCTATCGTTATCCCCCGGGCACGCTCCTCAGGAGCCTTGTCTATCTGATCAAAGGGCGTAAACTGCGCCAGACCTTTCAGCGACAAAACCTTCGTTATCGCCGAAGTCAACGTCGTCTTACCATGGTCAATGTGACCTATCGTCCCCACATTCACATGCGGCTTCTTCCGCTCAAACTTCGGCTTGGACATCTTAACCTCCCGAGCAATCTAGCTTTGGCCTGCCGGCCGGCTAACGGGGTTTCAAACGGCACAAAGGACCTTACCGGTATCATTATAGGGCCGGGCCCCCGACCCTGTCAATGTCTTTACATAAAAATTGCGCGGGACGGGGCGGGTCCTGGCCTAAAATCTCCGGTGGAGGTGTCAGGTTATGCGGGGCGTTTACCCGGCCCACCGGGAAGCCGACGTCGTCCTCCGGGACGGCTCCACCGTCCACGTCCGACCCGCCCGGCCCGAAGACTGGCCGGCGCTCCTGGAGTTTTACCGCTCCCTATCCCTTGAAGCCCGGACGTTCAGGTTTTTCTCCCCGGCCGTAAACCTGGAGGCCGCCGCCCGCCGGGATTGCCAGATAGATTATGTCAACTCATTTACGTTGATAGCCACCGCCGGTCCCGAGCAGAGGGTGATCGGGGTCGCCTCCTACTTCCGGGTTGATACCGACCGGGCCGAGGTCGGTTTCGCCGTGGCCGACGCCTACCGCGGGCGCGGCCTCGGCACCATCCTCCTCGGCCACCTGGCTGAGGTCGCCGCCGCCAATGGCATCAACGTCTTCGAGGCCGTTGTCATGCCCACCAATTACGAAATGATAAAGGTCTTTCGGGATTCGGGCTTCCCGGTCGAGGTCCGACTTGCCCCCGACGAAATTTATGTCAGCTTCCCAACCTCCATCACCCCCGAGGCCCTGGAGCGCTTCGAGCTCCGGGAGCAGATTGCCACCATCAATGCCCTGCGCAATTTCTTCTACCCCAGGGCGGTGGCCGTCATCGGGGCCTCCCGTCAGCGGGACACCGTCGGCGGCGCCCTCTTCCGGAACCTCCTCGACTTCGGCTTTGAGGGCCCGGTCTACCCGGTCAACGTAAACGCAACGGTGGTTCAGTCGGTCCTGGCCTACCCGACCATTGAGGCCGTCCCGGGGCCGGTCGACCTGGCCGTTATTGCGGTGCCGGCCGAGCGGGTCGTCGAGGTGGCCGAGCAGTGCGGCCGCCGGGGTGTTCGGGCGCTGGTGGTGATATCGGCCGGGTTTGCCGAAGTGGGGGAGGAGGGCCGGGCCCGGCAGGCCGAGCTGCTGCGCATCTGCCGCGCCTACGGCATGCGTCTCATCGGCCCCAACTGCATCGGCATCGTCAACACCGACCCAGCGGTAAGGCTTAACGCCACCTTCGGCCCGGTCCCCCCGCCGGCCGGGCGGGTCGGCTTCGCCTCCCAGAGCGGGGCCCTCGGCCTGGCCATCATCGACTACGCCCGTGCCTTCGGCCTGGGCATATCCACCTTCGTGTCGATGGGCAACAAGGCCGACATTTCCGGAAACGACCTGCTAAACTACTGGGAATCTGACCCCAATACCGACGTTATCCTGCTTTACCTGGAGTCCTTTGGCAACCCCCGCAAGTTCAGCCGGATCGCCCGCCGGGTTGGCCGCAAAAAGCCCATCGTGGCCGTCAAGAGCGGCCGGTCCGCCGCCGGCGCCCGGGCAACGGCCTCCCACACCGGGGCCCTCCTGGCCGCCTCCGACATCACCGTCGATGCCCTCTTCCGCCAGTCGGGGGTGATTCGGACCGATACGCTGGAGGGACTCTTTGAGGTCGCCTCGCTGCTGGTGAGCCAGCCCCTGCCGCCGGGCCGGCGGGTGGGGATCGTGACCAACGCCGGCGGGCCGGGCATTCTGGCGGCCGACGCCGCCGAGGCCCAGGGCCTCCAGGTGCCCCTCCTCAGCCCGGAGACCCAGACCCGGCTCCGGTCCGCCCTCGTCCCTGAGGCGAGCGTCCTCAACCCGGTCGACCTGACGGCTACGGCCGGCGCCGACCACTACCGCCAGGCGGTGGAGGCGGTGGCTTCCGACCCCAACATCGACGCCATCATCGCCATCTTCCTGCCACCCCTGCGAATTCCCAGCGAGGAGGTGGCCGCCGCCATCGTGGACGGGGCCCGGCTGGCCAACGACCTCGGCAAGCCCGTCCTTTCGGTTTTTATCTCGTCCCGGGGCGTGCCCGACGAGCTCAAACGGGCCGACATCCGGGTACCGTCCTTTGCTTTCCCCGAAGATGCGGCCATCGCCCTGGCCCATGTTGTTCGCTACGCCGAGTGGCGGGCCCGGCCCCTCAGCGAGCCGCCCCGCTTCGAGGGCATTCGGCGGGATGAGGCGGCGGCCGTCGTCGCCAAGGCCCTCGGCCAGGGGGGCGGCTGGCTCGGCCCGGCCGAAACCTGGCAGCTTCTCAGCTGTTACGGCCTCCACGCGGTCGACCAGGCCGTCGCCCGGACTCCCGAGGAGGCAGCCCGGGCCGCCGCTGACCTCGGCGGCGAGGTGGTCCTTAAGGCGTCGGCCCCGGGCCTCACCCACAAGACGGAGCGGGGGGCGGTGCGCCTCGGGCTCCGGGACCCGGATCAGGTTCGGCAGGCGGCGGCGGAGATGGCCGCCCGCCTGAAGGCCGAAGGCTTTCACGACATCACCTTTATCGTGCAGCGCTACGTAACCGGCGGGGTGGAGATGCTGGCAGGGATGGTCCACGACCGGCATTTCGGCCCCGTCGTCGTGTGCGGGGCCGGCGGGATCTTCGTCGAGCTGTTAAAGGACATCGCCGTCCGGCTCACGCCCCTTACCCGCGAGGATGCGGCCGAGATGGTCCGGGAGCTTAAAAGCTACCCCCTCCTTACAGGTTTTAGGGGCTCGCCCCCGGTGGACGTGGCCGCCTTCGAAGAAACCCTCCTGCGGCTGAGCACCCTGGCCGAGGACCTGCCTGATGTGGCCGAGGCCGACCTCAACCCGGTCCTGGTCTGGGAGCGGGGGGCGGTAATTTTAGACGCCCGAATCCGGGTTGAGCCGGCCCAGCCGCCCCCGCCCCTGGGGGCCAGGACCCGTCCGGCCTTCTAAGAGGCTACCAGTCGCCGGCCTGGGCGTACGGGTAGGCCCAGAGGGCCACCGTCAGGGTCAGGGCCTTGAACCAGGCCTGGTGCATCTTCGCCACGTCCTCAGGCAAATGGCCTTTTCGGGCCAGGAAGGGCTGAACGGTGGCCGTTATCGGGTAAATGAAAGCTATCAGGTAGCGGAGGGGGATGTGTGGGACTGAATTTACGCCGTCGGTCTGATTTTTCTTGGCTCGGTGATGCCGCAGGCAGATCTCGTGCTGGTAATCGAGCCAGGCCTGGTCAAATTCGGCCCGGCACAGGTCCCGCACCCACTGCCCGAACCGCTGACGAACCCGCCCCAGGTAATCGGGGATGGGATTGCCCTGGGGGTCGGTAAAGTAGTAGACCAGGTGGGGATTGGACCCGACGAAGCTATACCAGACGTCCAGGAGGGCCTCCACCTGGTCCGAGAGGACCTCCCCGGCCATCCGCAGGTAGCGGGTATCCTCGTCGGTGAATAGGACTGTCTTTTTTAAAAGCTCAAAATCGGCCGGGGAAACCGGGGAGGGGCTGACGGCGGGGGTTCCGTAGGTATACCCGGGGATGGGTTGGGTCATTTTTAATTACCTCCTTTGGGATTTTCGGCCGCTTCGCCGGGCTCGGCATCCGGGCACTCAAAATAGGTGTGTTCGGCGGGGAGGGGAGCGTCCATAAAGGCGCAGTGGTGGGGTCCGGCCGGGTCACTCGGGTGGGCGAAGGGCCGGAAGAAGCGGCACTGCCAGCACATTAAATAGGGCCGGACGAAGCCCCGGGCGACGAGGCCGGCAATGACCCTGGCCAGGAGCCGCTGAAGGGCCTGCTGTTCGGCCGGGTCGAGGGCGGCCAGAATCTGGCGCAGGGGCTCAAGCATCCCCTCGAGCCCGCCGGCCCGTTCCTGGCCGGCGGGGGTAAGGGCCAGGGTAACGACCCGGCCGTCGGCGGCCGAGCGGGCCTTTTCCACCAGGCCCTTGGCCGCCAGGGCGTCCACCACCTCGCTGGCGGTGGCCAGGGTGGTTCCGAGACGCTGGGCGACCCCGGTGATGTTGCGGGCGCCGGGACGCACCCGCTTGAGGAAGATGAGGGCATTGGCCTGGGCGGGGGAAAGGCCCGCGTCCCCGGCGGCGTCCCGAACCAGGAGGGTGACGGCCTGGCTGACCCGGAAGAGGGCCATGGCCAGGTCGGCCGGAAGGTCCTGGGCGCGGCGGACCGGGTCAAAGGCCATTAATTAGAACTCCTAACTAATTTTAGGCCGGAGGTGCCCGGCTGTCAAGTTTTCGGCCGGCAACGGCTCTGTCTCAGAAGCGATGGAGGGAAATTTTGAGGCTGGGCCTTGGCTTGCTCACTTTCCGGTGAGCAGCAGGGCCGATTCGACCCCGGCATACGGTCCGGCGGTACCTTGACCGGTGCTCGGAGCGGGCTCAATGCCCGGCCAGGGAGCTTAACCTGGGCAGTCTCAAAAGCTCCGATCGGCCGGCTAACCCGTCAAGGCGACGCCGGCAGCCTTTCGGCTGCGGCAGCTCAAGCCTGCCGACCGGTGCCTCAAGGTCAACCTCGATACCGGGTCCGAGCACCGGCCGCCTCCGGTCTGAGACCGCCCGGACGTCCCTTAAGGCCGGGGGCACTCGATGGCCCGAGGCCACTGCCGGCTGTGGTCCGGGCGGCCTACCCCTAAGGTCCGGCGGCACCGGGCACACCAACC
>JBHOQU010000115.1:0-11090 GCA_042408785.1 Dehalococcoidia bacterium | reverse complement strand
CCTGCGGCGCACACTTGGACACCTCCACCCACCAGGGAGCGTGCTGCCGCTTCCAGCGGTTCCACTCCTTGTGGAGCTGGGCCGCAGAAGGAAGAGGCCGGCCGTGCGCCAGCGCCTCAAGGCAGCGGGAAAGCCCCCAGTTGTAGGCGAAGCGAGCGGCCCCCACATGTCTGGCCAGCGCCACGCGGGCGGCACGGTTGGGGTCCAGCTCGAAGCGGAAGGCTTGAACGACTCTCATTCAATCGTACATCCGTTCGACTGAGTAGATGATAACAAAATCGGTAGCTGCTGTCAACCCTTCAATAACGGTTATTCCCATCAGGCTCCTCCCCGCCAGGAGACCAGCCGGAGGATGGTCCGCCAGATGACCTGCAGATCCAGCCAGAGCGACTGGTGCTTGATGTAATAAAGGTCGTATTGAAGTTTAATTAATGCATCCTCCACCGACCGGCCGTAACCGTAGTTGACCTGGGCCCAGCCCGTCACCCCGGGGCGGATGGCCAGCCGGGCCCGGTAGAAGGGGATCTGCTTTTCCAGCTCGGCCACCAGCTCCGGCCGCTCCGGCCGCGGCCCGACAATGCTCATCTCCCCCCTGATCACGTTTATAACCTGGGGAAGCTCATCCAGGTGGGTCCGCCTAAGCACCCGCCCCACCCGGGTGACCCTGGGGTCCTCCGCGGCCGCCCAGACCGGCCGGCCCCCGGCCTCGGCATCCACCACCATCGACCGGAATTTTATCATCTCGAAGGGCCGCCCGCCCCGCCCGCACCGCACCTGCCGGTAGAAGACCGGTCCGCCGTCCTCCAGCCGGACGGCCAAAGCTACCAGGGGCAACACCAGCAGGAGCACCGCCCCCCCGGCCAGGGCGAAGGCCAGGTCTAGCAGCCGCTTGACAGCCAGCCAGATGGTGGCCGGGGGACTTCCCACCGGGGCGGCCAGGGCCCAGTTGGGCCCGATGTGTTGGACCGGCACCCGGCCGGTGAGCCGCTCGTAGATTACCGGCATCGGCTCCAGGTGCACCCCCAGCCCCCAGCACTCGGTGAGGGCCCGGTAAAGCTCCGGCGAAAGGCCGTCGGTGATGGCGACGGCCACCTCATCGGCCCCCAGCTCCCCGACGAACCGGGGCAGGTCCCGGGCCGGCCCCACGACCTTGAGGCCGGCCACCACCCGTCCCTGCTTTTCGGGGTCGTCGTCGACGAAGCCCACCGGCTCGTAAAGGCCCCGCTCCTCCCGGGCCAGGGCCTCGGCCAGGGTCCGCCCCGCCCACCCGGCCCCGACGATGAGGAGCCGGCGGCGAAAACCGGGTCCGGTGAGCAGGTGGGCGTACGCCAGCCGCCA
This sequence comes from Dehalococcoidia bacterium, assembly GCA_042408785.1. Classification (GTDB taxonomy): domain Bacteria; phylum Chloroflexota; class Dehalococcoidia; order JAUQQI01; family JAUQQI01; genus JAUQQI01. The sequence goes on along the minus strand of JBHOQU010000115.1, from coordinate 9,752 downwards.
GGCCCCCAGCAGACCGGCCTGGGCCCCCAGGAAGGCCAGGTAGAAGAACCGGGGCAGGGTGAGGGGCGGGGCGAAGAAATAGACGGCCAGGTAGGCCAGAAGCTCGAGGCCGAGGGCCAGGCCCAGCCGCGGCAGGAAGAGCCTGGGGTGGGCGGCCACCCGCAGGTCGTAGAGGCCGGCGACGGCAGCCAGGACCATCCAGCCGGCCCCGAGGAGCCCCAGCCACTCCAGGTTCTGGGCCAGGGTTGCGGGCAGGGGGGTAGGGTCGCCGGCCCGCACGTTCCAGAGGAAGAAGCTGGCCGCCGCCCCGAGGCCCACTGCTCCCACATCGACCCCGAGGAGCAGGAGCCGGCGCTCCGATTCGACGGGCCGGAACGGGAGCCTTCCGGCCGGCCGGACAAGGATATCCTTTGCCATCGCCTGGGGGACCGGCCGCCTTTCCCTCGGCGTGCAGCCGCCTTAAACTAGTTGTATTATAACCTTGCCGGCCGGCGCCCGTGAACCCGGCCGGAGGCTGAGAAGTTCCCCCGACCGGCCGTGGTCGGCTTCGGGTCGCGGCCCGGAACCGTCTTGGCCGCCGGCATATTTTAAAATTCCGCCGGGAAGACAATACCGTTCAGGGTCGAAGATTTTGAGGGCTTTTTAAGGCTCCTTTGGGAGCGGGCCGAGCGGCGCGCCGCCGAGCTCGGCGGCGGTCTGGTCACCGCCCGGCGCGAGGCGGTCGCTCCCCCGTCCTGCAACCGTAGCAAGGCTGGGCACAAGGGCGGGCTTACTTTTCGGGGTCGGCCCTCCGGCCGCCGAACCCAAGTTCGGGGGCTCGGGCTTTAAGGGCCCAACTGCCCGGAGCCTGCGTCAGGGGTTGTCGTCGGCAGATCCGCCGGGTCGCCGCTCGTAGACCCAAACCGCCTCACGGTCGACGGTTTTCCGGAATCGGCCGTTGGGATCCAGGGCCTCCCACTCGGCCCGGGTGTATACCCAGAGGTCGACCGGAACCGGCAGGACCGAGGTATCCCATTCGGCAGCCCGTTCGGCAAAGGGCTTGGCTGACTCATCGACCACGACGATAAGGTCCAGGTCGCTGCCTACGCCCCAGTCGCCTCGGGCGTACGAGCCGAAGTAGCCCACCCGGAGCACGTCTTTGCGCCGGCTCAGGGCGGCTTCGACCCAGCGGCGCAGGGCGGCCTCAACCGTCTGCCGGTCCGGCCACCTGAGAACGGACGAATTCAAGGACCTCACCGGCATACCGAACCGCCAGCTCGCTCTGAAGGGGCCCGTAGTGTTCAAAGGGGGCGCCGGCCGCATGGCTGTTCGGGTAACGAGTGGGAATGTAAAAATTGTCCAGAACCCGGGCCTTCTCGACCAGGTCCGGCGGAACCGGGACAGCCGGGGGCAGCTCCTGGAGGAGCCTGGCGACCACATGGCCCCAGGCCTCCTGGCCGTGAAATAAATGAAGGGCTTTTACGGCCTTCTCAGCCGCCTGCTGGGCCGCAAAGCAGGCCCATTCGTGTCGGCCGGCCCGCCGTGACTCCTCGGCCTGTTCCAGGTCCCGTTCGGCCTGGTGAAGCCAGTCCAGGTAGCGGTTAGGCATGTGGCACCCGCCTATATTTTTACACGGCCGGGGACCGGCCGGCCCGCTGCGGCAACCCGCTGAGGATTCGGATTGGCACAGGGCCTCCAGGGTGGGGCCGCCCCCGGCAAACTTGGCGAAGGCTATTCAGCCGTTCCGGCCATAACGGACCCCACCACAACCACGAGGCCTTGCCGGGACAGCTCTGCCCCGGGGCTTTCCACCCGCTACAGGTGGCCTTTCGCAATCCACGGCGCCGGCTCGGGTGGATTGCTGCCTACCTGGCGGCAGAGAACAGGCTATTGGGCCCGTAAGGGTGAAGACCTTCGGCCGGGTAAAGAAAGCAGACCCCGACCAGGGCCTCAGCGGCCAGGATCCGGGGCCACCGAAGCTTTAGGTTGTCCGGGGCGGCAGTCAGAAATTCCTTCAGCGGCCCCACGGCCGCCGGCCCAAACCGGGCCAGAACCACGGGGAGCTCTTCTAACATCCACTCATTATCGGCTTCGTCCGCCAGGGCCAGGGCGTCCAGCAGGGCGGGTATCGCCCGGGGGTCCCCGATCAGGCCGAGGGCTTTGGCCGCGTGCAGGGGCATCCAGGCCCGGTCATCCTCAGCCTCCCAGTAGGCGGGGTTCTTTAGGGCGTCGATTAGCAGGGGCACCGCGTCGGCACCGCAGGCTACCAGCTCCTCCAGCAGGCTTCTGGTCGCCTGGTCGCCCAGGGCTTCCGGCTGCTCCAGCAGTTGGCGCACACCATCGCCGTCCATTGCCAACCGCCTCCGGCCGAAGAGCCCGGCGGGCGGGACACCCAGCCACCTCGCCGGACCGTTACGGGTCTGCCCGGCGATAATTTTACCAGCGGCTACCCGGTCGGGCTGATGCCGGCCGACCGGACAGCCCGGCGGCTTGAGCTTTGGCCCCCGACCCGTTATAATCCTGACAACCGACTTCGTTCGGCCGGACGCACTCCCAGGGGCCCGGGACACCAACCCAACCGCTCAATACCAGATGTAAGGAGGCGCAGGTTGTTCTCTTACGCCGGTAAGACCGCCGTGGTTACCGGGGCCGGCCGGGGAATCGGTCGGGCCATCGCCCTGGCCTTCGCCCGCCAGGGGGCGGACCTGGTGCTGGCCGCCCGCTCCGTCCCGGAGCTGGAAGAAGTCGCCGCCGAAATCCGCAGCCTCGGCGGCAACGCCTGGGTCGTTCCCACCGATATGAGCCGCCTCGACCAGGCCCAGAACCTCATATCCGAGGCCGTAAGGGTGGCCGGCAAAATCGACATCCTGGTAAACAACGCTGGCGGCGGAAGCAGCATCCCCGGCGGCGTCGGCCCCCTGGAGGAGGCCAGCCCTGAAGCCTTCGACGCCGTCTACGCCCTTAACGTTAAAGGCCCCCTCTTTGCCGCCCTCAGGGCGGCCGAACACATGAAGGCCCGGGGCGCCGGTGGGGCCATCTTGAACGTGGTATCCATCGACGGGGTCGCCCCGGCCCCCGGTGAGGCCCTCTACGGCTCGGCCAAGGCCGCCCTGGTAAGTCTTACGGTAAACCTGGCCATCGAGCTGGGCCGCTACCGCATCCGGGTCAACGCCATCGCCCCCTCGCTTATCGATACCCGGCTGGTGGCCCGGCACCTTCAGACCCCCGAACAGCGGCAGCACCGGGCCTCCTTCTTTCCCTTGGGCCGGATCGGCACCCCGGAGGACGTCGCCTATGCGGCCGTCTATCTCTGTTCCGAGGAGGCCGGGTGGGTGTCGGGCGTCACGCTTTTGGTGGCTGGGGGCGCCCAGGTCCCCTACGATTACTTCAAGTGGCTCCGGACCGTAAACCCGGTCCCGCCCCAGTTCCGGATGTAGGCCATCTGCGGAGGAGCCGGATGGGTTACCGCATCGGCGTCGACATCGGCGGAACCTTCGTGGACTTCTGCGTCTTTGACGAGGACTCCGGCCGGCTAAGCACCTTCAAGCGGCTGGCCACCCCGGGCTCCCCGGGGCGGGACGTGGCCGCGGGCCTCGGGGCCCTGGCCGCCCGGGGGGTTTTAGACCCTGAGCGGGTGGCCCATTTTGCCCACGGCACCACCGTGGGAGTCAACACCCTCATCCAGCGCCGGGGTGCCAGGCTCTGCCTGCTGACCACCGAGGGCTTCCGGGACGTCCTGGAGCTGGGAAGGCTTGACCTTCCGGACATTTTCAACCTTTTCAGCGAGCGGCCCCCGGCCCTCATCCCCCGGGAGCGGGTGGTTCCCGTCCGGGAGCGAATGCGGGCCGACGGGAGCGCCGCCGTTCCCCTCGAGTCCGGGGCCCTTAAGGCCGCCCTGGACCGGGTAAGGGCCCTGGGGGCCGATGGGGTGGTCGTCTCGTTCATAAATGCCTATAAAAACCCGGCCCATGAGCGGGCGGCCAGGGTCTTCTTTGAGGCCGAAGCCCCCGAAATCTTCACCGTCTGCTCGACCGACGTCTGGCCCGTAATCCGGGAATACGAGCGCACCGTCACCGCCGTAATCCACGGCTATGTTTACCCGGCCATGCGCCGCTACCTGGCGGGTCTTGAGGCCGCCCTCAAGGAGGTCGGCGTCGGTCCGAACGCCTCGGTGGTTATTACCAAGGTCAATGGCGGGGTGATGGGCATCCGGCGGGCGGCCGAACAGTGCGTTTGGACCTTAACCTCGGGCCCGGCCTCGGGGGTCATTGGGGCGGCGCATGTTGCCGGGCTGGCCCGGACGCGTCATGTGCTTACCCTGGACGTTGGGGGAACCAGCGCCGACATCGCCGTCATCACCGACGGCCGGCCCATGCAGGGGATGGGCCACAAGGTTGGGGGCTACCCCATTTACGTGCCGGCCATCATGGTCTCCTCCATCGGCTGCGGCGGGGGCTCCATCGCCTGGGTGGACGACCTGGGGGTGCTGAGGGTGGGTCCCGAAAGCGCCGGGGCCGAGCCGGGCCCGGCCTGCTACGGCCGGGGCGGGGACCGGCCGACCCTCACGGACGCCTTCGCCGTCTGCGGCTTCCTGGCCGGCGGCGCCCTGGCCTACGGGGCCCTGGAGCCCCGGCCGGAGCTGGCGGCCGCCGCCCTTGCCGGTGTGGCCCGGGCCCTGGGCCTGGACGTTTACCGGGCGGCCGAGGCCGTCATTCAGGTGGCCGTCTCCGACATGTATTTGGAGAGCAGCAAGCTTTTAGCCCGCTGGGGCATCGACCCCAGGGAGCTTTCGCTGCTGGCCTTCGGGGGTGCGGGCCCGATGGTGGGCTGTTTTCTGGCCCGGGAGCTGGGTATCCGCCGGGTGGTCGTCCCGCCTTTCCCCGGGATTTTGAGCGCGGCCGGGGCGGTGCTGGCCGACCTTAAAAACGACTTTATCCGGACGGTCCTGCTGGACCTGGACGGTCGGGCCGGCCCGGCCCTCAGGGCCGGCTTTGCCGAACTTAAGGCGGCGGCCTTCGAATGGCTGCGGCAGGAGGGCAAGTTTGCCGGGGAGGCCCGTGTCGAGCTCGCCCTGGACATGAGGTATGCCGGCCAGGCCTATGAAATCGAGGTGCCCATCGCCGAAGGCTGGGTGGAGGCGGAAGACTTAGGAGCCATCCGGCGGGCCTTTGATGCCCGGCACGAGCAGGTCTACGGCCACTCGGACCCGACCGCCCCGGCCCAGGTGGTCAACCTGCGGCTGGTCATTACCGCCCCGACCCCTAAGCCGGCCCTGGCCGAGGTGGAGCCGGCCGAATCCGACGAGCCCGAACCCTTCCGGTGGGGCAAGGTCTTTTACGGGGGGGCCGAGCGGGTGATGCCCTTCTTCCGCCGGGCCGGGCTTAAGGCGGGCCACCGGCTGGTGGGACCGGCGGTGGTGGTGGGGGACGACTGCACGGTATGCATTCCGGCTGGCTTTTCGGGCTTTGTGGACCGCTGGGGCAACATCATCCTGGAGGACGCAAGCGGTGGATAAGGTTACCCTCTCGGTCTTTGCCAACCAGTGCCGGGCCGCCTGCGCGGTGATGGCCGAGACCCTTTACCGGACGGCCCATTCCACCTTCGTGCGGGAGACCTTTGACTTTACGGCCGGGCTTACCACCCCCGATGGGGAGATGTTTGCCTACTCGGAAGAGATTGCGGCCACCTGGTTTGTGGGCCTCAATATGGGCCCGGCCATCCGGAAGATCCCCGACTACGAAGAGGGGGACATCTGCATCACCAACGACCCTTACGGCAGCGGGTTTGTCTGCACCCAGAGCCCCGACACCCACCTCTGGATGCCCATTTTTTACGGGGGCCGGCTCATGGCCTTCGGCTGCTGCCACGTCCACAACACCGACGTGGGGGGCGCCGTTCCCGGAAGCCTCTCCCGCACCCTCTCGGATGTCTTCCAGGAGGGCATCCGGCTGCCGCCCTTGAAGCTTTACCGGCGGGGCGAGCTTAACCGGGATGTCCTGGAGGTTTTCCTGGCCAACGTGCGGGTCCCCGACCAGAACTGGGGGGACCTAAAGGCCCAGGTGGCGGCCCTTAAGGTGGTGGAGCGCAAGGTAAAGGAGATTATCGACCGGTTTGGGCCGGAGACTTTTGCGGCGGGGACCCGTGCCCTTCTGGACCACGCCGAAGCCCAGGCTCGGGCCATCATCCGGTCCATCCCCGACGGGGACTACTTTTTCTGCGACTACGTGGACGAAGATGCCGTTACGGGGTATCCGCTGCGCCTGGCGGTGACTATGCGGGTCCGGGGGGAGGAGCTCCTCCTGGATTTTACGGGCACCGACCCCCAGCTGGCCTGCTCGCTGAACATACCCACCGGGGGGAACGAGCGGCACACGGTGCTGCTGGTGGCCCTTTACCATGCTTTCCGGACCCTAGACCCGAACATCCTTTTGAACAACGGGATCACCCGGCCCATCCGGTGCATCCTGCCTGAGGGCAGCATCGTCAACCCGCAGTACCCGGCCGCCGTGGGGATGCGGTCGCTGACGGGGGCCCGGCTTCAGGATGTGCTTTTAGGCTGCCTGGCGCAGGCCCTGCCCGACCGGATGCCGGCCTGCGCCAGCGGCAGCATCTCCATGGTGGTGCTCAATACCTTGGACCCGAGGGCCGGCCGGATTGCGGTGGCCACCATCGAGCCGATGGTGGGGGGCGGTGGGGGCGGACCCTTCCGGGACGGAACCAACGGCGTCGGGGGCACCATCAGCTTCCTACGGAACACCCCGGTGGAGGTCAACGAGGCCGAAGTCCCCTTCGAGGTGCTCCGCTACGAGCTTATTCCCGACTCGGGCGGGGCCGGGCTCTGGCGGGGCGGCCTGGGAACGGTCCTGGAGTTTAAGGTCCTTTCGCCCGGAAGCTCGGTGACGGCCCGGAACCGGGACCGCACCCGGTTCAGGCCCTGGGGGGCGGCCGGGGGCAGGCCCGGCAAGCCCTCGGAGTTTGTATTGAATCCGGGGACCGACCGGGAAAGAAACCTGGGCAACGTAGATGTGGTCTACCTGGACCCCGGGGACGTGGTCCGGATAACCTCCTGCGGGGGCGGGGGCTGGGGCGACCCGTACCGGCGGGACCCGGAGCTGGTCCTGCGGGACGTGCGGCAGGGGTTCGTCTCGGCGGAGGCGGCCGAGCGGGAGTACGGGGTGGTCATCCGGGATGGGCAGGTAGACCCAGAGGCCACCGAGAGGCTGCGGGCAGCCCGGAGGGCGGAAGACCCCGGGGCCGAAGGCTACTTCGACTTCGGGCCGGAGCGGGCGGCCTATGAGGCCGTCTGGACCCGCCCGATGTACGACGTCCTGAACGAGCTCCTCTGGAGCGTGCCGGTGACCTGGCGGGGATTTTTCAAGGCCCGGCTCTTCGACGCCGTCGAGAAGGTTGCCCGGGAAAGGCCTCCCACCCCTGAAGACCTGCGGGCCGCCTTTGCCCGGATTAAGGCCGCCTTCTTCGGTCCCGACTAAATCCGGTTGCGCAGGCGGGGGTCCAGCAGGTCCCGCAGGCCGTCCCCCAGCAGGTTGAAGCCCAGCACGGCCAGCATGATGGCCAGTCCCGGAATCGTGGCCACGTGGGGGGCAATCAGCAGAAAGTCCCGGCCCGTGGCCACCATCAGCCCCCAGGACGGCCAGGGCGGCTGGATCCCCAGCCCCAGAAAGCTTAACGCCGCCTCCAGGAGGATGGCGTTGGCCATGTAAAGGGTTGCGAAGACCAGCAGCGGCGGCACAATGTTCGGCAAGACGTGGAACAGCACGATGCGCCCCACCGGCACCCCGATGGCGTAGGCGGCCACGATAAACTCCCGCTCCTTGATGCTGAGCACCTGGCCCCGCACCAGCCGGGCAAAGGCCGGGGCCGACCAGATGCCGATGGCCAGAACGATATTTCGCTCGCCCGGCCCCAGCGCCGCCACAATGGCAATGGCCAGCAGGAGATACGGGAACGACAGAAGGATATCCATCACCCGCATCAGAACCTCATCCGCCCACCGGCCCACAAACCCGGCCACCAGCCCGGCCGTTCCCCCAAGGCCCAGCCCAACCCCCACCGCCACAAAGGAAACCAACAGGGTGACCCGGGACCCCAAAATTACCCGGCTTAAAATGTCCCGCCCGAACTCGTCGGTTCCCAGGGGATGGGCGGCCGTGGGCGGCTGCCGCCGAAGCTCGAGCCGCTGCAGGGTCGGGTCGTAGGGCATCAGCTGCTCGGCAAAGAGGGCGGTAAAGAGCAGCAGGCCCACGATGACGGCCCCGGCCACCGCCGCCCGGTTCCGGGCAAACCGGCGCAGGCCCGAAACCAGGGCGGGGGCCCTCCCCACCGGCCGAAGGGTCTCCTCCGTGCGCAGCCGCATCAGGCGTAGGTTATCCTTGGGTCAAGCCAGGCGTAGGCCAGGTCCACCAGCAGGTTGACCACCACGTACGAAAAGGCAAAGATGAGGACGATCCCCTGCAGGAGGGGGTAATCCCGGGCGAAGATGGCCAGCACCACCAGCCGCCCCAGCCCCGGCCAGGCGAAAACGGTCTCGGTCAGGATGGCCCCGCCTAGAAGCTGGCCGAACTGCAGGCCGATGACCGTAACCACCGGGATCAGGGCGTTCTTTAAGGCGTGGGCCAGCAGCACCACCGGCTCCGAAAGGCCCTTGGCCCGGGCCGTTCGAACATAATCTTCCCCCAGGACCTCCAAAAGGCTTGAGCGGGTCATCCGGGCAATCAAGGCCACCGAGGGCAACGCCAACGTTACCGCCGGCAAAATCAGGTGCTGGGGCGTCCCCGAGCCCCCGATGGGCAGAAGCCGAAGGTAAAAGCCGAAGATGTAGATGAACACCAGGCCGATCCAGAAGATGGGCATCGAAAGGCCCAGCAGGGCCAGAAGCCGCACCCCCAGATCGAACCAGCCGTTGGGTCGCAGGGCTGAGGCCGTCCCCAGCCCGATGCCCAGGGCCACGGCGATGCCGATGGCGGCCGCGGCCAGGAGCAGGGTGTTGGGCCAGGCGTCGGCCACCTCGGCCGCCACGGGCCGGCGGGTCATGATGGACCGGCCCAGGTCGCCGGTGAGGGCCCGGCCGATGTAGTCGACATAGCGGACGAAAAGGGGCCGGTCCAGCCCAAGCTCGTGACGGAGGGCAGCCACCTGCTCGGCGGTGGCGTTCTGGCCCAAAATCATCACCACCGGGTCCCCGGGGATCAGGTCCAGAATCAGGGTAACCAGAAGGACGATCCCCAGAACCACCACCAGACTGGTCAGGGCCCGGCGCAGGATAAAGCGGCCCATCTAAGGCTTATTTGTCCAGCCAGGTGTACTGGAGCCAGTCCAGATACTCGCTCTTGTGAATCCGGTAGCCTTTGACGGCGGCGCTGCTGATGATAATCTCCTTCGTGTTGTAAACCGGGATGAGCACCGCATCCTTAGCCATCATCTCAAAGGCCTGGGCGTAAAGCTGGTTTCGCTGGGCTTCGTCGGGATTTGCCCGGCCCCGGGCCGTAAGCTCGTCCACTGCCGGGTTACAGTACTCCATCCCGTTAAACCCGTTGGGGGGGATGGAGGCGCACGCAAAGAGGGCGCCCAGGGTGTAGTGGGCGTCGGCCGGGACGTCCGTCCAGCCCAGGGTCCCCAGCTCGGCATCCAGGCCGGTGCGGGTGTACTTGTTAAGCAGGGTTCCCCACTCCAGAATCTGAAGGTCCACCTGAATCCCAAACTGGCGCATCGCCGCCTGAAAGGCCTCGCTTATCTCCGCATCCTTCGGGTAGCGA
>JBHOQU010000114.1:0-7159 GCA_042408785.1 Dehalococcoidia bacterium | reverse complement strand
CCGGAAAGCTTCGGTTAGCTCATAGGCGATGAAAGAGCCGCCGATGGTCACGGCCCTTTTGGCCTCTTTTAAGGCCTCTAAGATGGCCTTGGTATCGTCTAAGGTCTGGAAGTTGAAAACCCCAAAGGCCTCGGCCCCGGGAACATTAAGCCGGTTGGGCCTGCCCCCACTGGCAATAAGCAGCCGGTCAAAGGGGACCTCTTGGCCCGTCCCGGTGATGACCGTCCGGTCCGTAAGGTTAAGCCCAACGACCCTGGTTTCCAGCAGAAGGTTTATCCCCTGCCTGGTGTGGGCTTCAACGGTGCGCAGCAAGACCTTTTCTTCCCTTACCTGGCCCTTTAAAAGCCTGGGCAGGGCCACCCGGTTGTAAAGGGGATAGGGCTCATCGCCGACCAAAACCACACAGCCTTCGGGGTCGGCCCGGCGGATGACCTCGGCCGCCGTCGTCCCGGCTATCCCGTTGCCGATGACCACATACTTTGTGCCGTCCCGGCACGCCAATGGGCGAACCTCCCCGGTGCGGGCCGGCTCCGCTGCCGCCCGCGGCTTTTGTCCTCTTTGGGGCTGGGGGTCCGGGGCCTAGTCGGCGACGCCGGCCGGCTGCTTATCGGCCACCTTCAGGAAGCCCCGGACGGGCACCACCCCGGGTATGTCCCACTCCTCCCACATCTCGTCCACCATCTTCTGGATGTACTCGATATCCTCTTCGGTAAGGTGGGCGAACCGGCCCTGGCGGATGAGATACTCCCGGACCGGGATCCGCTCCTTGCGGGCGTCGTAGGTGTAAAAGACCTGGCCGTCGATGATCTCGTAGAGGGGGAAGATTCCCGACTTTATCCCCAGCTCGCCCAGCTCGTGGGAGTACCTGGGGTGGTAGTCCCAGCCCTTGGGACAGGGGTCGAAAGTATGGATGAAAGTGGGCCCGCCGATGCTGAGGGCCTTGCGCACCTTGTTTAGGTAATCAAGGGGTGGGAAGGTGGCGCAGGCTGTGGCCACATACCGGCAGGTGGGGTGGCCGACGGCCAGCATCCCGGCCACGTTCTTCTTCCAGCGCCGCTGCATGATGCGGTGCTTCTTGCCCGGGGGGGTGAAGGTGGTCTGGGCCCCGTAGGGGGTCATGCCGGTGGCCTGGATGTCGGTGTTGGCCGCCGATTCGTTGTCGTAAAGGATGATGAGGAGGTCGTAGTCGGTCTGCAGGGCGGCGGAGATGGCCGAGAGGCCCATGTCGGCCCCGCCCAGGTCGCCGCAGAATGAGATGACGTTTATCTTCTCGGCCGGGATCTTGCCCTTACGCATCAGGGCCCGCAGGCCGGCGGCCGTCCCCACCGCCGCCGAGCCGCCCGCCCCGAGCTGGGTGTGCATCCAGGGGATAACCCAGGGGGTGGTCATGTAGCTGGTGTTGGCCACATACATGCAGCCGGTCGAACCCATGGCGATGGTGCGGGGTCCGGCCGCCTTAGCGAACCCCCGCATTACCATGGCCGACTCGCAACCCTGACAGGTGCGGTGACCCGACGTGTAGAACTCCTCCAGGGGCGTCTGCCGAACGTTTTTAATCTTGTCGTAAAGGATCACTTCCTCCCGGGGCATCGAGCAAACCTCCTTTCTTACTCCCGCAGGCCAATCCAGGTAACGAAGCCGTCCAGGGAGTCCTTCCGGGCGGCCTCCTGGGTGATTTCAAACATCTTGATGCATTCGGCGATGGAGATGTCCCGGCCGCCGAGGCCGCTTATAAAGTTGACGACCACCGGCCGCTCCCGGACGGGGTACAGGCACGACCGAATTTCGTGGAGCAGGACCCCGCCGTCGTCCGGGGAGCCGTGGGCAAAGTCCCGGTCGATGACCCCGACGGCCCGGAACCGGCGCAGGCTCTCCCTAAGCTCGGCCGTGGGGAAGGGCCGGAACCACCGCAGGTTGATGTAACCGACCTTCTGGCCCTTTTCCCGAAGGCGCCGGACGGCCGTCCGACCCGGCCGGGCGACGGTGCCCAGGCCAATGAGCACCACCTCGGCGTCCTCCGTCATGAACTCCTCAAAGTAGTAGGGGGGTGAGTAAACGTCCCCAAAGACGGCATTGAATTCTTGGTAGGCTTCCACGATCACCTGGCGGGCGCGGCGGGCGGCCTCCCAGTTCTGCCGCCGGATCTCCATCACCCAGTCCTCGTTTACCTGGGGGGCGATGGAGATGGGGTTGTCCGGGTGGAGGCGGCGCTCGCCCAGGTCGTACGGCGGCAGGAAGCGGCGCACCGCCTCCCTGGTGGGAAGCCGGACCAGATGCTGGGAGTGGGTCAGGAAGGCCCCGTCCATGGCCAGGGCCATGGGCATCATCACCCGCTTGTCCTCAGCTACCCGGTAGCCGATGAGGACGTGCTCCAGGGCCTCCTGGGGGGTGGTCACCCAGCAGAGCAGCCAGCCCATGTCCCGCACGGCCAGGGCGTCGTTGTGCTCCACCCCGAAGGCACCCGGGTCGTCCAGGGCCCGGTTACCCACCAGGAAAAGCACCGGCAGGCGGTCGGTGGCGGTGACCACCAGGGCCTCAAAACCGTACATCCAGCCGGTGCCGCTGCTGCCGGCGAAGGCCCGGGCGCCCACCGAGCTGGCGTGCTTTACAATCTCGAACTGGTCGTGCTCGCTGGCCGCAACAATATACTCGGCGTCCAGCTCCCCATCGGCGATGATCTTAGAAATGGCATCCATAACCTCGGTGTAAGGCCGGATGGGGTAGGCGGCAATAACGTCCACGTCGGCGAGGCGGACGCCGTGGGCGACGGCCTGACAGCCGGTCAGTAATTCCTCCCGTTCCCAAACCGAAGCCTCGGCCCTGGTCGTCATGACGGCAGCGCCTCCTTTTTCTTGAGCATAATCTTCTTGCCCTCAGGCACCTGCTCCCCTTCCAGGACGTGGACCCCGGTGCCCGTAACGAAGGGGTAGACTACCCGCTCGGTGCCCTTCTTCTCCTCCACCCAGCGGAGGTACCCCTCCGGGTCCCGCTTCCAGAACTGGTACGGACTGCTGTTGTCCTCGAAGCGGAGTTCGTCGACCATAACGATGCACTCTTTGACCGGGCAGACCTGGGCGCACCGGCCGCAGCCGACGCAGTACTCGTAGTTGACGTCGTAATAGCCGTCCTCGGTCGGGTCAAAGCACTCGTCGGGACAGTCATACCAGCACAGGGTGCACTTGATACACAGGTCAAACCGGATAACCGGGCGCTGGGTCCGGCTGGTGAACCGCTTGAGCTGGGTGTTGCGGGCCTGGCCCCCTGGGCCGAGCTTAAACTCCCGCTTTACGGCCGGCACCACGATGCCCTCGGCAAATTCGTGCCACTTGGGCAGGGTGGGCACCTGGTAGGGCCACTCGATGCCCTGGTCCGGCGTCACGGTCTTGATGCGCTGTCGGACCTGCTCATAAGCCTCCCGGGCGGCCAGGACCCGGTGCTCCTGCTGGGTGGTATCCCACAGGTACTGTTCGACGGCCTCGATGCTGATGAGCTCCGGGTCCACCGCGGCGATGGCCCCGAGCACCCGCTCCCGGGTCAGGTCGTCTTTGTAGACCCAGAGGCCGGCAAAGCTGGCGTCCCCCTCCAGGATGGCCAGGTTATAGTTATACGGCTTCTTGGCTATGAACTTAAGGAGCTCCTCATGGCTTCGCCGGGAGACGACCAACAGACAGCCCCCCTCAATCACCTTTTCATTGATGGGTCGGATGCCGTGCCAGGCCCAGGGCTCGACCCCCTTCACCATGGTATCGTCCAGGACGACGGAGATGTTGGCCTCGTCGATGTCCAGCTTAGCCCCGCACTCAGCCTCGAGCTCCTCTTCGGTAAGGTCGGGGGAGATGAAGGCGAAGTACTTGCAGGGGATGCCGTTGCGCTCCGGTGAGTCGCTGTAGCGGCCGTTAGAGAAGCCCACCTGGCCCATCCGGGTGGCGATGAGGACGATGTCGCCGCCGATTTTCTTGGCCAGGTTCTTCTGGAAGATGCCCCGGTAGTTTATCTCAACCCGTTTAATCATCGTTTTTCCCCTCCAGGTTTTCGACTGAGACCGGCGTAAGCCCCGCCTCGGCGACACCGAAGAGGGCGAGGTCCACCCGGCGGATGTGGTCCTCCATGGCCTGCCGGGCGGCCGCCGGCGCACCGGCCTTGATGGCCCCCAGGATCTGACGGTGGGACTGCAGGGACAGGCGGGAGCGCTGGGGGGTCTGAACGCAGGGGTCGCGGCTTACGGCCAGGATCTCGGCCAGGGCTTCGGCCAGGCGGACCAGCGCCCGGTTGTGGGTGGCCTCGGCGATGGCCAGGTGAAAGGCGCCGTCGGCCGCCGCCCCGGTTTCACCCCGGCGGATCTGGGCCTCCTGCTCGGCCAAAATCGCCTCAAGCCGACCGATATCGGCGGGCGTTGCCCGCTCGGCCGCGAGGGCGGCGACGGCCGGTTCGACGATAAGCCTAAGCTCCATCACGTCCTGGAGGGCCAGCTGGGTGAGGGACCGGATGAGGCCCTGGGGGGTTCCGCCGGCGATGACGGTGCCGGTGCCCGGCCTGCGGGCAACCAGGCCGTGGAGCTCCAGGATGCGGAGGGCTTCGCGGACGGAGCTTCGGCTTACGCCGAGGCGGTCGGCCAGCTCCCGCTCCGGGGGCAGGCGGTCGCCGGGCTGAAGCTGGCCCTTGCGGATAAGCTCGGCCAGCTGAATAACGATCTCCTCGTGCAGCCGCACCCGTTTTACCGTCCTGAGCACGGGACCTCCCCCGGCCAAATGGTCTATTGGTCAGACCAACTTCCGCTGGATGTATAGCAGATCGCGCCGCCCTTGTCAAGGGCGGCAGGCCGACCCGGCTCGGCCTCAGCCCTTGGCCCCGGGGCCGGTCGGCTCAGGGCGGCGCCGTAGGGGCGGCCCGTTGGTTTATACTAAATCGACATAGCCTGCAAGGAGGACCCGGCGTGACCCAGGAGCAGCGGCCCGACTACATCTGGTGGGACGGACGGCTGGTCCCGTGGGACCAGGCGACCCTTCCCATCACCCAGGCCCACTGGTCGGCCATCGGGGCCGTTTTCGAGGGCATTAAGGCTTATCAGAACCCCCAAACCGGTGAACTTTACGTCTTTCGCCTTAGGGAGCACCTGCGCCGACTCGGCCAGTCCATGAAGATGGCCGGCCTCAAACCCCTCTGGGGGGAGGCGGAGCTGGCTCAGGCGGTGGTGGGCCTGCTGCGGGCCAACAACTGCCGGGCCGACACCTATATCCAGCCGGTCGCCTTCCCGGCCGGCCCGGGTCGGGCTTTCAGCCGGGCCGACGAAGTGAAGACCAGCGTCTACATCAGCCTCCGGCCCTTCGAATCCCACCTCCTTACCGACCACCGGATAAACGTCCGGGTGAGCTCCTGGCTCCGTATCGCCGACAACGTGATGCCTCCCCGGATCAAGGCCCTTCCCAACTACTGGAACAGCCGACTGGCGACCCGGGAGGCCCAGGCCGACGGCTACGACGGGGCCATTATTCTCAACGCCTCCGGCAAGGTGGCGGAGGGTCCGGGGGCCTGCCTGTTTATAATCCGTGACGGGGTGGCCATCACCCCGCCGGTCACCGCCTCCATCCTGGAGAGCATAACCCGGGCCACCCTGATAACCCTTTTGCGGGACGTCCTTGGGGTGCCGGTGGTGGAGCGGGAGGTGGACCGGACGGAGCTCTACATCTGCGACGAGGCGTTTTTCTGCGGGACGGCGGCCGAGGTCACGCCCATAGCGTCGGTGGACCGTTTCCCCGTCGGCGACGGGCAGATCGGGCCGATTACTCGCCGGCTTCAGCAGGTTTACCACGACGTCGTCCGCGGCATCGACGGCCGCTTTGCCGAATGGCGAACGCCGGTGGGCGTGGGCCGCACCGCCGTCGCCGGCGACTGACCGGGGGTAAGGACCGTGAGCTTCGAGCGGGTCGGGTTTATCGGCCTGGGCCGGATGGGCCGTCCCATGGCCCGCAACCTCCTCCGGGCCGGCTACCGGCTGGTGGTTTACGACCGGCTCCCGGAGGCGATGGCCCCCCTGGTCGAGGCCGGGGCCGAGGTCGCCCCCAGCCCCGCCTCCCTAGCCCGCGCCTGCGACCTGGTGGTCACCATGCTTCCGGGCGACCCCGAAGTGCTCGAGGTCGGCATCGGTTCGGAGGGAATTTTCCGGAGCCTGCGGCCGGGCAGCATCCTGGTGGATATGGGCACCAACCACCCCGAAACGGCCCGGACCCTGGCCCGGGAGGCCGCCGCAGTGGGAGCCCATTTCCTGGATGCGCCCGTGTCGGGCGGGGATGTCGGGGCCGAGCAGGCAACTTTGACCATCATGGTTGGGGGTGACCAGGCGGTCTTTGAACGGGTGCGCCCCGTTTTTGAGGTCCTGGGCCGGAACATCTTCCACGTGGGGCCGGTGGGGATGGGGCAGGTCTTCAAGCTTTGCAACAATATCATTTCGGCCGTCCAGATGCTGGCGGCGGCCGAGGCCTTTGCCGTGGGCCGTAAACTGGGGGCCGACCCCGGACTCCTCCGGCAGGTGATCCTGGTCAGCAGCGGCCGCTGCCCGGCAGTAGAGTCCCGACCGCCGGTGGCCGGCCTTCTGCCGGAGTCCCCGGGGGGCCGGGATTTTGCCCCGGGCTTTACCACCGAGCTTATGGCCAAGGACGTGGGCAACTTCCTGCGGCTGGCGGATGGGGCCAGGGTCCCGGCGCCGGTAGCCGGCCTCGCCCGCCAGATTTACCTGGTGGCGGCGGCCCTGGGCTACGGGCCGAAAGACTTTTCCGCCGTCGGGGAGGTCTTTCGGTCCTGGGCCGGCCTTTAGGACCCGGCGAAGAGGATCAGGCGAGCAGGCGTCTGGAACGGTCGCCAGGTTTCGGAAAGATTATCAGGAGGTAAGCGGATGTCTGGGCTTATGCCGGAGGAGTCCCGGCTCCTTTCGGAGGTTTCGGCCGAAAGGCTTTGGGCCCATGCCGAGGCCCTGGCCCGCTGGGAGAAGGTGTCGGGAACCCCGGGGGAGCTGGCCGCCGTCGATTACATCGAGCAAAGGCTTGCCGAGTACGGCCTTAAAACTTCCCGCTACGAGTTCGAAAGCCTTTTAGGCTGGCCCGAGGCCGCCGAGGTCGAAGTCAGGGCCCCCGAAAGGCGCCGGCTTCGGGCCATAACCCACGGG
>JBHOQU010000098.1:0-28360 GCA_042408785.1 Dehalococcoidia bacterium | reverse complement strand
GGGGTCCGCCACCAGCCTGGCCTCCCGGAAGGCCCTCTCAAGAAGCTTTTCTTTCTTCCTGGAGAGGTTCTGACGACGGGGACCAGGGCCTTCCGGCGTTCCCTTGTCTCCCGGAGGGTGCTCTTTATCCGCTCGGCCTTGTTCACGGTCCTCATCACACCTCACACATTGGCCGCCTTTCATCCCACCCTTAAAAGAATGGGCTTTCCCGGCGGCCTCTCGTAAAAAGAGCTCCGGCAAAACGGTGACGCCCAGGCCGGTGAGCTGGGCTGGACCGAAGGTGGGCCGCTGGAAGCTAAGGACCGCCGCCGTTACCGGGGCGTAAAGGGCGGTCGAAACGACGCTAAAGAGCCAGGTGAACTCGGCGCCGCCCTGGACCCGCTTGGCCCGGAAGTTCCAGGTGGCGTGGAGCAGGGCGGCGGCCGGGACCAGGCCGAGGGCGGGTACGGTCACACGACATTATAGCCGACCCCGCCTACTTCCGGGCCCCGGCGACGGCCAGCTCCCGTTCGGCCGCGGCCTCCCGGGCCTTCTCGGCCGCCGGCCGCTCAATGTACTGAATGGGGTATTCCCGGGCGCACTGAAAGCAGACGTAGAACTTGCCCGTCTCGTCCTCGTCCAGGTAAAGGTCACCGCCGCAGCGGGGACATCGCCGGCTATACCAGAAGGTCATGCTTGTCACCTCCGTATGAGACATTACCTGCCCCCGATTAAAAGCCGACAAAGAATTCCTTAACGTTTTCTTGGAAGCAGGCTTAAAATCAGGTAGGGTGAACCCTTCGAGCATCCCCGAGCTTGAGCTCGAGCGGGCCCGGCGGGGCGACCGGGCCGCCTTCGAGGGCCTCGTCGCCGAGTACCAGGCGGCCGTCTACACCCTCTGCCGCCAGCTCCTCGCTGACCCCGACGAGGCGGCTGACGTTACCCAGGACGTGTTTCTCGCCGCCTGGCTTAACCTCCACCGGGTCAGCGGGGACTTGCGGGCCTGGCTCTTTAAGGTGGCCATCAACCGGTGCCGGGACCGGCTGCGGCGCCGGCGGCACATTGCGGCCGAGCCGCTTCCCGACCGGCCCGACCCCGGCCTCGACGGTCGGCCCGAGGAGGCACTGCTCCGGGCCGAGCGGCAGGAGGAGGTGCGGCGGGCCCTCCTCGGCCTTGAGCCCGACCAGCGGCTGGCGGTGGTCCTGGCCGACCTTTTCGGCTATGCTTACGGTGAGATTGCCGCCCTCACCGGCTGGCCGGTCGGGACGGTGAGGTCGCGGATTCACCGGGGCCGGCTGGCCCTCCGGGCGGCCCTGCTGAAAGGAGCGGAGCTTTGACCGGGCGGACCGAACTTCACGACCCCGAGGGGGAAGTCCTCCTCTCGGCCTACCTGGACGGAGAACTCGACGCCGAGGAGCGCCGCCAGGTGGAGGCCCACCTGGCGGCCTGCGGGCGGTGCCGGGAGCTTCTTTCCGACCTACGCCGGGTAAAAGGGCTGGTGGGCGGGCTTCCCCTGGAGGCCCCGCCCCGGCCAATAACCGTGGGGTATCGCCGGCCGCGGCGGCTGCCGGAAATGGCCACCCTGGCGGCCCTGGTGGCCGGCCTGCTTCTCCTCGGCGCCGACCTGCTGATTCCCCGAACGCCTGTCCCGGTCCTGGCGCCGGCGGCTCCGGCGGCCCCGGCCGCCGACCGGCAGCTGGCCCGACCCGAAACTGGACCGGCCCAGCGGCTCCCGGCCCGGCTTCCCGGCCCGCTGGGGCTGGCCGGGGCTGGCCTTGCGGCCGCGGGCGGGCTGGGCTTTATCGGCCTTAAGCTGGGCCGCCGGCAGGCGGGTCTATTCTTAGCGGTGCTGGTGGCGGTCGGGGTCCCGGGCCTGGGGTGTGTGGGGTCGGGCGGGGGCACAGGCAACGCCGGGCCCCCAGTGCCCCCGGGGGCCGAGCAGACCGTGGCGGCAGTGAGAGCCGACGCCGCCCGCCGGTCCGGACTAACTCCGGACCAGGTCCGGGTGCTGGGGGTCGAGGAGGTGGACTGGCCCGATACCAGCCTGGGGTGTCCCGAACCGGGAAAGTTTTACGCCCAGGTGATAACCCCGGGGTATAAGATTACCGTCCGGGCCGGGGACACCGCTTACGAGTACCACGCCGACCGGGCCGGAAGGTTCGTCCTCTGCGTCAGGGGCCAACCGTCAGCTCGTTGACCACCGCCTTGACGCCGGGCACCTGCCGGGCGATCTGCTCGGCCAGCACCTTGTGTTCGGCCGTGGGCACCCGCCCCTGGAGACGAACGCTGCCCAGGAAAGACTCGACCCGAACGGGCCCGCACCGGCGAAGGCGGGGGTCCGAGGTGATGGCCGAGGCAACCCGAATCTGAAGCTCGGTATCGCTTACCAGCCGGCTGATAACCTGCTTCACGCCCGGAACCGTCCCCACGATGGTCGGGGCCAGCTGTTTGGCGACCTCGGTGCGGACGACCCCCTCCAGGACCACCACCCCGTCCTCGACAGTGATTTTGATGTCGCTTACCGAGGTGGGTTCGGCCAGGAGGAGGGCCTCGTGGACGTCTTCCCAAAGGTCAACGTCGGCTTCGGCCATGGGGGGCAATGCCTCCTGCACCGTCATATCTGTCGCAAAAGCCGGGCCGATAAGGTTAACGACAGGCCGGTCACGACCAGATAGGCCGCTAAGTAGTAAGGGATTACCCGCCCATCGGCCGGCCGGATCAGCTCCCGCACCACCGGGGGCACCGGAACCGGGTCCGGGCGGACCGCCCCAGGCCCGGGCTGCATCCCAGGCACCGGCTGGTCGGCCGGGACCGGAAGGGGCCTGGCCTCGATGTTGCGCAGGCGCTGGTTTAGCTCGGGCCGCCCGAGGGGCCGGGCCGCCACCTCGAAGCGCTGGATGCCCAGGGCGCTTCCCACCGCCGAAAAGGGGTCGATGTAGGCCAGGACTCCGGTATACCGGGCGGCCGGGGTGTCGGCTGTCAGGTCGCGCAGAAAGCCGGCCCCAAGCACCAGGGCCAGCACCAGGGCGTAGGTCAGGACCGTGGCCGCCAGGCTGGTGCGCATGACCGCCGAGCTGAGGAGGCCCAGGGCCCCGAAGGCGAGGGCGGTGATAAGGAGCAGGAGCGAGGCGGTCACGATCTGCAGGGGGTCAACGCCCCCCAGCATGAACGCCACGCTCTGAACCGGCACCGCCGTGACGATGAGGAGGATGATGATGGCTAGGGCGGCGAACAGCTTGCCGAAAACGATGGCGTAGGAGGGGATCGGGGTGGTTATGAGCAGGTCGAGGGTCTGCCGCTCCCGCTCCCCGGCCACGAGGCCGGCGGTGAAGCTGGGGGTGAGAAAGCACACCAGGAGAAGCTCCACGGTGACGATGGCGGTGAAGATGGCCCGGCCGGTGGCGGCCGCCTGCGCCCCGCCCCGGAGGGGCTGGTCGGCCAGGGCCCGGAAGTAGAGAAACGAGAGGCCGGACAGCAGGACCAGGTAGAAGGTCAGCAGGAGGACGGTTCGGGGGCTCCGCGCCCGGGCTCGCAGCTCCTTGAACAGAATCGCACCCATCCTTTATCCCCCCGCCGGGGCCGGCCGGAATAGCCGCCGGGTCAGCCGGCCGAAGTCGCCTTCATTCCAGGTCACCAGCAGCATGCTGGCGTTGAAAATGGAGCTGTAGGTTCCGCTGACGATTCCGATGAGCAGGGCCAGCACAAAGGACCGGATGGTCACGCCCCCGAAGAAAAGGAGGGCCGTCAGGGCAAAGATTACCGTAAGGGAAGTATTGAGGGAGCGGCCCACGGTCTGGAGCAGGCTGTAGTTGACCACCGCCGGAAAATCCGCCCCCGGTAGCTTTCGGGCGTTTTCCCGGATCCGGTCGAAGACCACGATGGTATCGTGGACGCTGAAGCCGATGACGGTGAGCAGGGCCGTGATGAAAAGGGTATCCACCTCAAGCCCCGAAATTTTACCCAAAATCGAGAAGGCTCCGATGACCACCAGGGCGTCGTGGAGGAGGGCCACCACCGCGCAGACCCCATAGCGGAAGGGGTGCCGGACGCTCCGAAAGGCAAAGGTAAGATACAGCAGGATCCCCACCGAGGCGGCGGCCACCGCCAGGGCAGAATTTCGGACGGTCTCCGCCGCCACCACCGGGGAGATGGTGGCAAAGTCCAGCACCTCGACCGGGCCGAACCGACCCTGCAGGGCCTCAACCAGCCGGCTCCGGGCCGACTCTTCGCCGGCCCCGCCCTCCAGCTCGCTCAGGGGCCGGGTCCGGACGATGAAGTCGCCCCCGCCGGTCACCTGGATGATGGCGTCCGGGTGGCCCAGGTCGGCAAAGGCGGCCCGAAGGTCCCCCAGGTCCACCGGCCGCTGAAATCGCAGGGTGATGGTGGTGCCGCTGGTGAAGTCGATGCCCAGCCGCAGGGCCGGGGGGATGAGCAGGGAGATGACCCCCGGGACGATGACAAGAAGGGACAACAGGAAGAAATAATGTCGCTTACCCACCAGGTCCAACATTTCAGCGGCCCACCGGCTTCCAGGTTTGGGCCGTTACCCGCTTGGCCACCTCCGGCTCCACATCGAAGAGGAACCGGACCAGGGGGCTCTCCAGGGCGTCCGGCCGGGCGAACCACAGCTCGTGGCTCAGCCGCAGGAAGTTGCGCGTAACGGTGATGGCGCTGAACATGCTCACCATCACCCCAATGGCCAGGGTGAGGGCGAAGCCCTGCAGAAGGGGGGTTCCCAGGCTGCTGGCGAAGACCCAGAGGATGCCGCAGGTAATCAGGGTGGAGACGTTGCTGTCCCGGATGGAGGTCCAGGCCCGGTTAAAGCCGGCCTCCAGGGCGGCGCCCAGGGTCCGGCCGGCCCGAAGCTCCTCCCGCATCCGCTCAAAGATAAGGATATTGGCATCTACGGCCATCCCCACCGAGAGGATGAACCCGGCGATGCCGGCCAGGGTCAGGGTGACGGGGATCAGCTTGAAGACGGCCAGCACGGTCAGTGCGTAAATGAGCAGGGCAACATCGGCGACGAGGCCGGGGAACCGGTAGTAGCCGGCCATGAAGACCATAACGCCCAGAATCCCCAGGGTGCCGGCGATGAGGCTTTTGCGGACCGAGTCGGCCCCCAGGGTCGCCCCCACGTCCTCCTGGCGGATGACCTTGATGGGCACGGGCAGGGCGCCGGAGTTGAGCTGGGTGGCCAGGAGGCGGGCCGAGTCCACGGTGAAGTTGCCCTCGATGATGGTCCGGCCCTGGAGGATGGGGGTCCGGACCACCGGGGCGGTCAGGAGCTCGTTATCCAGGAAGATGGCGACGGCGGCGTCGGGCCGCCCGGCCAGGCGGGTGGTCACGTCGGCCCAGATTCTGGTCCCCCGGTCGTTAAACTCGAGGCAGACGGCCGGGCGGCCGAGTTCGTCGGTGCAGGGGTAGGCCCGGCGCAGGTCGGCCCCGGTGAGGCCGATGTCGTTGTCGGTGGGGTTGCCGGCCGGGTCGTAGGTCCGCTCCTTGAAGACGAGCTGGGCCGTCTGGCCGATGAGGCGCTTGGCCTCCTCGATGTCCCGCACGCCCGGCAGCTGGACGGCGACCCGGTCGTTCCCCATCCGCTGGACCACCGCCTCGGTTACCCCGTAGGCGTTAACCCGTCGCTCGATGGTGTGGACCAGGGCGTTCAGGGCCGCCTCCCGGTCCTGGGGGTCGATTTTGGAGAGGTCCGCCTGGTAGACCAGGTTGGTGCCCCCCTGGAGATCCAGGCCGAGGCGGAAGCCCTGCCGGTGAAACTCCCAGGAGCCGATTTTGATGTGGATTCCGGGGTTGCCGGGCCACGGGACGATGGGCGGCAGGTAGTTTTCGGGCTTCTGGGGCCAGACGACCCAGAGGGCCAGGGCCGAGAGACCGACGATGAAGAAAAAGAGGGGCAGGTTTCCCCGCCGCACCTAGGTGGCCGCCTCCTCCGGCTCGGCCTCGACCTGGTGGAGGTCTTCGGGGCGGTCGAGGCGGTCGATGTAAAGGACGCCGTTCAGGTGGTCGATCTCGTGCTCCAGGGCCTGGGCCAGCAGGCCACTGGCCTTAAGCCGGAACTCCCGACCGTTGCGGTCCAGGGCCCGGACAACCACGACCTCCGACCGGGTAAGCTCCCCCCAGTAGCCGGGTACGCTGAGGCAGGCCTCCTCGACCCGGCGCTGGCCGGAGGTCTTGACGATTTCGGGGTTTATCAGGACGATGACCTGGCCGTCCCGGGGCTCGACCACCGCGACCCGGAGGGGAACCCCCACCTGGGTGGCCGCCAGCCCAACGCCCTTGGCGGCCCGCATCGTGTCGACGAGGTCGTCGACGAGCCGCTGGACGGAGGCATCGACCTCCCGGACCCGCTTCGCCTTGACCCGAAGGCGCGGGTCCGGATATTTTAAAATCTCCCGAACTGCCATCCCCGCAAATTATACCCCAGCCCCCCGCCGGGCGGCCTTCACGGCCTGCGGGGCGGCCGCCAGCCGAGAAGCCGGGCCGAGTTACCCAGGATGAGCAGGTCGGGAATGGCCTGGGCGGCCGCGGCCGCCGGGACGGGCAAAAGCCCCACGGCCGCCAGGCCCAGACCCACCAGGTTATATCCGGCCGTAAAGAGCAGGTTGAGTCTTATCACCCGAAGGGTGCGCCGGGCCAGGGCGAGGGTGGCCGGAATCAGCCGCCAGTCCTCCCCGAGGAGAACCACCGGGGCGGTCGCCACGGCCACGTCGCTGCCGACGGCCCCCATGGCAACCCCCACGTCGGCGGCGGCCAGGGCGGGGGCGTCGTTGATGCCGTCCCCAACCATCACCACCGTGTGCCCCCGGGCCTGGAAGTCCCGCACCACCTTCAGCTTCTCCTCGGGCATCAGGCCCGCCCGGTACGGAATCCCCAGGTCGGCGGCCAGCCGGGCGGCCGCCCCGGGCCGGTCGCCGGTAAGAAGTTCGACCTGGCCGATTCCCAGGGACCGGATGGCCCGAAGGGCCTCGGGGACCTCCGGCCGGGGGGCGTCAATGAGGGTAATAAGTCCGCAGGGGCGTCGGATGTCGTCGGGCCCTTCCAGGGCCACGCCCACGGCCGTTTTGCCCGCCGGGACGGGGCCGCTGACGCCCAGGCTTTCCGGCCGGCCCACCAGGATCCGCCGCCCGTCCACCGCGGCCTGAACTCCCATGCCGGGAACCTCCCGGACGTCTTCGGCGGGCCGGGGTTCAAGGCCCCGTTCCCGGGCGGCCGACCGGAGGGCCACGGCGATGGGGTGGTCGGAGCCGGCTTCGGCCGCGGCCGCCAGCCCCAGAACCTCGGCCTCGGACCAGCCGTTCAGGGGCAGGATTTCGGCCACCCGGGGCCGGCCGAAGGTGACGGTCCCCGTTTTGTCGATGAGCAGGACATCGGCCCGGGCGAGGGCCTCGATGAACCGGCCGCCCTTAATCAGGATGCCGTGGCGGGCCGCCGCCCCGACGGCGGCCAGGACGGCCACCGGGGTAGCCAGGCCGAAGGCGCAGGAGCAGGCCACTACCAGCACGGCGGCCGCGGTCAGGGGGCCCGCGGCGACGAGGACGACCGCCGCCAGGCCGAGGACCACCGGGAGGAAGTAGGCGGAGAACCGGTCGGCCCAGCGCTGCATCGGACCCCGGTGGGTCTCGGCCTCGGCCACCAGCCTTATGACCTGCCCGAACGTGGTATCGGGACCGACCCGGTCTACCCTGACCCGGATGGAGCCCTGGCGGATCGTGGTGGCGGCGTAGACCGGGTCGCCCGGTCCCACCTCCGCCGGCATCGCCTCCCCCGTAAGGGCCGACTGGTCCACCGCGGCCCGGCCGGCCACCACCACCCCGTCCGCCGGAATTCGCCCCCCGTTCCGGACGATAACCATCTCCCCGACCTGGAGGTCGGAAGCGGGGACCTCCACCTCCTGTCCGTTCCGGAGGACTACCGCCCGCTGGGGAGCCTGCCGCAGGAGGACCTTTATCCCCTGTCCGGCCTGCTCGGCGGTGAACCTTTCGATGGCCTCGCCGACCCGCATGAAGAAGACCACGACCAGGGCCGAAGTCCACTGGCCGGCCCCCAGGGCCGCCAAGGTCCCGAGGGTCATCAGGGTGTGGGGGGTGACCCGCCCCCGCCGGGCCGCCCCCAGCACCTCCCGGAAGACCGGAAAGCCGGCGGCCCCCACCAGGGCCGCCCCGATGGGGAAGGGGACGGCCTCCTCCAGGCGGCCCAGGATGCCGAGCCGCTCCCCCAGAAGCCCCACCAGCAGGACCCCGGCCACCACCAGCCCGAAGGCGGCCTTCAGCCGTCCCCAGGGCCGAAGCGGGGCGGGCTCGGGGCTACACCCGCAGGCGGGAGCCGAAGTTTCCGGCAGGGGGCAGGCCATGGCACTTAGATATTACCAGGTCGTGATATACAGGGCCGGTGGGAGGTTCGGGTATAATCTCAAGGCTGTGCTCCGGGAGGTTGCCCACGCTTCGGGTTAAATCGCTGGCCAGCGGAAGCAGCGGTAACGCGTACCTTTTCTGGTGCGGGAATGAGGCCCTCCTGGTGGATGCCGGCATCCCGTTAAGGGCGGTCCAGGCCGAGCTGGCCCGGATCCCCCACCGGCCCCGGCTGGTAGGGGTGTGCCTTACCCACGAGCATGCCGACCACGCTTCGGCGGCGGGGGCCGTCTGCCGCCGCTACGACGTTCCCCTGATCGCCAGCCCGGGGACCCTGCAGGGCCTTTACCGGTCTGGGGTCCGGGTGGACGGTATTTCCCAGCCGGTGGGGACCACCCTGGCGGTGGGAAACTTCCTGGTAACCAGCTTCGGCCTGCCCCACGACGCCCTGCAGCCGGTGGGCTACCTGGTGGGGCTGGGGCCGTGGCGAGTCGCCCTGGCGGTGGACCTGGGGGAGTCGTGTCAGGACCTGGTTTACGCCCTGCGGCAGGCCGACCTGATAATCCTGGATTCCAACCACGACCTTGGGCGCCTGCTGGCCGGGCCGTACAGCGGTCAGCTTAAGGCCCGAATTGCCGCCCCCAACGGCCACCTCTCCAATGAACAGGCGGCCCGGATCCTCCTTCAGGTGGCCGACGGGCGGCCCCGAACGGTCTGGCTGGCCCACCTTTCGGCCGTGAACAATTCGCCCCGGCTGGCCCGGCGAACGGTGTGGCGGGTCTTCGAGCGGGCCGGGGCCAACCCGGTCCGGGTGGATGTGGCTCTGCGGGACCGGCCCAGCGCCGTCTGGAGCCCCTTGGAGGGGGCGGTCCAGGGCCGATTTGACTTCGGGCCGGGGTTGGCTTAAATTAAGGGGCGATGGCCCGGGACTGCGTCTTTTGTCGGATCATCGCGGGCGAAGCGCCGGCCGACGTCGTCTACCGGGACGACGCCGTCATCGCCTTTAAAGACATAATGCCCCGGGCTCCGGTCCACATTCTGGTGGTTCCCCTGGAGCACATTCCGTCGGTGAACGAGCTGGAAGATCGGCACGCCGAAACCGTCTGGCGGATGTTTCGGGCGGCCCAGGTGGTCGCCGAAAAGCAGGGGGTAAAATCTACGGGCTACCGGCTGGTGATTAACGCCGGCCCGGACTCGGGTCAGGTGGTCTTTCACCTGCACATGCACCTGCTGGGCGGCGCCCCGCTGGGGCCCTTCGGGGCCTACCGGCGGGTTTAAACCAGACCTTTTAAGGGAGGAGCTTAAGCGATGGACCTGGGATTCACCGAAGAACAGGAGATGTTGCGCAAGTCGGCCCGGGACTTCCTGGAGGCCGAGTGCCCGCCGCGGCTGGTCCGGGAGATGGAGCAGGACCCGCGGGGCTACCCGCCGGCCCTTTGGCAGAAGATGGCGAACCTGGGCTGGCTGGGCCTGCCGTTCCCGGCCGAGTACGGGGGCCTGGGAATGGGTTACCTGGAGATGGCCCTGCTGACCGAAGAGATGGGGCGGGCCCTGCTGCCGGCCCCCTACATTGAGACGATGGTGGTGGGGCTGGCGGTCCTCGACCACGGGACCGACGCTCAGAAGCGGGAGCTTCTGCCCAAAATCGCCGCCGGCGAGCTTATCGCCACCATGGCCGTCGACGAGCCCGGCAGTGAGAACGACCTGAGCACCGTCGCCCTGGAGGGTCGGCCCGACGGCGACTTCTACGTTCTGCGGGGTACCAAGCTCTTCGTGCCCTGGGCCAACGTCGCCCACTACATCCTTACGGCCGCCCGAACCCCGGAAGGGCTTACGGCCCTCCTGGTGCCGGCCGGCAGCCCCGGCCTCAATGTTGAGCTCCTCAAGACCATCGCCAAAGACAAGCAGGCCGAGGTGGTTTACGATAACGTCCGGGTCGGCCGGGACGCCGTCCTGGGCGAGCCCGGGGACGGCGAAGCGGTCTTCCGGCGGGCCATTCAGCGGGCGACGGTGGCGGCTTGTGCCTATTTGGTGGGGGGTGCGCAGAAGGCCTTTGAGATGGCCGTTAACTACGCCAAGACCCGGGTCCAGTTCGGGGTGCCCATCGGGTCGTTCCAAGCGATCCAGCACAAGTGCGCCAATATGGCCACCGACGTGGACGGGGCCCGGTTCGTCACCTACCAGGCGGCCTGGGCTCTGGGCGAGGGGCTGGGGGCCGACCGGGAGGTGGCCATTGCCAAGGGCTGGGCCAGCGAGGCCTGCCGGCGGGTGTTCGCCGAAGCCCACCAGATCCACGGGGCCATCGGCTTCACCCGGGACTACGACCTGCAGCTTTACACCCGGCGGGGCAAGGCCCTGGAGGTCCGCTTCGGCGACCTGGACTTCCAGCGGGAGCAGGTGGCCCGAACCCTCGGCTTAGATTAGGCCCGGCCGGCGGCCATAAGCCGGTCGGTTACGCCCAGGCTTGCCAGGCCCACCATCAGCCCGGCCAGAAAGGTGAGGAGGGCCGCCGAGTAGCTGCCGGTCAGGTCATACACCAGACCGGCGAAGGCGGGGCCCAGGGCCGAAGCCAGCTGGAAGAAGGCGACCAGGGCCCCAAAGGCCGTTCCGAAGGCCGCCAGCCCGAAGGTCTGGCTGGCCAGAATGGGGTGAACGGCTGAGTTGGCGCCCATACCCAGGCCGAAGACCACGGCCGTGGCGGCATAGGCGGCCACCGACGGGGGCAGAAGCAGGTAGCCCAGCAGGCCGGCGACCTGCAGGCTGAAGCTTAGGACCATCACCCGGCGGGCGCTGATGAGGTCGCAGAGGGGCCCGAAGATAAGCTTGGCCACGATGCCGAAGGCGGTGGTCAAGCTCAAAAGGATCGAGGCCGTCAGGGGGTCGAGGCCCCGGTCGGAAAAAAAGCTTACCAGGTGAAAGAGGGTGGCCAGGGCCCCCAGGCCGCCGGTGAAGATGGCCAGGCCCAGGAGCCAGAAGACCGGCCGGCGAACCACCGCCCCCAGGGAGACGGCCCCGTCCGCCGGCCCCTGGAGGCGGTTTGAAGGGGCCGGAACCCGGACGGCGGCCGCCACCAGGGGCGGCATCACCGCCAGGACGGCCAGGCCGAGGGCGGCCAGGGCCGCCCGCCACCCCAGGGCATCCACCAGCAGGACGGCCACCGGGGTCATCAGGACGCCCCCAAGGCTGATGCCGATGGTGACCAGCCCCACCGCCCGGCCCCGGCGCGCCCCGAAGGCGGCCGCCAGGGCGCTCTGCACGGGGACCGTTCCGAAAAGGGAACTGCCGACGCCCAGGCCCACAAACCCGGCCAGCAGGTGGGTCCGGGAGGTCATCCGGCTCAGGCCCAGGAGGGTCAGGGCGTAAAGGACGAGGCCGGCCAGCATCAGCCGCCGGGGGCCGTACCTGTCCACCAGCCGGCCGACCAGGGGGCCGGCGGCGGCCGTCGTCAGGAACTGGACGGTGATGGCCAGGCTGATTTCCCCCCGCCCCCAGCCGAACTCGGCGGCCAGGGGCTTGACGAAAGCGCTGAAGCCGTAGAACCCGATGCCCGCGCTGGTAAACAGCAGCAGAAGGCCCACGGCTGTCACCGCCCAGCGGCGGTGGACGGGAACCGCCGTCTCCGGCCCGGCGACCCCGGTCAGCGGGTGCCCAGCGTCTCCGGCCATTCGCCCAGGGTCACCTCGAGGCTGAAAGTCTCGCCGTCCCGCCAGACCTCCAGGGTGACCGTGTCCCCCACGGCCTTGGCGGCGTCCAGGTAGTCGGCAATATCATCGGCCCGCCGGACCTGCCGGCCCTCGATGCCCACGATGACGTCTCCCGGCCGGATTCCGGCCCGGTCGGCCGGACTGTCCCGGACGACCCGCTGGACCAGGGCCCCGGCCGTTATGGGGATGCCCCGGTCCTGGGCCGCGATGGGGTCCAGCTCCAGGCTGGAGATCCCGAGCCAGGGGTGTTTGACCGTCTCGCCGGCCAGCATCCTGGGCAGCACATGCTTGGCGGTGTTTATGGGCACGGCCAGCCCGATGGCCGCGCCCCGCCCGTCCCCGGTCAGCTGGGTCGAGTCGAGGGCCGTGTTTACGCCGATAACCTCGCCCCGGGCGTTGAGGAGGGGTCCGCCCGAGTTGCCGGGATTGATGAGGGCGTCGGTTTGAATCAGCGACCTCAACGGCCGCCCGCCCGTAGGCAGGGTCCGGCCGACCCCGCTGATGATGCCCAGGGTGATGGTCCGGTCCAGGCCGAAGGGATTGCCCAGGGCGATGGCAAACTGGCCGGGCCTCACCGTGGAAGAATCGCCCAGGGTGGCCGGGGTGAGCTTTGCCGGGTCGACCTCCACCTTGATGACGGCCAGGTCGTTGCCCGGGTCCCGGCCCACCAGGCGGGCCTCCGCCCGGGTTCGGTCCGGCAGGGTGACGATGATGCGCTCGCCGCCGGCCACCACGTGGTTGTTGGTCAGGATGTGGCCGCTGCGGTCCAGGATGATGCCGGAGCCGAGGCCGACCTGGTCGTCGCCCCGGGTCTGGGTTATCCGGACAACACTGGGACTCGCCCGGTCATAGAGGCCCATAAGCCACTCCTCGTCGAGGACCACCCCGGCGGCGCTGACCACCCGGGGGCGGTCTGGGGGTGACCCCTGAAGCCACCGGACGCCGAGCCCCCCAAAGCCGGAGAAGAGGAGACTTCCCAACACCAGGCCTGCGGCAAACGGTGCCGCCAATCCCAGCCGCCTTTTCATCGCAGTACCCTCCGCACCTTTAGTATAATCCCGGCCGCCTGTTTCCACCCAGCGAACCCGACCACCGCCCCGGCCAGCACCAAGGTTCCGGCCAGGCCCCCTTCGGGCCCAAAGGTCCCCCCGGCCCACAGCTCGGGGGCCGTGGGAAAAACCCGGACCAGGCCCGGAAAGGCGAGGCCGCTGACCGGCAGGCCGAAAACGCCCCCCAGGCCGAAGTTCCAGCCCAGGTGCCAGCCCACGGCCGCGCCGAAGCCCCACCCGCGGCGCAGGCCGCCCAGCACCAAGCCGGCCAGCAGGAGGTTGAGGGCCGCCGGCGGACCCAGGCCGGGGTTTGCCCCGTGGGCGAGGGCAAAGAGCAGGGCGGTGACCCCGCAGGCCGCCCGGAGCCCGAGGCGCCGCTCAAAGAGGGACCACAGATAGCCCCGGAAGACCGCCTCCTCGGCCAGGGCCACGTTTAACTGAACCCAGAGGGTTCTGAGGGCCTCAAGCCCCGGACTTGGGGTAATGGCGGCCGGCCAGAGAAGGACCAGGGCGGCGGTAAGCCCGGCACAGCCGAGGCCGAGGCAGAGACCCCGGACGCCGCCGACCAGCCCGGCGGGGATGGACCCGGGCAGGGCCGGAAGGATTCCCGGCCGGCCAAGGCTCAGGAAAAGCAGGGTCGGCACGATTACGCCCAGGGCCTGCAGCGGCCAGAAAAGGGGGTCGGCGAGGGGCCCTTCGGGGGGACCGGGGGTTCCGGCCCGGAGGCCGACATATCCCAGGCCGGTCATCAGGAGGCCGAGGCCGACCGATAGCAGGTAGAGGGCGGCCTCCAGGGCGGTCAGGAACAGGGGCTTGAGTGGGACGTTGCGCATCGACCCCCTGGATGTTATCATCAACTAGAAAATCTCCGAAGCGGGAGGTAGCTTTCAATGGCGAAAGGACCGGCAACGGTGCTCGGCCGCGAGGAGGCGGTAAGTCCCTGGGAGGTTGCCCTGGCCCAGTTCAACCGGGCGGCCGACCACATGGGCCTCGAGGAGGGCCTGAGGGCCATTCTGAGTCACCCCAAGCGGGAGCTCATCGTGCACTTCCCCGTCAAGATGGATGACGGCACGGTCCGGGTCTTCACCGGCTACCGGGTCCACCACAACACCGCCCGGGGTCCTTGCAAAGGGGGGATCCGCTACTCACCCCGGGTCACCCTGGATGAGGTGCGGGCCCTGGCCATGTGGATGACCTGGAAGTGTGCGGTGGTTAAGCTGCCCTTCGGTGGGGCCAAGGGGGGGGTTGTCTGCGACCCGAAACAGCTCTCCCCGGGCGAGCTGGAAAGGCTTACCCGCCGCTACGCCACCGAGGTCTCCATCCTCATCGGCCCCGACCGGGACATACCGGCCCCGGACCTCAACACCAACCCCCAAATCATGGCCTGGATTATGGACACCTACAGCATGCACCAGGGCCACAGCGTCCCGGCGGTGGTGACCGGCAAGCCGGTGGAGATCGGGGGCTCTGAGGGCCGCAGGGACGCCACCGGGCGGGGCGTAATGCTGGTGGTCCGGGAGGCCGCCAAGCTTTTGGGCATGTCGCTCATCGGGGCCCGGGTGGCCGTTCAGGGCTACGGCAATGTGGGCTCGGCGGCGGCCCGCTTCCTGGCGGCCCAGGGCTGCCGCATCATCGCCGTCTCGGACGTTAAGGGGGGCGCCTACGACCCCAACGGCCTGGACCTGCAGGAGCTGGACGAGCATGTCCGGTCTCAGGGGACGGTCTTCGGGTTTGCCACCCCGATAACCAACGCCGACCTCCTGGAGCTGGACTGCGACGTGCTGATCCCGGCGGCGGTGGAGAACCAGATCACGGTGGCCAACGCCCACCGGGTCAAGGCTCGCATCGTCGCCGAGGGGGCCAACGGCCCGACGACCCCGGAGGCCGACCGGATCCTCAACGAACGGGGGATTTTCGTCATCCCCGATATCCTGGCCAATGCCGGCGGGGTTACGGTCTCGTACTTTGAGTGGGTCCAGGACCTGCAGTCCTTCTTCTGGGACGAGGAAGACATCAACGCCAAGCTGGAGAAGGTGATGGTCCGGGCCTTCCGGGAGGTGGTCAACCTGGCCCGGAGCGAAGGGGTGGACCTCCGGCTCGCCGCCTACATCCTGGCCATTTCCCGGGTTGCCCAGGCCATCCGGCTGCGCAGCATATACCCCTAAGACTTGAGCCGGCGGGTCGCGGTCTTCGGCAGCTCCCGGGTCCACGAGGAGCATCCCCTGTACGGGGAAGCCTATCGGCTGGGCCGGCGGCTGGCCGAGGCCGGCTTCGAGGTGGTAACGGGGGGCTACGAAGGGGCGATGGAGGCGGTGAGCCGGGGCGCCCGGGAGGCGGGCGGAACCATCCACGGCGTAACCCTCAGCCTCTTCGACCCCCTCAAGCCGAACCCGTGGCTTACGGCCGAGGTCCGGGCCAGGCTGCTCGGGGAGAGGCTGGACCGCTTCTACGACCTGGCCGACGCCTTCGTGGTCCTCCCGGGCGGCACCGGAACCCTGCTGGAGCTTGCCTACGTCTGGAACCTGGCCGTTATCGGGGCCCTGGACCACCGGCCCATTCTGCTCCTGGCCCAGCCCTGGCGGGCGGTGGTGAACTTTCTGGCCGGCCACCTGACGATCATTCCGGAAGACCTGCGCCATCTGACCTTTGTCGAGACCGTGGATGAGGCGATAACTTATCTGCGGAGGTTCTTCGGTGAAGCCCCAGGGTAGCATCACGGATGTGCCGGGGGTGGAGGTCGGCCACTGGACCGACCTGGAGGGGGTAACCGGCTGCACGGTGGTTTTGTGCCGGGGCGGGGCCGTGGCCGGGGTGGACGTGCGGGGCTCCGCCCCCGGAACCTACGGCACCGACGTTCTGGCCCCCACGGCCACCGTTCAGAAGGTCCACGCCGTGCTCCTCACCGGCGGGTCGGCCTTCGGCCTGGATGCCGTCGGGGGGGTGATGCGCTGGCTGGAGGAACGGGGTATCGGCTTGCCGGTCGGACCGGCCCGGGTGCCCATCGTGGCCGGGGCGGTGATCTTTGACCTGAACGTGGGCCGGGCGGACAGGCGCCCGGGTCCCGAGGCCGGCTACTGGGCGTGTCAGGCGGCGACGGCGGGCCCGGTGGACGAAGGTTCGGTGGGGGCGGGGACGGGGGCCACCGTGGCCAAGGGCTTGGGCCTGGAGCGGGCCTACAAAGGCGGGGTGGGCACGGCGTCCCGCCGGCTGGCCGACGGGGTCGTGGTGGGGGCCCTGGTGGTGGTGAACCCGGTGGGCAACATCATCGACCCGGCCACCGGCCTGGTGGTGGCCGCCCCCCGGGACCCGGATACCGGCGAGCCGGTGGTGGACCCGGCAAGGCTGCTGGCCCGGCGCATCTTCCCGACCCAGAACACCACCATCGGGGTGGTGGCCACCAACGTGGCCCTCAGCAAGGCCGAGGCCCAGAAGCTGGCCCAGATGGCCCACGACGGCCTGGCCCGGGCCATCTGGCCGGTCCACACCGCCTACGATGGGGACACCCTCTTCGGGCTCTCCACGGGGGAGCTGCGGCCGGAGTGGGCGGAGGTGAGCCTGCTAGGGGCGGTGGCGGCGGAGCTGGTGGCCGCGGCCGTCCTGCGGGCCGTTTACCTGGCCCGGCCGCTGGGGGGCATCCGGGCGGTGGCCGAGGAGGCCCCGGGTCAGCAGGTCCCGTAGCGGCGCAGGATGAGCTCGACCTCCTTGTCGTCCACGTCGAGGTCGACGCCCGCCTGCCGGAGGGCCCAGGCTTCGGCCTGGCTTACGCGCCGCATCTGGCCGTCAACGTAGACGGTCAGGGGGAAGTTGTCCTCGTATTCAAAGATCACCATCCGGTCCTGCAGGGTCATCTCCGAGATGCGCATCGGCAGGCGCCCCCTTAAGAAGCCTTTCTAAAAACGCCGGCAGGTCGGTAACCAGCTTTGAGCGGGCCCAGACGTAGTCGAAGCCGGCGGCCCGGGCCTGGCGGAAGAGGCCCACGTCGCGGTGGGGGCCGAAGCCGAGAACCGTAAGCCTGGGCCCCAGGCGGCCCTTGAGCTCTCCGACGGCCCGGGTCCAGCGGTCCGCCGGTCCCGCCAGGTCAACCACGGCCAGAACGGGCCGGTCATCCTCGGGGATGGTATCGGGTTCGCAAGCCTCGATGCCCAGCCGCTCGGCCAGGTCAGTGAGCCTTACCCGGAAGTAAAGGTCGTCGACCAGCAGGACCAGCCGCAAACTGGTTAGACCTCCTTATTAAAATTTTACACTTCGCCGGCTTAGTGCTATATTCCTCGGGAAAAATGGGGACCCAAGCGGCCCTTTAGGTGGCTATAATAACGTAGGCTTGCTGTGTCAGGAGGGGTTATTACTTGGATTCGAGCTGGTCTGCCATGCGAAGAGGGAGTCTGCCACCAAACCCCACGGCGGTGGAGGAGCGGATTAACCTGGTGAGGGGGGTCTACGCCTCCCAGGTCATCCTGTCGCCTAACAACGAGATTCAGGAGATTCACGTCTTGGCCTCGTCCCGGCGCAACCCGAAGCAGATCGTGCGGGACATTGAATCGTTAATGCTGGTTATTTTCGGCGTTCGACTCGACTATCGCAAAATAAGCCTGGTGCAGGTGGACGAGGCCCGCTTCGAGACGTGGTCGCCCCGGGTGCGGCTCCAGGCGGTGCGGATGACCACGGAGCGCGGGAACCGGCGGGCTCAGGTCAGCCTTCAGCTGGGGCCCCGGGAGGTCACCGGCGAGGCCGTAGGCGAGCGGTCGGATGCCCTGGGGGACGCCGAGCTGGCCGCCGAGGCAACCCTCCGGGCGGTTCGGGAGCTGAGCGAGACCATTCCCGAGATCAGGCTCCGGGAGGTTCGGGGGATCGAGCTTCAGTCCGGCCGGACGGTCCTGGTGTGCCTTGAGGTGGTGGCCCCTGAGGGGGAGCAGCACCTTTTCGACGCCAGCCAGAACCGGCTGGGCGCGGCCGGGCTGGAGGGGCGGCTCCTTGGGGCCGCCTGGGTGCGGGGCGACCTGCCCACCGCCGCCGCCAGGGCCGTGCTTGCCGCCCTCAACCGGCGGCTCCCGGTGCTCCGCCGGGCGGAGGCTTCCGACCTGCTCAGTCAATAGAGCCCATGCCCCGCTTTGTGACCCTTTCCGACGCGGCCGCGCTGGTCCCCGATGGGGCCGTGGTGGCGCTGGCGGGCAACGTGGACATGTCGCCGCTGGCCCTGGTCCGGGAGCTGATCCGGCAGGGGCGGCGGGGGCTGCGGCTGGTGCTGGTTCCCAGCGGGGGGCTTGCCGCCGACCTGCTCATCGGGGCCGGGGCGGCCGGATCCGCCGAGTTCGGCAGCGTCCACCTGGGCGAGTACGGGGTTGCCCCGGCCTTTAAGCGGCTGGTGGAGGCCGGGGAATTCCGGCCGCTGGACAGCGGCTGACCCGCCGTTCTGGCGGGGCTCCAGGCGGGGGCCGTCGGGGTGCCGTTTATGCCCGTCCGG
Organism: Dehalococcoidia bacterium; assembly: GCA_042408785.1. Taxonomy (GTDB): domain Bacteria; phylum Chloroflexota; class Dehalococcoidia; order JAUQQI01; family JAUQQI01; genus JAUQQI01. Next base: position 9,804 of record JBHOQU010000098.1, on the reverse strand, counting down.
GGTTTCCTTGGGACCGACTATCTCAAGGTGCGTCCGGAGTTCCGGGTAATCGAAAATCCCTATAACCCGGGGGAGCCGGTGGTTGTGGTCCCGGCCATCCGCCCGGACTTCGCCCTCATTCACGCCTTCCGGGCCGACGCCCAGGGCAACGTGCTGGCGGACCCGACCCAGGATGCGGGCCTGATGGCCCGGGCCAGCCGCTTCGCCATCGTCACGGTGGAGGAGGTCCAGGAAGGGCCCCTGGAGCCGGGCCCGGGCTTTATCCCCGCCTTCTACGTCGGGGCGATGGCGGTCGCCCCGGGTGGGGCCCGGCCCGGGGCCTGTCCGGGGTATTACGGCCGGGACGAGGCCGAAATTAAAGCCTACGTGGGCCTGGCCCGGACCGAGGCGGGCTTTCGGGAGTACCTTGCCCGCCACGTACTAAACGAAGTGCCGTCCCCGCGGCCTTAGGCCCATGGGTTCGGCCTACCGGCTTGAGGAGCTGTTAATCACCGTCCTGGCCGGGGAGGTCCGGGACGGGGAGGTGGTGGCGGTGGGAAGCCGGTCGCCCATCCCGGCGGCCGCAACCCTCCTGGCCAGGCATACCCACGCCCCGAACGCCACCCCCATCATCCTGGGCAGCCGCCGCCATTTTCCCTTTACCGAGGGGAGCAAGGAGTTCTTTGACCTGGCCCAGCGGGGCGGCATCGACCTCTTTTTCTTAAGCGGGGTGCAGATCGACGGTCAGGGCAACATCAACCTCCACGTCGTGGGCGACTACGGGCGGCCCCGGGTCCGGTTTCAGGGGGGCATGGGGTCGGGGATGCTCTACTTTATGGCCCGGCGGGTGGTGCTCTTCCGGACGGAGCACAGCCGGCGGGTCTTCGTTCCCCGGGTCGACTTCATCACCGCCCCCGGAATCACTCCGCCCGAAGCCTACCGGCCGGGCGGGCCCAGCGCCCTGGTCACGCCCCTCGGCGTCTTCGATTTCGACCGGGCGCGGGGCCGCTTTCGACTCAGGTCTTTACATCCGGGGGTCACCCTGGCGGAGGTGGTGGGGCGGACCGGCTTTGAATTCGACGTCCCGGAGGCGGTGTCCACGACCCCCGAGCCCACCGCCGAGGAGCTCAGGGTGCTGCGGGGGCCGGTGCTGGCCGACCTGGCGGAGGTTTACCCGGAGTTTGTGAGGGAGCTCACGGCAGGCTAGTATAATAACCTCGGCAGATGGCCGTTGAGCGGACCGTCGAATCCCGGGAAATCTACCGCGGCCGGGTGGTGGGCCTGCGGCTGGAGACGGTGGAACTGCCGGACGGGTTCCGGACGACCCGGGAAATCGTCGTCCACGGCGAGGCCGTGGGCATCGTCCCCATCCTGCCCGACGGCCGGGTGGTGCTGGTCCGCCAGTTCCGAAAGCCGGCAGAGGCCGAGCTTCTCGAAATCCCGGCCGGGGGTGTTGAGCCCGGGGAAACCCCGGAAGGGTGCGTCCGGCGGGAACTGGCCGAGGAGACCGGCTTCAGCCCCGGGCGGCTGGTGCGGCTGGCCCAGTTTTACCTGGCCCCGGGGTACTCGACGGAGCTGATGCACCTTTACCTGGCGCTGGAGCTGGTGCCGCTCGGGGGGAAGGCGGCCCCTGACGAGCGGATCGAGGTGCTGACGCTTCCCCTGACCGAGGCCATCGGCCTCATCGAACGGGGCGAGATTCGGGACTGTAAGACGATTGCCGGGCTTTTCCTGGCCCGGGAATTTCTGCGCAAAGAAGGAGGGCTAGTATGAGGGTCGCCGTTGTAGGTGCCGGCGGGGTCGGGGGCTACATCGGGGGACGACTGGCCCTGGCCGGAAACGACCTGACTTTAATCGCCCGGGGCGCCCACCTGAAGGCCATCCAGGCCGAAGGCCTCAAGGTCAAAAGCATCAACGGGGACTTTGAGGTCCGGGTTGCGGCCACCGACCGGCCGGAAACGGTGGGCCCGGTGGACCTGGTCATCTTTGCGGTGAAGTCTTACGATACCGAGTCGGCCGCCGAGCAGACCCGACCGATGGTGGGTCCGAATACGGCGGTCCTCACCGTTCAGAACGGGGTGGACAACGAGGAGAAGCTGGTCCGGGTTTTCGGGCCGGAGCGGGTCCTTGGGGGCGTGGTCTACATCGACAGCTTTATCGTCGCCCCAGGGGTCATCGCCCACACCGACGGCGGCCGGGTGGTCTTCGCCGAGCTGGACGGGCGGCCTTCGGAACGGGCGGTTTTGATCAAAAATACCCTGGAGGCGGCCGGCATCCCGGCGGAAATCTCGGAAGATATTGCCAAGGTTAAGTGGACGAAGCTGCTCTTTAACTGCGCTCTGAACGCGATGACGGCCCTGGCCAGGTGCCACCACACCGATATCCTCCAGACGCCCGAGGGTCGGGAGGTGTTTATCGGTTTGATCCGGGAGGCGGAGGCGGTGGCCCGCGCCCGGGGAATCAACCTGGACCCGGACGTGGTGGAAAAGATCGTCGAGCGGGCCGACCGGCTCCCCCCATCCCGGAGCTCGATGCTTTACGACGTTTTGAGCGGGAAGCCCCTGGAGGTGGACGCCCTCAACGGGGTTATCGTCCGGTACGGGCGGGAGCTGGGGATCCCGACCCCCTTTAATCAGGCCTTACACGGCACCTTGAAGGTGGTCGATAAGATTCACCGGGAGGGCCGCCGAACCGTCGAGGAAATCTGAGGGAGAAGATGATATGGATTTCCGGCTCACCGAGCACCAGCTGATGGTCCGTAAGGCGGTGGCCGAGCTGTGCCGGCAGTTCCCCGACGAGTACTGGCGGGAGCTGGACCGCCGCCGGGCATACCCGGAGGAGTTTGTCCGGGCCCTTACCAACGCCGGCTGGCTGAGCATCCTGATCCCGGAAGAGTACGGCGGGGGCGGGCTAGGGATAAGCGAGGCGTCCATTGTCGTAGAGGAGATTCACCGCTCCGGGGGCAACGCCGCCGCCTGCCACGCGCAGATGTACATAATGAACGTGATTTTAAGGCACGGGTCCGAGGAGCAGAAGCGGCGGTTCCTGCCCCCCATTGCCCGGGGCGAACTGCGGCTGCAGGCGTTCGGGGTCACCGAGCCCGATGCCGGCTCCGACACGACCCGGATCCAGACCCGGGCCGTCCGGCGCAACGGCAAGTATTACATCACCGGCCAGAAGATCTTCACCTCCCGGGCGCTCCACTCGGACCTGATGCTCGTCCTGGCCCGAACCACCCCCTACGAGGAGGTGGAAAACAAGACCGACGGGATGTCCATCTTCATCGTCGACCTGCGTAACGCCCGGGGCGGGCTGGTGATCCGGCCCATTGAGGTTATGGTCAACCACCAGACCAACGCCGTCTACTTTGACGGGCTGGAAGTGCCGGCCGAGAACCTGATCGGGGAGGAGGGGAAGGGTTTTAGGTACCTGCTGGACGGCCTCAACGCCGAGCGGATCCTGATTGCGGCCGAGTGCATCGGGGACGGACGCTGGTTCATCGAGCGGGCCGTCCGGTACGCCAACCAGCGGGTGGTCTTCGGGCGCCCCATCGGCCAGAACCAGGGGGTCCAGTTCCCCATCGCCCGGGCCCACGCCCTGGTGGAGGCGGCCGACCTGATGCGCTGGAAGGCCGCCTGGCTCTACGACCAGGGCCAGCGCTGCGGGGCGGAGGCCAACATGGCCAAGCTCCTGGCCTCGGAAGCCTCCTGGTACGCCGCCAACGTCTGCCTGGACGTTCACGGGGGAATGGGGTTTGTGGTGGAGATGGACGTGGAGCGGAAGTTCCGGGAGACCCGACTTTACCAGGTGGCCCCGGTGAACAACAACCTGGTGCTGGCCTACATCGGTCAGCACGTGCTGGGACTCCCCCGGAGCTACTGAGCCATGGCCGGTGTTCTGGAAGGAGTCCGGGTGGTGGCCTTAGAGCAGGCCGTGGCCGGGCCGCTGTGCACCCGCCACCTGGCCGACCTGGGGGCCGACGTTATAAAGGTCGAGCGGCCCGGAGAGGGGGACTTCGGCCGCTACTACGACTCGGCCATTCGGGGCCTGAGTGCCTGGTTCGCCTGGCTCAACCGGACGAAGCGGAGCCTCACCCTTAACCTGAAAAGCCCGGCCGGCCTGGAGATCCTCCACCGCCTCCTGGCAGGGGCGGACGTGCTGGTGGAGAATCTGGGGCCGGGGGTGGCGGACCGGCTCGGCCTGACCTGGGAAAACCTGGCCGAAAGGTACCCTCAGCTTATCGTCTGCCGGATCACCGCCTACGGGCGGGCGGGCCCCTACCGGGACCGCAAGGCCTTCGACCTGCTGGTCCAGGGGGAGACGGCGGTCATCACCCTGACCGGGACCCCGGAGTCGCCGGCCAAGGTGGCGGTTTCGGTGGCCGACATCGGGGCCGGGCTCTACGCCTTCGCCAGCATCCTGGCCGCCCTCTACCGCCGGGCCCAGACGGGCCGGGGAACACAAGTTGAGGTTTCCCTCTTCGACGCGCTGGCGGAGTGGGTCTCGCCCTTCGCCTACGGGTATCTTTACACGGGCCGCCAGCCGGAGCGGGCCGGGATGCGCCACAATATCATCGTGCCGTACGGGCCGTATAAGTGTGCCGACGGCTATATCAACATCGCCATTCAGAACGAGGCCCAGTGGGTCCGCTTCTGCGCCCAGGTTCTGGGAATGCCGGAGCTGGCCCGAGACCCCGACTACGCCACCATCGAGCTCCGGGTCCGGAACCGGGGGCGGCTGGAGCCCCTCATCGAGGAGGTGCTGAGCCAATGGACGGTGGCGGATGTGGCCCGGCGGCTGGAGGCGGCCGACGTCCCCTACGGGCTGGTGCGGGACTTGGCCGGGTTCGTGGAACATCCCCAGCTGGCGGTCCGCAACCGCTGGGTTGAGGTGGACTCGCCCGTGGGGCCGGTCCGCCAGTACCTGCCGCCCTTCGACTTCGCCGACGCCGAGGTCCGCCTGGGCCGCATCCCGGCGGTCGGGGAGCACACCGAGGAGGTCCTGCGGGAGCTGGGCTTCGACCCCGAAACCATCGGTCACCTGCGCCAAGAAGGCGTCGTCTAGAAAGGAGGGAACTGCCATGGCCGTAAAACCCGGCTGGGAAGGGCGCTTTTACGAGGATTTCGAGGTGGGCGACGTCTACGAGCACCCCATGGGCCGGACGATAACCCAGACCGACAACATCTGGTTCACCCTGCTCACCGTCAACCCGAACCCCATCCACACCGACCGCCACTACGCCGAGGCCACCGAGTTCGGACGGCCGCTGGTCAACAGCGCCTTGACGCTGGCGGTGGTGACGGGCCTGACGGTGGCCGACGTGAGCCAGAACGGGATAAACCTGGGCTGGGAGAACGTCCGGCTCCTCAAGCCGGTGTTCGAGGGGGACACCCTCTATGCCCGGACCGAGGTCCTTGAGAAGCGGGAGTCGAACTCCCGCCCCCACATGGGGATCATCAAGGTCCGGACCGTGGGCTACAACCAGGACGGGGTGGCCGTCCTCGAATTTACCCGGTCCATCATGGTTTACAAGCGGGGCCACCGGCCCCCAACCGCCCCCGTCTGGCAGAAGCTCCGGAGCCAGACCGAAACTTCTTAGTCCAGCGGCGGCCGGCGGTGGGCCCAGGGGCGGACCCGCTCGAAGGCGGCCGCCGCCCGCAGAACCAGGAGGTCCTGGCGGGGTCCGCCCACGATCTGAAGGCCCACGGGAAGCCCGTCCCGGGTCCAGCCGGCCGGAACGCTGGCAGCCGGCTGGTTGGTCAGGTTAAAGGGAAACGTAAAGGGCGTCCAGCCCAGGAACTCGTCCAGCTCTACCCCGCCCACCACCCTCGGCGGGTATACCCCGACTTCGAAGGCGGGCATCGGCATTGTCGGGGTAACCAGCAGGTCGTATCTTTCGAAGAAGGCTACGCACTTTTCGTAAAGGCGGCTCCGCTGGACCTGTGCCTTGGCGTAGTCAACGGCGGTGAACCCCAGCGCCCGCTCTACGATCTTCAGAAGGGTCGGGTCGATGTCGTCCTGGCGGTCGGGCAGGTAGTCCACGACCTGGACCGCCAGGAGGGTCCCGAAAAGCACCTCGAAGGCGGGCAGGGGGTTTTCGAAGCCGGGGCTGGCCTCCTCGACGACGGCCCCAAGCTCTTCGAAGGCCCTCACCGCCGACCGGGTCAGGTCTAAAACCTCGGGCTCCACCGGGGCGTAGCCCAGGTCGGGGCTCCAGGCGATTTTCAGCCCTTTGAGGCTTTCGGCCGCAGCCAGCACGTTATCCAACTGGTCGGTCGGGAAGGGCAGGGAGTAAGGGTCCTTTTGGTCGTAGCCGGCCATGGCCTTGAGAAAGAGGATTCCGTCGGCCACGGTGCGGGTCATCGGCCCCAGGTGGGAGAGGGTCGTAAAGTAGTCCAGGGTGGGGGCCCGGGAGACCAGCCCGTAGCTGGGCTTGTGCCCGAAAATGCCGCAGAAGGCCGCCGGGATCCGGATGGAGCCCCCACCGTCGCTTCCCTGGGCCAGGGGGACCATCCCCGCCGCCACGGCCGCGGCCGACCCGCCCGACGAGCCCCCAGGGGTGCGGCCCGGGTTCCAGGGGTTACGGGTGATGCCGAAGAGGGGGCTGTCGGTGACCCCCTTGTGGCCGAACTCAGGGGTGGTGGTTTTGCCGACGATGATGCCCCCGGCGGCCCGGATGCGGCGGACCACCTCCCCGTCGACCTGGGGGACGTTTTCGGCATAGAGCTTTGAGCCGAAGGTGGTGCGGATGCCGGCGGTGGGGACCAGGTCCTTGATGCCCACCGGCAGCCCGTGGATGGGGCCGAGGGAGTCGCCCCGCATCAGGGCGGCCTCGGCCTGGCGGGCCTCCTCCCGGGCCCGGTCGAGGACCAGGGTGCAGAAGGCGTTGAGCTTGGGGTTCAGGGCTTCGATGCGGGCGGCGAAGGCGTCGAAGACCTCAACGGGGGAGAGCTCTTTGCGGCGGATCCGGGCGGCAAGCTCAACGGCAGGCGTGTAGCAAAGTTCGGTCGGGTTCACGGCTCAGCCTCCTTGCAGGGTTCCCGGTGATTATAAACCCTGGGGAGGGGGGTGAGGGCCTCAGTCGGCGAACTCCTGGGTGAACATGGTGCCCCGCAGCTCACTGCGCACGGCCCCGATCCCCACCCGCCGGAACTGGGGGTTTAAGATGTTGGCCCGGTGCCCGGGGGAGGCCATCAGACCCTCGTGGGCCAGCCGGACGTTGGGCGCGTAGGCCAGGTTCTCCCCGGCCACCCGGAACCGCACCCCGGCCCGTAAAAGGCGGTCGGTGGGGGACCCGGTAACGGGGGACTCGTGGCCGAAATACCCCAGCTCGAACATCTCCCGGCTGTGCTGGCGGGCAACATTCCGCATGGTCTCATCCATGACCAGGGGGGCCAAGCCAGCCCGGGCCCGCTCCTGGTTTATCAGGTTAAGCATCTCCGTTTCGGCCCCGGGGTCGACGGTAAGCCGGCCCAGGGCGGTAAAATTGAGCCGCATCCCCTCCCGGGTCTGGGGCGGGGCGAGGAAGCTCAAACCCTCGTTGAGTTCGCGGCCGAGAATCCGTTCGAGGGTAGGGGCCGCATTCACCGCGGCCGCCACCAGCTGCCGGGCAACCTCGGAGCGCTCGATGTCGGCGGAGACGCTGGGAATCAGGGGGAGGGTGGCGAAGGGCAGGACGAGGAGGGTGGCGTAGAAGAGCCCCTTAATGAGGCCGGGGACGGCCCCGAGCAGGGTGTTGACGGGGGCAAAGGGCTTGAAAAGGGGCCTTAAGGGGCCGGCGGCCAGAAAGAGGAGCTGGACGAAGAGGCCGTAAAGGAGCAGGCCGGCTACCACCAGCCCGAGGAAGCCGCCGATAAACGCCAGCGGCTGGGGGAGGTCGGGGGCCGTGTTCAGGATGAGCCGGGCGGCCCAACGGTAGCCGGCGATGGCGGCCCCCAAGGCGGCAAGGACGCCCAGGATGTCGAGTAGGCCGGCGACAAAGCCGCGGGCCAGGCCGGAGAGGACGGCGGCTCCGACGACGGCCAGAACCACCCAGTCGACCCAGTTGAGACGGCTCAAAAACTCGGGCAGGTCCACGCGGTTGATCTTACCCGATTTGCCAGCCGGGGCTCAGCCCTGCGACCATGTTAAGTCTATGTTAATAAAATTAATTGACAAACAAACTTGCCGCGGCTATAATGGGGCCGAGTTCCCGACAGGAGGCGGTCATGGGTGTCATCGATGAGTTGCTGACCAATAACGAGCGCTACGCCGCCGCTTTTACCAAAGGCGACCTCCCCATACCCCCCAAGAAAGGGGTGGCCGTTCTCGCCTGCATGGACGCCCGGCTCGACCCGGCCCGGATCCTGGGCCTCGAAGAGGGGGATGCCCACGTCATCCGAAACGCCGGCGGGGTCGTCACCGACGACGTCATCCGCTCCCTGGTGATATCCCAGCGGCTTCTGGGAACCCGGGAGGTGATGCTTATCCACCACACCGACTGCGGCATGCTCACCTTCAAGGACGACGACCTTAAGGCCCAGGTCGAGCGGGAAACCGGCATCAGGCCGCCCTTTGCCTTCGAGGCCTTTGAGGACCTGGAGGAGGACGTTCGCCAGTCGATCCGGCGGATCAAGGCCAGCCCCTTCATTCCCTACAAGGATAACGTTCGGGGGTTTATTTACGACGTAAAAACCGGCCGGCTTCGGGAGGTCAGCCTCTGAGGCGGTCCAGCTCCGAGCGGGCCAGGGCAAAGACCCGGTCCAGCATCTCCTCCGTCAGCCGGCCGGTCTGAGTGTTCTGCCGGCTGGGGTGGTAGGAGGCGATGAGGGTCACCCGGCCCAGGTCGTACCGGCCCCCGTGGGCAAACGCCAGGCCCCGGGGCGGCCGGTCGGGCCAGTAGTAGGCGGCGAGAAACCCGGCGAAGGCGATGTGGCCGAGGGCGACCACAACCCGCACCCGGGTCAGGAGGCCCAGCTCGGCCACCAGGTATCGGCGGCAGGCGGAGATTTCGGCCGGGGTGGGGCGGTTCCCGGGCGGGGCGCAGCGAACCACCGCCGTAAGGTAGGCATCTTTAAGCTCAAGGCCGTCGTCTCGCCCCAGGCTCACCGGCCGGCTGGCAAACCCAAATTTATACAGTGCCCGAATAAGCCAGTTGCCCGACGAGTCCCCGGTGAACATCCGGCCGGTGCGGTTGGCCCCGTGGGCGGCGGGGGCCAGCCCGACCACCAGGAGCCGGGCGGCCGGGTCGCCGAACCCCGGAACCGGGCGGGCCCAGTAGTCCCAGTCCCGGAACTCCCGCTTTTTGATTCGCCCCACCTGCTCCCGGTAGGCTACCAGCCGGGGGCAGAGCCGGCAGTTAATCACCCCCTCGTTCAGGGCGGCCAGGTCTGGAACCGTAAGGCTACCTTCCGCCATAAAACCGGTCCTCAGAGGACCCATCGGCCGGGCCGCCCTCGGGTTTCCGGTCGGGGGCAAGCCGGGCCAGCCTCGGGTAGCTCACGGCGCCCCCGCACCGGGGGCATCGGCCAAGGAGCTGGTGGCTATACCCGGTGTACTGACATTCCAGACAGTCAGTTACCCCACGGCTAAAGCCGGGGGCTTGTGGCTCGAAGCCGCTTCAGGGCCTACTGACGGAGGCCCATCCGCCAGCGTGTCTAAATACACCTGACGGATATTGGTTGCGGCCACAACGTCTGCATGGCCGACAAAGCCACAGGAGGCGCACCGGAAGACATGACCCTTGCGGTTGCCTTTGGCAACAAACCCACACTTAGGGCAACGCTGGCTGGTATGGCGGGGGTCAACGTAGACCACGGCAATATCACGCTCGGCGGCCTTGTACTC
>JBHOQU010000085.1:0-42449 GCA_042408785.1 Dehalococcoidia bacterium | reverse complement strand
TCGGACAGCACCAGGAACGACGTAAGGCCGAGGTCCACGCCCACCGGCTCCCCTTGTCGCAACGGAGGATCGGGCCGCTCCACCGCGCACGTCAGGCTCACGGGACCCCCGGTCGGCCTCGCGGGAGACGGTGGCCGAAAGGAGGCAGGCCCTCCCTTCGGCGAGCAGGCTTAAAAGTTTGTCCGTCGGTTCCTTGGTGCGCACCTTGCCGAGGCGGGGCAGCTGCACACGGCGGGGGAACACCCGAATTGACCCCGTAAGCCTGGCCTTGTTGTCATCGAAGCTCTTTTTCCGCTTAAACCGGGGCTTATTCGCCCGTTTTTCTCGCCAGTTTTTGAAGGCGCGCTCCCAGTCCCGCAGGGCCTCCTGGGGGGCGCACTTGGACACCTCCACCCACCAGGGGGCATTGGTTCGCTTCCAGCGGTTCCACTTCCGGTGAAGCTCAAAGGCCGTGGGGATGCGCTGCCCCTGCGCCAGCGCCTCAAGGCAACGGGCAAGCCCCCGGCGGCCCCCACGTGCTTGGCCGGCGCCACGCGGGCGGCACGGCTGGGCTCCAGCTCGAAGCGGAAGGCCTCGTACATCCGTTCGACTGAATAATTGATAACAAAATCGCCAGCTGCTGTCAACCCTCAGCGTCCTGCGGGCCTGCGACATCCTGGCGGCCGTGGGAATGGCCGGGGCCATCGAGCGGGGGCCGGGCCGTCACGGCATCAGCAACGCCTTCTTTCTCTACCTGCGGGACCCCGACGGGAACCGCATCGAGCTGTACACGGGCGACTACCCGATCCCGGACCCCGCCTGGGAGCCGGTGCGCTGGACGGTTAACGACCCCCGCCGGGCGACCTTCTGGGGCCACATCCCGCTTCGCTCCTGGTTCGAGGAGGCCGCCCTGGTCGAGAACATTCTAACTAAGGAATTCATGCCCACCCAACCTCCGAAGCTCACGGACCGACCCGTGTTTGTCACATAGTCTGGTAAAATCTGACGTGGTGGGCATGAATCAGGGCAAGCCCCCTTTCGTCGTCCCCCGCCTCGCCCGCTTCGCCTGGCTCTCCATGGCCGCGGCCGTAATCACCGTCGGCCTCAAGCTGGTCGCCTACATGCTTACCGGCTCGGTTGGGCTCCTCTCCGACGCCATGGAGTCCCTGGTGAACCTGGCCGCGGCCCTGCTCGCCCTAGGGACCCTCATCTTTGCGGCCCAGCCGCCCGATGAGGAGCACCCCTACGGCCATACCAAGGCCGAGTATTTTGCCAGCGGGGCCGAAGGTTTTCTCATCTTGGCGGCCGCCGTAAGCATCGGGTACGCGGCCTTCCTGCGGATCCTCCATCCCCAACCGATAAGCAACGTCGAATTGGGCCTGCTGGTCTCGGTCGCGGCGGCCCTCGTCAACTGGGTGGTGGCCCGGGTGCTGCTCAGTGCGGGGCGCCGGTATCGGGCCATCGTGCTGGAGGCTGATGCCCGTCACATCCTGGCCGACGTCTGGACCACCCTTGGGGTCGTGCTGGGGGTGGGGGCGGCGAGCCTGACCGGCCTCTACATCCTGGACCCGATTTTAGGGCTGCTGGTGGCCGCAAATATCGTCCGGTGGGGTGTGGTGCTGGTGCGCCGGTCGGCTTTGGGGTTGCTGGACACGGCCCTTCCCCCCGAAGAGCAGGAAATTATCCGGCGGGTTCTGGACCGCTACCAGGAACAGGGGGTCCGCTACCACGCCCTCCGGACCCGGCAGGCCGGCACCCGCCGATTCATGAGCGTGCATATCCTTGTCCCTGGCAGCTGGACGGTGGCCCGGGGCCACCACCTGCTCGAGGAGATGGAGGCGGAGCTCCAGAGGGCCCTGCCCGGAACCTCGGTCTTTACCCACCTGGAGCCCCTGGAGGACCCAAGTTCCTGGCAGGACGTCGGTCTGGACCGGCCCTCATCGGCTCCGGCCGCAACACCCAAAGACTCAGCCGGCCGTTAGCAGGTGCGGTTCAATAATTTCAGCCGGCTTCGCAGGTACCGGCGTCCGGCCGAACACCTCGCCGAACGCCTGCACCACCGGCCCGATGGCCGCTTCCCGGGGTATGGGGGTTCCCAGCTCGGCGCTTAGCGAGGTGACGCCGTAGTCGCGGATGCCGCAGGGCACGATGTAGTCAAACCAGCGCAGGTCTGTTGACACGTTCAGGGCGAAGCCGTGGCTGGTAATCCAGCCGGAGTTGAGCTTCACCCCGATGGCCGCAATCTTCCGGTCCCCAACCCAGACCCCGGTATAGCCGGGTTTGCGGCCCGCCTTGAGGCCGAAACCGGCCAGGGCCCGGATTAGAACCTCCTCCAGGCTCCGCAGGTAGCGGTGAAGGTCCCGGCCCCAGGCGGTCAGGTCCAGGATGGGGTAGCCCACGAGCTGTCCGGGGCCGTGAAAGGTGATGTCCCCGCCCCGGTCGACCTCAAAGACCTCTGCCCCCTGGCGGCGGAGCCACCCGACGGGAACCAGCAGGTGCTCGGCCTTCCCGCCCCGACCCAGGGTGTAAACGGGCGGATGCTCCGGCAATAGGAGCAGGTCGCCGACAAGCCCCTGACGCCGGGCGGCGACCAGCCGAGCCTGAAGCTCCCAGGTCTCCCGGTATGGGATCCTTCCCAGGTCGCACCAGTAGAGGGCCGTTTCAGCCATTGGCGGTGGAAGCCCGCCGCCGCATCTCGTCGACCTGCTCCCAGGCGTGGTACGAGCTCCGGACCAGCGGCCCCGACTCGACGTGGGCAAAGCCCATCCTAAGGCCCTCCGCCTTGAGCTCCTCGAACTCCTGCGGGGTGTAGTATTTCACCACCGGCCAGTGGTTCTTGGAGGGCCTAAGGTACTGGCCGATGGTAAGGAGGTCCACATTGGCCGCCCGCAGGTCGGCCATCGTCTCCAGGACCTCCTCTTTGGTCTCGCCCATCCCAACGATGATGCCCGACTTGGTGGGAATATCCGGGGCCATCTCCTTCGAGCGGCGGAGCAGTTCGATGGAGCGCCAGTAGCGGCCGGCCGGCCGGACCTTGCGGTGGAGCCGGCGAACGGTCTCGATATTGTGGTTAAGAATATCGGGGCGGGCCTCCAGAACGGTCTGGAGGGCGGCCTCGGAGCCGCGGAAGTCGGGGATGAGGACCTCGACGGTGCAGTCCGGGTTTAAGGCCCGGATGGCTCGAATTGTCCGGGCGAACACCTCGGCGCCGCCGTCGGGCAGGTCATTGCGGCTCACCGAGGTCACCACCGCATGCTTTAGGCCCATCACCTTTACGGCCTTGGCCACCCGGAAAGGCTCGGCCCAATCCACGGGCATAGGCTTGCCGGTCTGAACGGCACAGTAGGCGCACCGCCAGGTGCAGATGCTCCCCAAAATCATGTAGGTGGCGGTGCGGTGCTCCCAGCACTCGTAGATGTTGGGGCAGTGGGCCTCCTCGCACACGGTGTGTAGGTTGAGGCCCCGAACCAGGCTCTTGATTTCCCGGTAGTTGGGGCCGGTGTGAAGCCGGATCTTAAGCCATTCCGGCCGGCGTTCGGTGGCAAGTTCGGCTGCGGGGTCCATAACTGGGTCTTCCCTCCGGTTCGACTCGATCCAATTATCCCACACCGGGCCCGGCCCTGTCGGGCGGCCTCAGTAAACCGACATGTTCTCGTCTATCGCCTCGAGGCGGCGCTTAACGGCCTGCAGGAACCGGGATGCCGTGAGGCCGTCGATGACCCGGTGGTCGAAGGAGAGGCACAAGAACATCATCGACCGGATGGCGATGGCGTCGTCGACGACCACCGGCCGCCGGACGATGGCCTCGCTGGTGAGGATGGCCACCTGCGGCTCGTTGATGATGGGCCGGCTGATGACCGAGCCGAGGGCGCCGGTGTTGTTCACGGTGAAGGTCCCGCCCTGCACGTCCTCCAGGGTTAAGCGACCGGCCCGGGCCCGCTCCGTCAGGTCGGCGATGGCCCGGGCAAGGCCGGCAATGCTCTTCTGGTCGGCGTCTTTTATGACCGGCACGATGAGGCCGTCTTCCAGGGCCACGGCGATGCCGACGTTGATGCGCTTTTTCAGGATTATCTTGTCCTCGGCCCAGACGGCATTAAGAATGGGAAATTCTTTGAGGGCCTCCACCGTCGCCTTGAAGACGAAGGGCAAATAGGTCAGGTCCACCCCCTCCCGCCGCCGGAACTCGGCCTTGATGGCCTCCCGGAAGCGTACCAGCTTGGTGACGTCGGCCTCCATGGCCAGCCAGGCGTGGGGGATGGTCTGGTACGAGCGGACCATGTGCTGGGCGATCTGCCGCCGCATGGGGGAAACGGGGATGGCCTCCTCTTCCGGGGCCTCCGGGCGGGGCGGCGCGGGCGCCTCTCCGACCGCGGCCGCCCGTTCCCGCTGCGCCACGTACCGGAGAACATCCTCCTTGGTCACCCGGCCGCCCAGACCCGTGCCCGGCACCTGGGAGAGGTCGATGCCGTACTCCTGCGCCAGCCGCCGGACGATGGGCGAGTGGCGCTGGCGAAGCCCCTCCCCGGCTTCGGTTACCTCCGCCTGGGCCGCGCCCTGGCCGACCGGAGCGGGGGCCGCTGCCTCAACTTCAGCCTCAGCTTCGGCGATCACCGCCAGCTCCCGGCCGACGGGTACGGTCTCGCCCTCGGGCACCAGGATCTCTTGCAGGATTCCGGCCGCCGGGGCGGGCACCTCGGCGTTCACCTTATCGGTCATCACTTCCAGGAGGGGTTCGTACTTCTCCACCCGCTCCCCAACTTTTTTGATCCACCGGACGATGGTCCCTTCAGCTACGCTCTCCCCTAGCTGGGGCATCACGACCTTGACCGTCATCCCCGCCCTCCTCAGTAAGCCGCCAATTGCCGAATCTTGGCCAGAATCTTCTCCGGATTAACCATGAACGCCTCCTCCAGGGGGGCGGCGTAGGGCACGGCCGGCACATCTGGTCCGGCCAGCCGCATCACCGGGGCGTCCAGGTACGGGAAAGCCTCCTCGGCGATTATGGCCGCAACCTCCGCTCCGAACCCCCCGGTGAGGTTGTCCTCGTAAACAACCAGCGCCCGGCTCGTCTTCTTGACTGACTCCAAAATGGTCTTTTTATCCGGGGGGTAAAGGGTCAGCAGGTCCACCACCTCCACGTCGATGCCCTCGGCCGCGGCCCGCTCGGCCGCCTCCAGGGCGTAGGTGGTCATCAGGCCGTAGGCGATAACCGTCAGGTCCCGGCCCGGCCGGGCGACTTTGGCCGGGCCGATGGGGACAATGTAGTCGCCATCGGGAACTTCGCCTTTTACCAGGCGGTAGGCCTTTTTGTGCTCGAAGTAAAGGACCGGGTCGTCGTCGCGGATGGCGGCCTTAAGGAGGCCCTTGGCGTCGTAGGGGTTGCTGGGGACGACGACTTTCAGGCCCGGAACGTGGGTAAAATAGGCCTCCACCGACTGGGAATGGTAGAGGCCCCCGTGGATCCCACCCCCGAAGGGCGCCCGAATGACCAGGGGGCACCACCATTCCCCCGCCGAGCGGTAGCGAAGGCGGGCGGCCTCGTTGGCAATCTGGTCGATGGCCGGGGCGATGAAGTCGGCGAACTGGATTTCAGCAACGGGCCGGAACCCGTTTATGGCCGCCCCGATGGCGACGCCGACGATAGAGGACTCGGCCAGGGGGGTATCGATCACCCGCTCCTCGCCGAACTCTTGAATCAGGCCCTCGGTGGCCCGGAAGACCCCGCCCCGGTAGCCGACGTCTTCGCCCAGCACGATCACGGTGGGGTCCCGCCGCATCTCCTCGGAAAGGGCGTCGCGGATCGCCTCGATGAGGGTCTTGACGGCCATGGCTTCCTCCTAGCTTCCGGCGTAGACGTGGGTGTAAAGCTCCGAGATGTCCGGGTACGGACAGGCCTCAGCCCGGTCGGTGGCCTCGTTCACCTCGGCCAGGGCCTGAGCATGAATCTGCCGGTCAAGCTCCTCGTCCAGCAGGCCCGAGGCCATCAGATAGTTCTTAAAAAGGACGATGGGGTCCCGCCGGCGCCAGGCCTCCACCTCCTCCCGGCTCCGGTAGGTGCGGTCGTCATCGGCGCTGGAATGGGGGGTGAAGCGGTAGCACTTGGCCTCGATGAGGGTCGGCCCCCCGCCGCTTCGGGCCCGCTCGACGGCGGCCTTGACGGCCGCGTAGGTGGCGATGGGGTCCATTCCGTCCACCACCACCCCGGGCATCCGGTAAGCGGGGGCGCGGTCGGCCACGTTGTCGCAGGCCACCTGTTTACGGTAGGGGACGGAGATGGCGTAGCCGTTGTTCTCGCAGAAAAAGATGACGGGGAGCTGGTGGATGCCCGCAAAGTTCATGCCCTCGTGCCAGTCGCCGGTACTGGTGGCACCCTCGCCGAAGGAGACGAAGGTGACCCGATCCTCCCGCCGCAGCCTGCAGGCGAGGGCGACACCGGCGGCGTGGGGCACCTGGGTTCCCACCGGGCTGGACCCCGAAACGATGTTAAGCCGCCTGGCCGACCAGTGAACGGGCATCTGGCGGCCCCGGGAGCATGGGTCGTCCCGCCGGCCCAGGAAGTTGGCCATGATCTCGTAGGGGGTGAGGCCCAGGGTGAGCACCAGGGCCAGGTCGCGGTAGTAGGGGAGAATCCAATCGTAGCCGGGCCTGAGGGCAAAGGCAGCCCCGACCTGCGCCGCCTCGTGGCCGGCGCTGGTCAAGACGAAATGGACCTTGCCCATTCGGCCGAGGGTCCAGACCCGCTCGTCGATGGCCCTGGCCAGGACCATCTTTTTGTACATCTCGACGACCTGTTCGTCGCTCAGCCCGACTTCCCGGTGACGCCCCGGAGGGGTGTAGACCTCAGTTAAAGTTTGGTCCTTCAGCATTGCGCACCTCCCGAAAATATTTTGGCCCCCAAACCCCTGAGGGTTTGAGGGCCGCAACCCCGCGCCGCGGGGCTAATAATGGTGCCGATAATAATCGCCGGCCCGAAGGTGCCGCCTGCGGCAAGGCTCCACCCGGCACCCCCTTGTGCCCGGCCACCAGCACGGTGAATCGTCGGAAGTCCTCCCAGTGCCGGCATCCCTTCTATCATAGTATTTCGGGCGGCGAAAGGCAAGGGCGCACCTCCCCGGGCGGAGCCTTCCAGTTACCCGCCGAACTGCCGGCAATCAGTGGCCAGTTTCGGGCGCACGGCCGTGCGCCCCTACCATGGGCCGAGTTTCACGCCCCAATGCCAAAAGTAGTATTCCGCCAGGACCACACCCCCGGCCCTAACACAGCCAGGCCGTTGTCGTGGCGGCAGGAATGCAAACCCCTGCGCTAAGGGCAGTCGGATTGACGGGCGGCGTCCGAAACGGTATTATTGATACTGAGTATCACAAATGGGACCCGAGCTCGATGGGCTTCGCAGGCGGCTGGAAGCGGGGGGTTACCGGCTCACCCGGCCCCGCCGCCGCGTCCTGGAGTTCGTGGCCCGTCGCCGCTCCTTTACCCCTAACGAGGCCCTGGCCCAGCTCACGCCGGGTCTCGGCCGGGCTACCATCTTCCGAACGCTAAGGCTCTTCAGCAACCTCGGCATCATCGAGCAGGTGAGGACCGCGGTGGGCCGGCCCGTTTACGTCCTCTGCCTTCCGGACCATCACCACCAGCTCATCTGCATCGGCTGCGGCCGGGTGGCGGAGGTTGCCGGCTGTGATATATTTCCGGCTGTCAACGCCCAGGCGGCCCAGGCCGGCTTCACCCCCACCGGCCACCGGCTCGAAATCCTGGGGCTTTGCGCCGCGTGTCGGACCTGAAGGGAGGGCGTCTAGGGTGCGGATCCTGGTGACCGGGGGGGCCGGGTTTATCGGGTCGGCCGTGGCCGAGGCTTACGTCCGGTCCGGCCACGAGGTGGTCGTCGTCGACAACCTGAGCACCGGACGCCGGCAGTGGGTTCCGACTGGGGCCGCCTTTTACCGGCTCGACATCCTGGACCCCCGCCTTGACGACCTCTTCTCAACCCACCGCTTCGACGTCATTAACCACCATGCCGCCCAGGTAAGCGTCGCCCGGTCCGTCGCCGACCCGGTGGCCGACGCCCGCACCAACATCCTGGGCAGTCTGGCCCTGCTGGGCCTGGCCGTTCGCCGGGGTGTCCGGCGGTTTATCTTCGCCTCCTCCTGCGCCGTCTACGGCGAGGCCGAACTCCGGCCGACCCCGGAATCGGCCCCGGCGAGGCCCCTCTCGCCTTACGGCCTGGCCAAGCGGGTCGTTGAAGATTACCTGGAGCTTTACGGCCGCCTGGCCGGGCTGGAGTGGGTCGCCCTGCGTTACGCTAATGTTTACGGTCCCCGGGCCAAGCCCCACACCGAGGCGGGGGTTGTCACCATATTTGCCAGCCGTCTTCTTCGGGGCGAACGTCCCACCATCTTCGGCGACGGCCTGCAAACTCGGGACTTCGTTTACGTTGAGGACGTGGTTGCGGCTAACCTTCTCGCCCTGGACCGGGGCCAAGGGGTCATCAACATCGGTACCGGTCGGGAGACCTCAGTTCTCGAGCTTTTCCAGACCCTGGCCCGGCTGACCGGTTTCGAAGGGCCGCCCGCCTTCGCCCCGCCCAGGAAGGGTGAGGTCCGCTTCAGCTGCCTGGACCCCGCCCGGGCCACCCGGGTCCTGGGCTGGCAGGCCAGGGTGGACCTGCCGTCCGGTTTGGTCCCGGTGGTGGAATCTCTGAAAAAGGGGGGAATTTAGGGTGAGTCACATCCATTTACCGGACGGAATTCTGCCCCTCTGGCTGGTGGTTGCCGGCTGGGCCGTCACCATCGTCCTCCTTGGGGGTGTTCTGCGCCACCTGCGTCGGAACCCCGACCAGTTGACCGGGCGCGTGGCCCGGCTCGGGGTGGTCGCCGGCCTGATGATGGTGGGCATGTCCCTGGAAATAGTCCCCATCGCGTATCACTTTAACCTGAGCGTGCTCGCCGGCATCCTGCTGGGCCCGCCGGCCGGCTTCCTGGCCGCTTTCCTGGTGGTGTTTATTCTGGCCCTCTTCGGCCACGGGGGCATTACGGTGGTTGGCCTCAATACCCTCGTCATCGGGGCGGAGGTGGTCCTGGGCTCGGTTCTCTTCCGGGCCTTCGGCCGCCTGCTGGGCGACCGACCCTTCTGGCAGGCTTTCTTAACCACGGTGGCGGCCCTGGCCGTGAGTACCACTCTGATGGTGGGGCTGGTCGGGGTGGCGCAGATCAACCCGGCCGAGCAGGCCCCCAGGGCTGTTATCGCCTTTAAGAACCCATTTCAAGAGGGGCTCTTCCGGCTGGAGGTCTTCACCGAGGAGGCCCACCAGGCGGCCGAAGCCGAGGGCCTGGACCTTCCCACCTTCGCCGCGGTGGTTTACACCCTTGGGGCGGTCGGCTGGGTGCTGGAGGGAATTCTGACCGGAGTCATTGTCCGCTACTTGAGGCAGGTGCGGCCGGACCTCTTGCCGGCCAGACGGGTCGCGCCGTGATCGAGCTGGTCGATTTCTGGGCCATCAAGCTCACCAGCCCGGTCCACCGGCTGGCCGCGGGGCCGAAATTCGTTGCGGCCGCTTTGATCCTCTTCGGGATTATCGCAAGCCGGGACCTGGTTTTCCTGCTGGGGACGTTTTTCCTCCTGAATGCCGCCATCCTGCTGGCCGGTCTGCCCTGGGCCCGGGTTCTCATTACCGGGTTCTACCCGGCGGCGCTGCTGGTGCCCCTCCTGATTGCGCAGGGGCTGGCCAACCCGCTGGGAAGCCTGCTGATGGTGGGGAAGGCCGTGGATGCGGCCCTGACCATGCTGGCCCTGATAACCACCACCCCTTACCCGGTGCTCTTCTCGGCCCTGCGCCAGGTTGCCCCGGGCCTGCTGGTGGACCTGCTCTTTCTGGCTTACAGGTCCTTCTTCATCCTCCTGGCCGTCGCCCGGGATGTCTTTACGGCCCTGCGCCTGCGGGGCGGGCTCTCAGCCCGCCACTGGGGTCGGCGGCTGACAGGCGTGGGCCAGGGGATCGGCCTTGTCATCCTTCGGGGCTTTGACCTGAGCGAGGATTTCGGCCGGGTTCTGCGGCTGCGGGGCTACCGGGGTCGGCTGGCCGCTGCGGGTACTGACTGGCGGTTTGGCCCCCCGGAGCTGGTGAGCCTTGGGGTGGGGCTTGGGGCGGCGGTGTTCGGGGCCGAGCGTCTGCTGGGCGGGGGGCTTGCGGCCTACAACGGGTACTGGCTGGTCCTGACGGCCGTTCTCTGCCTCGTGACAGGCATTTTCCGGCTTTCCGGGCAAGGCGGTTAGGTGTGGTGGAAATAATTGTTCGGTTTAAGGATGTAAAGTTCACGTACCCCGACGGGACCACCCTGCACTTTACGGGCGAAGAGCTCACCGTGCGGCGGGGAGAACGGGTGGCCTTGCTAGGGCAAAACGGCAGCGGCAAGACGACCCTCTTTCAGCACCTGCTCGGACTGCTCCGCCCGGAATCGGGGGTTGTGGAGGTCTTCGGGCTTGACCCGTACCGGGACTTTGAAAAGATTCGGCCCCGAATAGGCTTCCTCTTCCAGGACCCCGACCGGCAGATCGTGGCCCCGACCGTGCGGGACGATATCGGGTTCGGACCCCGCAACCAGGGACTTCCACCTGCCGAGGTGAACCGGCTGGTTCGGGAGGTGGCCGCGGAGCTGCGAATCGAGCACCTGCTCGACCGGCTGGCCCACTACCTCAGCGGCGGTGAGCGGCTGAAGGTTGCCCTGGCCGGAGCCCTGGTGATGCACCCGGAGCTTTTAATTTTGGACGAGCCCTTTGAGGGCCTGGATGCGGCCTCCCGGGTCGAGCTTGTCGAGCTCCTTAACCAGCTCCACCAGGAGCGGGGTCTAAGTTTCATCGTCTCCGTCCACGAGGTCAGCCTGGCCCCCCTTTTCCTCGACACCATTTACGTTTTGAGTCAGGGGGGCCGTTTTGTGGCCAAGGGCTCGCCCCGGGAGATCTTCAGCCAACCGGAGCTCTTGGCCGAGCACCGCCTGGAACCGCCCTTGGTGGGCCTTCTCTGCCAGCGCCTTCGGGCCCGGGGCTTCGACGTGCCCCTCGCCCTCACCCCCGATGAGGCGGTGGAAGCTCTGGCCAAGCTGCTGGCGGGAACCCCGGCGGCGGGGGCCCAACCCGCCGACATTTAATGCCCGGAGCTGACGGGGGGTTATAATTACTCGGGATGAACGAAGAAGCCGTTGCGCTGGCCGAGAAGCGGTGCGTGCCCTGCCGCGGGGGGATTCCACCCCTTACCCCGGAAGAATACGCTCCCCTTCTGGCCCAGGTTCCCGGCTGGCAGGTCGAAGACGGGCGCCGGCTGGTAAAGAGCTTTAAGTTTAAAAACTTCCGGCAGGCCCTGGAGTTTGCCAACCGGGTGGGCGAGGCGGCCGAGGCCGAGGGCCACCACCCAGACCTCTACGTCCGCTGGGGCGAGGTTCGGGTCTACTGGTGGACCCACAAGATCGGCGGCCTCCACGAGAACGACTTCATCATGGCCGCCAAGGTGGACCGGCTCTACGACCGGTTCCAGACTGAGCTAGCCCGGTAAAACTGTGGCCGGTTACGCCGAAGCCCGCCTGGCCGACTACTGGGCCGGTCAGCGGCGTCGGCCCCACATCGTCGGCCGGGAAGTTTATCATTTAGCCTCGGTCGGGTCGACGATGGACGTGGCCCGGGAGCTGGCCGCCGCGGGCCGGGACGAGGGCCTGGTGGTCCAAGCCGAAGAGCAGACTGCCGGCCGGGGCCGTCAGGGGCGGCGGTGGGTTGCCCCCCCCGGAACCAGCCTGCTCTTCACGGTGGTTCTGCGTCCGCCCCTTCCGGCCCTGGAGGCGCTGCCCATGGCCGCGGCGGTGGCGGTGGTCCGGGCCGTCGAGCGGGTAACGGGCCTCAAGCCGGCCATCAAGTGGCCCAACGACCTGGTGGTGGGCGGCCGCAAATTCGGGGGCATCCTGGTGGAGACCGAGTTTTTCGGCAGCGAGCTGGCCTGGGCCCTGCTGGGGATCGGCATAAACGTGAACTGGGACCCGGGGGCAGAGCTTCCCGAGTTGGCCGGACAGGCCACCGGCCTGGCCCGGGAGCTGGGCCGGCCGGTGGACCGGGAGGTCCTCTTCAGGGAGGTGTTGCTGGAGCTGGACCGGACCTATATCAGGCTCCTGGGTGGCTGGTCCCCCTTCTGGGCTTGGCGCCGACGGCTGATTACCGTCGGCCACCAGGTGGAGGTGGTGGCCGGGGATGAGAAGCTACGGGGCCTGGCCGCCGGGGTGGACCGGGCGGGGCGGCTCCGCCTCCGGACCGAGTCGGGCCAGACGCGGGTTATCAGCTTCGGCGACGTGTTTAACCTTGCCCGGCCGGGACCGGTTCGATGACCTCGACCGTTTCGAAGACCTGCTCCAGGGCGCTCCCGGCCGGGTTTACGAACCGGGTCCGGTACTCGTGGAGAAAGGCCCGGTAAGTTTCGGACCCCAGGTAGGCCTGCAGGGCGGCGGCGCTTTCGAAGACGAGAAGCTGGGCCAGCTGGGGCGGGGCCGAGCGCAGCATTAAAAACCCGTGTTTTAGACCCTCTACCTTGACATACCTGGCCTTCAGGCCCTCCAGCCAGCCCCTAACCTGGTCCTCCGTGCCGGGTTGCACCGGGTAAACGATAAGCCTGGCGATCACGGGCGCCTCCTGGGAAATGGACTCCGGTTATGATGTTATACTGAATGGGATGGCGGGTCTGTCCATCACCGAGGCCTTCGAACGAACCCGGCGCAACCATGCCCTGGAGCACGCCACCGTCGGGGTGCTCCTGCAGCGGCTCGGTCCCACCATCCGGCTGATCGCCCGCTCCACCCCCCACGGCTTTTATATTTACGGCCACCTCCCCACCGATGCCGTCAGGGCCGCCGTGGAAGAGGCCCTGGCCCGGCTCCGGGCCGGGGAAAGGGAGCTGGCCATCTCCCCGCTGTGTGGGACCAACATGGCCGTTGCCGGCTTGCTGGCCGGCCTGAGCTCCCTGGCCGTGGCCGGGTCCGTGCGCCGACCCCTGGACCGCCTCGTCGGGGCGGTGGTGGCGGGGACCTTCGCCGTCCTGCTGGCGCAACCCATCGGCCGGCTCGCCCAGGCTCGCCTGACGACCTCGGCCGACGTGGCCGGGCTGCAGGTGCGCCGGGTGGAACGCCTCAACATTGGGCGGGTACCCGTTCACTGGGTCGAAACCGACTTTGACTCCGGCTAAAGGCGGCCATGCTCGGGTCAAGGGGTGTTGAAGCCCTGGACCGGGTCCGCCCGACCCTGGCGGACCTGGCCGTTGAGGCGTCCCGCCGCTTTGAACACCTCCGCTATGCCGATATCCGGCTCCAGGCCGTCGAGGTCCGGGGGGCGGTGGCCGAAAACGGCCTGCCCAAGGCCGGTATCGAAGAGGTCACCTACGCCCTGGGCATTCGGGTGCTGGCCGGGCGGCGGCTGAAGGCCCCCGGCTATTACGGGGCTTACCTGGGGGAGACCGACCTTTTGAAAGTGGGCCGGCTGGTTCGGGCCGGGCTTCGGGCCGCCTACGAGCGGGCCCTGGCCAGCGCCGAGCAGAAGGCCCTGGCCGCCGGCCGCTTCGGACCCCTGGGCCGCAGCCTGTGGGATACCGAGCTGGCGCCCATTCCGGTAGTGCGGGACACCGTGGGGCCGGTCTTCGACCAGGACCCCCGTTCGGTGGACCCGGCCCGGGCGGTGGGGGCGGTAGTGGGTGCTTCCCAGGCGGCCGCCGGGGCCTCGCCCCTTATCCGCTTCAACCTGGTGGCGGCCCAGACGGGGCTGGAGCGGCAGCTTTTCGTCAGCAGTGAAGGCGCCGATATCGACCAGCTGACCGCCCTGACCGAAGGGTTCGTCTTCGTGGTGGCCCAGAGCGAGGAGTCGGCCCAGGAGTTCTATGAGACCATCGGCCACCAGCGGGGCTGGGAGGTGCTGGAGGCCGGGGCCGACGACGGCGTCCTCAAGTTTCCAGGCCTGGTGGAGTTTGCGGTGGGACTGGCCAGGGAGGCGGCCGAGGTTTCAACGGCCCCGCCCTGCCCCACCACCGCGGGCGAAGTTGTGGTGGTGACCGACCCCGATTTTAACGCCCTGCTCTGCCACGAGGTTATCGGGCACCCCACCGAGCTGGACCGGGCCCTCAAGATGGAGACGGCCTACGCCGGCCGCTCGTGGTTTTTCCGGAGCTTCGAAGCCAACGAGCTCGGCCGGCAGGTGGCATCGCCGCTGGTTACCTGCTTTTCCGACCCGGGTCTGCCCGGCTTCGGCCACTACGCCTACGACGACGAGGGCACCCCGGCCCGCCGGGTGGTGCTCATCGAGAAGGGCATCTTCCGGGGCTTTATGAACAGCCGCCAGACGGCGGTCATAGTTGGGGCCGAGCCCAACGGCCATTACAAGGCCAGCGGGGCGGCCTACGTTCCCCTGATCCGCATGTCCAATACGGTGTTTGCCCCCGGAGACCGGGACCCGGCGGCCATTATCGGGGAAGTGGACCGGGGCTACTACATTGTGGGCAAGCGGATACCGTCCATTGCCGAGTCCCGGGAAAACTTCCGGATCTCGGCCCGCAAAGTCTACGAGATTCGAAACGGCCGCCTGGAGCGGCTTTACCGCAACGGCGGAATCACCGCCGACACCAAGGACTTCCTGCTGAGCATCGACGCCGTGGGCAACGACTTTCAGCTTTTTCCCATCCCCAATTGCGGCAAGGGGCAGCCGATGCAGACGAAGCGGCTGGGCAACGGCGGGCCGACCCTACGGGGCCGGGCCCGCCTGACCGGGGAGGCCCGGTGATGCTGGGCCCGGCCGACCTTCGCCGGGCGGCAGAACGGGCCTTTGCCCACCTCCGGGGAAAGCCGGGGGTTCGGGAGCTGGAGGTTTTCGTTTCGGCGAACACGAGCCTCTTCGTCCGGCTTAACTACACCTCCCACATCCCCTGCAACGGGGTGGAGGAGCCCAAGTCGGTTTACGCCTACGGCATCGGGGTCCGGGCGGCCTTCGATTCGGCCGAGGGGGTACTTTTCGGGTTCGGGTCCGAGCCCGGGCGCCTCGACCTGGCGGGGGCTGAGGCGGCCCTGGAAAAGGCCCGGCGGGGGGCCGTTCGGGACCCCGAGTTTGTCTCCCTGCCGAAGCCCACGGGGGAGGGGCGTCGGCTCCGGCGCTACCACGACCCGGCCCTGATGGGCCTTTCCGGGCGGGACCTGGTGGAGGCCGGCTGGCAGGTTGTAAATTCGGCCCTGGAAGTCTTTTCCGCCGACGAGACGGTGGGCCCGGCCGACGGCCTTATCGTCGGGGGCGACGTCACCGTCCTGCAGGAGCGGGTGGCCGTAGTTTCAACCCATCTGCCGGAGGTCCAGACCGACCAGAGCGCCGTCATCCTGGCGTCGGTCACGGCCATGGTGGAAGCCCAGGATGCCAAGGGCACCGGCTGGTCGGTGCATACCCGCCTGGCCGAATTCGACGGCGGGGCCGGGGCGGAGGCGGCCCGCAACGCCCTCAATTCCCGGCGGGGTATCCGGGTTCCCACCGGGCGGTACCGGGTTATCCTGGGCCCGCAGCCGGTGGCCGACCTGGTAAACAACCTGCTGGGTCCGGCCCTGAGCTTGGAGACTTTTTACGCCGCCGCAAGCCCCTTCACCGGCCGGCTCGGCCGGCGGGTGGCCCACCCGGAGCTTAACGTCTACGACGACGGGGCGGCCCGGGGCCTGGCGGGCAGCAAGGGGATAACCTGCGAGGGCCTCCCCACCGGCCGAACCTGGCTCATCCGACGGGGCCGGCTGGTGGGGTTGCTGGCCAACTGGTATGAGTCCCAGCGAATCCGCCGGGACCCCCAAAGCCGGGAAAAGCTGGGGGTCGACCCGGAGCGCATGCCGCGGGCCCTGGCTCCCCGGAACGGCTTTCGGTTCGGCCGGGGTGGAGGCCGGCACTTTGATGTGCCCCCCGGGATCTACCCCACCAACGTGGTCATAACCGGGCGCAGTCCCAGGTCCCACGAGGAACTCCTCCGGCTGGTAGGCGACGGCCTCTACATCGGCCGCATCTGGTACACCTACCCGATAAACGGCCTTCGGGCCGGGGACTTTACCTGCACCGTGGTGGGCGACTCTTACGTGGTGCGAGACGGCCAGGTGGTGGGGGCCATCAAGCCCAACACCATCCGGATTAACGACAGCCTCCACCGGGTGCTCAACAACATTCTGGGCATCGGGGCGGCGGTTCGGCCGACGGTGGTCTGGGCCTCCGACGAGGTGACGTACGCCCCGGAGCTGGCGGTGGACGGCCTGCAGGTGGAAGAGATCGCCGGGTTCCTGGAGCCCGGCCGCTAGGACCAGACGGCCCGGCCCCTCGGGCGTTTGCCTGGGGTCCGGCGGACGTGTATAATTTTAGTCGCCGGTTATCCTCGGAGCGGCCTGTCAGGGCTCAACCATCCACTCAAGAGGAGGTACGGTGGGAAATGACGGTAACCGGGCGCCCCGCTCAGCAGTTCGTTCAGCCGTGGCTTGTCAGCAGAAACTGGGACTTGGCTTTTTTGATTTTCAGTTCCGTCCTCTTCTTCGCCCCTTACCTCGTTTACGTGGTCCTCGGGGGCGACCCCTTCGCCCGGGCCGACCAGCCCGGAACCCCGGCCTACCAGGCCAGGGTGGTCGTTAACCTGCTGGTGGCCGTTCTGGTGGGCGGACCCCACATGTACGCCACCTTCACCCGCACCGTGTTCGACCCGGACTTCCGCCAGAAGCGGCCGACCTTTTTACTTTCGTCCCTGCTCATTCCCTTAATGGTTATCATCCTGGCAACCAGCAGTTACGAAAGCTACGTCTGGCTGCTCACCCTCTTCTTCGGTCTTGCCAGCCTCCACGCCCTCCAGCAGATCGTCTGGCTTGCGGACGCCTATACCCTGAAGGCCCGGGGCACGGTGAATCTGTGGGACCGGCTGGTAGACTACGGCGTTATCTTCACCAGCCTTTACCCCCTGGCCCTGGCCAAGATGGTCAACGGCCAGTTCTGGATCGGCCCCGTCAACCTTAAGGTCAACGACATCCTCTACGGACACTACTGGCTCGCCTACCTGGCCGGCGCGGTGTTTGCGGCCTTCTTCGCCGCGTTTATCGGCCGCACGGTCAGGGAGTACCGGGAGGGCCTTCTCAACGTTCCCAAGACCCTCCTTATCCTGATAACGGCGACGATAATGTTCTTTGCGCCGGTTCTGCCCAACCTGGACACGGCCTTCCAGGGGATAAACGTTTGGCATTCCTTCCAGTACCTGGCTCTCACCTGGCTGGCAAACCGCCTCCGGGAGGAGGCCACGGGCCGGCCGGCGAGCCCGTTTGGTCCCGTCTCGGCCCGGTCGGTGGGCTGGGTCCGGTTTTATGTCTTCTGCCTGGCGATGTTGCCGGTCTCGGGCCTCCTGATCCTGGCCGCCGGGGCTCTGTGGCCGGGCCTGCACTGCCCCGGTGGGCAGTGTCTGCCGGGCGCCGACGAAGCCTACACATACATCGGCATCCTGTCGGTGCTGCTGGTGCACTACTTCCACGACGGGGTGCTCTTCACCGAGCCGCAGGCCATCATTGCCGAGCGGGCCCTGGGCAGCCGGCGGCCAGCGCCGGAAGCAGCCTGAGGGCCTGCCCGGCCTTTGACGCCGACCGTGCCGGCCCCTACAATGGGTTGGGATGGGTCCGGTGAAGGATTATTACGCCGCCCTCGGGGTAGACCCCCAGGCGTCGGAGGCCGAGATCCGGCAGGCCTTCCGCCGGCTTGCCCGCAGGTTCCACCCGGACCTGAACCCGGACAGTCCTGAGGCCGAGGCCAAGTTCCGGGAGATCAACGAGGCCTACAAGGTCCTGGCGGACCCCCAGCGGCGGCGGGAATACGACCAAGCCCGGCGCCGGCTGGTGCCCGCCGACGTCGTGGAAGGCTGGGTGAGGATTCGGCGCCGGGTTTTCGGCGCCCTCTTCGGGGGGCGGCCGGGGAGCCGCACCGGGTTTCGCACCGCCGGCCGGAGCCGGGGCGAGGACCTGGAGGCGGAAGTCGAACTCACCCTGGAGGAGGTCTTCCGGGGCACCGTTCGCAACGTGGAGGTTGAGGCCGCGCGGGCCTGCCCCTCCTGCCGGGGTTCGGGGGCTTACCTGAATCGGCCGTGCCATACCTGCGGGGGCAGCGGAACCGTCCGGCGGAAGCATCGGGTTGAAGTGGGCATACCGCGGGGAGTGGCCGAAGGCACCAGGGTGCGGGTCCCGGAGGCTGGTGGGGCCGGTCGGGGCGGCGGTCCCGCCGGCGACCTTTATCTAAAAATCACCGTCAAACCCCACCCCATTTTCGAACGGCACGGGCCCGACCTCTTCGTGGAAGTCCCGGTTCCCCTCACCACGGCCGTGCTCGGGGGCGAGGTGACCGTGCCTACCCTCGACGGCCCGGCCAAACTTAATCTCCCGGCCGAGACCCAGAACGGGCGGGTCTTCTGCCTGCCCGGGCTCGGTTTGCCTGACCCCCACAACCCCGAGTGCCGGGGCGACCTTTACGCCCGGGTCCGGGTGGTTCTACCCCGCAACCTGAGCCCCGAACAGCGGCAGCTTTTCGAGCACCTCCGCCGCCTGGAGACGTCCGGCTAGGGTTGTCGTTCGGGCCGGGGGGCTTTATCGGTCCGGCGGTGCAGGGCCACGAGCTCGGCCCCAAAGATGACCACCACGGCGGCCAGGTACGACCAGAGCAGGAAGGCCAGGACCGCCCCCACCGACCCGTAAACCAAATTAAAGCCGGCGAACCGTTCCAGGTAAAGCAAAAAGAGATGCTTCCCCACCTCGACCCCCAGGGCCGCAAAGGCGGCTCCCGGCCAGATTTCGGCCCAGCGGAGCGGGACCGCCGCAAGGAAGCGGTAAGCCAGGGCGAATATTCCGAAAGAGAGGGCGACAGAAAGGGCGGCGCCCAAAAGGTAGGCACCTGAACTGACGCCCGGCAAGGCGATCAGGCTGCCAAGGAGCCGGATGGCGCCCAGCATCAGGGTCGAGCCCCAGAGGAAGAAGCCGGCCCCCAGCACTGCCCCAACCTCCACCAGCTTCTGACGCAGGAAGGGTCTGGGGGTTTCGGCCTCCAGGGCCCGGTTTATCGCCCAGGACACCGCGCCCACGACGCCGGTGGCCGACCAGAGGAGAAGCGCCACCGAGACGAGGCCAACCGCCCCCCGGGCCCGGGTTGCCTCACCCAGGGCCGAACGGACGAGGGTTTCAGATCCTGGAAGGTAGGCTGTTGCCTGGCCGACAACGGCAGCCCTGACCTGCTCGGCCTCAAAGACCGTGCCCAGCAGGGCGATGATTCCGAGCAGAAAGGGGAACAGGGAAGAGAGGGCGTAGTAGGCGATGGCCGCCGCCAGGTAGGTGCCCGAGTGGGTCTGGAATCGCCGGAAGGCCTCGGCCAGCAGGCCGAGAAGCCGTCTGACTTCCCGGATCGGACTTTCCCCCGCCGTCAACAGCAGTATACGTTCACCAGTCGGAAGACGGCAAACCAGAACATGGCCTGGACCACGGGTGCCGCCCAGAGGATTATGAGGGCGGCGAAGCGGTCAAGGCGGTGGAGGGCCACCCCAAGGACGGTGTTCAACAAGAGCAGGAGGAGGCCGAAGGCCGGAAGGCGGAAAATGTCGACCCGATAGCCGATGAAGTCCGGCTGACCAAAAGCATTGAAGTGCAGGGGGATAATCTCCGGAAGGCGGGGGTAAAGCAGGCTGAGGTACATGAAGAGGCCGAGGCTGAGGCCGGCCCCAAGCGCGACGGGAACGAGGGCGAGCATGTCGTCGAAAATTGCCAGCCGGGGCGGGCCCTCCCTGACGGCGCCCTCGGCGGTGGGCACCAGGGGGCCGGCAAGCTGTAGGGCGGCCAGCTGTTCTTCGAAGCGGGCCCGGTCGGGGACACCGATGACGTAGGTTAAGCTTCCGGTGCTGACGAACACGAGCTGGTTGGGACGGTGGGCGGCTGCCAGGTAAACGGGCCCGTCGGGGTCCCGGTCCCGCCCGAACCAGAACCCGGGCCAGGCGATCCCCTGGACCTGACGGAACTCGGGGAATGCCGGGGGCTGGTCCGTCAGGACCCGCAGTCGGTGGGCGGGCAGCCGAATGCGGCCGCCCAGCCACGTTAACTCAAGACGGTTGCGGTCAAGCCGGTAGCGCAGGCTGGCACAAACAAGGGTCCAGTAGGCCAGGTAGGCCGCCACCAAAGCCAGAAGGAGGCCGGCCGCCCCGTAAAGGGGCGACCAGACCCCGACGGGCTCCGTCAGGGCGGTGAGGAGCAGGACCGCCGCGGCGGCGAGGCCCAGGGAAGTTAGGGTGAGACCGGTGGCAACCCCGAGCCTGGTCGGGGGCCTGAAAACGGCCTCAGACTGAGGCGAGGCTCGGTGCGACGGGCGTGCACCAGTTAAAATACTTCGGATGCTGACCACGAATTACCGCAAAATAGAGCTCCATGAGCCTGCGGGTGACCGGACCGACCTGGCCGTCGCCCACGGGTCGGCGGTCAATTTCCACCACCGGGGTGACATGGGCGGCCGTCCCGGTCATGAAAACCTCGTCGGCCACGTAAAGCTCACTCCGGTCTACCGACCGCTCAACCGTCTCGATGCCCAGCTCATCGGCGGCCAGGCGGATGACGGTGTCCCGGGTAATGCCCACAAGGATGTTGTCGCTAACGGGTGGGGTTACGAGCTTGCCCTTCATTACCAGGAAGATGTTCTCCCCCGAACCCTCGGAGACGTGGCCTTCGGAGGTGAGTAAGATGGCCTCGTCGAACCCGTTTTCGTTCGCCTCCGTCTTCGCCAGGGCCGAGTTGACATAAAGTCCGGTCACCTTGGCCCGGGCCGGGATCATGGTGTCGTCGATCCGGCGCCAGGAGGAGGTGCAGGCCCGGATGCCCCCTTCGGCATCCAGGTAGGGCCCGAGGGGAGTGACGAAGATGGCCAGGTCGTCCTCCAGCCCGTGGAGTTTAACCCCGATAGCCTCGCTGGCCTTGTAGGCGATGGGCCGGATATAAACGTCCTCCCGAAAGCCGTTGCGGGCCACCAGGTCCTTGGTAATCTCGCAGAGCTCCTCCACCGAGTAGGGGATGTTGATGCGAAGGATCTTGCAGCTGGCCTTAAACCGTTCGTAGTGTTCGGGCATGCGGAAAATGAAGATTTTGTTCTCGGCGGGGTTCCAGTTACCCCGGATCCCTTCGAAGACGCCGGTGCCGTAGTTAAAGGCGTGGGTCATGATGCTGATTTTGGCCTGCTCGATGGGGACCACCTGTTTTTTGAAAAAGGCAAACCGGGTCACCGCAATTGACTCCTTCCTGAGACTTCACGTCGCACCGGCAGATTATATCACCCGTGGCCGAAAGAAACCGAAACTTCCAGGCCCCGGTTCCCGGTCAGTCGCCGCCGGCCTGGACCGCCGAGAGAATTCCCCGGCCGACGTCCTCGACCACCCGCATCCGGTAGCCGCCGTGCTCGATGAACTCCTGGGCGTAGGCGAAGAGGGCCGGCTGCCCGCCGGTGTGAAGGAACACCACCCGGCTCCCGGCCGGGATGATGCCCCGCCGGACGTAATCGACCAGGCCGCTGAAGGCCTTGCCGCTGTAGACCGGGTCCAGCAGGATGCCTTCGGTTCGGGCCAGAAGCTCGATGGCGTCGAGGCTGGCCGGGGTTACGACCCCGTACGCCTCGCCGACGTAGTCCTCGCTGTTTTCGACATCTGCGGGTCCGACCTGGAGCTGGAGACCCATGAGTCGGGCGGCCTCGTTGGCGATGGCGGCAATTTGCTCCTTAACCGTTGCCTCCGGCACCCGGCTGGGGCGGAACCCGATGACCCGCGTGGGCAGGCCCAGGGCCCTTACCCCGAGGAGGACCCCGGCCTGGGTCCCGCCGCCGCTGGCCAGCACCAGGTATTCTGCCGGTTCGGGAAGCTGCTCGGCCAGCTCGGCCACGCAGCCGGCATAGGCCACCGCCCCCAGCACCGCCTCGGTGTCGTTGAGGATGTAGGGCCGGTGGCCCAGGGCCCGGAGCTCGTCGGCCAGCTTCCTGCGGGCCTCGGCCAGCTGTTCCGGGGGAACCAGCCAGACCTCGGCCCCCAGGATGAAATCCAGCAGATAGTTGCCCTGGATACCCACCCGGCGGGCCCGGTCGTCGTAGCGGTTCACCAGGAAGCATTTCAGGCCGAGCTTGGCGCAGGCGGCCGCGGCCTGCCGGGCGAAGTTAGACTGGCTCCCGAACCCGGCCACGATGACGTCGGCCCCTTTGGCCAGGGCATCCCCGAAGACGAAATCGAACTTCCGGGTCTTGTTGCCCCCGAACGCCAGGCCCGTCAGGTCATCCCGCTTAATGGCCAGCCGAATGCCCAGCTTGCGGCTCAGGTTGGGGCACTCATGCAGGGGGGTTGGCAGCACCGCCAGCTCGACCCGGGGAAGCCGCCCCATCGCGGCCCGTAGGTCCTTCACTGTCAGCATGCTTAACTCCTCCTGAGGTCGGTCTCATCCTATTATGGCACCGCGGACGTGGGGATGTCTTCGGCCGCGCCCGCGACCCGGCCCGGGGCCAAAAGCATGCCCCACTAGGGGACGGCCAGAACGTTGATGCAGGACCCTCAGACTTTGATTCCGGCCTTCTGTTCGAAGGCGAAGGCGGCCCGCAGCAGGGTTGCCTCGTCGAAGTGGCGGCCGACAAGCATCATCCCCACCGGCAGGTCGCCCGAGTAACCGCAGGGGACGCTGATGGCCGGGTGGCCGGTCACGTCGAAGGGGCAGGTGTTGGCGAGCATGTTCAGGGCGGCGGTTACGTACTGGGCCAGGCCGCCCGCGGGGAAGGGCTGGGCCTTCTGGGGGGTGGTAGGCATCATGAGAATATCCACCTCCCCAAGGGCGGCATCGTAGGCCGCCCGGAGGGTCCGGCGCAGGTTCTGGGCCCGGGCGTAGTAGCGGCCGTGGTAGTGCTCCCCAAGCCAGTGGCCCAGCAGGGTGACCACTTTGACCGTCGGCGAGAAGTCCCGGCCCCGAACCCGGCGGGAGCGCCCGTAAAACTCCACCAGCCCGGTGTCGTAAAAGCCGAGCCAGCCGTAGCCCATGGCCTGGTCCCGGACCATGGTGGCCCAGGTCCCCTCGACCCCGAAGCCGTTCCAGAAGTGGATACCCTGCCGGTGAACAGGAATCGAGACCTCCCGCACCTCGGCCCCCAGGGCCGAGAAAACCGAGGCCGCCTGCCGCACCGCGTCGTCCACGTCCGGCTCGGAAACGTCCGGCCAGCCGAACCCTTCGGGGACCAGCCCGACCTTAAGGCCGGCGATGCCCCGCTCCAGCTCCTGGGAGTAGCGGGGCAGGGCCCCGGGGGTCGAACCCTGGCGCGGGTCCAGGCCGTCCCGGCCGGCAATCACTTCCAGGGTCACGGCCACATCCCGGACGGTCCGGGCCATCGGGCCGGTGTGGTCCAGGGTAAGCTCGATGGGGAAGATGCCGGTATACGGGACCAGGCCGTAGGTGGGCTTCAGGCCCACGATGCCGCACCAGGAGGCCGGAATCCGGATGGACCCGCCCTGGTCGCCGCCCAGGGCGATGTCGGCCTCGCCGGTGGCGACCACCACGGCACTTCCGCTGGAGGAGCCGCCGGCCATAAACTCGGGGTTGCGCGGGTTTCGGACGGGCCAGGGGTACGAGGTGTGGGACCCCCCCGAAAAGCAGAGGTCCTCGCAGACGGTCTTGCCCACGATTTCGGCCCCGCCATCCAGCAGGCGGGTGACCACGGTGGCGTCGACCCGGGGTACGTAGCCGTCCATCAGTGACGAGCCGTTCAGGAGGGGAACGCCGGCCAGGGCGATGTTGTCCTTCAAGGCCACCTTCTTGCCGGCCAGGGGACCTTCCACAGCTCCCTTGACCGAACACCGCCAGGCCCAGGCCCCCAAGGGATTCTCCGCCGGGTCCGGCCGGTGGCCGGCGTCCCGGGGATATTTCACGGGCAGGCTGGGCTCCGGCAGGGTGTCCAGCCACTCCAGGGAGGAGAGGGTGCTCTCGATAAAGCTCTGGAACACGACGATTTCTTCGGGGGTAAGCTCAAAGCCGTAGAGGTGGGCCAAGGCCTTCAGTTCCTCCGGGGTGGGCCGTCGAACCGCCATCGCACGCACCTCCTCGGGAAGCGCTTAGTCTGCCCGATTTTAGACCGCCCGCGTCAGGCCGTCAAGGGCGATTGACGGATGACTGCTTGCTTTATTATCATCAGACCGTGGGGCGGTCGGCGAAGCTCGATGAAGAGGCCATCTGCCGGGCCTGGGAGGATGGCCGGCTGGCTTCGCCCACCCTCCGGGCGGTGGACGGCCGGGCGTTCCGGGTGGCCTTCCCTGGCCGGCGCCAGCGTGGCCCCGGCCCCGACTTCCGCGACGCCCGCCTCTACACCGAGGCCGGCGAGCTGGTCGTCGGCGACCTGGAGGTTCACCGCCGGGCGGCCGACTGGGAGGCCCACGGCCACGACACCGACCCCGCCTACGCCGCGGTTCGGTTTCACCTGGTGGCGCAGGTGGGGTGGGGCTGCGGCCCGGCCGGCCGGGAGGTTATCACCTTCAGGTTTGAGGCCGGGGCGGTGCCCCTGCCCGGGTGGGGCGAGCCCTGCCGGGGGGCCGCCCGACGGCTTCCTACCGCTGAGGTGCGGGAGATTCTGCGGGCGGCGGGCCGGGAGCGTCTGGCGGCTAAGGTAGCAAGGATCAGACTCTGGGTCTGCCTTTTGGGGCGGGATGAGGCCCTCTTTCGCCTGCTCGGCCGGGCCTTTGGGTACGGCCTGTCGGGGCCGGGCCTGATCCCGCCGCATGGGGGTGTCGGGTGGGCCGGCCTCCGGGCGGAGCTGGCGGGCCTTCCAGAAGGCCTGCGGGCCGAACATGCCGCCGGTCTCCTGGCCCCGACCAAGCCCATCCCCGACCGGCCGAGGGTTCCGGTGAGGCCGGCTAACCGGCCTGACATTCGGCGCCGGCAGTTAGCCCACCTCCTGGCGGGGTGCGTGGCCGGGGGTCTATGGTCGGCCTTTGAGGCCTGTTTCGGGGAACCGAGGCCGTTTGCGGCCGTGGTCAGGCTCCTGCGGGCGCGGGTGCCCGGCCTCGGGGCCGAACGGGCCCGGGTGTTGGCCGTGAATGCGGTGATACCGGCCGTGGCCGCCTGGGCCGAGCTTGTAGGCAACGACGGCCTGGGCCGCAGGGTCCGGGCGGCCTGGGAAGAGGCCCCGGCCCTGGGGGAGAACTTCATCACTCGCTATTTGGTTCGGCGAACCTGGATGCTCGAAGGGCCCCTGCCGGCCGCCGAGCACCAGGGGAGCCTCCACCTTTACCAGAATCTGTGCCGTCCCGGGCGGTGTGCCTTCTGCCCGCTGAACGAGAAGCTGCAAGCTATACTGTAACTGGGCCGATGGAAGTGTCGGGGGCGGTGCTGGCCGGGGGAAGGGGCACCCGGCTGGGGCAGGACAAGGCCCTGGTGGAGGTGGGCGGGGAGCCCCTGCTGGCCCGGGTTGTCGGGCGGCTGGCCCAGGTCTGCGCCGAAGTCCTGGTGGTGGGCCGGGCCGCCGGTCCCCCACTCCCTGCGCCGGCGAAGTTTGTTCTGGACCTGATTCCGGGTCAGGCCGCCCTTGGGGGCCTTTACACCGCCCTTTCGGCCGCCGCCTGCCCCCTGGTGATTGTGGTCGCCTGCGATATGCCCTTCGTGGACCCGACCCTTCTGCGCTTCCTCCTCGGCTTTACCGGAGATGGGGTGGACGCGGTGGAGCCCCTGGTCCGGGGGGAGCCCCAGCCCCTTCACGCCGTCTATAGCCGGGCCTGCGCCGGGGGCGCGGCGGCCCAGATTATGACGGGCGACCTGAAGATGGCCAAGCTGCTGGACAGGCTGCGGGTCCGGTATGTGGCCGAGGCGGAGTTGAGGGCGGTGGACCCCGAGTTACGCTCGTTTTTTAACATCAACACGCCCGCCGACCTGGAGCTGGCCCGAAGTCTGGCCGGCGGCCAGGCCCGCTGACCGGGCTCCTTCGGCTATCATTAAGCTGGGAGGTGTAACCATGGCCGAACAGCGATTTTTCGAGTACGAAGCCCGGGAGGATGAGGCCTTCGGCACCCTGCACATCCGGATACCCATCCGGCGCCGGCTTGTGCCCCAGAGCGTGGCCCGGCACCTTCGCAACGCCGTAAAAGAGGGCCTACTGGCGGTCCGGGCCCTGCTGGACGAGGCCATCCAGGGCCTGGAGCGGGACCGGACCCGGCCGGCTGCCGGGTAGCCCATGCGGGAGGTTGAGCCCGGCGTCTTTGTGACCCGGACTCGGCACAGCGCCGGCGGCGGGCGGTTCTGGTCGACCCCGGGAGTCTTGCCGGGGCCGGCGACCTGATTCCGACGCTGGTAGCTTACGGCCTGCGGCCGGACGATTTGGTTGCCATCCTTCTCACCCACACCCACCCCGACCACGCCGGGGCCGCCGCCCGGCTTCGGGAGTGGTCGGGGGCCCCGGTCTAGGTCCACCCGGCGGAGCTGGGCCGGCTCCGGCAAGGTTGGGGATCGCCCCTCCGCTGGCCGGAACGATTGCGGGTTCTGCCGGTTCCCGATGCGAAGCCGCTGGCAGACGGCGCCTCCATTCCGGGCTTTGAAGCCCTGGTCGCCGTTCACACCCCAGGGCATTCGCCGGCTCACCTCTGCTTTCTTCGGCGGGAGCGGCGGATCATTTTCCTCGGAGACCTTCTCCTCCGGGTCGACAGCCGATTGGCCAGGCCCGTGGGCCCGTTCGGCCGGCAGGGCGAGGTTCACCTGGGTTCCCTAAAGCGCATCCTTGGGCTTGGTCCGGAAGCCGCTTGCTTCGGCCACGGGGAACCCATTCATCAGGGATTTTCGGCCCAGTTGGGCGCGTTTTCGGAGGGGCTTCTTCCGGAGCCCGAATGGCTTCGGCTTGGGCGCCACCTGCCCGACCTGGTCCGCTTCGGTCTAGGGACCTGATATACTTCTTTGCAGACCCTCTCCGGAGGTTACTGGATGGCTGAAGGGCTCATCATAACCCGGGCGGAAAGCCGAACGGTCGGCATTCCGGGCCGCTCCCTGAATACGGTCCGCAACCACCACTTTGTCATCGATGAGCCGGCCTACGGCGGGGGACCCGGGGAAGAAATCACCCCGGCCGAGGCGTTCCTGGCCGGCATTTCGGCCTGCGGGGTCCTCCTGGTGGATGCCTTTGCCCGGGAGGCCGGCTGGCCCCTGGCCTGGGCCCGGGCCGGCATTGAAGGTGTGCGCCTTGGGGACGACCCGGCCAACTTCCGGGAGGTCAACCTTAAATTTGAGCTGGCCGGGGTGACCCGGGAGCAGGCCGAGGCCCTGGTGGAACGTTATAAAAACCGCTGACCCCTCTACCGGGCGGTCGCGGTCGCGACCCAGGTTAACGTCGAAGTTATAACCCAACCTGCTTAGTAAGAACCATGGCTCAGACGCTGACCTTCGGGGTGCTTGGACTCGAGGACCCGGAAGTTTTCGGCTGGATGGAGTCCATCGTTGCCCACCCGGCCTGTCGGGTGGGGCCCGTGTGGGACCCGAACCCGGACCTCGTGGCAAAGGCGGCCGAGAGGTTTGGGGCTGAGCCAGCCCCGGAACGGCCGCCCTCCGGCCGCCCGGTGGGCGGCCCGGACTACGTCCTTCACCACCCCCTGGCCGAAGCGATCCTGGTGGGCGCGCCCCCCGGGAAGCGCCGCCGCTGGGTGGAGCGGGCGATTCAGGCCCGAAAGCACTGGCTGGCTCCCGGACCCTTCACTCCCTATATCCAGACCTTCGAAGTCCTTTACCTGCGAACCCGCGAGGGGGGCCGGGCCGGCCTGGTCGCCATGCCCCTGCTTTTTGCGCCGGCCCTGCTCCGGGCGGCCGAGCTGGTGCGGACGGGTCAGGCCGGGCGGGTGCTGGCCGTCTCGGGAACGCTGTGGGTTAAGGCCACGGCCGACTCCGACTGGGACCCGCCGGTGTTGCCGGGCGTTGAGCTTTTCAGCTACGTGGTGTCAACCTTCGGGCGGCCGCGCCGCCTGTATGCCGAGGACCACTCGGGCCGGCTTGTCTCGGTGGTGGCCCGGCTGGAGGACGAGGGGGTGCTGAGCGTTGAGTTCGGGCGCGTTTTTCCCAACCACGTGCCCCTCCGGGCCGAGGCCGTCTTCGAAGTGGTAGGGGAAAAAGGGGCCTTTCGGGCCGACGCTGGCCGGGGCACGGTGGCATTTTTCGGCGGCGGCGTGGAGCAGCACCCGCCGCTCCCCAATTCCAGGGCGGCCATCCTGGAGCACTTCGTGCACCTGGCCTTTGAAAAGGACCCGGCGGCCAGGCTTCGCCCCCTGGAGGAACTGCTCGCCGCCTACCGGATGGCCGAGGCCGTTCGCCGGGCCCTCAAGGGCCCACAGGCGGTCGAGCTGACCTGGTAGCAGGACCTACCCCGGTCTCCGCCGTCACCCGAGGGCGCCCTGGGCCCGCAGGGCGGCGACCTGTTCAGGGCTGTAGCCCAGCTCTTGCAGGATCAGCTCGGTGTGCTGGCCCAGCGTCGGGGAGGGCCCCAGCACCCGGCCCGGCGTCCGCCCCAGCTTGACGGTAACCCCGACCACCTCCACCGGCCCCACGACCGGGTGGTTGATTGGGGCGATAAGGTCGTTGGCCCGGACCTGGGGGTCTTGGAATACCGCCTCCCGGGGGAGGACCGGTCCGCAGGGGATGCCGTATTCCTCCAGGATTTCGAGCCACTCCTCCCGGGGCCTGGTTTCGAAGACTGCGGCCAGCACCTCCACCAGGGTTTCAGCCTCGGCCTGCCGCTTGGAATAGTCGTTAAACCGCGGGTCGTCGGCCAGGTGGGGGAGGTCCAGGGCCTGGCAGAGGCGGTGCCACTCGTCCTCGGTTATAACCACGACGATGAGGTACTCACCGTCCGAGCACCGGTAACACGTGTTGACCGAGGGGCCGCCCGGCAGGCTCGACCGGTCCCCCTGGAGGCGCACCAGGTAGCTGGTCTGCATCGCCAGGGCCGCCCCGAGGAGGGAGACCTCAACTTTCTGGCCCCGGCCGCTTCGCTCCCGCTCGATGAGGGCGAGGGTAATGCCGAGGGCCAGCTGGAGGGCCGCGGCCATGTCCGAAACCATCACCGGGAAAGTGAGCGGGGTTCCGTCGGGCCAGCGGCGGGCGCCCAGGATTCCCGTCCGGGCCTGAACCACCAGGTCGTAGGCGGGCTTATCCCGGTCGGGTCCCTGGGACCCGAAAGCCGTTACCTGGCCGTAAACGAGGCGCGGGTTGAGGCGGCTCAGGGTCTCATAGTCGACCCCGAGGCGGCGGGCGGTGGCATCCCGGAAGTTGCAGATGACCACGTCGGCCGTGCGGCAGAGGTCCTGGACCAGGGCCCGGCCGGCCTCGGTCCGGAGGTTAACCACGATCCCCCGTTTATTCCGGTTGAGGGCCAGGAAGGGCTTTGATTCTTTATCGAAGTCGGCAAGGTTGTAGGCCGCCCGGCCCGACTCACCCCAGGGGGGCTCCACCTTGATGACGTCGGCCCCGAAGTCCGCCAGGTAGGCGGCGGCCAGGGGCCCGGCGTACATCTGGGCCAGGTCGATGGCCCGGATTCCGGCCAGTGGACCCGCGGGCTGTTCAGGCATTTTCGGCCTCCCTCTTGAGTCTGCGCGCCGCGCCCAAACGCCACAGGCCGGGGGCGATCAGAACCAGCAAGGCCAACCCGAGCAGCAGGGCGCTGATGGGCCGCTGAACAAAGACCATGGGGCTTCCCTGACTCATGAATAAGGCCTGCCGGAAGGAATTTTCCAGGACCGGGCCCAGCACCAGGCCCAGCACCAGCGGGGCCGGGTCAAAACCCACCTTCCGGAATAGGTACCCGGCGAGCCCCGCCCCCATAAGGGTTAGCAGGTCCAGCAGGCTGTTGTCGACGGTGTAGGCGCCCACCAGGGTAAGGAGCAAGACCCCGGTAAGGAGTATCGCCTGAGGAATCCGCAGCACGCTGGCCCAGAGGCCCACCAAGGGCAGGTTTAGAATTAGGAGGGCCGCATTGCCGACGTACATCGAGGCGACAACCCCCCAGAACACTTCCGGGTGCTCCCTTACCAGTAGTGGCCCCGGCCGGATCCCTTGGACCAGCAGGGCTGCCAGCAGCATGGCCGTAGCGGGGCTGAAGGGGATGCCGAGGGAAAGCATCGGCACCATCGCCCCACTGGTGGCGGCGTTGTTGGCCGATTCCGGACCGGCAACGCCCTCGATGGCCCCGCGGCCGAACTCCCCCCGCCGATTCAGCCGCCGCTCAAGGTTATACGAAACGAACGTAGAAAGTACCGTCGACGGGCCAGGAATGAGGCCGACGAAGAACCCAACTACCGTGCCCCGAATGATGGCCGGGACCGCCCGGCGCCACTCCTCTCCACTCGGAAACAACTCCCGCCAGCGGATCGCCCGGATGCTGGGCAGTCCGCCGGCCTGCTCAGCCACCGAGAGGACTTCGGCTATCCCGTAGAGGCCCATCACCACCGGCACCAGTCCGATCCCACCCTGGAGCTCGACAATGCCGAAGGTAAACCTGGCCTGCCCTGAAATCGGGTCCAGCCCGACGGTGGCTAGGGCCAGACCCACTCCCAGCATCAGGATCCCTGCCCAGAATCGGCCTCCGGACGCCCGGGAAAGGGCAATCAGCCCGAGAAGGGCAAGACTGAAGAACTCGGGGACCCCGAAGGAGAGGGCAAACCGACTCAGGGCCGGCGCAAACATCATCAGACCAACCACCCCGAGGCTACCGGCCACAAAGGAGCCAACGGCGGCCACGGCCAGGGCCGCCCCAGCCCGGCCCCGCTTGGCCAGCTGGTATCCCTCGATGGTGGTGATGACTGAGGCGGCCTCACCCGGAACGTTAAGCAAAATCGACGTGGTTGAGCCCCCGTACATGCTGCCGTAGTAGATGGCCGCCAGCATTATCAAGGCCGTCTCCGGGGGCATCTGCAGGGTGATCGGCAAAAGCAAGGCCATGGCCCCCACCGGCCCGATTCCCGGCAGAACCCCCACCAGGGTCCCGAGGACGGCTCCCAACAGGGCCCCGCCAATGTTCAGCGGGCTGAGGGCCACCCAAAAGCCGTAAACGAGGCCTTCCAGAGGCGTCACAAGCCCAGCCTCAGCCTCCGCGGATTCCGGCCGGAAAAGGTACCCTCAAAATGACGGCGAACAGGTAGTAGCTACCCAGCGTGAAGAATGCGCTCAGCGCGGCCACTTGCCACCACCGCCTGATGCCCATCACCCAGAGGGGGATCACCGTCACGGGCACCGCAGCTCCCAGGTGACCGGTGTACGGTAAGAGGAGGATGTAGCTGAGGGCCGCCGCAACGATGCTCAGAACCCGGAGTGCTCCGGACCGGCCGGGCCAATTTACCCGAGAAGCCGGGCGGGCCCTATGGGCCTCGGCGGCCGTTGCCAGGGCCGCCAACCCGATCAGGCCCCCCACGAGGAGGGGATAGAACCCGGCCCCCGGCCGGGCGGCAGAACCAAGCGGATATCTTAAGGCCGCCGCGATGTACAGGACGTCTAGCCCTAGAATGGCGCCACAGATCGTCAAAACGACGCGCACCGCTACTGGCGCAGGTTGGCTTGCTTTACAAAGTCCCGGAAGAAGTCGTAATCGGCCCGCAGCATCCGGGCCAGCTCATCCGGCCCCATAGGCTGGGTCACAAAGCCGTTGTCCTTAGCAAATTTCTGGAAGGCTTCGCCTTCAATCCCCCTTTTGAAAGTTTCGTACAGTTTTTGAACCAGCTCCCTTGGTGTGTCCTTGGGCGCGGCCACGAAGTAAATCGAGCTGGGCGTGACCACATCATAGCCGCTCTCTTTGAACGTGGCCACCCGCTCGAAGCCGGCAACTCGACGGTCGGTGTAGGCTCCCAGCAGCCGAACCTGGCCGGCCGCGAGCTGGCCGGCCACGGCGGCGGGGTTGACGTTGATCCCGTGGACGTCCCCGCTAAGGAGGGCCCGGACGGCATCCGCCGCGCCGGGGAAGGGTACCCCAACGATGTTGGTTCCAGCCCTAAGATTCAGCATCTCCAGGCCAATGTGACCAAGCGAA
The DNA here is from genome assembly GCA_042408785.1 of Dehalococcoidia bacterium. Classification (GTDB taxonomy): domain Bacteria; phylum Chloroflexota; class Dehalococcoidia; order JAUQQI01; family JAUQQI01; genus JAUQQI01. The sequence goes on along the minus strand of JBHOQU010000085.1, from coordinate 10,412 downwards.
CCTATGCCCGAGTGGCCGATTCGGACCTGGCCCGGGTTACGTTTGGCGTAGTCGACCAACTGCGGTATATCCTGCCAGGGCGCATCGGACCGGACCACCAGGAAGAAAGGGGCCACCGTGGCCAGAATCACCGGCTGGACGTCATCCGGACCCTTATAGGGCACTTCACTGATATGGGGCACCAGGGTAAGGGCCGGTCCGTAGCACATGCAAAGGGTGTAGCCGTCCGGCCGGGCCCGGATGAGCTCGGCGGTCGCCACGGCCGCGGCTCCCCCCGGCCGGTTAACGATCTCGAAAGGTTGCGGAAACCAGGGCTTGACCGCTTCGGCCAGCGCCCGGGCGGTCAGGTCTGCCGGCCCGCCGGCGCTGAAGCCAACCAGCACGGTGACCGGCCGGGTGGGATATTGGGGAGCGGTTGCCGGGGTGGCCGGACTGCAGGCCGCCGCCAGAAGCAGCAGGCCCGACAAAAAGCGAAGCATGAAACCCTCAGCCCTGAAAACCATCGCGTCTCCTTTCGCCGTTTGCCGCGCGTCAGCTTTTACCGTGGGTCACGACGGCCGTGGCCGATTGGAGGTCGGAAAGCTCGGCCAATGACCACCACACCCGGGCGGCCTCCGCCACCTGCGACTCCGGCAGGCACCTCAGGGCGTTGGCCCGAAACTTCGCCCAGAGTTCCTCAGCCGTAAGGGGATCCGCCGCCGAACCCCGCATGGTGTGGCGGTTCGTCGACCGCCTTAAAACCCGCCCATCTTTGAGCCTTACCACCACCGGCGTCTCCGCCGGATGGGCAGAATAAGCCGGGTCCCACTTCGGCACAACCTTAACCTCAACCTTGGCCAGGGCCGCCTTAAACCCAGGCCGGGCAAGCTTTTCGTCCTTAAAGGTTTCAATGTCCACCCGGCCGTCCACCAGGGCGCTGGCCACGCAGTAGTTTATGCTGAACTTCCCCTGGAAGGCGTATTCTGGCTCCGGGTAGAGCAGAACGTGGGCAATCCCCGGAAGCCCGTATACTTCCACCTCTTCGACATCGTCGGCCTTAAACCCGTAATCGTTCATCAGGCCCAGCAGGGAATCCAGGGCGCTGTGGTTGCTCCCACAGCACGGGTACTTCTTGATGACGATGCGCTCCTGGCTCAGCCAGACCTTCCCCAGGTCTTTGACCATCTTTTCGGGGTCGTAGCGACCCTCGCCCAGGTAGGCCGCCGCCCAGCCGATGGGCCCGGCCACCGCATCGGGACTGGAAAGAAAGCCCTCCCGGGCCAGCAGGGCGGCCATCACCCCGTTGCGGGCCGCCATCCCGGCATGCAGGGGCTTGGTGTGGGTTCCGAAGTTCTGAAGCACCCCCGAAGGCATCGAGGCCGCAATCCCCAGGGCCATCACCGTCCGGTGCCGGTCGAGGCCCAGCAGCCGGCAGGCCGCCGCCGCGGCCCCCAGGGTGCCGAAGACGGCCGTCGAGTGGAACCCCCGCTCGCCCTGGACGTAGCTGGCCCCCCGGGCGAGGTGACAGGCCACCTCGAAGCCGACGATGTAAGCCGTAAGCAGGTCCCGGCCCGAGGCCCCCACCAGTTCGCCGGCGGCCAAGGCGGCCGGAAGCAGCACGGCCGAGGGGTGGCCGAAGCCGCCCATATCGTCGTAGTCAAGGGCGTGGGCCAGGGTGCCGTTGGCCAGGGCCGCCATGGTGGGTCCGGTCCGGATGTCGGTGCCCACCACCGCGCAGGGGCCCGGGGCGCCCTCCCGGCGGACCAAGTCGGCGATGACCCGGCCGTGGGGTTCGGCCGCGCCGGCCAGCGTCACCCCAACGCAATCAAAGCAGGCGTCCCGGACGACCCGGTAGCAGGCCTCGGGGATGGCCTCGGGGCTTGCCTCCGCAATGAATTCGGCGATGCGCTCCTCAACTTTGCCCATCTTTCTCCTCCTTTTTAACGGCTCCTGAGCCGGGGGTCCAGGATGTCCCGCAGGGTATCCCCCAGCAGATTTATAGCCAGCACGAGCAGGCTGAGAACCAGGCCCGGGAAGAAGGCCATCCAGGGGGCGGTGACGATGTAGGTCCGGGCGCTCCCGGTCATCATTTGGCCCCAGGAAGGGGTCGGCGGCGGGGTGCCCAGCCCCAGGAAGCTGAGGGCGGCCTCGGCGACGATGGCCGACCCGAGGCTGGCCGTGGCGATCACCATCAGGGGCCCGAAGGCGTTGGGGAGCACGTGCCGGAGAACAACCCGCCGGTGGGTGCAGCCCACCACCCGGGCCGCCTCGATAAAGGGCTCCTCCCTGATACCGAGGACTACCGAGCGGACGACCCGGGCCGTTCCGGGAACCAGGGCGATGCCCACCGCCACAATGACGTTGCGGACGCTGGTTCCCAGCATGGCCACAATGGCCAGGGCCAGGATGAGGGTCGGCAGGGACATCAGGGCATCGATAACCCGCTGGACCAGCAGGTCGAACCAGCCGCCCAGGTATCCGGACACCAATCCCACGGCCGCGCCGAGGGTAACCCCCAGCCCCACCGCCGCCGTTCCGACCACCAGGGATACCCGCCCGCCGTAAAGGACCCGGCTGAAGATGTCCCGCCCGAAGTCGTCGGTGCCCATGATAAAGGGCCAGCCTGGGGGCGAAAGGACGTGGTCGGCGTGGATGGCCTCGGGGTCGAAGGGGGCGACGACTGGGGCGAGGGCGGCGGCGGAAAAAATGGCGACCATAACGGTTAAGGCCCAGGCCCCCAGGGGCCGCCTCAGGACCTGGCCGGGAACACTGCCCAGCAGCCGCCGGCGGAGCTCTGCCGGGGCGGTTCCTGCGCTGATTACCGACATCAGCCGCTCCCCAGGCGGATTCTCGGGTCAAGCCAGGCGTAGGCGATGTCCACCACCAGGTTGATGGTGATTACGAAGAGGGCCGTGAGGAGCACGTTAGCCTGGAGCTGGGGGTAATCCCGCACCGAGATGGCCCAGAGGGTGAGCCGGCCCAGGCCCGGCAGGGAGAATATCTGCTCGATGACTACGACGCCGCCCACCAGCACCCCCAGCTGGGCCCCGGCCAGGGTGATGGTGGGGATGAGGGCATTGCGCAGGACGTGCCGGAGCACCACCTGCGTCTCGCTGAGACCCTTCGCCCGCGCCACCCGCACGTAGTCCTGGCGCAGCACCTCAAGGGTCTGGGAGCGGACCATCCGCATCGAAAAGGCGGCATAGTAATAGCCCAGGACCAGGGCCGGCAGGGTGAACTGCTTGAGGTTTTCCCCCAGGTCCTCGGCCGGGCTGATATACCGGGAACTGGGGGCCCACCCGGCTAGGACGGCAGGCAGCATCAGAAACATGGTGCCGAGCCAGAAGGGGGGAATGGCCAGGCCGGCTACGCTCACCAGCCTCACCAGGTAGTCCAGGAAGGTCTCCCGGGCCACGGCCGAGAGCAGTCCGGTGGGGATGGCCACCGCCAGGGCGATGCCCATAGCCAGCAGGGCCAGCTCGACGGTGATGGGAAGGGCGAGCAGGATCTCGTGGGTTACGGGGTTGCCGGTCCAGAGGGAGAGGCCAAGGTCCCCCCGGACCGCGTTGGCCAGCCAGATAAAGTACTGCGCCCACAGGGGCTTATCCAGCCCCAGCACCCGGCGCATCTCGGCGGCCTCGGGGGTCTCCCCCGACTCGCCCAGCCGCATGGTCACCACATCCCCGGGAACAAGCCTGACTATGGTGAAGACCATCAGGCTCGCCAGGAACAGAACCGGCAGGGCCAGGGCAAGCCGCCTCAAAACGTACCGAAGCATAGGGCTGCCTCAGGCCCGGACCCCGGCCGGCGCGTAGGCGATCACCCCCATCGCCTCCAGCTCGGCCACCTCTCCCTCTGAGTAGCCCAGCAGGCCGGTGAGCACCTCCCGGGTATGCTCCCCCAGGCACGGGGCCGGACGCCGAACCGCCCCGGGCGTGCGGCTCAGCCGGAAAGGCCACGTGCGCTGGAGCTGGGGCCCGCCCACCGGGTGGTCGACCCGCACGTAGAATCCCCGGGCGTTAAGGTGGGGGTCTTCCAGCAGGTCCCGGCCGTTAAGCACGGCACCGGCGGGTACCCGGGCCGCCTGAAGCAGGCGCATAACTTCATGTTTGTCCCGGCACGACGTCCAGCTCCGGACAATTTCGTCCACCTCGGCCGCCCGGGCCCACCGGGCCGGCAGGGTGGCGAACTTGGGGTCCGAGGCCAGCTCCGGCCGGCCCATCACTTGGCAGAGGGCGACCCACTGCCGGTCGTCCCCGACGGCAATTGCCACCCAGGCATCCTCTCCGCGGCAGGGGTAGCAGCCGTGGGGGACCATCGACGGGTGGCGGCTGCCTGCCGGACGGCGCCGGCGGCCGTTAACGGTGAAGTCCAGCATGATTTCGCCCAGCATGGCCGTCACCAGCTCCCGCTGCGAAAGGTCTATATAGATTCCCCGGCCCGTAAGCCGCCGGTAGCGCAGGCCAGCCAGGATAATCCCGGCCCCGAGCAGGGAGACCACCTGGTCCGGGTAGTTGACGTCGTTGCCTGACCACACCGGCGAATCCTCGTCGTAGCCGGTCACCGACATCAGGCCCGAAAGGGCATCCAGGGTCGACCCGTAGGAAGCATACCCGCTTTCCGGGCCGTCGTTCCCCTGACTGGAAAAGGAGACCATCACCAGGTCGGGTTTAACCTTTCGGAGCTCGTCGTACCCCAGGCCCAGCCGCTCCATCACGCCCCGGCGGAAGTTTTCGGTCACCACGTCGCTCACCGCCACCAGCCGCAGAAAGACCTCCCGCCCCCGGGGGTGCTTCAGGTCGAGGCTTATGCCCAGCTTATTCCGGTTCACGACGTTGAAGGGCGGGCTGGCGTCCCAGGGCCGCTCCACTTGGGCCGGCGGGGTGAGGCCGCTGCCCCAGTTGCGGAACGGGTCAGGGTAGCGGCCGGCCTCGACCTTTATCACCTCGGCCCCGAAGTCGGCCAGGAGCTGGGTGGCGGCGGCCCCGGCCGTAATGATGGTGAGGTCGGCAATCCGGATGCCCGCCAGCACGCCCATCTTTTTTACCTCCCGTCGGTGGCGCCCGTGCCCTGGCCCGGGTTCGGTTGGCCGCTCAGGAACCGCTGGATTCCCTCAGCGGCGGCCGCCGTCTGCGAGCGGATGACGATGCCGGTCCAGATGCCGTATTCGATGCCCCGGGACCAGTCCAGATAGGGTATCTCCCGGATGGCCCGCTTGGAATAGTCCAGGACCACCGGGTCGAACTGGCAGATGTGGCGGGCAAGCTCCTCGGCCCGGGGGATGAGCCGGTCGTGGGGAACCACCTCGTTGACAATGCCCCACCGTTGGGCCGTGTGGGCGTCGATGCGCTTGGCCGTCAGGATGAGGTAATTATAGTGCTTGGGCAGGATCCGGTGGATGGTGGCCGGTCCGGCCAGTCCAGGGAAGGTGCCGAAGCCCACCTCGGGCATGCCGAACTCCGCCCGCTCCGAGGCGATGGCCAGCTCGCAGTTATGGACGAGGGTGAGGCCGCCGCCCAGGGCATAGCCGTTTACGGCGGCGATGAAAACGGCCGGGTGCCGCCGGATTATCTCCTGGGTTTCGAACCAGGTGTTGCTCCCCCAGGCGTACTGGCGCTCCCTCACCCCAGCCTCCCTAAGCTGGCGCTGTTCGGAGAGGTCAATGCCGGAGCAGAAGGCCGGCCCGTTGCCCGTGATAATAATCACCTTGCAGTCGGCCTTGGCATCCTCCAGGGCGGCCCACAATTCCTGCTGGGCGGCCCGGCTCATGGCGTTGCGCTTCTCGGGACGGTTGAGGGTCACGATGGCGTAGCCGTCTTTTTTCTCCATCAGAACCAGGTTCCCGTAGCCGCTCATAAGCGCCCTCCTTGAGGTTTATTTGTCGAGCCAGACGTGGTGAAACGCCAGTCCCCGCTCGGGATTCTCCGCGGGGACCCAGTCCTTCACGTAGGGTCGCCAGACTTCGAAGCCGTTGCTCCGGGGCAGGTCCAGGATGAAACACTGGGTGGCCAGCTCCCGCTGGATCTGTCGGTAAAGCTCCTTTCGCCGGTTGACGTCCATCTCCTTTCGGGCCGCCTCGAAGAGGCGGTCCAGTTCCGGGGTACCCCAGCCGCCGAAGTTCCGGGAAGCCCTGGTGTGAAACAGGGCGTAGGTGAAATCTTCCACGTCCCCGAAGGGGGATAGGGCAAAGGCGATGGCCTCGAAATCGCCCCGGTTTCGGGCGTTTAGAAAGGCTCCGTACTCCATGTCCACGATGTTCATCCGGACGCCGATGCGCTTCAGTTGTTCGGCCACCACCTGCGCCTCCTTCTGGGTGTAGCGGTAGACCGTTTTGCACTCGAACTCGAAGCCGTCCCCATAGCCGGCCTCCCGAAGCAGCTGCCGGGCCTTATCATAGTTGGGCGAATCGCTGAGGGGCAGCTGCTCGTAGGGCACGGCCCAGTCGCCCAGGGCCGGGGGGACCGCCCGGTGCTTGTAACCCTGCCCCCGCCAGACGACCTTAATGATTTCGTCCTGGTCGATGGCGTACCAGAGGGCCTGCCGGACCCGGATGTCGTTGAAGGGCGGACGCCGGACGTTGAGGCCGATCCCGTTCATTTCCGCCCGGCTGAAGACCAGGCTCTGGAGGCCGGGAATCGTCCGGCGCAGGTTCTCGAACTCTTCCACATTGGCCGGATTGTAAATGTCCAGCTGGCCGGCGGTAAAAGCCGCCAGCTGGGCCGAAGCATCGGGAATAATCCTAATCTCGATGGTGTCGACGTAAGGCAATGGGGCGCCGAAATAATCGGGGTTGCGTTCGAAGACGAAGCGGACGCCCCGGCGGTACTCCTTAAGCTTAAAGGGACCGGTTCCGACCATAACCTGCTTCATGTCGCCCCGCTGTTGGATGACGTCCTTCGGGGCGATCCGGGTATAGGCGGCCGCCACCTGGTTAATGAAGGCGGCATACGGCTCCCGCATCCTCACCCGCAGGGTGTAGCGGTCCACCGCCTCGGCGCTTTCCACGGGCTCGAAGGCGTAGGCCCGCTGGAACTGGGGGTCCCGGGTCCGGATCCGGTTCAGGCTGAAGGCCGCATCCTCGGCGGTAAGCTCGGTGCCGTCGTGGAACCTGACGCCCCGGCGCAATTTAAAGACATAAGTGAGCGGGTCGGTCTGCTCCCAGCTTTCGGCCAGGTCCGGCACGGGGGTGTTCGCTCCAGGGCTGCCCGGCGGGTTGCCCGGCCGGATATCGTATTTGAGCAGGCCGTTGTAAACCAGGCCGCAAATCCACTGCAGGGAACTGGTCGTCTGCATGTGGGGGTCGAGGTCGGGGGGATCGTCCGGAAGGTACCAGTAGAGGGTGCCGCCCCGCTTCGGCTGGGCCGCCGGGGCCTGCTCCCCCCGACCCTGGGGCGCGCCCGCCGGCCGGCAGGCGGCCAGCCCAACGCCGGCGGCCCCGAGGAGGAACTGCCGGCGTGAAAGCTTCCTGGTTAAAAGCCGTTCCGACATAGCCGTCCCTCCTGCCCTTCAGATTACGCCCTGCTCCCGAAGGCCGGCGACTTCCGCCGGCGAGAGGCCGAGCAGGGACGTGTAAACCTCCAGGTTGTGTTCCCCCAGCAGGGGCGCCCGGCCCACCGGAGGCCGGTGCCCGCCCAGAAGGAGGGGGATGCCCGGGTAAAGGGCCGGGCCCGTCCGGGGATGGTCCACCCGGGCGAAGAAGCCCCGGGACCGGTACTGGGGCGAGGCCACCAGGTCGGCGGCGTCGGCCACCATCCCCACGGGTATCCCCAGGGCCTGGGCCTGGTGGTAGACCTCCCCTTTCGTCCGCTCGGCGGTCCAGGCGGCCAGAATCTGCCGCAGTTCGTCCCGGTTGGCCACCCGGCCCCGCCGGTCGGCGAACCGGGGCTCTTCCAGACGGGGATCGCCCACCAGCTCCTTAACCCGGGGCCAGTGCTCATCCTGGAAGACGAAAGCGACAAATCCGTCCCGACAGGGCAGCACCAGCCATTGGGACTGCTCGCCACCCCGCCGCCGCACCCGGCCGTCGCTCTGGTAATAGATCGGGGTCTTCCACTCAAGGTAGGCCACCGTCTCCTGGGCCGAGACGGTTACCTGCTGACCCCGGCCGGTGACCTCGCGGCCGGTGAGGGCCACCATCGTGCCGGTGAAGGCGGCCAGGCCGGCGGCGTACTCGGCCTGATGGCCCCCGAGGGGCACAGGCTCCCGGTCAGGGGTGCCCAGCATGTTGAGCAGGCCACCCAGGGCCAGGAGGACGAGCTCCCCGTCCAGGTAGTCCCGGTAGGGGCCTTCGTCCCCAAACGGCGTAATCGAGGTAAGGATAAGCCCCGGGTTGTCCCGGGCCAGGACCCCGTACCCGAGGCCCAGCATCTCCAGCCGGCCGGCTCCCAGGCCCTCGACAACGATATCGGCGGCGGCCGCCAGCCGTCGGAAGAGGTGGGCCCCCGTCGGGGTCGTCAGGTCCAGGGTGATGCCCCGCTTGGAGGTATTCAGGTAGAGAAAGAGGAGGCTCGACTCCGGGTCCGTCTGGTCCCGGGCGAAGGGGCCGACGCGCCGACAGAGGTCTCCGGTCGGAGGTTCGACCTTGATGACGTCGGCGCCCAGGGCGGCCAGAAGCTTGCCGCAGAAGGCGGGGGCGATTCCGTCGCCCAGCTCCAGCGCCCTGAGCCCGCCCAGGGGTCGGGGAAAAACCGTTGCAGCCTCGGCTCCGCCCATCAGAGACCCTTAAGGTCCGCGATAACCTTGGCCAGTTGCTTTTCCTCGGCCGGGCCCAGCCCCTCGGGCATGGGCAGGGTAAGGCCCGTGACCAGGCCCCCGAACCGCTCTTTAATTAGGGGCACCAGCTCGTCCCAGGTGGCGGCCGTCACGAACTCGTTCAGCACCTCATCGCTCACCTGGCGGGCCATTTCCTCCCAGCGGCCTTCGACCGAAAGGCGGTGAAGCCTGGCCCCAAGGTCCCCCAGGCCGTGGAGCTCCAGCACCGGCGCGTAGGTCCGGGTGGAGCCGTAAAACGCCACCCGTTGCCGGTAAGCCTCCCGGGCCCGGCGGACATCTTCCGGCCGGGGCCCGGTGGCGATGAAGCCGCCCCCGATAACCTCCAGGCCGGCGGGGTCCCGCCCGGCCCGCCGGGCCCCGGCCCGGAGGTTGGGCAGGATTACCTCCCGCAGATAGCGGGGGGAGGTGAGGCTGTGGAGCATGAGCCCGTCGGCCAGCTCACCGGCGAGCCGACACATAAACCTGTTCACCCCGCCCAGGTAGACCGGGATAGGATAGTGGGGCTGGGGGCCGGGATTAAATTCGGGCGTCATCAGGCTGAGCCGGTAGTGCTGCGTCTGGCAGTTGAGGGGCCGGCCGTTCTGCCAGGAGTCCCAGACGGCCCGGAGGGCCAGGACGTAGTCCCGCATCCGGGGGCCGGGGGCGGTCCAGGGAACCCCGAATCGCCGCTCAATGTGGCCCTTTACCTGGCTTCCCAGCCCCAGGAAAAATCGGCCGCCGGAAAGCTGCTGCAGGTCCCACGCCTGGTAGGCCACCACCGTCGGACTCCGGGGAAAGGCCAGGGTGAAGGTTCCGACCCTGACCTCCCGGGTGGCAACGGCCGCCGCCGCGGCGCAGACCATCGGGTCGTGGGTTATCTCGCTGAAGCGGATGGCGTCGAAACCGAGCCGCTCCGCCCGGCGGGCCAGCTCGGGAACGGCCGAAATCGGTTCCCGGGAAAGGACGCAGACAACCTTCATGGACCGGTCAGCGGATGGGCCGGAACTTCGGGATGGTAAATTCGGGGGTTATGTCGTCGTAGACGACCTCGACCGGCATGTCGCACCGGATCTCGTCCTGGGAACAGCCGACGAGGGTCGACATCAGCCGAGGCCCCTCGTCCAGCTCGATAAGGGCGACGACGTAGGGGATGTCGTTGGCGAAGGAGGCAAAATAGCGCTGGTAAAAGACCACCCACGACCAGACCTTGCCCCGCCCGCTCATCCGGACCCATTCGAGCCGGTCGGAAAGGCATTGCGGGCAGTGGGTCTTGTTGGGCGGGAAGAAGACGTGGCCGCAGTCCTGGCATCTAGGCAGCCGTAGCTCGTGCTTTCGCAGGTATTCCCAATAGGGGGTGTCGATGGCGGTAGGCTGGGGCAGGGGCTTTTGGTAAGCCATGGACCACCTACCTCCGGGTCAGGATGTGCACGGCGCAAATGGGGGCCGGGCAGATATACATGGCGACCCGGCAGTCCGGGACCTGCCGGTCCCCGGCTTCCCCCCGGAGCTGCCGGATACTTTCGGCGTGGAGGCCGAACCCTTGCATGTAGCTTTCGGAGGTGTGGCCGCCGCTGGTGTTGACGGGCAGCTCCCCGCCCAGGGAGATCCGGCCGTTTTGGACGAACTCGAAACCCTCGCCGTAGTTGCAGAAACCGGCCCCCTCCAGGCCGAAAATGACCGTC
>JBHOQU010000084.1:0-19023 GCA_042408785.1 Dehalococcoidia bacterium | reverse complement strand
ATGAGCTTTTCCCGAAGGGCCGGGTCCCGGGTGGCGAAAAACCGCGCCCAGAGCTCCTCAACCGTCACCGGTTGGCCCCCCGTTGCGGCCTGAGCAGCCAGACGATGGCCAGGCCGATGGCGGCCGTTCCGGCGGCCCCGGCCAGCCCCCGCACCCAGGCGGCCTCCACGGCCGCCCCCGCCAGCACCCCGCCCCAGGCGACGGCAATAAACACCGCGGCCGGCGCAACCAGCACGAATTCGGCCCACCGCATCGCTTAATCCTCCTCGGCTCGGCGCTGTCTCAGCTGTTTGCGAAGGCAGAACTTAACGATGGCCTCCTGCCGGGCCGGGTCGATTCCGACGAATCGGGCCCCGGCTTCGAAAGGGAAGCGGGCGACCGGGCCATCCGGGCTCAGCCGGGTCCGGACCCAGACGACCTCGACCTGGGCCGGGAAGGGCTGGCCGCCGTTAAGGCTCAGCTCCACCTCCAGCCGGTCCCCAACCTTAAGGGCCCGGTCGCTGACGAAGCCGAGGCCGCCCGCGCTTACATCCCGCAGAAGCAGCTTCACCGGCCGCTCCTCGGCCCCGGACTGAAGGAGCCTGGCGGCGGCCGGGGCCATGCCCAGGGCCACCCGGAAAAACTGCCGCCGCTGGTGCCGGACCCACTCCCCGGCCGCCACCACCAGCACCGGGACCCGACCCAGCTCCCGGCCCAGGACCGCCGTCTCCAGCCGGTAGACCCCCCGCTCCCCGGCCGCCTCCACCGTCACCCGGTCGCCCACAATGAGCCGGACGGGCACCAGTTGGCGCATCGGGTAGGCCAGAACCAACCGGTCGGGCCGGATATCCTCCACCCGGGAGGGGTAAGGCTCGGCCTGGCCGGGGATGAAGATTTTCACCGGCATACCCACCCGAACGGGCGTCATCCCTCCAGCTCCACGGTGGTGCGGACCTCCAGCTGATAGCCGGGGGCGACCTCGGCGTAGGAAAGGAGCACCAGCCCCGGCAGGGGCCGCTCGGTCAGCCTTCGCAGGGGCAGCCTCAGCTTCGGCGGGCAGAAGAGGATGGGCCGATAGCCTTCGGCGGCCAGGCTCTCCATGGCCGAGGCCAGGCGGCCGAGGAGCCGCTGGGCAAGGTCCGGGGCCAGGGCTAGGACGGTGCCGGCCTCGGCGGTGGTAAGGCTGTTCAGGAGCAGGTTCTGGGCGTTGGGACCCAGGGCGAAGCCGACGAGCCGGTTGTCGGCCTCGGCGTAGAGCTGGCAGATGGCCCGGGCCAGACCCTGGCGGGCGGCCTCGGTCAGCTGGTCGGGGTCCCGGGTGGTGCGCAGGAAGGGGGATATGCTTTCCAGGATGGTTACCAGGTCCCGGATGGGCACCCGCTCCCGGAGCAGGTTCTTTAGCACCCGCTGAAGCTCCCCCAGGGTCAGCTGTTCGGGGATGAGCTCCTCGACCAGGGCCGGATACTGGGTCTTGAGCTGGTCCACCAGCTGGCGGACCTCCTGACGGGTGAGGAGGTCGGCGGCGAAGTTGCGGACCGTCTCCGAGAGGTGGGTGATGATGACCCCGACGGGGTCCACCACGGTGTAGCCTAGAAGCTCGGCCTGGTCCCGCCAGCCCGGCTCCACCCACCTGGCCGGCAGGCCGAAGGCCGGCTCCTTCGTGTCCTCGCCCGGGATTTCGGGGGCGAAGGCGGCCCCCTGCAGGAGCAGGTACATGTTGGGCCGGACCTCCCCGGCGGCCACGGTCACCCCCCGCAGTTTGACCCGGTACTGGTGGGCCTTAAGCTCCAGATTGTCGCGGACCCGGACGGTGGGGATGACAAAACCCAGCTCCTGGGCCACCTGGCGCCTGAGCAAGGCGACCCGCTGGACCAGGGATCCGCCCGGCCCGCTCCCCTCCACCAGGGGGATGAGACCGTAGCCCACCTCCAGCTCCAGGGGGTCGGGCTGGACGGTCTTGAGGACGGCCGCCACCTCGTCCGCCCCCTCGGGCCGGGGCCCGGAAAGGGCCTGGGGGGCCGGCTCGCCGCTTAAGCCCCTGGCCCGGTGGACGGCGAAGGCCAGGGCCCCCAGCCCGCCGCCGATGGCGAGGAAGGGCAGGGTGGGCATTCCGGGGATGAGGGCGAGGCCCCCCAGCAGGCCGGCGGCCAGGCCCAGGGGCTTGGGCCCGGCCAGGACCTGCCGGGCCATCTCCTGCCCGAGGCTCGATTCGGAGGCCGCCCGGGTTACGATGATGCCGGTGGCGGTGGAGATGAGGAGGGCCGGAATCTGCGAGACCAGCCCGTCGCCCACGGTGAGGACGGTGTAGGTCTGGAGGGCCCGGTCGATGGGGAGCCCCCGCTGGAGGACTCCGATAACGATGCCCCCGACGATGTTGATGAGGATGATTATCACCCCGGCGATGGCGTCGCCCTTTACGAACTTGCTGGCCCCGTCCATCGCGCCGTAAAAGTCGGCCTCCAGCTCGATGAGGCGGCGGCGCCGGCGGGCTTCGGCCTCGTCGATGATGCCGGCGTTGAGGTCGGCGTCGATGGCCATCTGCTTGCCGGGCATCGCGTCCAGGGTGAAGCGGGCCGCCACTTCGGCCACCCGCCCGGCCCCGTTGGTTATGACCACGAACTGGATGACCACCAGGATAAGGAAGATGACGACCCCGATGACGTAGTTGCCGCCGATGACGAAGTGGCCGAAGGCGTCGATAACCTTGCCGGCATAACCCTGGAGCAGGATCTGCCGGGTGGCCGAGACGTTGAGGCCGAGACGGAAGAGGGTGGCCACCAGCAGGAGGGAGGGGAAAACCGAAAACTGCAGGGGCTCCCGGATGTACATCGAGACCAGGAGGACGGTGAGGGCCAGGCCGATGTTCACGGTTATGAGCACGTCCAGCAGGGCCGGGGGCAGGGGCAGAATCATCATCCCGACCACGACCACCACTGCCACCGCCAGGTAGATGTCGCCCCCGGCCAGCAGGACCGGGCGCCGTTCGGCCGAGCTGGTGTTAGCCGTCATGGCTCTGCCTGAGCTCCCGGAGGCGGTAGATGTAGGCCAGAAGCTCGGCCACCGCCTGGTAGAGGGCCGGCGGTATCTCCATGCCCACCTCCACGGCCCGGTAGAGGGCCTGGGCCAGGGGCGGGTTGGAAACCACGGGCACCCCGGCCTGCCGGGCCAGGGTCCGGATGCGCTCGGCCACCAGGCCCCGCCCCTTGGCCACCACCTTCGGGGCGGCCATGGTCTTCGGGTCGTAGCGGAGGGCCACGGCCAGGTGGGTGGGGTTGGTCACCACCACGTCGGCCCTGGGGACGGCGGCCAGCATGTTCCGGAAGGCGAGCTGGCGGTGGCGCCGGCGCAGGTGGAGCCGGACGGTTGGGTCGCCCTCGGTCTGGCGCAGTTCTTCCTTGAGCTCGCTGCGGGTCATGCGCAGGTCCCGCTCGTGGCGCCAGACCCGGTAGGCGTAGTCCAGCAGGCCCAGCACTCCCAGGGCGAGGACCCCCCGGAAGAAGAGGTCGGAAGCGGCCGCCCAGAGGCCGCCCAGGCCGCCCTCCAGCGGCCCGGCGGACCAGAAGGCCAGTTCGAAGAGCCTGGGGGCCAGGGTAAAATAGACCACCAGGCCGACGGCCACGGCCTTAAGTATCGAGCGGGCCAGCTCCACCAGTCCCCGGAGGGAGGCCAGCCGGCGCAGGCCGGCGATGGGGTCGAGGCGGGCCGGGTCGGGGCGGAGGGGATAAAGGCTAAAGGTGCCGCCCGTCTGGAGCAGGCCCACCCCGAGGCCCGCCCCGCCGGCGGCCAGCACCACCGGGGCGGCCAGCATCAGCCCCTGCCCCACCTGCGTCCCCAGCAGGCCCCAGAGGGCCTCGGGGTGGGCTGGGGGGCGGGCCAGACCGGCGGCCAGCATCCCCTCAAGGCCCCGCCGGAGCCCAACCCCGCCCCAGTAAAGGGCGAGGCCGCCGGCGGCCAGGCCGGCCACGCCCACCAGGTCGGTGCTGGTCGGCACCATACCCCGCCGGTGCGCCTCCTGACGGCGGCGCTGGGTAGGGGGAGCAATTTTCTCCTCGCCCATCAGGAAGGTCCCCGCCAGAAATAATCGGCGGCCTCGACGATGCCGTTAAGGACCGCCGGTACCTGCCCCAAGACCAGGGGGGCGCTCACGACGATTAAGACGAGCCCCAGGCCCACCTTGAGGGGAAGGCCGACCCCCAGCAGGTTGAGCTGGGGCGCCGTCCGAACCAGGACCGCCAGGGCCAGGTCCACCACCAGCAGTCCACCGACCACCGGCAGGGCCAGCCGCACGGCCAGCCCCAGAAACCCGGTAAGCACCTGGGCCAGCCGGGCGGCGCTCAGCTCGCCCAGCGGGTCGGAACCGGGCGGAATGAGGCGGAGCCACTGGACCAGGGCGATGACAGCCTGGTGGTGGGCGTTGGTTGCCAGGACCACCGCCCCGGCCGCCAGGGCGTAGAGCTGGTCCAGGGGGTTGACCACCTCCCCGGACGGGTCGACGGTCTGGATGAGGGTGTAACCCGTCTGAAACCCCACCAGGTCGGCCGCCTGCCGGTAAATTACCAGGCCGAAACCGAGAAGCCAGCCCATCGTCAGGCCCAGGAAGACCTCCCGGACCAGGGCGACCGCAAAGCCGGGAAAGTCGGCGGGGATGGGGGCGGCCGGGACCAGGGGCAGGACGGCCAGGCCCCAGCCGAGGCCGAACCAGACCCGGGCCGGAAGGCCCAGGCGGCCGAAGCCGGGAACGGGCATCACCGCCAGCAGGGCCGAAAGGCGGGCCCCGGCCAGGAACCAGCGGGCAACGGTTTCGGCGTCGGCGGGCACCTTCAGGGACCTCCCCGGCCGACCTGTGGCAGGAGGCCGTAAAGGTTCACGGTGAAGGCCACCAGACTGCTCAGAAGCCAGGGTCCCAAAAGCCCCAGGGCGACCAGAACGGCTAAAAGCTTGGGAACAAAGGCCAGGGTGAACTCGTTGACCTGGGTGGCCGCCTGCAGGACCCCGATTATCAGGCCGGCGGCCAGGGCTACCAGCAGGATGGGCCCGGCCATGTAGAGAACCTGGCCGAGCATCCTGGCAACTACCTCGATGGCGAGCTGTTCGGACACCTTCGGCCCCCTTTCAAACGAAGCTCTGAACCACCGACCGGACCACCAGGGTCCAGCCGTCCACCAGCACAAAGAGGAGGATTTTGAAGGGCAAAGAGACGATGACGGGGGGCATCATCATCATGCCCATCGCCATCAGGACGCTGGAGACCACCAGGTCGATGACCAGAAAAGGCACCAGGATGACAAAGCCCATCTGGAAGGCGGTTCTGAGCTCGCTTAAGATAAAGGCCGGGATGACCACGTGGAGGGGCAGGGCCGCTGGGTCCGCCGGGGGTTGAAGGCGGGCAAGCTCCACGAAGAGGGCCAGGTCCTGCTCGTGGGTCTGCCGGAGCATGAAGGCCTTGACGGGGACCTCGGCCCGGGCCCAGGCCTCCTCAGCCCCCACCTCGCCCCGCAGGTAGGGCTGGAGGGCCTCCCGATTGAGCTGGTCCCAGGTGGGGGCCATGGTGAAGACCGTAAGGAAGAGGGCCAGGCCGATGAGGACCTGGTTGGGGGGAAGCTGGGGGAGGCCGAGGCCGCTTCGGAGAAAGCCCAGGACGATGATGATGCGGGTAAAAGAGGTGGTCATCATCAGGGCAGCCGGCAGGAAGGAGAGCAGGGTTAGGAGGCCGACGACCTCCAGGGCCACGGTGGCCTGTCCCGCGGCCCCCTGAGGTCCGGCGACCTCAACCCGGAGGGCTGCGGGGCTCCCGGCGGCCGAACACCCGGCCAGGACCGGGACCAGCAGGAGGGCTACGCCTTGCCAGAGGCGGGACTTAGATATAACCGCTCGGCTTCTCACTTTCCGGGCAGATCCTACTGCCCGGTCAAAGTTCCCCGGTAGGGACTACCGGTCAGGCCCGGAAGGCCAGAATTCCTGGCCAGCCGGCCAGCACCGGCCCTGGTCCCGCGGAAGGGGCAAAGTGACCAGCAGGCGGGTGCCCGCCCCCGGCCGGGAGCTTATTCGGAGGCGGCCGCCCCGGGCCTTAACCGCCCGACGAAGGATGGCCAGGCCCAGGTGGCCCTGTCGGGCCAGACCTTTAAGTTGCGCCGGGTCGAAGCCCGAGCCGTCGTCCTGGAGTTCCAGGCGAACCCGGCCCGGCTCCCGCCTGAGCTCGACCCGGATGCTCCGGGCCCGGCCGTGGCGGACGGCATTGGCGACGCCCTCCCGGACGATCCGGCCGACGAGGTCGGTGACGTCCGGGGGCAGGGTCGCCCCGTCAAGGTCGAAGCTTACGGTGGGAGTCTGGCCCTGGCCCGCTTCCAGGCCGCGGGCGGCGCTGGCTTCCAGGGCGGCCCTAAGCTGGGCCACCTTCTGGACCCGCCTGAGGGCGGCGGTAAGGCGCCGCAGCCGCTCCAGGCTCTGGGCCAGCTCCGAGCGCAGGGCCCGAAGCTCCGAAAGGAGGGCCGGGCCCTCGGCGTTCATGTCTGACCCAAACCCTTTAGAGCTTAGGTCAAGGATAAAAGCCTTCAGGCTGAGGTCCAGCTTATCGGTTCGGAGCAGGCTTAAGGCCAGCCGGGGCATCACCTCGTCGTGGAGGTGGCCGGCCAGGTCACTGGTGATGAGCTCGACTTCTGTCACCGCCGGCGCCCCCCCTCCCGGACCAGGCCGGCGCTGTGGGCGACCAGGGCGGCGGCCACCCGGTCTGTAACGCCCAGCTTCTGGAAGATGACGGAGAGGCGGTTTTTAACCGTGGAAGGCGAGACCTTAAGGGCCCGGGCGATCTCCTTGTTGGAGTAGCCGGCGGCCAGAAGCCTTAAGACGTCGAGCTCCCGGGCGGTGAGGCCGTTGGGTCCGGAAACCAGGGGGGTATACCGCTCCCGGTAGCGTTTTAGCAGGCCGGTCATAAGCCTGGGGTCGACGGCGGAGCCGCCCTCGGCCACGGCGCGGATGGCCCCAACCAGCTCGGAAAGTGGGGCGCTTTTGAGGACGTAGCCCCGGACGCCGGCCGCGACGGCCCGGTCCAGGTGGTCCTGGTCGGCGTGCATGGTGAGGATGATAACGGGGGTATTGGGGGCCTCGGCGGCGATGGCTTCGGCGGCCGAGAGGCCGTCGGCGCCCTCGCCGGGCATTTCGATGTCGAGGATGGCGACGTCGGGCTTAAGCCTGGTTACGAGGGCTCGGGCCGTTCGACCGTCTGGGGCCTCACCGACTACCTGGATATCGGGGACACTGCTTAGGAGTTCTTTTAGTCCCTGTCGGAAGATGGTGTGGTCATCCGCGATAACTACTCGAATCAAACCGCTCACCTCCGCAATAGGCTTCCAACTGTTGATAGCACTGTGGTATACCGGACGTCAAGGGCTAGAGCGCCTAGGGGGCCGGGTGGTGCTCAAGGCGCTGCCGTCGAGGTCCTGGAAAAATCGGCGACCGGAGGTCGACGGCAGTGGGTGGTTAAGGTTTTAAAGATTTTTGACGGCCGGCCTTGATGGCAGGTCCCTTATTTCCGGCTACAGTTATGGTGCAATTTAAGGGTCCAACCCTGGAAGAAAAAGCTGCCGCAGGGCACCCTTTCGCGGATAGAAACAAACGCACGGCCATGGCGGCCGGTGGCGTCTTCCTCCTGCTCAACGGCCGCAGGCTCAACGCTAAGGAAGCGAGCACTTGGATCCCCAAGGCCCGGGGCTTGCAGAGAAAAAATAAGGCACACGTCCGTGGTCCCCGACGTCCTGGAGCTACGGTCACAGATGCCCCGAAGCTTGGGGCAACCCGTCTTCGTCTTCAGGGGGTGGGCAGACCTAAATAAAAGGGCTCCCGAAAAGAAAGGCCCGGCCGCACCAGCTGATAGCAACCGGGCACAAGGTTGTGCGTTATACATAGCGCATACATAGCGCCCCCGGGGTGACTCGAACACCCGACGCGCGGCTTAGGACGCCGCCGCTCTATCCAGCTGAGCTACGGGGGCAGAGGTCCGCTATATATTTTAGCTTACCTGCGCTCAGTCCAGCTCGGCCGGGCGTATTTCCCCTGAACTAACCTCCCCGCACGCTCAAGCTCAGCCGAACTCCAAGCGCCTGGGACCAGACCTACCCCGAACTCTTCGGCAAACCCCGCCGCCAGGGCCACCACCACCCGGTTAAATGTGAGGCCGGGCCGCACCTCAAGCAGTCCAATCAATCCGTCGGCCGCATCGGCCTGGCCCATCAGCCGGGTCCACAGGGCCCGGTCGGCACTGAGCAGAACAGCGCCGTGCTGGAGCAGGTTCCCGGAACGCCAAACCTGGGCGCTGCCCACCAGCTTGCGCCCTCCCACCAGCACCTCGTAGTCGGAAGCCGCCGCAAAGCACGAAGGACCCCCGCCCCTCCGGCGGGACCCCACCGGGGCGAAATCAGCCCGAACCCCGAGCTTTTCAAGCCCCCGCAGAATTCCCCGGCAAATCTTTAAATAAACTTCCCGGGGCCGGCCGGCAGCCGCCCGGGGAAGGACCACCGCGTAGGTTACCTCCCAGTGGTGGAGAACAGCCCGGCCGCCCGTCGGACGGCGCACCAGGTCGATGCCCAGCTCGGCACAGGCCCCCCGGTCAACCTCGGCCAGCGGCTGAAAGGCCCCAAGGGAAAGACAGGGAGGTTCCCAGCCGTAAAACCGGAGGGTCGGCGGAGATTCGCCCGAACCGACCGCCTCCAATAGGGCCTCGTCCAGGGCCATGTTCTCGGCCCCCGGCCGGGGCGGGTCCACGATCAGACGCCAGGTTCGAAAGGCGCCCACGTTCGGCGACGGCATTTACAGCCCGCTGGCGTTTATGCTAGAGTGAGTTAGCTGATAAAAATGTCAACGCGGGAGCGGCTTATTATAGCCGGCCTGGCCGGCGTCGCCTTTCTCTTCCTGTGCATCGGCCTGCCCCTTGTAATTATTATCGCCGCCCAGGACCAGATCCAGGCCCAGCTGGGCGCGGCCCTCCCGGGTGGGGACGGTACCACCCGCTGGATCGGCATCCGAATGGTCGAACTCACGGATGACATCCTTACCCAGTTCAACCTGCCCCGCACCGCCCGGGTCCTCATCACCGGCGTTTACCCCGGCAGTCCGGCCGAGCAGGCCGGCATCGAGCCCTTCGACGTCATCGTCGAAGTCAACGGCGAGCCCATCGTCGACCTGGCCACCGCCGACGACCTGCTCAACCGGGCGAAGGCCGGTGGGGAGCTTTCCCTGGCCGTCCTGCGGCCAGCCGCCGGCGACCAGCCCCGGTGGGAGCGAAGGGAGCTTAAGGTCAGGCCGGTTCCCCGACCGAACCCCGCCCAGGTGACGGCCTGGGAAACTTACGAGAATCCGGACTTCGAGTTCGCCATCGATTACCCCGCCAACTGGCTTAAGGACGAGATGTTCCAGGCCCAGGAGGCGGTCGTCTTCTCGGCCCCAACCCTCTCCGACGACCTGGTTGAGGTCCGTTTCTGGTCGGATCCCCAGACGAACTTTGACAGCTTCTACCAGCAGCTTATCGCCCAGATCCGCACTTCCCTTCCGGCCGCTCAAATCGAATCCGAGACCACCACCACGGTGGCGAACCGCTCCGCCCGCCGGGTCGTCGTCTCTTACCGGTCCACCGCCCGGAACCGGGACATGACTGACAACGTGGTGGTGTTCACCGCCGACGACCGCTGGTTTATACTCCGGCTCTCGGCCACCCGGGAAAACTACCGCCAACTGCTCCCGGTCTTCGAAAGGATGCTCCAGAGCTTCCGCCTGACCGGCTAAGGCTCGCCCAGGGCGGCGCGGACGTATCTGGGCAGGGCAAAAAGCTGGGTGTGGGCCACGCCGTCGTAAAAGCGCAGGCCCCCAATTCCCCGGTCCCGGAGGCGGCGGTCGACTTCTTCGGGGGGGAGGGACCGGGGATCAAGGCCGTCGGCGGCCAAGACAAACCCCCAGACCTCCCCGAAAAAGGGTACATCCGCCCAGTAGGACCGGACCACCCGAAAGGCCCCCCGCAGGGCGGAGACCACCTCCAGGTGGGCCCCCAGGTTGGTGAGCCGCAGGCTCCCGGCCTGCAGGGCCAGGATGCCCGGCGGCCTCAGCCGCTCGGCGACGGCCCGGAAGAATTCGGGGGTGTAAAGCCGCCGGCTTAAGGCCGTGCCGGGGTCGGTTAGGTCCAGGATGACGACGTCGAAGGTGCCCGGCGCAGACTCCAGCAGGGCCTCGTAGGCGTCCCCGAAGGTGAGGGCCACCCTCGGGTCGGCAAAAAGCCCGGGGGCGGCGTAGGGGAGATACTGCTGGCAGAGCCGGACCAGCTCCTCGTCGATATCCACCAGCCAGACCCGCTCGACGGTGGGGTGTCGGAGGGCTTCCCGCAGCGCCCCGCCGTCGGCCCCGCCCCCGATGAAAACCGCCTGGGGCCGGGGGTGGCAGACCAGGGCCGGGTGGACGAGGGCCTCGTGGTAGATAAACTCGTCCGCCTCGGCCGACTGGGGCAGCCCGTCCAGAAAAAGGGCCCGGCCGAAGGCCACCGTGTCCAGGATTTCGACCCGCTGAAAGCGGGTCCGGCGGGAAACCACCACGCCAATATAGGCCCAGGCCGCCCGCTGGCCCGGCCCCACCGGAAAGCTCCGCCAGCGGCCCGCCGAGGTCCGACGCGCGGCTTTTGGCTCCGTCAACCTTGAGTCAAACACAGGGCGCTTTTATAATCGTCGGCCTTTTTGTGGGGACACACGGCCGTGCGCCTGCCCCTAAACCGGGTCGGCAATTAAGAAGGTGGAAAGCCGCGTGTCCGGCGAAATTTTCCGGGTATATTTTAGGCGAAAACGTGTTAAAATAGCCTTAAGCCAGCCTGAGGACTGGGCCCAACCTGGACAGCCGGACCGGGGGGCTGTTTGGTTTCCGTGCCGGCAGGGCGCATAGTTATACAACAGGAGGTCATTTGTGAGGACTTTAAACAGGGCCTTTTACTGGGCGGCGGTTGCCGCGGTCCTTATCGGTATTTTGCTGGTGCCCCAGCTGAGCCCGGCCCAGGCCACCGACGAGTTCGTGCCGGGGGAGGTGCTGGTCAAGTTCCGGCCCGGCGCCCCGGGCGCCGAGGTGGCGGCCGCCCACCGGCAGGCGGGGGGCGAGCCCCGGGAGGTGGTTCCGGGCATCGACGTCCAGGTGGTGAAGGTTCCGCCAGGACGGGAGCGGGCGGCCGTCGAAGCCTACCGGCGCAACCCCAACGTCCTTTTCGCCGAGGTTAACGGCTTCTACTCGGCGGTCCAGACGACCTGGACGCCCAACGACCCCCTCTTCGGCCAGCAGTGGCAGTACCCAAAGATTGCGGCCCCCGCGGCCTGGGGTGTAACTCAGGGCTCGTCGGGGGTGGCCATCGCCATCCTGGACACCGGCATCGACCAGAGCCACGAGGACCTGGCGGCAAAGATTCAGAAAAACGTTAACTTTACCACCAGCCGGACCGTTGACGACAGGTACGGCCACGGCACCCACGTGGCCGGCAGCGCCGCCGCCTCAACCAACAACGGCAAAGGGGTGGCCGGAACCTGCCCTAACTGCGGCCTCTATAACGTCAAGGTCCTGGCCGACAACGGTAGCGGCGCCTGGTCCTGGGTTGCCAGCGGCATCGTCTGGGCCGCGGATAACGGCGCCAGGGTCATCAACATGAGCCTGGGGGGCTCCAGCGGCTCAAGCACAGTGGAGGACGCCGTAAATTACGCCTGGGGCAAGGGGGTGGTGCTGGTGGCGGCTGCTGGAAACTCCGGCACCGGTTCACCCTTTTATCCGGCCTTCTATCAGAACGTGATCGCCGTGGCCGCCACCGACCAGAACGACAGTAAGGCCTCGTTTTCTAACTACGGCACATGGGTAGACATTGCGGCCCCCGGCGTGAGCATCCTCTCCACGGCCCCGGACCACCCGAATAAAATCTGGGGAAAGGGGGTCAAATACGGAACCTTAAGCGGCACCTCCATGGCCAGCCCCCACGTGGCCGGCGCCGCCGGCCTGGTCTGGTCAACCGGGGCCTGTGGCACCACCGATAACGGTTGCGTCCGGAGCCGCATCGAAACCGGGGCGGACAAAATCTCGGGCACGGGAACTTACTGGGCAAACGGCCGCCTGAATGCTTACAACGCCGTCACCGGGCAGACCGGTTCGGCACCGTGACCGTCGGTCAATCCCGAGCTAAAGGGTCGTACCGGGCCGGCGGCCGGCGCCTGTCAGCCCGCCCCAAAACGGCCCCACTGCCCTTCCCCGGTCGAGGGGGCGCTCCAGGGCCTACGGCCGGTGGGACGAGGCGTGGGCCAGGGGGCGTCCCAGGGCCCCGCAGACGGCCGAAAGCCTTTGCATTAGGGCGCTGAACTCGGCCGGGGTCAGGGACTGAAAGCCGTCGCTTAGGGCCCGGGGCGGGTCCGGGTGGACCTCCACCATCAGGCCGTCGGCACCGGCGGCGATGGCGGCCAGGGCAGCCGGAGTTACCAGCCGGGAGCGGCCGGTGCCGTGGGAGGGGTCGGCGATGACGGGCAGGTGGGATTCGCCCCGGGCAACAATTATGGCGTTTATATCCAGCAGGTTGCGGTAGTGCTCGTCGTCGAAGGTGCGGATGCCCCGCTCGCACAGGATTACCCGGTCGTTGCCCCGGGCCAGAACGTATTCGGCGGCCAGCAGCCACTCCCGAATCTTGGCCGCCATGCCCCGCTTGAGCAGAATGGGCTTGCCGGTCTCGGCCACGGCTTCCAGCAGGGCGTAATTGGCCATGTTCCGGCAGCCCACCTGCAAGATGTCGGCGTAGCGGGCCACCAGGTCCACATCCCTTTCGGAGAGGACCTCGGTGACGACGGGCATTCCGGTGAGCCTGCCGGCCTCGGCCAGAAGCTCCAGGGCGACCTTGCCCAGCCCCCGAAAGTCGTAGGGAGAAGTTCGGGGTTTAAAGGCCCCGCCCCGGAGGATGTGGGCCCCGGCCGCCCTGACGGCCTGGGCGGTCTCAAAGAGCTGGGCCTCGGACTCCACCGAGCACGGTCCGGCGATGACCACGACTTCCGGTCCCCCGATTCGGACACCCTTCACCTCCACCACCGTGGGGTGCGGCCGGCTTTCCCGGGCGGCCAGCCGGTACGGTTTGGTTCCGTTCGAGCCCATCGGCGCCTCCTGCCGGGAAAATTCGAGGCCGCAGGCTTTTGGCCTTTTCCGGCTGCCTGCGGCCTCGGGTACTTGCCTTTTTAACCGGCGGCTTTAGGGCGGCCCTCCGGTCAACGGCCATACCCGGCTACCGGCAGGCAGCCGGGTAAAAATAAACCACCAGTAATACGGGTAGACTGAGCCCAGATACGTCAGGTGGTCGACCGGCAAACAGGGCCTCATCGCCTCCATGATAGCAGACCGCCGTTTTCCGGTCAAATTTGATCGACACCAAGGGAAGCCCGAGCGTAAGCTTTTCTCGGTCGGAATATGTGCTGGAAATGTGGCGGTTGCCGGGCGGCGGTTCCGACGGTTGGTCTGCAGCAGGAGCCCCAGTTACCTGTTCATCGGCCGGGACTGTTAACCATCATCCCGGCGGAGGACCGTTAACTTGGCCCGGCGGCACCGGCCGTCAGGTGTCCCCGAACACCCTGATTCCCATGTCCACGCCGCCTGGCACACCCTCGCCCCCCAAGAAGTAGCACGCCAGCTGGGGGTAGACCTGACGTCCGGACTGGAACCGGGCGAGGCGGCCCGCCGACTGCAGGTGTACGGACCCAACCGCCTGCCCGTCCCCCAACGGCGCTCTGCCTGGCTCATCCTGCTTGACCAGCTGGCAAGCGTGATGGTCCTGGTGCTGGCGCTGGGCATCGTTGTCTCAGCGTTAATGCAGGACCTCAAGGATGCCGGGGCTATCTTGGCCATCCTGGTGTTAAACACGGCCCTGGGGTTTTTCCAGGAGTACCGGGCCGAGCGGGCGATGGCCGCCCTGCGTGAGCTTGAAGTGCCGAGGGTCTACGTTCGCCGGGGAGCGGCGGTCCAGGAGATGAGCGCCACTGAGCTTGTTCCCGGCGACATTGTCCTCATCGAGGCCGGGGACCGGATACCTGCCGACGGTAGGGTTATCGAGGCGGTCGGACTGCGGGTGGACGAGGCGGCCTTAACGGGTGAATCCGAGCCCGTTGACAAGACCATCCATCCCCTTGCGGACCCATCAATTCCCCTGGCTGACCGGCGGAACATGGTTTATATGGGCACCTTGGTAGTGGCTGGGCGGGGCGTGTTCGTCGTGACCGCTACAGGCCTTAACACCGAGCTGGGTCGCATTGCCAACCTGCTCCGGACCGTCCGTCCGGAACCAACACCCCTCCAGCGCCAGCTGGAACACCTGGCTCGCTGGCTAGTTTTGGCTGCCCTTGGCGTCGTGGCGGTGGTGGGCATACTGGGGCTGGCCCAAGGCGGGGAACCGCGCCAGGTCCTGATTACCGCCATCAGCCTTGCCGTGGCCGCCGTGCCTGAGGGTCCGCCGGCCGTTGTCACCATTACCTTAGCCCTGGGTGCCCAGCGGATGCTCAGGCGTCAGGCCCTTATTCGCAAGCTTTCTGCTGTTGAGACCCTCGGCTCGGTAACCGTGATCTGCTCGGACAAGACCGGAACCCTTACTGAAAATCGGATGGTAGTAGCCGCCATAGAACTGCCCGACGGCCGCGTCGACCTGGCCCAAAAGGCACCTGCCCTGGGCCTCGACCCGACGCTGCCCGATGTCCTACCTTCGCTGGCGTTGGTTGGCCTCGGCATGGCCCTTTGCAACGATGCCCAGCTCACCGACAAGGAAGGCGAGGCCATTGGCGACCCCACGGAACGGGCCATGGTGCTGGCTGCCGTCCGCCTTAGCCTGAACAAAACCGAGCTGGAGCGGGAACCCCCGCCGGGCTGAGGTTCCATTTGACTCCGAGCGCAAGTACATGGTTACCGTGCATGCCCTCGGTGACGGCCCCTGGTCGACGTGGCTCCGCTCTTTAACGGGAGGCGGCGACTGGGTAGTCTTCGCCAAGGGGGCCGTTGAGGTTATCCTCGGGCTGTCGAGTCAGGTCTGGACGGCTCACGGCCCGTCCCCCCTGGATGAGAGCGCCAGAATGGACATTCTGGCCCGGCATGAGCTCCTGGCGGGGGAGGGCATGCGGGTCCTTGGGGTGGCCTTCTCCGCCCTACGGGAGCCGCCCGAAAAATATGTCCCGACGCACGGCCTGATTTTCGTGGGAATGGTCGGGATGGCAGATTCGCTACGGCCCGAAGCTTCAGATGCCCTCTGCACCTGCCGAAAAGCCGGAATTCGGGTGCTCCTCGTCACCGGCGACCACCCGGCGACGGCCCTGCGCGTAGCTCGGCAGCTGGAGCTAGACGCGGCCGTGCTGACGGGTGCTGACCTTGAATCGATGACGGTGGAGGAGCTTGCCCGGCGGGTCGAAGAAGTGACGGTCTACGCCCGGGTATCACCCGAGCACAAGCTGAAGATCGTCGACGCCCTGCGAAAGCGGGGCCAGGTCGTCGCCATGACAGGTGATGATGTGAACGACGCCCCCGCCCTGCGTCGGGCGGATATTGGGGTGGCTATGGGACGAATTGGGACCGATGCGGCCCGGGAGGCCGCCGACCTGGAGCTCCTGGATGACAACTTCGCCACCATCGTGGCGGCTATCCGGGAAGGCCGGGTAATCTACGACAACATCCGTAAAAAGGGATCCGTTACCGTTACTATTAACTCCGCCGAACTGTGGGTCATGCTACCGGGGCCCGTAGTGGGGATGCCCCTTCCCCTATTACCCCCCCAGACCCTGTGGGCGAACCTGGTGACTGACGGCCTTCCGGCCCTGGCCCTGACAGCCGAACCCCCCGAAGAGGACGTGATGCGCCGGCCGCCTCGGGATCCCAAGGAGGCCCTGCTAACCCGCCGGATGGGACGGACAGTCATCGTGGGCGGACTGGCAATGGCCGTTGTTAGCCTCGGACTCGGTTACGCCCACGGGCCATCATAGGCTGTTATTCAAGCCGGAGGCTGAAAGGGCTTCGGGAGCCTCCCGTCACCAAGTCAGGACCCCCTGGGGGCGTCTTCTGGGATTGGGTTGGGGGCGGAAGCGGTCGGGGACCCTCCAGGGCGGGGCCAGGGGCTCCAGGACCCGGGGCCGTCCCGGGTGGCGTTCGGCCAGGAACTCCCCCAGCCGTTTTAGACCTTCAACCCGCCCCCGGAGGGGATAGGGGTCCCGGCGCCGGAGGAGGGCGTAGACGACCGCGGCCAGGTCGTAGGCCAGGATAAGGGGCAGGTCGGCGAGGGGGGCATTTTTGGCCGCCAGCCAGACCTTGTTTCGGCCCAGCAGCCGCCTTTTAAGGGGGGCATCTTCTCCCAGGCTGGCGCTGGTCAGGTGGCGCACCCGCGCCGCCGGGACGTAGAGAGTCCGCCAGCCGGCGTTTCCGGCCCGCCAGGCCAGGTCGGCATCTTCAAGGTAGGCGAAGAACCTTTCGTCAAAGCCGCCCAATTCGTCGAACAGCTGGCGGCGGTAAAGGGCGGCGCCGGCCGAGGCCCCGAAGACCTCGGCGGCCTGACCGGCCTCGGCCACCGGGTGACCCCGGAGCCGGTCCCAGCAGATGGCGGCCCGGTCGATGGCGATGCCGGCGCTCTGGATAATCTGGGGTTCGTGGTCGAAGACCATCAGGCTGGCGCAGGCGCCGATATCCGGGGCCTGAGAGGCGGCGTCGAGGAGGGCCTCGAGCCAGTGGGGCTGCGGGAAGGCGTCGTCGTTGAGGACGGCGATGAACCGGCCGCGGCCCAGCCGAACCCCCTGATTGACGGCCGCCGCAAACCCGACGTTGTCCGGGTTGCGCTCAACATGAAGGTCCAGGCCCGGCGGCCGCGGGATGGGGACATCGGCCCGGGCCTGGTTGTAGACTACGATAATTTCAAAGTTGCGGAAGGTCTGACGCGCCAGCGCATCCAGACACCGGCTCAGCCACCCTCCCGCCCGCCACGTCGGAACCACCACGCTGACCAGCCGGGGCACCTTAAAGCTTAATGCTGAAATCAAACCGGTCAAGGGCCAGGTTAGGGTTGTAATACGGGTCTCCCCGGCGAATTAGGTCGCCCCACTTTTTGAGAAAATAGCGGGTGTTTTCGACCGGGTGGGCCTTCTTACGGGTGCTGGACTCGTAGTGATACAGCACCGCAAACGGCGTCCACACCACCCGATAGCCCGCCGCCAACATCCTCAGACAAAGGTCGACGTCATTGAATGCCACATCCAGGTTCGGGTCGAACCCGCCGACCTCCTCAAAAACCCGCCGGCGGGTCATCAGGCAAGCTGCGGTTACGGCCGAGCAGTTGCGGGCTATGGCCGCCAGGCCGCAATACCCCGGTTCATCCCCGGGCAGGCCGTAGAAGGCGTGGTCGGCCCCGCCGCTCAGGCCCAGCACCACCCCGCCGTGTTGAATTCGGCCGTCCGGCAGAAGCAGCTTTGCCCCAACGGCCCCAATCTCCGGCTGCTCGGCAAACCCCAAGAGCTCTTCCAGCCAGTTCGGGGTAACGACCTCGACATCGTTGTTTAAAAAAAGCAAGACCCCGCCCCGAGCGTGACTTACGGCGAAATTGTTTATCTTAGAAAAATTAAACCGGTCGTTATAATCCAGCACCGTAACATTCGGCAGTTCAGAAAGTTGGTCCAAAAATCTTAAGGTTTCCGCCTCGGAGCTTTGGTTATTAACTATCAGCAGCTCCCAATTTCGGTAAGTGCTTTTTTCGAGGATAGATTTTACACAGCGGCTCAGAACGTCTACCCGGTCCCGAACCGGAATTATGATGCTTACCAGGGGCGAATCTTGGAGGTGCCAGCGGATGCGGTAGAGACCGGGGAGAACCGGCTCCACCGTGCCCGAAAGTCCCCGCCTTTGCAGGGCGTCTTCAATTGCCCGGATGGCCGCCTTCACCGCATAGGGTTTGGCGGATATATCCCCGGCCGCTGAGCCCGGAGCCTTGCGCCAGTGGTAAAGCACCTTCGGAATATGGGCCACCCGTGAGGTCCGCTCGACTACCCGTAGGATCAAATCATAATCCTGACTTCCGTCGAACCCCTTTCGGAATCTACCTACCTCTTCCACAAGTGAACGTCTTATAATCAAAAAATGACACATGTAATTCATGCCCAACAATGTTTCCGGCCCAAAACCCGGCTTAAAAAATGGACCCATTCGCTTCCCATTACGGTCGATCTTATCTTCATCAGAGTAAACAACGTCTATCGTCGGATCCAGATTTAATATCCTCGCTGCCTCATATAGTGCCCACGGGACCAGTTCATCATCATGGTCCAAGAATCCTACGAATTCACCCGTCGCCATATCTAGAGCCACATTCGACGCCCCGGCAATTCCAAGATGACTGTCAAGGAAGGTTATCTTGATGCGAGGATCGAGATTAGCATAATCGCTCAGACACGCTCTAACATCCGCATTAGTTGAGCAATCATCGACGATACATAACTCCCAATTTGGATAACATTGATTGCGAACAGATTCTATGGCTAACTGTAGGTAAACTAGGTGACTGTTATAAGTTGGCATAACTATGGTAAACATTGGCTTGTATTTAAAAGATGCCGCCTCTTTTGCCAATACATCTAATACATATCTCCCTTCAGTTGAGGAGATATTAGGCTCATTTTGAGCGATCCATTTTAGGTATCGCTTATCAAGACCGTGTAAAATCCATTTTATGTACCCTTTCACCTGGCGGATCCATTCTTTAATACCGAACTGTTGGATGATGTACAAGCTCTTTTTAGCGTTTTGATATACATAGGGTGGCCACAAAAATTCCCGAAGTACCAGGAAGATAGTAAGAACCTTATCCATACGCTTTAGACGCTAGGTTGGAATTTGTTTGCTTGTCAAGATGAGCCACCCGGTTACCCCGGCGATGTAGGCCGCCGCCAGCGCCGGCCCCAGAAGGCCGAACCGGCCGCCGGCCAGGGCTGTGAAAACCTCGGTCAGGCTTCTCGGGTACTCGAGGCTGAAGGCGAGGTCGCCGGGGGCGGGGCGGCCGTTAAC
>JBHOQU010000081.1:0-2491 GCA_042408785.1 Dehalococcoidia bacterium | reverse complement strand
CAGCGGCGATAAAGGGGTTGCGACAAGACCATCCCGCACCTAAGAGGTTACAACTGCCGGCCGGCCCTGTCAATGGCCCGCAACTTCGACCTCGCCGAGGAGAACGTAAGATAAGCCGGAGCCTTCGGCGGTTGCCCGGACTCCGTCGGGGCGGTAAAGGCCGAGGGTGACCGGGTATCGGCCCGCCGGCAGGCCCGCAGGCAGGGGGATTTCCCGCCGGTCGACCAGGATATCTCCGGCCTTCCACCACCGGGCCGGGAAGTTTCCGCCGGCCGGGGGGCCGTCGGCCTGGGCCAGGGGCGGCCGGGCAGGGTCCCCCAGGTGGACGAAGAGCCGCCAATCGTCGGCGGTGGGCCCGGCAACCTCCCAGACGGTTTTAACCGGCAGGGTTTCCCCCGCCCGACCGGCTTTCGGAAGCTCAAAGGCTTTCAGTCGGAGGGGCCCGAGATTCGGGCCCTGGGCGCCTCCCCCCACCCCACCCGGCCCCCGAACCTTACCGGCCTCGATAACCAGGGCATCCAGGGGCTCGCCGGCCGGCCCGATAACGGGCACGGCCGCGCCCCCGACCGGAGGAACCCGAAGCCCAACCCGGAGCCTCACCACAACCGTCCCCTCCGGGACTCCGGTGACGGGAAAGGCATAGCGGTCGGCAAACCTGTACCCGGGCCGGCAGTCGGCGGTGGACATCAGGCCCCGGCCGGGAAAGGTATCCAGGTTCGGCACGGCCGCCCCACCGGCATCCCCCACCTGGTGGAAGAAGAGGGCCCAAGGCTCGGCCGTGGGCCCGAGACACTCCCAGTAAAGGGTAAGCCACAGGGGCTCGTCCGGACCGGCCGCGCCCGGCTCATAGGCGATAAGCCGAAGGCGTTCGCCGAACGTGACGTTCAGCGGTGTTGCACCGGCAGGTACTGTCTCAACGGGCTCGGGACCGGCATAGGCCGGAAGGATGTACCGGAAGGGGGCCGCCACGGCCAGCAGACCCAGCCCGGCAATCACCAGCCAGGGGATGGGCCGGGTGAGGGGCCAGCGGCCGGTAAGGGTCTCCCAGCCGATGAACAGGAGCAGGGCTATCGGCCCCACGGCCGGGTAAAGCAACCGGCCGTCCGAGGCCGGTGTAAGGCTGGTCCACCGGATGAAGGCGGCAACCACTAGTCCCACATAGACCCAGAGCAGGCCAAGGCGGCCGAAAATCTCGGGGTCGGCCCGGTCGCACTTCCGGACCGTGAAAACCGCGGCCGCCCCCAGGCCCAGGAATGTGGCAGCTTCCAGCAGGTGCAGGACGGCGGGCTCGGGCGCCAGGTTCATCCAGCCGAACAGCGCCCAGTAGGACCAGACCGTTCCCCGGAGTTCGGCCCAGAGCCCGGGGCTCTCCCGGCGGGGTCCGGCTACCTCGACCATAACGTTGAGGCCCGTCGGGTCGCCGTAAAGCGTAAGATTTTGCCAGAACCACCAGCCGGAAACTAAAACGGCCGGGCCCAGCAGACAGACCAAACCCAGAAGGGCCTCCCGCGTGGACCGGCGGTAGCGGATGGCCCGAATCAGCACCACCAGGCCAGCCGCGGGCAGCAGGGCCAGGCCGCTCAGCTTGGCCAGGCCGGCCAGGCCCGCCAGGGTCCCGGCGACGGCGGTGAGGCCCCAGGCTAGGTCCTTCCGGGACCCTAACCGGGCCAGAATCCAGAGGCCCCAGGCGGTCAGGGGAACTACCAGGGCGTCGTTGCTCACCCGGGCCATGTTGAAGACAAAGGCCGGGTTAAAGACTATCACCAGGATTGCCCCTAGGGCCCAGGCCGGCCGGCCCGGAAAAAGGGTGCGGCCCAGGCCGTAGAGGGCGGGGATGGCGGCGGCCGCCAGCAGGAGGGATATTTCTCGCCAGAGGTGGGCCGTCAGGACCGGCCCCGACCAGGGGAAGCTTTCCCCGGGTCCGTGGAGGGCGACATTTCTGTTGGTCTCGGCCGACAGGTCGCCGGGCCGGGCAAAGGGGTTCGGTCGGAAGAACTCCCCCAGGCCGCCGGCGGGCCAGCCGAACAACCGGGTGAGCCCGGCCAGGAGGCCGTAGTAGAGGGGCGGCTGGCTCGCCTCCTGAAGCCAGGGGGTGACAGCTCCCGGCTCCTGCCGGGGCCAGGACCAGGTCTCGGCCAGGTGGGCCACCAGGGCGATGTGCTTGGGCTCGTCCGGTGATTCATAGAGGGGGACCAGCGCCCCATAGACGGTACCCAGCAAGATGAAGGCTAAAGTGGCCAGCCAGGGGACGGCCCAATGGGACATCGGCACACCCCTTACTGCACCCGGATGGGGAACTCGGCGGCGTCCCTGATCTGGCCGGCCTGGGCGGCGTTTACCCGCCGGCCGCTGGCCTCGTCGTAAAGGATGACCCGCATCGTAAGCTCCCCGGGCCCCACGCCCGGCGGCAGGCCCACTTCGTGGGCATCCGTCAGGTATTCTCCGGGAACCCAGGTGGCCGCCGGCCGGGTCCAGCCGACCGGCACGGCAT
>JBHOQU010000079.1:0-18872 GCA_042408785.1 Dehalococcoidia bacterium | reverse complement strand
CCGCTACGCCCTGGTTGACCCGGTACTGCGGGCGATGGGCTGGGCGACGGACGACCCCGGACAGGTGCGGGTGGAGTTTCCGGCCGGGACCGCGGGCGGGGGCAAGGCCGACTACTGCCTCCTCGATTCGGACGGTAAACCGCGGGTGCTCCAGCCCGAAGGGGCCGTTGGCGGCCACCGCCGTGGTCGGGTATGCTTTTCGGCTTTTGAATTCCGGGGTGAGCGGCCCGTTATCGGTGGGGATTACCGACGGCCTTAAGTGGGAGTTTTACGAAATACCCGACCTGAAACAGCCGAAGTTTGCCGTCAACCTGGCGGAAGGCACCCCGGCCCAGGCGGCCGTCCGCCTTTTAGAGGCCCTCTGGCAGCCGCTCATCCTGGGGGTTGCCGGGACGAAGGGGTTAACCGCACCGGCTCCCCCCATCCCGCCGCCCCCAGCTGGCCCAGCCGAGCCGGCGGAAGTTGTGCCCCTCGCCCAGCTCAACGTCAAATGGGGCGAAGCACCACCCAGCCGACTGCTGCTGCCGGACGGCACGTCCCGGAAGTTGTCGACGTGGAAAGACCTGCTTATTGAGGTTGCCAACTACCTGGTCGAGGTAGGTAAGCTCAGGCCAGAGATGTGCCCCATTAAGCCTAACCATTGGCATCGCCGTTATCTGGTGGATGTCGATAGACGTCATCCAAGCGGGGTGGAGTTCAAAATACCAAAACAGCTAAAAAATGGCCTCTGGGTAGAGACAAGCCTGGAGGCACCCAGAATAGTGAGATGGTCAAGGTTCTTGCTGACCCGATGCGGTGAGGACCCTGGGGCCTACCGGGTAGATTTTGGGTCTTAGCGGCCTTCCCTCGGATCGCTCCTCGGAACGTCAGCACCGGCCCGCCCGGTTAAAAGGACATGGAGGGCGCCCCGCTCGAAGCCCGGCGCGGGACTTCTCCGGCCGGCACCGGCCATAATGTTGTCGCCTTTGGGAATTAGGGCAGGGTCCCGGGGCGCTGCCCTGCGCCTTTAGCCCTTGTATGGTCCAGTCACTGCCCGGCCGTTCCTCCAAATCAGGCGGGCAACGAAACTGACAGACCCTTGCCCCGGCTGCCGGATTTGGGCAGCGCCGCGTCCGGATGTATAATGGTCTTTGGGAAGGAAGCAAAAGATTAGCCTATGGTGTTTGGTTCGGTCCTTAAAGACCTGGTAAGCCGGGTTACCAACAGCAACGAGCGGGAGCTGCGCAAGCTCCAGCCCATCGTCCAGCGCATCAACGCCCTCGAGCCCGACTTCGAACGGCTCACCGACGCCGAGCTCCGGGCCCTGACCGACAAGTTTAAGGCCCGCCTGGCGGCCGGGGAGACCCTCGACGACCTTCTGCCCGAGGCCTTTGCGGCCGTTCGGGAAGCGATGAAGCGGACCCTGGGCATGCGCCACTTCGACGTCCAGCTGATGGGCGGCATCGTCCTGCATCAGGGGAAGATCGCCGAGATGAAGACGGGCGAGGGCAAGACGATGGTGGCCGTCCTGGCCGCCTATCTTAACTCCCTGACCGGTCGGGGCGTCCACATCGTCACCGTAAACGACTACCTGGCCAAGCGGGATGCCCAGTGGATGGGTCCCATCTACCACGCCTTGGGGGTCTCCGTGGCCAGCATTCAGCACGAGGCCAGCTACCTTTTCGACCCCACCTACGTTCCCGACGACCCCAGGTTCAACCACCTGCGCCCCATCAGCCGGCGGGAGGCATACCTGGCCGACGTCACTTACGGCACCAACAACGAGTTCGGGTTTGACTACCTGCGGGACAACATGGCCTGGGACCTCTCCCAGTGCGTCCAGCGGGAGCTGCATTATGCCATCGTCGATGAGGTGGATAACATCCTCATTGACGAGGCCCGGACGCCCCTCATCATCAGCGGCCCGGCCGAGCAGTCCACCGACAAGTACTACCTCTTCGCCCGGCTTGTGGCCCGGCTCCGTCCCAACGAGGACTACGTGGTTGACGAAAAGCACCGGACGGTAAGCCTCACCGAGGCGGGAATCGCCCGGGTCGAGCGGATGCTCGGGGTGGAAAACCTCTATGACCCGGAAAACTACGAGCTCACCCGTTACCTGGAAAATGCCCTCAAGGCCCACGCCCTCTTCCGCCGGGACCGCGACTACGTGGTCAAAGACGGCCAGGTGATCATCGTCGACGAGTTCACCGGCCGGCTCATGTTCGGCCGCCGCTACTCCGAGGGCCTCCACCAGGCCATCGAGGCCAAGGAGGGGGTCCGCATCCAGCGGGAGAGCGTCACCCTGGCGACCATCACCTTCCAGAACTACTTCCGGATGTACGAGAAGCTGGCCGGCATGACGGGGACGGCGGCCACCGAGGCTGAGGAGTTTTACAAGATTTACGGCTTGGAAGTGGTGGTCATCCCGACTAACCGCCCGATGATCCGGGTCGACTACCCGGACGTGATCTACAAGACCGAGGAGGCCAAGTTCCGGGCGGTGGTCCGGGAGGTGGAGGAGCTTTACCGGCAGGGCCGCCCGGTCCTGGTGGGAACCGTCTCCATCGAGAAGTCGGAGCGCCTCTCGGCCATGCTCAAGGCCCGGGGAATTCCCCACCAGGTGCTCAATGCCAAATACCACGAACAGGAAGCTTACATCGTGGCCCAGGCCGGTCGGCCCGGGATGGTAACCATCGCCACCAATATGGCCGGCCGGGGCACCGACATCATCCTCGGGGGGAACCCCGAGCTCCTGGCCCGGGAAATCCTCAAGCGCAAGGGCATTGAGTTCCACAAGGCCACCCCGGAGCAGTGGCAGGAGGCCTATGCCGAGGCGAAAAAGCAGTGGGAGGCCGACCGCCAGAAGGTGGTGGAGCTGGGCGGCCTCCACATCATCGGCACCGAGCGCCACGAGTCCCGCCGGATCGACAACCAGCTCCGGGGCCGGGCCGGCCGCCAGGGCGACCCCGGCAGCTCCCGGTTTTATGTCTCCTTCGAGGACGACATAATCCGGCGCTTTGGGGGCGACCGAATCAAGGGCCTGATGGAGTGGGCCGGGGTCTCCGATGACGAGCCCATCGAGTCGGCCACCGTAACCAAGCTCATCGGGCAGATCCAGCAGAAGGTCGAAGCATATCACTTCGATATCCGCAAGCACCTGGTAGAGTACGACGACGTGGTCAATAAGCACCGGGAGGTGATTTACGGGGAGCGGCGCAAGATCCTTTCCGGTGCCGACCTGCGGGCCAATATCCTGAATATGGTTCACCAGGCCATCGACCGGCTGGTGGACACCTACCTGCCGGGACATGAGCCGGGGGAGTGGGATACGGCCGGCCTCTACCGGGAGGTCGGGCGCATCTTCCCCCTTCCGCCCGAGGTGACCCCTAACGTTTTTGCCCGCCAGAGTCGGGATGAGACCAGCCAGCGGCTCCACGAGTGGGCGGAGAAGCTTTACGCCGAGCGGGAGGCGCAGTTCGGGCCGGAGAACATGCGGCTGCTGGAGCGGCTGGTCATGCTGCGGGCCATCGACAGCCTGTGGGTCCAGCACCTGACGGCGATGGAGGAGATGCGGGAGGGGATCGGCCTGCGGGCCTACGCCCAGACGGACCCCCTGGTCGCCTACAAGCGGGAAGCCCACGAGATGTTCCAGAATCTGCTGGCCGCCATTCAGAGCCAGGTGGTCCACACCATCTACCACGTGGCCATCCAGCAGGCCCAGCCGGAGCCGCCCCGGCCCCGCAACCTGGCCTACGCCGGCGGTTCGGCAGCTGCCCAGACCCGGGAGCCGGTGCGGGTGGGCGGCCGCCAGAAGGTCGGGCGCAACGACCCCTGCCCCTGCGGGAGCGGCAAGAAGTACAAAAAATGCCACGGCCGCGGCGCCTGACCGTGTGTCCATGAAGAATCGAAGCGACCCCTCCCTCGAACCGTACCTAGCCGCCAACTCGGGCATTGTGCCCCGGCCGGCGTGGTTTGTGGAGCGGGTGGCCGTCTTCGTGGACGGGCACAACTTCAGGTACGCCACGTACTACGGCCTTAACCTGCGGGTGGATTTCGTCAAGCTGCTTCACTGGCTCACCAACGGCTGCTTTCTCATCCGGGCCTACTACTACACCGGCGAGTGGGATGACGACGGCATCGAGGCGTACGTCCGACTCCTCGGCTTACCCGAGGAGGCCCGAGAGCTGAAGCGCCAGGAGCTGTTGGCCCAGCGGGACGACGACCGCCGCTTCCTGCGATTTCTAAACCGCAACGGCTACCACGTGGTCACCAAGCCGGTCCGGGTCTACCGGGACGCCCAGGGCGAGATTCACGTCAAAGCCAACCTGGACATCGAGCTGGCCATCGATATGCTCAGCCTGGCCGACCGCTGCGACAAGCAGATTCTACTGTCGGGCGACGGCGACTTCGCGCCCCTGGTTAAGGCGGTGGCCAGCCGGGGCGTGCGGGTTGTGGTGGTGAGCACCCAGCACGAGGAGGCGGCCCGCCGGGGCTACCGGGCCTCCGACCTGCTCATCGACGCCGCCGACGAGTTCGTCCGGATCGAGGATATCCGGGAGTTTATCGAGCGCCGCTGAAGGCTTGCTCCGCCCGGTATCAGGATCCCTTGGCCCGCTTGACCAGGGTTCGGGCGGTAAGGCTTCCCCAGAAGGTGACCCAGGCCGCCAACAGCATGGCCGCCAGCACAATACGGGTGACGTCGACAACCGGCCGGACCTGCACCTCACCCGGGGTTATCTCGATGACGGCGACGGGCCTCGCCCGGAACATCCCGCCCCCACCCGCACCGGTCCCACCCCCGGCCGGCTCCTTGCCCCGGCCGAAGCCGAGCCCGAAACCGCCCCGAACCTGCGCAACCGGTATGACGATCCGGTCGCCGTGGCGGATGGGCTCGCCGAAGACCGTTCGCACGTGCGCATTTTCCCGCAGCGAAGCCACCTGGGCGAGCAACTCCTCAACCTGCACGTTTCCCTCCCACACCAATCTCGGGGCAGTTCGCCCCTTCTTAGCCTAACCGCCGCCGCCCGTTGACGCAGCCGCGGCTCCAGGACTTGGCATCAGGACGCGGCAGCCGGACCGTTGTAGGGGCGCACAGCCGTGCGCCGCTACAACTGCACTATCCATTGACTGCTAGCAGTTCCCGGATAACTGGAAAGCCCCGGCTGCAGGGCAGGCCCGGTTTTCATGGCCGGCGCCGGCCGACAATCAGCCCGAGCCCCATGCCGGCAACCCCGGCGGCGATGGCCAGGAATCCCAAGCTGCCTCCCCGGGAGCTCTCCACGGTCTCAAGTCGGGCCTCCAGCCGGCTAAGCCGGGCCTTAAGTTCGCGGTTTTCCGCCCGAAGCTCATCGACCGTCTGCCCCAGGCCCTGGATGGCTGCAAAGGCCACCCCGTCGGCGTCGACAGTGGAGATGTGGGCCGGGCTGTCGCCCAGGCCGAAGGCCGCCCGGAAGTCTTCGGCGGTGGGACCCAGGTGCCGAACCGACGGGTCCTGGGTCCGGTAGTTCCAGGTGCGGACCGGCAGGGTCATCAGGGCGGCAAGGACCTGCTTGGGGTCCACTTCGGCGAAGTTGGCCTTGAGGGCCTGACTGCTGGCGGTGTCCCAGGTTCCGCTTCCGGGGTCGACCTTGACCCCCGTCGTGGGGGCCAGACCGGTTACAAACTTCACGCCCCCGGTGGCCCGGGCGATGAACTGGTTATCGGCCTCGGAATGAAAGGCCGAGCTGTTGGAGTCGGCCCAGACGAAGGCCCCGGGGTGGTCGGCGTTGGCCCCGTAGCCGGCGGCAAAGCTGAAATTGCCAGCGGCCCGGTTTTCGGTCCCGCCCGGGACCATGGCGGCCATGCCGCTGGCGATGTTATCAAGACCCCCGGCCACGGTGGCAAAGGCGGCGTTTTCGGGGGCGGCGTCGCCGTTTCCGGCGCGGTTCATCATCCCCCCGCCCACCGTCCCGAATCGGTCGGTGACGGCGTTGTGCTGGGGAACGTTCCCGCCCGGGCCCGCCCCGCCCCCGCCGATGACGGCCCCAATGACCCCGGCCGATACCGTGTTGCTGATATGGCCCCCGACCAGGTTGGGACTGTAGCCGTACTGGCTGTCCCGGGCGGGCAGAATCCGCAGGACCGGGGTATTGCTCACCCCGAGGCTTAGGCCCAGGTTATCGGCGGTCCCCAGAAAGTTGTTCGCCGAGCTCAGGCCGGCGTTCCCGCCGGTTCGCCAGTAGGCCTGGTCGTGGTTGTGGTCGCTCCGGGCCACGGTTGTGGCCGAGCCGCTGCCCCCGAAATTGACACTGAACTGGGTGCCGTTGAGGGTCAGACCGGGCCCGGCCGTGTAAGCTGTCCCGCCGGCGCTTCCGCAGGCCCAGCCGGCGGCGCTCCAGACGGGCCCCTGGCCGTCGGCGCAGCTGAGGGCCCCCAGAGTGTCGTGGTCGATGTTGTCGGCGAAGCCGGCCGGAACCCCACTGAGGTTGGACCAGTTTACCTGGGCCGAGCCGGCGGTCTGGAGCTCGGCCCTGGTGTAGTATCGGCTGTCGTGGTCGTGGTTGGCGGGGGCAAAGGCCGCCGAATCAAGGCCGTCGAGCCGGTCGGCATCGGCGGCCTTGGCCGTAAGCCCCAGGTAGCGGTCATCGTGGTTGTGGGTGGACCGGGCAAAGGCCGTCGAATCGAGGCCGTCCAGGTTGTCCGCGTCGGCGGCCTTGCCCGTTATCAAGAGATACCGGGTGTCGTGGTTGTGGTCGGCGGGGGCATAGTAGCTCGGGTCGAAGCCGCCAAGCCTGGCCGAGTTCGTCGCCGTCCCGGTCACCGCCAGGTAGCGCCCGTCGGACTCGGCCTTGGTGTAATAGCGGCCGTCGTGGTTGTGGGTTGCCGGGGCAAAATCCGCCGAGCTGAGGCCGTCCAGCAGGTCGGCGTTGAGGCCGCTGCCCGGACCCTGCGGAATCCGGGCCAGACTCAGGGTTCCCGTGACGATGTCGGCGGCGCCGTGGGTGTGGTCACTGCGGGCGGCCGAGGTGCTGGAGCCGGTGCCTCCAAAGTTAACCCGAAGCTCAGTGCCCGAGAGCACCAGGCCGGGTCCGATGGTATACCCCGAAACGTCGGCGCAGGCCCAGCCGGTGCCGTCCCACCGCGGGACCTGGGCGGCCGAACAGCCCTGCGGCAGCCGGAAGGCCGGGGCGACGGCGAGGGTCACCGTCACGCCGGCGGTGGTGGCCGTAAGGCCGGTGCCGGCGGCCACGGCGGTCCCGCCGGCATCTTCGGCCGGGGCCCACTGGCTCCCGTTGAACTTGAGCACCTGACCCGCCGTCGGGGTCTGGCCGCCCAGGGGGAAGCCCTGGAGGGACCGGGCCGAGCCGCTGGCGGCGGCGTAGATGGCATAAGGGGCCGGGGTTATGGGCTGGCGGGGGGAAAGCTGAGTGTAGGCCGCCCCGGAGCCCGAGGGACACCTCACCCCGACTTCCAGGTAGCGGGCGTTGCCGTCAAAGGCAGAGGCCCCGAAGTCGAGCTGGACCACGAAGAACCCGTTGGTCACATCCACCCCGGTCCGTTCCAGGGTGGGGCCAACCTGCCCGCCTCCGTCGGGCCCGTCAAAGAGCCGGAACTGAAAGTCGCAGCGGCCGTTAACCGGGGTGCCCCCGGACGTCAGCTGCCCCTGGTAACTGAAGGCGGTGCCCAGGGGTGCCTGCAGCGGGTTAAGGCGCAGGGGGCCTTCGGCCCGGCCGATGGCGGCCGCAAGGACCAGGAAGCCGAGGAGACCAATGACCAGGTAAAGCCTCAAGGCAGCACCTCCGCAAAGGGCCCCGGGGCAAAGCATGCAACAGCTCTGCCACTAGGCCGAATGTTGGGCAACTATACCATCCCGACTGCCCGCCAGTCAAGGGGTGGGGGCAAGCTTTCCGGGGCTGTACGAGACGGGCGTGCTTCCGGTCCTAGCTAGCCTCGGCGGCCAGGCCGTTGGGGCTTCCCCACCTGACCAGCCCGGCAGCCCAGGTGAGGCCGGCCCCGAAGCCCACCATCAGCACCAGGTCGCCGGGCCGGAGCCGGCCGTTCTCCGCCGCTTCGGCCAGGGCGATGGGGATGGAGGCGGCCGAGGTATTGCCGAACCGGTCCAGGTTAACGTAGACCTTTTCCGGGGGCAGGTGCAGGGCCCTGGCCGCGGCCCTGATGATCCGCTCGTTAGCCTGGTGGGGCACGAAGAGGGCGACGTCTTCAAGGCTGCAGCCGGCGGCGTTCAGGACCTGGCGGCTGGCGGCCACCGTCACGTTGACCGCAAACTTAAAGACCTCGGGTCCGTTCATGTAAAGATAGGGGGTGGTCGCCTGCTGCCGCTGTCGGGGGCTTGCGGTGGGACCGAGCAGGTAAAGAATTTCCCCGCCGGAACCGTCGGTTCCCAGCA
Source organism: Dehalococcoidia bacterium (assembly GCA_042408785.1). Lineage (GTDB taxonomy): Bacteria > Chloroflexota > Dehalococcoidia > JAUQQI01 > JAUQQI01 > JAUQQI01. The sequence continues at coordinate 10,507 of JBHOQU010000079.1, read as the reverse complement.
CATGGCTTAGAAGGCCCAGGGGCTTCTCCGTGGCTTCCAGCACGACCGCCCCGGCCCCGTCGCCGAAAAGGACACAGGTCCTGCGGTCGGTCCAGTCCACCACCCGGGAGAGCACCTCGCTTCCGACCACCAGGGCCCGCCGGTACGCCCCGCCCCGAATGAACTCGGTTGCGGTCGCCAGGGCGAAAATGAAGCCCGAGCAGGCGGCGTTCAGGTCAAAGGCGGCCGCGCGCCTGGCGCCCAGGGCATGCTGGACCCGCGCCCCCACGCTGGGGAACATCCAGTCGGGGGTGCAGGTGGCGACGATAATAAGGTCCAGGTCGGCGGGGTCGAGCTGGGCGGCCGCAACGGCCTGGCGGGCCGCGGCCACTGCCAGGTCGGAGGTGGCCTCGTCGTCCGAAACCACCCGCCGCTCGGAGATGCCGGTGCGGGTCCGGATCCATTCGTCGCTGGTGTCCACCAGCTTTTCTAAGTCGAAGTTGGTGATGACCCGCTGCGGTAAGGCCCGGCCGCAGCCGGCGATGGCCGCATACTTCACGGCTCTTCCACCTCGGGTAGGAGTTCCTGCCGCAGGCGTTTGATGGTCCGGTGCAGGAGGAGCTTTACGGCCCCCTCGCTCTTGCCCAGGACCGCCCCGATCTCGGCATTAGAAAGCCCCTCGGAAAACTTGAGGGCCAGCAGCCGCTGCTTTTCGGCCGAAAGCTTCGCCACCGCCCGGCGAAGCTTCTCCCGAAGCTCCCGGGCGATCAGGTCGTCCACCGGGTCGTCCGGGTCGGGAACCCCAAGCCTGGGGAGGGAGCGGTTCCGGCGGGCCAGGTCCCGGTGCCAGTTGGCCACCAGGTTGTGGGCGATCCGGAAAAGCCAGGTGGAGACCTCGGCCCCACGGTCGGTGTAGCGGGAAAGGGCCCCGAGGGCCTGGAAGAAAACCCGGGCGGTCAGGTCCTCCGCCTCAGCGGCGTTGCCCACCCGCCGGTAAACGTAGGCGTAGATCCGGTCGAAGTACCGGCGGTAAAGCTCGGCGAAGGCACTCAGGTCCTGCCTTGCCAGCAGGATGAGGGCCTCGTCGGATTCGCCGGAAAAGTGGAGGGCGGTCTGACCGCTCAGCTTTTACCCCTAGCCGTTTTACTTGAGTATAACCAACCGGAAAACCGGGGGGCAAATTCGGCCCGGGGTGGTGGGGATCGCCAATTTCGGGGCGGCCTGGCAATTCTGGTACTATTACCGGGATGACGGGCGAATTCGGACTGATCGCACGCCTGCGCCGCCTGGTCGGCTCGGCGGGTCCTGAAAGCCCCGACCTGCTGGTAGGGATCGGGGACGACGCGGCCCTCTGGCGGCTCGGGGACCGCATTATCGCCGCCACCACCGACACGCTAGTGGATGGGGTCCATTTCAGGCCGGACATTACCGGCTGGGCCGAGCTCGGCTGGAAGGCCCTGGCCGTGAACTTAAGCGACCTGGCGGCGGTGGGGGCTGTCCCCCGCTTCGCCCTTATCACCCTGGGTCTGCCCCCCGGCCTGGGGCCCGAACCGGTTGAACTCATCTACCAGGGCCTGCTGGAGCTGGCCCGGGCCACCGGCACGGTGCTTGCCGGCGGGGACATCGTCAGGTCGCCGGTCCTTACGGTAACCGTAAGCCTCTTCGGGGAGGTGGAGGCGCCGGTGGGGGCCGACTGGCGCTCCCGGGTCTTGCTCCGGTCGTCGGCCCGGCCCGGGGAAGTTGTGGCCGTGACCGGCGTCCTGGGCGGGGCGGCCGCCGGCCTCCGGCTCCTGCTGGCCGACCGGCAGGGGGCCGAGACCCGGGCCCCGGCCCTGGTCAGGGCTTACCGCCGGCCCCGGCCCCGCCTGGACGTGGCCCCGATCCTGGTTGGGGCCGGGGTTCGGGCCGCCATCGACGTCAGCGACGGCCTCGTGGCCGACCTGGGACACATCTGCGAGGAGAGCGGGATTGGGGCGGAGGTCCAGGCCGAACGGGTTCCAGTTCACCCCGAGGCGGCCCGACTTTTCGGTTCGGAAGCCCTTACCCTCGCCCTTACCGGCGGGGAAGACTACGAGCTGGTGTTCACCGGTCCAGAGGCGGTCATCGCCAGGGTTGCGACCCGGTCCCCGGTCCCGGTGACGGTTATCGGCCGAACAACCGATGTATCGCCTGGCCGTGTCAGGGTATTGGGACCGGACGGCGAAGAGCTTGCCCTGACCCGGGCCGGCTGGGACCACCTGGCACCGGAGGGAACGTGAGCGGCCGGACCACCGCCGAGTTTGAGGTGGTGCGGGTAGCTCCCGATGCCCGGACGACCCGGGAGATCGGCCGGTGCCTGGCGGGTCTGCTGGGGCCGGGGGATGTGGTGCTCCTGAAGGGGCCCCTCGGCTCCGGAAAAACCACCCTGGCCCAGGGGATCGCCCAGGGGCTTGGGGCCGGCGCGACCAGCCCGACCTTTGTGCTCATCCAGGAATACCGGGGCGGCCGGCTCCCCGTTTACCACATTGACCTTTACCGGGTGGAGACCGAGGCCGAGGCCTGGGCCCTGGGCCTTACGGATTACTTTTACGGGGACGGAGTCTGCCTGGTGGAGTGGCCGGAGCGGGCGCCCGGGCTGATGCCCCCGGACTGCATCACCGTGGAGATTGAGCTTCTAGACGATGAGGGCCGCCGGCTTACGTTCCGGGCCGGGGGGCCCCGTTCGGCCGAGCTTCTGCGCAGGTTTGACGAACGGTGCTGATCGCCCTCGACACCGCCGATGAATACCTGGGGCTGGCCGCCTACGCCGACGGTCAGCTGCTGGCCGAGGAGACCCGGCTGGTGGGCCAGAACCACTCGGTGGAGCTCCTGCCGGGGCTGGAAGGGCTGTTGGCCAGACTCCGGGCCGACCTGAGGGCCGTGCGGGCGGTGGGGGTAAGCCTGGGGCCGGGCAGTTTCAACGGCATCCGGGTTGGGGTGAGCACGGCCAAAGCCCTGGCCTACGGTTTGGGTGTGCCTGTCATCGGGGTGCCGACCTTGGAGGCCCACGCCTGGCAGTTTGCGGCCTTTGGCCTGCCGGTGGCCTGCGTTCAGCCGGCCGGGCGGGAGGTGGTTTTCGGGGTGTTTAAGTTCAGGGGCGCAGAGGCGGTTCGGCTGGTGCCGGAGCGGGTCGGCAATCTCGGCGAGCTGGCGGAGTCCCTGCCCGGGCCGGCGGTGGTGTGTGGAAGCCTCCCGCCGGGGCGGGTGGAAGAGCTTCGCCGGTACGCCCGGCCAGAGTGGGTTATGGTGTTCGGGCCGGCCGGTCGGCGCCGGCCGGGGGTTCTGGCCGAGCTGGCCTGGGGTCGACTAGTGGCCGGGCAGGTGGACGACCCCGCCGCCCTGGAGCCCCTTTACGTTCGGCCGCCCCATATAACGCCCCACCGCCGCTCGCCCTTCACCCCAAATGCCGCCTGACCCGGGACTCAGAGAAGCCCGGCTTTGACCTTGCTGTAGCAGCTGCTGCAGTAGACCGGCCGCGAGTTTCGGGGGACAAAGGGCACGGTGGTTTCGGCCCCGCAGCCGGCGCAGATGACCCGGGTAGTCACGCCCCGGCCTGCCTCCCGGGCCGGCTGCTCCTCCATCCCCGCCCGTTCCCGGCGCCGCTGGGCCCGGCAGGTGGGGCAGCGCTGGGGTTCGTGTTGCAGGCCTTTAGCGGCATAGAAGGATTGTTCGCCGGCCGAGAACACGAACGTGGCCCCACAGTCCCGGCAGGTCAGCGTCTTATCCACATAGGCCGTCATGGCTTAATGAGCCTCCTGGGTGATACCGTTATTTGCCTTGCCCGGTTGCTCAGACGCCGACCGCCGAAGGGTGGGCGCCACCGAGCCCGGCGCATAAGTATTGACAGATAATCGCTCCGATGTCAAGGCGCGCCCCAGAAGGATGGGCCCCAAGGTTTCGATGATTTCGGCCATGCGCTCGGCCACCCGCTCCGCCAGCTCCTCCGTCAGGGGCTCCAGCGGCCAGGTCTCGTGCAGGCGGGTCCAGCTGGAGGTCCAGAGCTCCGGCTCAAAGCTCGGACCGAGCCGGGCGCAGATGTCGAAAAAGTGGGCGTCGAACTCGGCCAGCCAGCGCCGGTTGGCCTCGGGGTCAAGCAGCTCGAAGTGGAGGCCCAGTTCGATCCGTTTGGCCCCGCTCAGGACCCAGACCTCGAAATGGACCCGGGGATCATCGTAATAGAACTTGACGAGGCTGGCCCCGTGCCGGACCTTGAAGCCGGCGAGCTCCGGGGGCAACCGCCGGCGGACGGCCTCGGGCAGCGCCGCCAGAAACTGCCAGACCTTCACTCGACGGTCACGGTCTTGGCCAGGTTCCGGGGCTGGTCGATGTCGCAACCCCGGCGCAGGGCGATGTGATAGGCCAGCAGCTGCAGGGGTATAACGCTCAACGCCGGGCTCAGCAGTTCGTCGGTCTCGGGCAGGGGTATGAAGTAGTCGGCCTTGGCCGGAAGGCTTTCGTCGCCCTGGGTGCCCAGGGCGATGACCACCCCGTCCCGGCTCTTGACCTCTGAGACGTTGCCCAGCATCTTGTCATAGACCCGGTCCTTCGGGGCCAGCACCACCACCGGCATCCGCGAGTCGATGAGGGCGATGGGGCCGTGCTTCATCTCGCCGCCGGGATAACCCTCGGCGTGGATGTAGGAGACCTCCTTGAGCTTGAGGGCCCCCTCCAGGGCAACAGGATAGCTCACCCAGCGGCCCAGGTAGAGAAAATCGCTCATTTCGAAGAACGTACGGGCGATGGCCCGGACCTGGGCCTCTTGGCCCAAAACTTCTCCCGCCAGGGCCGGCAGCCGGATAACCGCCCCCAGCCGCTCCTTCACTACCTCGGGGTTCAGGGTGCCGTTGGCCTGGCCCAGCCGGACGGCCAGCAGGTAGAGGCTGACAACGCTGGAAAGGAACGTTTTGGTGCTGGCCACGGCCATTTCCGGCCCGGCCCGCAGGTCGATGACCCCGTCCGCCAGCCTGGTGGCCTGGCTGCCCATCACGTTGCACAGGACCACCTGTTTTACCCCCTGCTGGCGGGCCCGGTTCATCGCCTCGAGGGTGTCCACCGTCTCGCCCGACTGGGTGATGGCTACCAGCAGGGTGTCCGGGTCCAGAACCAGCTCCCGGGCCCGGAACTCCGAGCCAACCTCGGCCTCGGCCGGGATCTTGGCCAGGGATTCAATGTAGAGTTTGCCCAGGAGGGCCGCGTGCCACGAGGTGCCGCAGGCCACCAGAACCACCCGGCGGAAGGCGGCCAGTTCGGCGTCGGTGAAGGGCAGGCCCTCGAGGGTAACGGTGCCCCCCTCCAGGTCCACCCGGCCCCGCAGGACATTTAAGACCACCTCGGGCTGCTCGTGAATCTCCTTGAGCATGAAGTGGCTGTAGCCGGCCTTGGCCACCGATACCGGGTCATACGGGCTCAGCTGCGGGGCCTTCTCGACCTCTCGCCCCTCCAGGTCCAGGTAGGTTACCCCGTCCGGCCGGAGCACAGCCAGCTCGCCGCTTTCCAGGTAGGCCACCTTCCGGGTGTAGGGCAGGATGGCCGGTAGGTCGCTGGCAATGTACATTTCGCCGATGCCGTAGCCCACCACCAGTCCCCCGGCGTGGCCTAATCTGGCCCCGATCAGTTTGTCCGGTTCATCCCGGCAGATTACCAAGAATGCCTGGGCCCCCCGGAGTTCCCGGAGGGCCAGCCGAACGGCGGTTACGAAGTCGGCGCCGGCCTTGAGCCTGGCCTCTACCAGGTGGGCGAAGACCTCGGTGTCGGTCTCCGACCTGAAGGCGTGGCCCTCGGCCTGAAGCGCCTGTTTAAGGGTAAGGTAGTTTTCAATGATGCCGTTGTGGATGACCACCACTTTGCCGGTGCAGTCGGTGTGGGGGTGGGCGTTGACGTCGGAGGGCTTGCCGTGGGTGGCCCAGCGGGTGTGGCCGATGGCCACCGGACCGTGGGGGATCTCACCGTTGAGCTGGCTGAGGAGCCGCTCGAGTTTGCCGGCCTTTTTGGTGATGGCCACCCGACCGCCCGTCTCCAGCACCGCAAGGCCGCAGCTGTCATAGCCTCGATACTCGAGCCGCTTCAGACCCTCTAAAGCGACGGGCCCGCCCGACCGCTTACCGATGTAGCCCACGATCCCGCACATACTGTCCGGTGGCCTCCTTTTAAAGGGGGTAATGCCCTACGCCCTTAATTATAACTTGGCCCATCCCGCCGGTGATACCCCCGCCTCACCGGTCCCCGACAGGGCTTTCGGCCTATCTTGACGTTTATTGACGAAATCGCTCGCGTTGTTCTAAGGGCTCACGGCCGTGCGGTCCAACCGGGCAGCTTCCGCCAAGACTGGCAAACTCGGGCTTGCTAGTCCGCTTCGCTTTGACATCCGCGGCTGGGGCGTATAATAAGGGGGCAAATTCGGCCCGAGGCTGGGGTCCAGTTTTAGCCGGTGGCTGACGTCGGCTTCAGTGACGAGGAGTTGCTTCGCCGGATCGCCAGGCGCGACCCGGCTGCCCTGGCGTCCCTCTACGACCGCTACGCCCCCCTGGTTTACGGCCTGGCCCGGCGGATCGTCCGGGATGAAAGGCAGGCCGAGGACCTGGTGCAGGAGGTCTTCCTGCGGGTCTGGAATCGGCCCCAGGTTTACGACCAGGGCCGGGGAAGCTTCCGGGCCTGGCTGCTCAGCGTGGCCCACCACCTCGCCGTCGACCTGATCCGCCGGCGTCGGCGGGAAGTGGCCTACCAGGAAAAGCTGGCCGACTCTTCCGACCCCCCAGACCCCTTCGAAAAAGTCATCAGTCAGGTGGACGGGGCGAAGGTGCGGTCCCTGTTGGACCGGCTGCCGCCTGAGCAGCGGGTGGTGGTGGTGCTAGCCTATTTTGAAGGGCTTACCCAGCGGGAGATTGCCGAAAAATTGGGGGAGCCCCTCGGCACGGTGAAGACCCGGCTCCGGCTGGGCATAATGAAGCTGCGCGCCCTTTACGAGGATGGAGCACGATGACGACCGTACCCGGCGGCTGCGAATCGGTCCGGCCCGAACTGCCGGCCCTGGCGGCGGACGCCCTGGAGCCGGCTGAGGCCGCACCCCTCCGGGCCCACCTGGAGGTTTGCGCCGCCTGCCGGGCCGAGTACACGGCCTACCTGCAGTCCCTGGCGGCCCTGGCGGAGGAGGCGGCCGCGGCGCCTCCCCCAGCGGTGCGCCGCCGGGTGCTGACCGCGGCCCGGGCCGAGGCGGCCGCGCCGGCCCGGTGGCGGGAGCGGCTGCTGGCCCTGGGCCTGGTGGCGGCCCTGGTCCTGGCCGCCTTCAGCCTTATTCAGCAGTTCGCCATGCGCCAGCAGGTGGACCGGCTCCAGCGTTGGGCCACCGACGAGTATGAGCTTTGGGACTTCGTCCTGAGTCCGCGGCTGGTCGTCCGCCCCCTTCGGGGCACCGAGGCGGCACCGGACGCCTACGGCCGCCTGCTTTTTATCCCCGGCCGGCCGCGCGCCGCCCTCGTGGTGAATCACCTGCCCCCGCTGGACGGGGGTCGGGTTTACCAGGCCTGGCTCCGCCGGGACGGGGAGAGGATAAGCCTGGGCACGTTTCAGACGGACGAGTCCGGGCGGGCCAGGCTCTTCTTCCCGCTGCCCCCGGACTTCGACACGTACCAGGAGATGGGGGTGACGGTTGAGCCGGCGGGCGGGAGCACGGCCCCCGGTGGGGTGAAGGTTCTGGCTGGGTCCCTTAAAGAGGGCTCGAATTAGCCGCCTTCGGCCGCGACCTGGTCGGCCATCTCCTCGAGCCGGCGGACCACGGCCTCAATTATCCAATCCGGGGTCGAGGCCCCGGCGGTTACCCCAACCTTAGACCGGCCCCGCAGCCAGGCCGGGTCCACCTCTTCCGGGACCTCGATGTGGTGGGTCTCCACCCCCTGGGCGGCGCACATTTCGGCCAGGTGCCGGGTGTTGGCGCTGTGCCGGCCGCCGATGACCACCATCACGTCGACCTGACGGGCGAGTTCAACGGCGTCCTGCTGGCGCTTGATGGTGGGGTCGCAGATGGTGTTGACCACCCGGATCTCCACCGGCCTGGGGAAGGCCCAGTCCATAATGGCCTTAACAAACTGGCTGAAGAGGCTTACCGGCTGGGTGGTCTGGGAGACGATGCCGATCTTGTGGGGCAGAGGCTTGATCTTTTTAACCTCTTCCCAATTGAGGGTGGCCAGGGTCCTGGCGTTCCCGGCCCAGCCCAGGGCACCCCTCACCTCGGGGTGGTTGGGCTCGCCGAAGATTATAATGAAAAACCCGTCATCGGCCAGCCTTTTAACCGCCTGGTGGACCTTGGTCACCAGGGGGCAGGTGGTGTCGATCACCTCGTGGCCGCGGGCCCGGGCTTCGGCCGGGACGTTGGGACCCGCCCCGTGGGCGGTGATGGCCACCACCGGGGCGTCCGCCTCGTCCAGGCTCTTGACCACGGTAACCCCGACCTCTTCGAGGCGCTTGACAACCTGGAGGTTGTGGACGATGCCCCCGAGACTCTGAACCCGGCCGTACTTGCGACCGGCGGCCTCGATGATCTCCAGGGCCCGGCGGACTCCGAAACAGAATCCCCGCTCCTCGGCCAGGATGATCTCCGGTCGCCGGTTTGCCACGCTTAACCCTCCCGGTAAGTCTACCCCCCAATAATAACACACTCGCTAAAGGGCGAAGAGCCGCCGGGCCCGCTTTCGTTCCGGTCCCAGCTCCTGGAACCGGGTCGGTGAGAAAGGATTGGGGTCGACCTCGGGCGTCCGGCCCAGGATCAGGTCGGCGACGAGCCGGCCGGAGTAGGGCCCCATCAGGATGCCGTTGCGGCCGTGGCCGGTGGCTACCAGAATCCTTTCCCGCCCGGGGACCGGCCCGAGGATGGGCCGGTCGTCCAGGGCCAGGGGCCGCAGGCAGGCGGTGTGGTTTACCAGCCGGGCATCGGCCAGGCCCGGCACCAGCCGAAGCACCCCCTCCAGGATGAAGTCCCGGGCCTCTGGGGTGGTGGTGGGGTCGAACCCGACGGGCTCTTCGGTGGTCCCGGCGGTGATAAGCCCGTCAAGTTTAGAGAGGACGTAGTGGTCCCCGTGCATGACGCAGAAGGCCAGGGGCGGCCCCTCCAGTTTAAGGCGGAGGAGCTGGCCCCGCAGGGGCTCGACGGGAACCGGCGTCCCGAGCCACTCGCCGGCCAAGGCCGTCCAGGGGCCCATGGCCAGGACGACGAATTCGGCGGCCACCGGCCCCGACCCGGCGGCAACCCTGACGGGGCCGTTAGGACCCCATTCCAGGCCCCTTACCGGGGCGTATCTGAGCTCGGCCCCAGCCCCTTCGGCCGCCCGGGCCAGGGCCAGGGTCAGCCGGTAGGCATCCACCTGCCCCTCCCCTTCGGCCAGAAGGCCGCCCCGGACTTCCGGGCTGAGCCTCGGCTCGACGGCTCGGAGCTCTGACCCTTCGGCCCAGCGCACCCTGGCGTCGGACCCCGCCAGCCGCTCGGCCAGGGTCCGGAGGCGCTGCGCCTCCTCCGGGCTAAGGGCCGGGATGAGCACGGTGAGGGGGCCGAAGAGGGGGTCGATTCCGGTCAGTTCCTTCAGTCGGGGGGCCAGGGCGCGGTGAAACTCCAGGGAGCGGCGCATAAGCTCCCCCAGGGGGCCCGGCTGGCCGCTTTCCCCGACCGGGGTGAGGATGCCGGCGGCCGCCCCCGAAGCCTGGCTGGCCACCGATTCCCGCTCCAGGACCAGGACCTTAAGGCCGGCGGCGGCGCAGAAGTAGGCGGCGGAGAGCCCGACGACTCCGGCCCCGACGATAACCACGTCGTAGCTTTCCATAGGCACGCCTCCCATCTAAGTTTAGCGTTCCCTGGGGGCTGGTATAATTGGGAACTGATGGCTGAGGGTCTCGACGAGCTGCCGCCGGAGCGGCTGGTGGAGGTGGCCGCCTCGCCTGGGGCGAGCCTTAAGGAGCGGCTGGCGGCCCTGGAGGCCCTTAAGGGGCGGGTTCAGGCGGGGCTGGCCCCGGCCGAGCGGGCCGTGAAGGAGCTTTTTGAGCTCTTTCAGCGGGAGCGCCATCCCCTCATCCGGACGTCCATCCTGGTGATTCTTGGGGCGCTGGCGGCGGCAGGGGTGGTGGCGGCGGCCGTCTATCTGGTGAAGATCGCCAGCCGGCCGGAGTCCGGGGCCTTCTGGCGGGAGGCCAACCGGCGGATGCTGGGGTTCCGGTGGTGGCGGAAGCGGGGCTTTTTAGACCAGCTTTACGGCCAGCTTAAGGACCCCAATATTTCGGTGGCGGAGAAGGTGAGGCTTCTGGAGGGATTGAGCCCCCACTGTGACCTGGGGCGGCTATTCTGGAAGCAGGCCCGGTGGGCGGACGTGCGGCGGCTGGCCCGCTGGGCGTCGGACCCCGAGTTGCCGGGGGAGGTGCGGGATGGGCTCGGGCGGGTTCTGCGGGAGGCCCAGCGGCTCAAGGTTGAGAACCCGGCCCACACCCTCCAGGACGCCCTCAGCCGCTACATCCGCCGCCTGGACGCCCTCGA
>JBHOQU010000078.1:0-40359 GCA_042408785.1 Dehalococcoidia bacterium | reverse complement strand
ACGCTTCGGACTCTCATACTCCACATGCGCAATCGCTATCGTTATCCCCCGGGCACGCTCCTCAGGAGCCTTGTCTATCTGATCAAAGGGCGTAAACTGCGCCAGACCTTTCAGCGACAAAACCTTCGTTATCGCCGAAGTTAACGTCGTCTTACCATGGTCAATGTGACCTATCGTCCCCACATTCACATGCGGCTTCTTCCGCTCAAACTTCGGCTTGGACATCTTAACCTCCTGTTCAGACTTTGACTTTGGCGACAATTTCCTCGGCGATATTCGCCGGCACCTCTTCGTAGTGGTCGAACTCCATCACGAAGCTTCCCCGGCCCTGGGTCAGGGACCGCAGGTCGGTGGCGTAGCCGAACATCTCGGCCAGGGGCACCAGGGCCCGGATAACCTGGGTGCCGTCCCGGGCCTCAATGCCCAGGATGTGACCCCGTCGGGCCGTCAGGTTGCCCACCACATCCCCCAGGAACTCCTCGGGGATGGTCACCTCCACCCGCATGATGGGCTCCAGCAGAACGGGTTTGGCCCGCTGGGCGGCGTTTTTAAAGCCGATCTGGGCCGCCAGCTTGAAGGCGAACTCCGAGGAGTCCACCTCGTGGTAGCTGCCGTCGAAGAGGATGACCCGGACGTCCACCATCGGGTAGCCGGCCAGGACCCCGGTCTCCATGGCCTCCCGGACCCCGGCCTCCACCGCCGGGATGAACTCCTTCGGAATCACCCCACCGACGATCTTGTTAACGAACTCAAAGCCGGACCCCCTCGGCAGGGGCTCCAGCCGGAGCCAGACGTGGCCGTACTGGCCGCGGCCGCCCGTCTGCCGGATGAAGCGGCCCTCCGCCTCCGCCGGGACGGTAATGGTCTCCCGGTAGGCCACCTGGGGCCGGCCCACCTTGGCCCCGACCTTGTACTCCCGCATCATCCGGTCCACCAGCACTTCCAGGTGCAGCTCCCCCATGCCCCAGATGAGGGTCTGGCCCGTTTCGGGGTCCACCCGCACCCGGAAGGTGGGGTCCTCCTCGGCAAGTCGGGCCAGGGCAATGGACAGCCGGTCCTGGTCGGCCTTGGTCTTCGGCTCGATGGCCACCGAAATCACCGGCTCCGGGAACTTCGGCGGCTCCAGCAGGATGGGGGCGGCGGGGTCGGCCAGGGTGTCGCCGGTGGACGTCGCCCGCAGGCCCACGGCCGCGGCGATGCCCCCGGCGTAAACCTCGCTTATCTCCTCCCGGTAGTTGGCGTGCATCTGGAGGAGCCGGCCGACCCGCTCCCGAACCCCCTTGGTGACGTTAAGTAGTTGCTGACCCGAGGTCAGGACGCCCGAATAGACCCGGATATATACCAGCCGGCCCACGTATTCGTCCACCATCACCTTAAAGGCCAGGGCGGCCACCGGCTCGTCGTCGCTGGGCCGGCGGAAGATGACCTCGCCCGTGGTGGGGTCGGTCCCCTGGACCGGGGGCATATCGGCCGGCGAGGGCAGGTAGTCGACGATGGCGTCCAGCAGGGGCTGAACCCCCTTGTTCCGGAGGGCGCTCCCGGCCAGCACCGGCACCAGCTGGCCCTTAATCGTCGCCCGCCGCAGGGCGGCCTTCACCTCGGCCGGGGTTATCGGTTCGCCCTCCAGGTACTTGGTGAGAAGGGCCTCGTCGGTCTCGACGATGGCCTCCAGCATCTCTTCCCGGCGGCGGGCCACCTCCCCGGCATACTCCGGGGGGATCTCAGTGACCTGGGGGGCGGTGCCCAGCTCGTCGGTGTAGACGACGGCCTTCTCCTCGATCAGGTCGATAACCCCGGTGAAGCTACCCTCGACCCCCAGGGGCACCTGGATGGGAACCGCCCGGGCCTTAAGTCGGTCCCGGACCATCTGGACGGTCCGCCAGAAGTTGGCCCCGGTCCGGTCCATCTTGTTCACGAAGCAGATTCGGGGCACCCGGTACTTGTCGGCCTGGCGCCAAACGGTCTCCGACTGGGGCTGAACCCCGGCCACGGCGTCGAGGACGACAACACCCCCATCCAGGACACGCAGGCTGCGCTCCACCTCGACGGTGAAGTCCACGTGTCCGGGGGTGTCGATGATATTTATCTGGTGGTCCCGCCAGAAGCAGGTCGTGGCCGCGGCCGTGATGGTGATACCGCGCTCCCGCTCCTGCTCCATCCAGTCCATGACCGCCGTGCCCTCATCGACGCTGCCGAGCTTGTAGGTTCGGCCCGTGTAGAAAAGGATGCGCTCGGTCGTCGTCGTCTTGCCGGCGTCGATGTGGGCGATGATGCCGATGTTTCGTACTCGCTCAATCGGAACAGGTCTAGGCATGGTTCACCACCGGTAATGGGCAAAGGCCCGGTTCGCCTCGGCCATCTTGTGCAGGTCGTCCCGGCGCTTGATGGTCGCCCCCGTGCCCCGGGCCGCATCCATAAGCTCAGCCGCCAGCTTCTCCACCATCGTCTTGCCCGAGCGGTTCCGGGCCGACTCGATGAGCCAGCGCATGGCCAAGCTGACCCGGCGTTCGGGGCGGACCTCGATGGGCACCTGGTAGGTGGCACCCCCAACCCGGCGGGGCCGCACCTCGAGGACGGGCATGGCATTGCGAACGGCCTGCTCGAAGACCTCCACCGGGTTGCGGCCCATCTGCCGCTGGATAATGTCGAAGGCGCCGTAAACGATCTTCTCGGCGACCGTCTTTTTGCCCTGACGCATGACTTTATTTATAAACTTTTGAACCCATACGTTTCCGTATTTCGGGTCGGGCGGAATAGGCCGCCGCTCGACCTTGCCACGTCGCGGCATATCGGACCTCCCCACATAATAAGCCCCGGGCGCACCTCCCCGGGACCTAACGGTCTGCGGACTAGGTTCTTACCCGCCGGCCGAGCTTTCGGCCGCCGGGAAAAGGGGAAGAGCCGAGGCCCGGCCTCAGGACTTCGGCCGCTTGGCCCCGTACTTGCTGCGGCCCTGGCGGCGGTTCTTAACCCCGGCGCAGTCGAGGGCACCCCGGATGATGTGGTAGCGCACGCCGGGCAGGTCCTTCACCCGGCCGCCCCGCACCAGCACCACCGAGTGCTCCTGCAGGTTGTGCCCCTCGCCCGGGATGTAGGCGGTCACCTCAAGGCCGTTGCTCAGCCGAACCCGGGCGATTTTCCGGAGCGCGGAGTTGGGCTTCTTCGGGGTCATGGTTCGCACCTGGATGCAAACGCCCCGCTTCTGCGGCGAACCCGGCCCCGGAATCAGCTCCCGATTAAGGGAGTTGTAGTAATACCGCAAGGCCGGAGCCTTCGGCTTCTTCCGAAGCTTAGTGCGCCCTTTTCGGATAAGCTGGTTTACCGTCGGCAAATCTAAAGAACCCCTCCTTTTCTACCTCGCTACCAACCACAGTGATAGGCCGAAAAACCAGGCGGTACTGAACCTGCCCGCCGGTGCGGACCGTTATCAGCCCCCGGTTTTCCGACCTACCAGAACCTGTCGTTGGGCCTAACCGACGTCCAACTGGAAATTTAACATTCAGCTGGAAGCCGTGTCAAGCCCGGGCAGGGGTAGCTCCCCCAGGGCCAGCCGCTCCTCGGCCTGCCGGAGTCGGGCCAGCTGCCGGGCCCGGAACCCGCTTCCGGCCGGAATGAGCCGTCCGATGATTACGTTCTCTTTAAGGCCGATCAGCCGGTCGACCGCGCCTTTCACGGCCGCCTCGGTGAGCACCCGGGTCGTCTCCTGGAAGGAGGCCGCCGCAAGCCACGAGTCGGTGGTGAGCGACGCCTTGGTTATGCCCAGCAGCACCGTCTTGGCCGTGGCCGGCTCGCCCCCCTCGGCCAGGACCCGGGCGTTTATCTCCTCGTAGGTGAACCGGTCCACCAGCTCCCCGGGCAGCAGGTCGGTGTCCCCCGGCGACTCCACCTGCACCTTGCGCAGCATCTGCCGGACGATGACTTCGATGTGCTTGTCGTTGATGTTGACGCCCTGCTGCCGGTAAACCTTCTGGATCTCCCGCACCAGGTAGAGCTGGACGGCCTCCCGGCCCTGGATCCGCAAAATGTCCTGGGGCCGAACGACCCCATCGGTGAGCTGGTCCCCGGCCTTGACCCGCTGGCCCGGCTCGACCCGGACCATCTGCTGGGCCGGAATCTCGTACTCCCGTTCGTCCCGCTCCTCGTGGTAGATCACCACCATCCCGTCCAGCACCCGGACCGTCCCGTCCACCGGGGCGTGGAGGACGGCATCGGGCAGGGCCGGGAGCATCTCCTCGCTCACATCCCGGCGCCGGGCCACCACCGCGTTGACGGGCACGTAGTCGCCGTCCGACACCGCAAGCTCGAAGTCGGGCGGGATGGTGAGCTCATAGGGGTAAACTTCCGAGCTTACAACCTTCAGCTTGCGAACCCCGCCCGGCTCCTCGACGATGTCCACCACCCCGTCGATCTCGGCCACCACCGCCGGGTTCTTGGGGGTTCGGGCCTCGAAGAGCTCCTCAACCCGGGGCAGACCGGTGGTAATGTCCTGCTGGGCGATACCACCGGTGTGGAAGGTCCGCATCGTAAGCTGGGTTCCTGGTTCCCCGATGGACTGGGCGGCGATGATGCCCACCGCCTCCCCCAGCTCCACCAGCCGCCGCCGGGCCAGGTCCCGGCCGTAGCAGTAGCGGCACAGGCCGTAGCGGGCCTGGCAGGTGAGGGGCGACCGGACGTAGACCTGGGTTATGCCCGCCTGGGTGATCTTTTCGACGGCCTCCTCATCGATCTCCCGGTTGGCCTCCACCAGCACCTCCCCGGTCTCGGGGTGCTGGATGGGCAGGGCGGCGTAGCGGCCCAGGATCCGCTCGCTGAAGGGCACCAGCATCTCATCCTCGGGCGTCTGGGTTATCCAGATGCCCAGGTTCGTGCCGCAGTCCTCCTCCCGGATGATGATGTCCTGGGCCACGTCCACCAGCCGGCGGGTAAGGTAGCCCGAGTCGGCCGTCCGCAGGGCGGTATCGGCCAGGCCCTTGCGGGCACCGTGGGTGGATATGAAGTACTCCAGAACGCTCAGGCCCTCCCGGAAGTTAGACACGATGGGCAGGTCGATGATCCGGCCCGTCGGGTCGCTCATCAGGCCCCGCATCCCGCCCATCTGCCGGATCTGGGCGATGTTACCCTTGGCCCCCGAAGTGGCCATCATGTAGACCGAGGTCCACTTGTCCATCTGCTCCTCGATCTTCTTGGTGATCTCCTCGGTGGCCTCCTCCCAGATCCGGATGGACTCCTCGTACCGCTCCTGGTCGGTAATCAGACCCCGGCGGTAAAGGCCCTCCAGCTTCTGGATATTCTCCTCGGCCCGCCGGATGATCTCCGCCTTTTCTTTCGGGATCCGGATGTCGGCCACGGCGATGCTGATGCCCGCCTGGGTGGCCAGCCGGAACCCGAGGGTCTTAAGCTCGTCCAGCATCTGGGCCGTCCGGTCGTTCCCCAGCAGCCGGTAGCAGTCGGCCACCAGCTGCTTGAGGGCCTTCTTGTCCATCTCCTCGTTGCGGAACCGCAGCTCCGGCGGCAGTATCTCGTTGAAGATGATGCGGCCCACGGTGGTCTTAAAGATGGGTTTGCCGGGGGCCTCCCGAACGTAGATTTCGGCGTGAAGGTCCAGCTCGCCCAGGGAGTAGGCCAGCTTCGCCTCGTCGAAGTCGGAGAAGAATCGGCCGGCCCCCTTCCCCTCCGGCTTGGCCAGGGTCAGGTAGTAGCACCCGAGGACCATATCCAGGGTCGGGGCGGCGATGGGCTCGCCGGAGCTGGGCGAAAGCAGGTTCTTGGCCGAGAGCATGATCTCCCGGGCCTCCTCGACCGCCTTCTTCGAGAGGGGCACGTGGACGGCCATCTGGTCGCCGTCGAAGTCGGCGTTGAAGGCCGTACACACCAGCGGGTGGACCTTAATGGCGCTGCCCTCCACCAGGACGGGCTCGAAGGCCTGAATCCCCAGCCGGTGGAGGGTCGGGGCCCGGTTGAGCAGAACCGGCCTGGTCTTGATCACCTCTTCAAGGACGTCCCAGACCTCCGGCTTAACCCGCTCCACGATCCGCTTGGCGCTCTTGATATTGTGGGCGTAGCCGTGCTCCACCAGCTTGTGCATCACGAAGGGTTTAAAGAGCTCCAGGGCCATGCGCTTGGGCAGGCCGCACTGGTGGAGCTTGAGCTCCGGTCCCACCACGATGACCGAGCGGCCGGAGTAATCCACCCGCTTGCCCAGCAGGTTCTGGCGGAACCGGCCCTGCTTACCCCGCAGCATGTCCGAAAGCGACTTAAGCTTGTGCTGGCCGGCCCCGGCCACCGCCCGCCCCCGGCGGCCGTTATCGATCAGGGAGTCCACGGCCTCCTGGAGCATCCGCTTCTCGTTGCGGATGATGATCTCCGGGGCCCCCAGCTCCATCAGCCGCTTGAGCCGGTTGTTGCGGTTTATGACCCGCCGGTACAGGTCGTTCAGGTCCGAGGTGGCAAACCGGCCGCCGTCCAGCTGGACCATGGGCCGCAGGTCTGGGGGCAGCACCGGCAGGACCGTCAGGATCATCCACTCCGGCCGGTTGCCGCTCTGACGGAAGGCTTCTACAACCCGGAGGCGCTTGGTGGCCTTCTTGCGGCGCTGGCCTGAGGACGAGTTAATCTCCTGCCGAAGCTCCTCCCGAAGGCGGTCCAGGTCGAGGCGCCGAACGATCTCCAGGATCGCCTCCGCCCCCATCCCGGCCCGGAAGAGGTCGCCGTATTTCTCCTGGAACTCGGCATACTCCATCTCGGTGAGAAGCTCCCGGGGCCGGAGGCGGCGCAACTCGTCCTCCTTGTCGGCCAGCTCCTCTTCGAGTTCCGCCCGGGCCGCCTCAAACCGGGTCTGAAGCTCCCCCAGCCGGCGTCCGGCCTCCTGAAGCACCTGCTCGACCCCGGCCTCGTAGAGGGCCCGGTAGCGCTCCAGGTCCTGCCGGTAGTCGTCGGCCGCCCGCTCCAGCTCCCGCCGGTAGGCGTCGGCCAGCTCGGCGATGTGGGACTCACTTACCAGGTCCCCGGCCCCCACCAGGGTCTGCCCCCGGAACGACACCGCCGTCGGGGCCGGCCTGCCCAGGCCTTCCCGCAGCAGGTCCCGGGCCGCCGCAAACTCGGCCTCGAGGGCCCTAACCGTTTCGTCCCGCCGGCGCTCGGCCTCGGCGTTGTTAGCCTCCAGCTCGGCCGCCAGCCGGTTAAGCTCGGCATCCCGCCAGGCATTCACCTCGGCCTCGGCTGCCGCCAGCTCCTGGCGCCGGGCCTCGAGGGCCTGGTCGAACTCGGCCCGGATCTTGGCCAGCAGGTCGGCCTTCCGCTCCTCGTCGACCTCGATGATGATGTACTGGGCAAAGTAGAGCACCCGCTCCAGGCTGCGGGGCGAGATGTCCAGCAGCAGGCCGAGCCGGCTCGGCGTGCCCTTAAAGAACCAGAGGTGGGCCACCGGCGCGGCCAGCATGATGTGGCCCATCCGCTCCCGCCGCACCTTCGAGCGGGTGACCTCCACCCCGCACCGTTCGCAGATGATGCCCTTGTGCTTTGCCCGCTTGTACTTGCCGCAGTAGCACTCAAAATCCTTGGTCGGCCCGAAGATGCGCTCGTCGAAAAGGCCGTCCTTTTCCGGCTTGAGGGTGCGGTAGTTAATGGTCTCGGGCTTGGTGACCTCCCCGTACGACCACGAAAGGATCTGCTCGGGCGAGGCCAGCGAAATTCTTATGGCATTGAAATCGTTAACTTCCAGCATCGCCATCTGGCTAGCCCTCCATCAGGTCCGAGGTCTCGATGCCGCTGATGTTTATCCCCAGCTCCCGGAGAATCCGCTCCTCGTCCACTTCCGGTGCCCCGAACTCGGTGATAGCCACCGGCTGCTCCTCCTCGTTGAGCACCTCGACGGAGAGGGCAAGGCTCTGGAGCTCCTTGACCAGCACCTTAAACGACTCGGGCACGTGTGGGTGGGCGATATCCTCGCCCTTTACGATGGCCTCGTAGGTCTTGACCCGCCCCACCACGTCGTCCGACTTGACGGTCAGCATCTCCTGCAGGGTGTAGGCCGCCCCGTAGGCCTCCAGGGCCCAGACCTCCATCTCACCGAACCGCTGGCCGCCGAACTGGGCCTTTCCGCCCAGGGGCTGCTGGGTGATGAGGGAGTAGGGGCCGGTGGAGCGGGCGTGAATCTTGTCCTCCACCAGATGCACCAGCTTCATCATGTAGATGTACCCCACCGTGACCGGCTGGTCGAAGGGCTCCCCGGTCCGACCGTCCCGGAGGATCTGCTTCCCGTGGATGGGAATGGGCTTGCCGGTCTCCCGGCTTATCCGTTCGGCCTTCTCCAGCAGGGCCTCATAGGTCTGCCCCGGCTCGATGGGGTCCCGCCCCAGCTCGGCCAGCCGCTCGTTGAGCCAGAGCTCCAGGCAGACCCGGCGGGCCTCCCCGACAACCCGGTCGTCGAAGAGGCGCTCGCCGTCGTAGCCGAGGCCGTTAAGCCAGGCCTTGGCCCGGGCCTTGTAACCCTCAATCTCCTCCAGGGAGCGGGCGTCCAGCACCGGCACCGTCCGGCCGAGGGCCCGGGCCATGAACCAGGTCCGGGCCAGGGCGTCTTCGATTTCGGCCTCGGAGGCCCCGTCGAAGACCGGGGTTATCGCCCGGAACCCCAGGGCCCTGGCCGCCCAGCCCAGGTGGGTCTCCAGCACCTGCCCCAGGTTCATCCGGGAAGGCACCCCGATGGGGTTTAAGATGATGTCCACCGGGGTCCCGTCCTCCAGGAAGGGCATGTCCTCCTCCGGCAGGATGATGGCCACCACCCCCTTGTTCCCGTGGCGGCCGGCCATCTTATCCCCCTCGGCGATCTTCCGCCGCTGGGCGATGCTGACCCGCACCAGCTTGTTCACCCCGGCCGGAAGCTCGTCGTGCTGCTCCCGGCTGAAGACCTTCACGTCGATGACCTTGCCGTATTCGCCGTGGGGCACCCGCAAGGAGGTGTCTTTGACGTCCCGGGCCTTCTCCCCGAAGATGGCCCGGAGCAACTTCTCCTCCGGGGTGAGCTCCGTCTCGCCCTTAGGGGTAACCTTGCCCACGAGGATGTCCCCCGGCTGGACCTCGGCGCCAATGCGGATGATGCCGCTCTCGTCCAGGTCCCGCAGGCTCTCCTCCCCGACGTTGGGGATGTCCCGGGTTATCTCCTCGGGCCCGAGCTTGGTGTCCCGGGCCTCGACCTCGTGCTCCTCAATGTGCACGGAGGTGTAAACGTCGTCCCGGACCAGCCGCTCGCTGATGATGATGGCGTCCTCGAAGTTCCCGCCCTCCCAGCTCATGAAGGCCACCAGCACGTTCTGCCCGAGGGCCAGCTCGCCCTGGTCCGTCGACGACGAGTCGGCCAGCACCTGCCCCTTCCGAACCCGTTCGCCCTTGGCCACGATGGGCCGCTGGTTGATGCAGGTGGCCTGGTTGGACCGGTAGAACTTGTTGAGGGCGTAGATGTGCTCCCGGCCCTCGTCGTCGACAACCTTGATCATGTGGCCGGTAACGCTTACCACCGTGCCGTCGGTGTCGGCGGTGATCACCTGCCCGCTGTCCCGGGCGGCCGGGCCTTCCATCCCGGTGGCGATGATGGGCGCTTGCGGCCGGACCAGGGGCACCGCCTGTCGCTGCATGTTCGAGCCCATCAGGGCCCGGTTGGCGTCGTCGTGCTCCAGGAAGGGGATCAGGGACGCCGACACCGAAACGATCTGTTTGGGCGAAACGTCCACGTAGTCGATGCGCTCGGGCGGCTGGCGGGAGAGGGTCGGGCCGTGGCGGACCTCAATCCGGCTCTCCAGGAAGTGGCCCCGCTCGTCCAGGGCCACGTTGGCCTGAGCGATGTAGTAGCGCTCCTCCTGGTCCGCCGTCAGATACTCCACCTCATCGCTGACGAAGGGCCGGACCCGGACCCGCTCGATGGGGAGCCGGCTGATGCGTTCGGCCAGCTCCCGGTCCACCTCGGTGCCGGCCGGGGCCAGCTCCTGCCCGTTCTCGTCGTAGATGGGCTCCCGCAGGATCCGACCCACCAGCTCCTCAACCCGGTTGGGGACCTCGTGCTTCACCCGGCGGTACGGTGTCTCCAGAAAGCCGTACTCGTTTACCCGGGCGTAGGTGGCCATGGAGGTTATAAGGCCGATGTTGGGGCCTTCGGGCGTCTCCACCGGGCAGATTCGGCCGTAGTGGGAGTGGTGGACGTCCCGGACCTCGAAGCCGGCCCGCTCCCGGGAAAGACCCCCGGGGCCCAGGGCCGAGAGCCGCCGCTTGTGGGTCAGCTCCGCCAGGGGATTGGTCTGGTCCATAAACTGCGAAAGCTGGGAGCTGCCGAAGAACTCCTTGATGGCGGCGGTGACCGGCCGGATGTTAACCAGGGCGCTGGGGGTGGCCTCCTCCGGGGGCGTGATGGTCATCCGTTCCCGGACGACCCGCTCCATTCGGAGCAGGCCGACCCGGAACTGGTTCTGAATGAGCTCACCCACCGTGCGGACCCGCCGGTTGCCCAGGTGGTCCACGTCGTCAGGCCGCTCCTCGGAAAGGAGGCCGCCGCACCGGTCGCACCGGCCGGGGGTGGCGGGCGGATTCACCCGGGCGTAGTAGGCCAGGTGGCACCGGGGACAGTACTGCGGCCCCAGGTCGTAGTTGTTGAGCAGGATTATCCGCCGGACCATCTCCACCAGGTCCTCGGCGGTGAGGGCTTTGCGGCCCGGGTCGACGCTGATTTCGAGCCGCCGGTTCAGCTTGTACCGGCCCACCCGGCCCAGGTCGTACCGGCGGGGATTGAAGTAGAGGGCATCCAGCATCTGCCGGGCGGCATATTCATTAGGTGGGTCCCCAGGGCGCATCCGCCGGTGGAAGTCCTCAAGGGCCGCCTTCTGGCCCTCGCCGGAGCGATCCCGGGTCAGGGCATTCTTGACCGGGTCCCGGGCCAGGGTGGCCCGCAGCCAGGAGAACTCCGGGTTGGTGTCGACCCCTTCAAAGAGCTCGAAGAGCTCCTCGTCGCTTCCGAAGCCGACGGCCCGCAGGAAAGTGGTTACCGGCAGCTTCTTCTTGCGGTCGATCCGGGCCGAAATTCCAGTCCGGGGGCTGCTTTCGAACTCGAGCCAGGCCCCCCGGTTGGGAACCACCTTGCCGAAGCAGAGCCTGCGGCCCGAAATCGGGTCGGGCTCGAGGCTCAAATAAACGCCCGGCGACCGGATGAGCTGGCTTACAACGACCCGCTCCGCCCCGTTGATGATAAAGGTGCCCGTGGACGTCATCAGGGGGAAGTCCCCCATAAACACCTTCTGCTTGCGCTCCACCTTGGTGCCGTCCTCCCCCCGCACCACAAGGGTAACCTCCACCCGCAGGGGGGCGGCGTAGGTGACGTCCCGCTCCCGGGCTTCCCACTCGGTGTACTGGGGCTTGCCGAACTCGTAGTCGCCGAAATAGAGGGCCATGCGCCGCCCGGTGAAGTCCTCAATGGGGGAGATCTCATCCAGGACCTCCCGCAGACCCTCCTCCATAAACCAGCGGAACGACTTAAGCTGAACCTCAATAAGGCTGGGCAGGGGCAGTATATCCGGGATTCGGGCGTAGGACTTTTTGGGCAACCTCAAGTTTTCGGTCGAACTCCCATAGGAGACCAAAGACATAAGCGAACACTCCCCCGGTCAGAAAAATTTACCGGCACTTATACCCTTGAACGGGGAATCGGCAACATTCCAGAGAGGGCACGTTAAGGGTGAAACAAGCCGCAGATCACACTCAACCAGACTAAACTATACCACGGCCCCCTGAGACTGTCAAGGTGAGGGGCCTGGCCGGCCGATTCAGGACTTCGGACCACCTCCCGGCTGGGCTGCATCAACGGGCAATTTTTATTATAACACGACCGCCGGTTTCCCCAACCCGCCCCTCCCAGGGCATTAGGGCGCAAAAGCCGGCCCGCCGTAGGGATGCCCGGCCGTGCGCTCTAAACTAGCCGCCGACTGCTAGCAGGTTGGCGGATAAACGGAAAGCCCCCGCCGTCTGCCGTCTCCGATTGTTCCCTCGGCCCCCGCCGGCCTATACTCTAAAAAAGCCTGCCGGAAGGTGAAGCCGCCATGACCGTCGACCAGCGCCTCACCCTGACCCGGGAGGAGGCCCTCAAAATCGTCGATGAGCTTGTTAAAAGCCCTAACATTAAAAAACACCTCCTGGCCGTCGAGGCCTTCATGCGCCGCCTCGCCCGCCATTTCGGCGAGGACGAGGCGGAGTGGGGCCTTACCGGCCTCCTCCACGACGCCGACTACGAGGTAACCGAAAAGGACCTGAGCCGCCACACCGAAATCACCGCCGAACGGCTCCGCCAGTACGCCGGCACCGAGCGGATCGTCCGGGCGATCCTGGCCCACAACCACAAGGCCCCGATGGACACCACCATGGCCAAGGCCCTCTACGCCTGCGACAACCTGACCGGCCTCATCGTCGCCTGCGCCCTGGTCCACCCCGAAAAGCGGCTCGAGCCCCTGACGGTGGACTTCGTCCTGCGCCGCTTTAAAGAAAAGTCCTTCGCCCGGGGCGCCAGCCGGGAAGAGATCTTAACCTGCGAATCCAACCTGGGTATCCCCCTGCCCGAATTCATCGGCCTGGGCCTGGAGGCGATGAAGGGGATCGCCCCCGAGCTGGAGCTTTAAAGGCCCGCAGGGCCAGCCAGCCCAGGTAGAGAAACACCCCCAAGTTCCCCACGGCGTTGACCAGGCCGAGGGCGGGCCGGTCGGCCTCCGGGACCAGGTTAAGCACCGGGTCGGCGATTACCAGGTTGGCCAGGTACGTCAGGCTCACCAGGCCGAGGGCCAGGGTTAGGGGCCTGGCCCAGAGGGCCACCGGGGCCAGCAGGGCCGGAACGAAAAAGAGGTGGTTTTCGTGGACCTGGGTTGCCAGTATAAAAAAGCCGAGGCCCGTAAGGGCCCCGAGCAGGTGAAGCCTTACCGGGTCGGGCCGTCGCCCCAGCCCCAGAATTGCGGCCCCCACGACCCCCAAGGTCAGCCCCAGGCCCACGGTCCGGTATGAGACCGGCCCGATAAAGGGCGCCGTGTCCGGGACGGCCAGCCCCCGGCCGAGAGTGAGCAGCCACCAGAGGTTGTGGGCGTTCGCCGAAACCACCGGCATCACCCCGGCCGTCTGAGCCGGCAGGGTGAGCAGTTCCCCCAGCGTTCCCCCCAGGATGAAGGGCAGGGTTAAGGCCAGACCCAGCCCGAACCCCACCCCCAGGCCCCGAAAAGTGGGCCCGCGGCCGAACCAGCGCAGGGAAGCCCACAGGGCCAGGGGCAGAAGCACCCAGGCCTGGGGCTTCGACAGGGCCGCCAAACTGAAGGCCCCCCAGGCGGGCGCAACCCGCCCGGCGCCGAGCAGGCCGAAGCCGGCCAGGAGGAAGAGGGTGTGGACCGAATCCGGCTGGCCCCAGTGGCTCACGGTGAAAAGCAGGGCCGGGTTAAACGCGCAGGCGGCCGCGGCCGGCAACGCCCGGTCCGGACCCAGACAGTAGCGGGCGGTCAGCCACACCACGCCGGCGGTGGCCACGTGGGCCGCCACCGCCGGAACCTTGAGCATGAACGTGAGCAGCCGGCTTTCCAGGGCCCGGTCCAGTTCGAAGGCCGGGTCCGCCGTCCGCCGGTAAACCTCCCCCACCAGCCGGTAGTAGTAAAGGTGTACGGGCGGGTAGATGGCGTAAGTTTCGGGCCAGGTGCCCCGGTAGGCCCGGTGGATCCCCTCGAGGGTGACCAGCCGGGTCCAGTATTTATAGTGGGCGCTGTCCGAGGGATAGCCGGGCCCGACGGCCGCCCCCAGCCCCACGGCCAGGGCCAGAAGCAGACCGCCGACCGCGGCCCCGGCCTTTACGGCCAATTACCCCGACGAGTAGTCGTAAAAGCCCCGGCCGGACTTCCGGCCCAGCAGGCCGGCGGCCACCATCCGGCGCAGCAGGGGCGGGGCGGCGTACCGGGGGTCCTTAAACTCCTGGTACATGGCGTCGGCCACGAACAGGGTTGTGTCTAGGCCCACAAAGTCCAGCAGGGTAAAGGGGCCCATCGGGTGATTAAGGCCCAGCTTAACGGCCGTGTCGACCTCCTCCTTCGTGCCGAGGCCCTCTTCCAGGATCCGGACGGCATCCAGCAGGAAGGGAATCGCCAGCCGGTTAACGATAAAGCCGGGCCGGTCCTTGGTAATCACCACCGTTTTCCCCAGGGATTCGCAGAAGCGCCGGGTGGTCTCGACGGTTTCGTCGTCGTTTAAAATCGTCCGGACGACCTCCACCAGGGGCATAACCGGGGCCGGGTTGAAAAAGTGGGTGCCGATGACCAGCTTGGGCCGGCGGGTGGCGGCCGCAATATCGGTTACGGGCAGACACGAGGTATTGGTGGCCAGAATTACCCCCTCCCGGCAGAGACGGTCCAGCTCGGCGAAAACCTGCTTTTTAAGCTCCAGGTTTTCCACCACCGCCTCGATGACGAAGTCCGACCCGGCCAGGTCGGCCATGTTCACCGTGCCCCGAATCCGGCCCAGAACCTGCTCGTAAGTGGCCTGGTCGATGCGGCCCCGCTCCAGGGCCCGACCCAGCGACTGCCGGATGCGTCCCAGCCCCTGGTCCAGGGCGGCCTCATCCACCTCCCGGACGATGACGTTATACCCGGCCCGGGCGCACACCTCGGCGATCCCCGAGCCCATCAGGCCGCAGCCCACAACCCCAACGGTCTTTATCTCCACGGCTCACTCACCTCCTGGGTAGCAAGCTTTTGCCACGCTTCCAGCTCAACGACCCGGTAAACCTCCTGCAGGGGACGGCCGGTTCGGCGGGCCAGCTCCCGGCACACCTCGTACTCGGGCGCAACGCTCACCGGCCTTCCCCCCCAACGCTTGACCTTTACGGCCGCCGGGCCCAGACTTGAGTCGAACTGAAAAAGCTCCCGGGCGGCCTCGTGCCGGCCCACCGGCCGGCGCCGGACGCCCAAGGTCGTCGTTTCCCGAAAGATGATATCGAGGAGGCGGTCTTCCAGGGCGGCCGGGGCCAGCACGCTCACCAGGATGCCGGGCCGGTTTTTCTTCATCTGGATCGGGGTGAACCAGACGTCCCGGGCACCGGCCTCCAAGAGCCGCTCCATCAAGTAGCCGCAGAGTTCGGGCGCCATATCGTCGATGTTGGTCTCAAGGAGGGTGATGGTCTGCTCGGCCGGAAGTTCGGCCACCTCCCCAACCCAAACCCGGAGGGCATTGGGCAGCGATTCCAGGTCCCGACTACCCAGACCGTAGCCCACGGCCTCGACCTTCATGGCCGGCTGTTCGAAGCGGGCGAGGGCGGCGAAGATGGCGGCGGCCGTCGGGGTGACCAGCTCGTAGCGGGCGGTTTCCGGGGTCGGGGGGGGCACCACCGCCGCCCCGGTGCCGGCCAAAAGCTCCAGGACGGCCGGCGCCGGGACCGGCAGGTTGCCGTGGGCCGTGCCCACCACCCCGCCCCCCGCCGGCAGGGACGAGCAGAAAATCGCCCCAATTCCCAGGGCCTCCAGACCGACCAGGGCGCCCACCACATCCAGGATGGCATCCACGGCCCCCACCTCGTGGAAGTGGACCGAGTCGACGTCAGTTCCATGGACCCTGGCCTCGGCCTCGGCCAGCCGCCGGAAGACGGCGGCCGCCCCCTCGGCCACCCGGGGCGGAAGGCCGGCCCGCCGGATGATTTCCAGCACGTCTTTAAGCCGACGGCCGGGGCCGCGGGCAACCGGGGCCTCCACGACGAAGCGGGTCCCGGCCAGCGGCCCGCGGCGACCGGACTCAAACCGGACCGAGTACCCGGCAAGGCCCAGCCTCTCGAAGGCGGTCAGCAGGGCCTCGGGGGGAGCGCCGGCGTCCACCAGGGCGCCCACAATCATATCCCCGGCGGCGCCGGCAAAGCAGTCAAAGTAAGCGGCCCTCACCGCCGAAGCTGCTAGGGGCCGGAGGGGCGGGTCCGGGCCAGGACCGCCTCATTTAGGCTGCCCATCCGGTAGCCCGCCAGGTCCACCGTCACGTAACGATACCCCAGCTCCTTAAACCGGGCCACAACCCCGGCCCGAACCTCGGGCGCCGCCAGCCGAACGATATCCTCGGCCAGAACCTCAATCCGGGCCAGCTCCCCGTGATGGCGCACCCGCACTTGCCTGAACCCAAGCCCCCGCAAATACGCCTCCGCCGCCGCAACCTGCCCAAGCTCACCCAGCGTTATGATCCGCCCGTACGGAAAACGGGACGCCAGACACGGCGACGCCGGCTTGTCCCACACCTTAAGCCCGCGCGCCCGCGCCAGCTCCCTTATCTCCGCCTTGGTAAGCCCCGCCTCACAAAGGGGATGCCTCACCCCAAGCTCCTCGGCCGCCTTAAGCCCGGGCCGGTAGTCCCCCAGGTCGTCGGCGTTCGTCCCGTCGATGACCCACCGATAGCCGTTGGCCCGGGCAAACTCCCCAAGCCTGGTGTAAAGCTCGTGCCGGCAGTGATAACACCGGGCCGGGTTGTTCGCCACAAAGTTCGGGTCCTCAAGCTGGGCCGTATCCACCACCCGGTAGGGGATGCCGATCTCCCGGGCAATGGCCTCGGCCTCGGCGATCTCCTCCGGCGGATACGTCGGCGAAGACCCGATGACCGCCACCGCCCGCTCCCCCAAAACCTCGTAGGCCACCGAGGCTAAAAGGCTGCTGTCCACCCCGCCCGAAAAGGCTACCACCGCCGAGCCCAGCTCCTTTAAAATCGCCTTAAGCCGCTCAAGCTTCGGATTCATCTTCAACCCCCCGGTTTATCAGGGCGGCCAGATAGCCCGCCCCAAAACCGTTGTCGATGTTCACCACCGCAACCCCAGGCGCACACGCATTAAGCATCGTAAGCAGGGGCGCCAGGCCCCCAAAGTGGGCCCCGTAGCCTATGCTGGTGGGCACGGCGATGACCGGGGCGGCCACCAGACCCCCAACCACGCTGGGGAGCGCCCCCTCCATCCCGGCAACCACCACCACGGCCCGGGCCGACCTGAGCCGACCCAGGTTGCCCAAAAGCCGGTGAATGCCGGCAACCCCCACATCGTAGAGGCGGTCGGGCCGGCTGCCCATAAGCTCCAAGGTTAAGGCCGCCTCCTCGGCCACCGGCAGGTCGGCGGTGCCGGCCGCCACCACCACAACCCCGGGCTTGAGGCTGGGACTGGGCCGCCGGTCCACGTAGACGGCCCGGGCCGCCTCGTGGAAGCGGGCGTCGGGGACCACCGCCCGGACGGCCTCAAAGGCCTCAAGGGAAGTCTTGGTCACCAGGATGCATTCGCTCCGGGCGGCAAGGCGGCCCACGATCTCGGCCACCTGGGCCGGGGTCTTGCCCGGGCCGAAGACCACCTCGGGGAAGCCCTTACGCAGGGCCCGGTGGTGGTCGACCTTGGCGTAGCCCAGCTCCTCGTAAGGCCAGACCTTAAGATAATCTAAGACCTCTTCGACGCTGACTTCGCAGCGCTGCAGCCGAAAAAGAAGCTCCCGAAGGCCCATCACCTGCCAATTATACCCGACCCCCTGGGCCCCTAGGAGGCCCGGGTCCCGGCCGAACCGTCCCCGGCGGGCCGGGATGCGGGCAGCGCCCCGAAGCCCACCTCATAGAGCCGCCGGTAGAGGCCACCCCGCCGAAGCAGTTCGACGTGGGTGCCCACCTCCACAATGCGGCCCCCGTCCAGGACCACAATGCGGTCGGCGTCCCGGACGGTGTTGAGCCGGTGGGCGATGATAAAGGTCGTCCGGCCGGTCCGGACCCGGCGGAGGGCGGCCTGCAGGCGGGATTCGGTCTGCGAATCCAGGTGGGCGGTGGCCTCGTCCAAAATTAAAATCTTCGGGTCCACCAGAAGGGCCCGGGCAAAGCTTATCAGCTGGCGCTGGCCCACGCTCAGGTTCTGGCCCCGCTCCCCCACCGGGGTGTGAAGGCCCTGGGGCAGACCGGCCACCAGCTCGTCGAGGCCCACGGCCCGGACGGCCGCCATCACCTGGGCGTCGTCCGCCTCCGGCCGGGCAAACTTGATGTTGTCGTAAATCGTCCCCGAAAACAGGAATGGCTCCTGCGGGACAATGGCGATCTGCCGCCGGAGGGACCTTAACGTCACCTTGCGGATATCATAGCCGTCGATTAAAATCCGGCCTTCTTTCACCTCGTAAAACCGCGGGATGAGCCGGACGAGGGTGCTCTTGCCGGCCCCGGTGGGCCCCACCAGGGCGACGGTTTCGCCCGGCTCCACCCGGAGGCTTATCCCCTTGAGGACGGGCACGTCGTGGACATAATAAAACCAGACGTCCTCAAAGACCACCTCCCCCCGGACCGGCGGCAGCTCCACGGCACCGGGCGCGTCGGCCACCTCCGGCCGGGTATCCAGGACCTCAAAGATCCGCTCGGCCGCCACGGTGCCCCGCTGGAGCAGGGTGTAGCGCATGGCGATGTCCCGGATGGGGTCAAAGAACCGGTTTATGTACAGCGTGAAGGCGACCAGCGCCCCGACCTGGAGCTCCCCCACCAGCACCATCCCCCCGCCGAAGACGATGACCAGGGCCGTGGCCAGGGCCGAAACCACCTCCACCGCCGGCAAAATCAGGGCCGAGACCCGGCCGGCCTGAAGGTTGGCCTCCAGGTGCTGTTCGTTCAGGGCGTCAAATCGGCGCAGGTTGTCCCGCTCCCTGACCAGCGCCTGGATCACCCGTACCCCCGAAACGCTCTCCTGAAGGGTCGCATTAACCACCGAGATAGCGGCCCGGACGCGCCGGAAGGACTCGATGGCCCGCCGCTGCCAGACAATGGTGATTCCCACCAGCAGGGGCAGAACCAGGTAAGTAAGCAGGGCCAGCCGGGGGTTCATCTGGAAGAGAACCGCCAGAATCCCCAACAGCGTCACCACGTCGGCGGCGAGGGAGACCGTTCCCTGGGCCAGGATCTCCTGGAGCACCTGAACGTCATTCTGGACCCGGGACATAATCCGGCCAACCTCGTTGGCGTCGAAGAAGCTGAAACTTAGCCGCTGGACGTGGTTAAACATCCGGCTACTCAGGTCGTACAGCACCTGCTGGCCCACCCAGGCCAGAAACCAGGTCTGCCCGAACTGCGCCAGCCAGGAGGCGGTGCTGTTGGCCAGGAAAAGGAGGGCTAAGACCCCGAGGCCGGCCGGGTCGGAGTGGGCAATGGGCCCATCGATGGCCAGCTTGATAAGGTACGGGTTGAGCAGGTTAGTTACGGTGTAAACCAGGGTAAGAAGGGCGCTCAGGATCATCGGACCGGCGTAGGGCTTTATGAACCCGAAGAGGCGGCGGTAGACGGGCCAGTCGAAGGCCCGGCCGAACTCCTTTTCATCCAGCATCAGATCGCTACGCCGCAGGATGCCGGCCCCGTGCCAGTGCCCGATCATCATGGCCTAATCGTCACCCCGCATTAAAAGTTCGGCCTCGGCCTGCGGCCGAAGCTGGGTCTCATAGAGCCGCCGGTAGAAGCCGCCGCGGGCCAGCAGCTCCTCGTGGGTGCCCTCCTCAACCACCTCTCCGTTGACCATAACCACCACCCGGTGGGCCAGCCGCACCGTCCGGAGCCGGTGGGCGATGATGAAGGTGGTCCGGCCCTGCATCACCGTCTCCAAGGCCGCCTGAATCTCCGCCTCCGTCTCCACGTCGACGCTGGCCAGGGCGTCGTCCAGGATCAGGATTTTCGGGTCCAGGAGCAGAACCCGGGCGATGGCGATGCGCTGGCGCTGGCCCCCCGAAAGGGTGAGGCCCCGCTCCCCCACCCAGGTGTTGTAGCCGTCGGGCAGGCTCATGATGAAGTCGTGGATGCGGGCGGCCCCGGCCGCGGCGACAACCTCGGCGTCGGTGGCATCCGGGCGGCCGTAGGCGATGTTCTCCCGGATGGTGGCCGCAAACAGGAACGTGTCCTGCAGGACGATGCCGATATTGCGCCTCAGGGATGCCAGCTTAAGGTCCCGGACGTCGTGGCCGTCGACGAGAACCCGGCCGGAGGTAACGTCGTAGAACCTGGGGATAAGCTGAACCAGGGTGCTTTTGCCGCTGCCGGTGGGGCCCACCAGGGCGACGATTTCCCCCGGCTTCACCCGCAGGTTCACGTTGCGAAGGGTCGGGGGCCGGCCCGGGTAGGCGAAGGTCACGTTCTCAAAGACCACCTCGCCCCGGACCCCTTTAAGCTCTATGGCGTCGGGCTTTTCGGAAACCTCCTGAACGGAGTCGAGGATTTCGAAGATGCGCTCGCCGGCCGACTGGGCCCGGGCGAAGATGTTCATCACCCAGCCCAGGGCCCGGACCGGCATAAAGAGCATCAGCAGATACTGGGTAAAGGCCACCAGCTCGCCCAGGGTGAGCCTTCCCGCCATCACCTCCCGACCCCCGACCCAGAGGGTGGCCACCACCGCCAGGTTGAGCATGAAGAGCAAAAACGGCTGGTGGAACGCCCCAATCCGGCTGGCCCGCAGGCTCAGCTCCCGGAGCCGCCGGTTAAACCGGTCGTAGAGCCGCTGCTGGGCCGCCTCCTGGCAGAAGGCCTGCACCACCCGGATGCCCGTCAGGTTCTCCTGCAGGACCGTCCCCAGGTCGCCCATCGCCTGCTGGACCTGGAGCCAGACGGGCCGGAGCCGGGCCGAGATGTTCACGGCCCAGAGGCCAATAGCCACCACACTCACTAAAAGGATCACTGCCAGCCGGACGTTAGCCTGAACGGCCAGGATAAGGACGGCCGGAACCATAACGGCCACCGTGAGGAGGCGCATGAGGCCGATGTTTAAATAAACCCGTACCCCCTCGACGTCGGCGGTGGCCCGGGACATCAGCTGGCCGGTCTGGGCCCGGTCGTGGAAGGCGAAGCTGAGCCGCTGGAACTTATCAAAGAGGGCGTTACGCAGGTCGTAGGCCGCCCGCTGGGACACGGCCTCCGACAGGTAGCCCTGGCCGAAGGCGAAGGCCCCCCGGGCCACGCTGAAGAGGACCACCAGGCCGCCGGCAAGCACCAGGTAGCCCGGGTTGCCGGCCCGAAGGCCGAAGTCGATAACCTCCTTGATGAGCCAGGGGATGGCCAGCCCGAAGCCGGAGGCACAGAGCAAACAAAAATAGGCCAGAAAAACCTGGCCCCAATACTTCCACAGGAATTTTAACAGCCGAACCAGGACCCAGCGGCGCATCGGACCATTCTAAAGATACCCCGGGGGTTACGTTTACGTCAAAGTGAGGCGGCCGGCATGGTCTCGCAGGCAGCCGCCGCATGGGCCTAAGGCCTTACGTCCGGACCAGAGCTGGTGCAGTGTGCCCCTCAGAACGAACTGGGAAGTCCCGGCGTGCGGCCCCAGGCGTTCAGCTTGCCCGGAAAGGGTTTCTGCCGGCGCTCCGAGTCCCTTTAAGCGCAGGCTTGAGCACGCGCGCCTGCGGGGTCTCACAGCTGTTTCAGTTGAGGATGCAGGAGACGGGGAAAGTGCCCGGCCCGCCCCGGGGCGGGCCGAGATAGCTGGTAAGCTCCCAGCAGTGGGACGTCCTTACCCCTCGTTACTTTGCGCCTGCAGCAACCCTTACGCATTCGGCCTGGTCAAGGCCGACGCACGAAACCGTCCAGACGCTCGCCTCATCCCGCATCCAGACGGCCATCCGATGCCTGGCAAAGATGGGCCGCATCACCAGCGCGGGGCGTCCCCCCACCGCCGCAACCTCAAGGTATTCCCGGGGCGCCACGGCCCCAAGGTCCGGCCCGCCCAGCAGCCGTCCCACCTGCACCAGCCGGCCGGGGCCGGTATATGAGCGTTCAACAAAGACTATCTCCTGCCCGCCAACCGAACCGCCCGCCGCAAACAAACTCATGCCCGCAGGCAAGTAGCTGACCGAAAAGTCGAGGGCCGAACCCCGAATTTCGGCTTCGCCGACCCAGCGGGCGGCCTGCTGCCGGCATGAAGCCGGCCGCCGGATGCGGGCCGGGTTTGCACTTTGGGGATCGTAAAACCAAAACCCGTTAAGCTCGCCTACGAATTTCGGCTTTTAATTAAACTCCCGGTAGCGGCGGTCGACCTCTTCGGGGCTTGGGGGCTGATTGGCCAGGCCCGGGCTGGCATCCGTCCCAAGGCCCACCGCCAGCACCGCCCCCAAAATCAGCAGCGGCAAAAATAGCCTGCGCACCTTCGCACCCCCTTGGTTTGAACCATATCCAGCAGCCCGATTATATCCCGCCTACGGCCGCTGGGCCGGCCGGGGAACCATCGGCTCAATCGGCTTGGCCGACTCAAGGCCGAGGGCCTTCTCGACCCACCCCCTGAGAAAGCCGGGATGGGCAAACTCTTCGGTGCTCAGATAAAGGCCGGTGGTCACCTCGGCGCAGGTATGCCCCTTGCACAAGAACTCTTCGGCAGCAACCCGCAGGACCCGGGGGTCATCCTTAAAAAGCCGCCGGATCTGCGACGGGGACGCTACAAACAACGAACAGCCGGTAGCGGCTCGCTACCTCCACGCGGCGGTCGAAGGGATTCACACCGAGCGGCTTGCCCCCAACGACACCAATGCCAGGCTGAAGCAGGTAGGGCTCCCTTGGCCACCCAAAGCCAACCCGAACCGGGGCCGACCCGAAGCCTGCCGGTGCCCATTTCGGGTGTCGGGCGACCTCGGTCAGGACGGTTTCCAGCCGGGCCCGGGCTTGCCCGGGGTCAATTCGGACATCCCCAACCGGTTGGATGCAAACTTCCAGCCCGGTCCGGCTTTTGACGAGGAGTCCCCCGGGCGCAAAATCCTCCTGATTTTGGCTGCGGCTAACCTGCCCGGAGCTGAACCCCAGGCCGCCGAGCCCCCCTACCACCGCGATGGACCCAAGCGCCAGAATCACTACCAGACGCAGCCCCGTTTGCGCAAGTAGCTCACAGTCAGGGCCTTTGCAAGCTCAGTAGAAGTCATCGAGGATAGCAGCTGGGTAGGCTGCAACCCACTGGGCACGACCCGTAAGGGGCAGCGTGTCTGCCCAGAGCCGAGACCGGCCCCGAAGAAGGTTAATGGCTGCGGCTCGCAGCAAGCTCAGAACCCATCCTGCCCGGTGGGAACCAAGCACGTGGCGGTCCTCAAAAAAGCTGTCATCTTTGACCCCAGAAAAGTCGGTTCTCAATCCACCAGTGCCCTCGGCTAAGCTCAAGCAATCGCCGGGCTATAGCCTGCTCCGGACTTAGACTGGTTATCTGGTAGTGGGTGGCTTCCCGAATCTGCCCATTGTTGACATAAACGCTAAAGCGTTTATGTCAACAATGCCAGGGCCCGGCTCTTAAACTGAATGACCTGCTTTAGGCTTGGAAAATCGCTGTAGCCTGACAGGGCCGTCGAGGTCCTTATCGCCCGCCTCTCAAGGCGGCCATGCCCTTTCTAAACCGTGACCGCCCCGGGCGGACCTGCCTGCCTAAAAAGCAGCTCTACGTCGGCATAGAGCCTGTGCTGGTTTTTTAAGCCTTAAAAGATAGTCCCGGTAGTTATCAACGATGGCCCAAACTCAACATAAGTTGCTTGGGAACTTATATCAAGATTGAGCCATAAGGGCATCCCCGGTAAGCACCTTAAAACCCGGGAATTTGTCGGCCCGCTGTTCGACCCAGACCCTGACCGCATCGGGCTCGGCCGAGACCTCCTCAACCGCAAGCTGGTCCAGGGAAGCTTCCTGGGCAAAAATGTGGGGCACATGTAGCTGCTTGCCGTCTTCCCAGACCCCACCCAAGGTCTTGCCGTCGGCAGCAAGGGTACCGCCCTCCGTTTGACCCCGAAGTTGGGCCAGCCTCCGGGAAACTCGACATAAGTTGCCAAGGAACTTATGTCGAGTTTGGGCCCGGCGGACGGTCTCAACCGAGACCGAACGCAAAAGCCGGCTCAAGGTCGAGGTTGAGGGGCTGCGGCGCAAGCCCAAAGGCCCCAGGATTTCCGGATGGATAGTCCCGAATCGGCTTATGTCGCTTAGCGAGCGTGCCCCGGCCATCAAACCGAGGACCACCAGGCTCAGGATACCGACCAGGGGATGGACTCGGCCCCGGGCATGTCTCGGGTTAGGGATGGCCTCAAAAAGGACCTAAGCAACTTAAACTCATCGACCACCGTTGATTCAGCCTCGGTACGGCGGCCATCAGCCGGGTGGAGGTTGCGGCTGCCTGGCCAAGGCGGTGCGGGGAAGCTGCCCTGGCGCGGGCGGAGGGGAATCGGTTCGAACGACTTCGCTCAGCCGAGCGGTCGCCCTGGCCTGGGAGAAGGAGCTTCGGGGCTGCGATGCCGTTCACCTGGCCGCGGCCCTGACCTGGGCCGAGCTTTTGGGCGAGCCGGCAGTGATGGCTACTTTCGACCGGCAGCTGTGGGAAGCGGCCCGGTCGGGATAGGGGTTGGGTCAGGTCTGGCGGCCGGCACCCTCTTAACCCATGGGACGGGCTGGGGATTCCGGCGCAGGAAGGTCCTTGGGCCCCGTCAGCTGCGGTGTCGAGTTTAAAAGCTACAGAACCAAGACTCGTCAGGACTCACCAGTTAACTTCGATTTTGCACCGGTTTAACCGGCCCTTGGACCCGGTATGTTAATTTCTCTGATCGAAGGCCCCGACGGCCCGGGCTGAGGCCGCTGGCCGCAAAGTCCAGGCTTAAAAACGAGGAGGTACGACCCAAAGTGGCCCGAATCTGGACCTTATTGTTTTTGGCAGCCATTTCTGTCCTTGCGGCCTGCAGTCAGCCGCAGGCCGCAGCCCCACCGCCCACCCCATCGCCCCCGGCCGGCACCCCCGCCACCACCCCCGACACCCGCCCGGCGGCCGCGGCCGTCACCTTCCGGGTCGTCCCCGACCAGAGCGAGGCCCGGTACCGGGTCCGGGAGCAGCTGGCGGCCCTCCAGTTCCCCAGCGACGCCGTCGGACGCACCAAAGCCATCTCCGGGACGATTGCCTTTGCCGGCGACGGCTCCGTTATCAGCTCGGCCTCAAAGTTCAGCGTGGACCTGAGAACCCTCCGGAGCGACCAGGAGCGCCGGGATAACTTCATCCGGATGAACACCCTGGAGGTGAGCCGCTATCCGACGGCCGAATTCGTCGCCCGGGAGGTCCGGGGCCTGCGCTGGCCGCTACCGACCTCGGGGGAGGCCACCTTCCAGCTGACGGGCGACCTGACGATTCACGGCACGACCCGACCCGTCACCTGGGATGTTACGGCCAGGTTCGACGGGAACCAGGTGACCGGAACGGCCACCACCAGCTTCAAGTTCGAGGATTTTAACATGCAGGTGCCCCGGGTGGCGGTGGTCTTGAGCGTCGAGAACAATATTCGCCTCGAGCTCGACTTCACCTTCGTGCGGGAGGCCGTCTGACCGCAGCCGCCATGGGCCCGGCCGCATCCCGGCGTCGGTTCCTGGGGGCCCTGCTGGGGGCCGCCCTCCTGGCCGCCTGCCGGCCCGCCGCGCCCGACCTGAGCTGGGAAAGGGTTCGAGTTTCGGGCCGGCTGCGGGTTGCCCTCGACCCGAGCTACCCGCCCCTCTCCGACCTGGACCCGGCCGGGGAGCCGGTGGGGTTCGAACCGGACCTCGGCCGCCGGCTGGCGGCCGAGCTGGGCCTCCGGCCGGAGTTCGTCCTGGACTCCATCGAGGTGGTGGCCGACCTGGTTCTGACCGGTCGGGCGGACCTGGCCGCCGGCCTCAACCCCGGCCCCGAGCATAAAAAGGACTTTCAGTTTACCAGCCCGTATATCGACGTCGGGTATTTTCTGGTCCGGTCCGCCGAAGTCCGGTCGGACCGGCTGGGATTCGAGGCGGCCGGCGAAGCCGAGGGGGCGGCCCGGGAGGCGGCCCGCCGCCGGGGTCTGAAGCCGGTGTCCTTCGGTTCGGCCCGGGAGCTGGCCCGGGCCCTGGCGGCCGGGGAGGTCGGGGCGGCGGTTTTAAACTACGTTGCCGCCCGGCAGGCCCTGAGTCTTAACCCCGGCCTGCTGATCGAGCCCACCCCCCTTATCCCCCGGCCCCTGGCCCTCCTGCTCCGGGCCGATGCCCGGACCCTCTACGAGCAAGTAGAGGGGGCCCTTCAAAGGCTCAAGACGGCGGGGACGCTGGGGGCCCTGGAGAGCCGCTGGCTGGGGGGACTGGCCTGAAAACGCCGGGCGGACCCCATTTTGGGGGTCCGCCCGGAAACCGCAAGCGCCCGCCGGTCAGGCCGATTCGTCCACCGGCTCGGTGGTTACCGGCCGGTCGTAGCGGTTAAGCAGGATGGGCTGGGACCGCTTCAGGATGGTGTCGGCGTTGATGATGCACTTGCGCACGTCCGGCCTCGACGGGAGCTCGTACATCACGTCGAGGAGCACGTCCTCGATGATGGTCCGCAGACCCCGGGCCCCGGTCTTGTGGCGGAGGGCCTCCTCGGCCGCGGCCTCCAGGGCATCCGGCGTAAAGATAAGCTCCACCTTGTCCAGGGCGAAGATCTTCTGGTACTGCTTGACGACGGCGTTCTTCGGTTCGGTGAGAATCCGGACCAGGGCGTCTTTATTGAGGCTTTCCAGCGTTACAATGATGGGCAGCCGGCCGATAAATTCGGGGATCAGCCCGAATTCCAGCAGGTCGTCGGGGGTCACCTGCCGCAGGAGCTCGTCCACGGTCTCCGGCGCCCGGGTCTTCTCGTTGACGGCCGTAAACCCGATGCGCCGGCCCTTGTTGAGGCGGCGGGCGATGATCTTGTCGAGGCCCTCAAAGGCCCCGCCGCAGATGAACAGGATGTTCTGGGTGTTTATCTGGATGAACTCCTGGTGGGGGTGCTTGCGGCCGCCCTGGGGCGGCACGTTGGCGATAGTCCCCTCCAGGATCTTCAGCAGGGCCTGCTGGACCCCCTCCCCGGACACGTCCCGGGTGATGGAGGGGTTCGGGCCCTTGCGGGCGATCTTATCTATCTCGTCAATGTAAACGATGCCCCGCTCGGCCCGGGCCAGGTCGTAGTCGGCGGCCTGAATGAGCCGGAGCAGAATGTTCTCCACGTCCTCGCCGACGTAGCCGGCCTCGGTCAGGGAGGTGGCGTCGGCGATGGTGAAGGGCACGTCCAGGATCTTGGCCAGGGTCTGGGCCAGCAGTGTCTTGCCGCAGCCGGTCGGGCCGATGAGCAGGATGTTGCTCTTCTGAAGCTCCACGTCGTCGATCTGGCCGCCCATTAAGATCCGCTTGTAGTGGTTGTAGACGGCCACCGAAAGGACCTTCTTGGCCCGCTCCTGCCCGATGACGTACTGGCTGAGCTGCTCGTAAATCTGGCGGGGGGTCGGGATGTTCGTGGGAATGCCCCGGGGCTTCGGGGGCGGCGTCCCCTCCTCGTCAATGATCTCCCGGCAGAGGTCGACGCACTCGTCGCAGATGAACACCGAACCGGGCCCGGCAATGAGCCGCCGAACCTGGTCCTGACTC
The DNA here is from genome assembly GCA_042408785.1 of Dehalococcoidia bacterium. Taxonomy (GTDB): domain Bacteria; phylum Chloroflexota; class Dehalococcoidia; order JAUQQI01; family JAUQQI01; genus JAUQQI01. The sequence goes on along the minus strand of JBHOQU010000078.1, from coordinate 12,981 downwards.
TTGCCGCAAAAAGAACAGTGGTACTGGACCCGTGAGTTGCGCGAGTTTGACATCCTCGACTCCGACTTCTTTTATACTAGGCGCCCCGGCCCGGTTTCGTCAAGACCTCATCAATGATACCGTATTCGACCGCCTGCTCGGGCGTCATGAAGAAGTCTCGGTCGGTGTCCTGGATGATCCGCTCCAGCGGCTGGCCGGTGTGGTAGGCCAGGATCCGCCGGATCTGGTCCTGCTGGCGCAGGATCTCCTTGGCCATTATCTCCACGTCGGCCGCCGCCCCGCCGATGCTGCCCACCTGGGCCTGATGCATGTGGATGGTGGAGTGGGGCAGGGCAAACCGCTTGCCCTTAGCCCCGGCGGCCAGCAGCACGGTGGCCATGCTGGCGGCCATGCCCACGCAGATGGTCTGAACGTCCGGGCGGATGAGCTGCATGGTGTCGTAAATGGCCAGGCCGGCCGTAATCACCCCGCCCGGCGAGCTGATGTAGAGGTGGATGTCCTTCTCCGGGTCCTCCCGGTCCAGGTAAAGGAGCTGGGCGATGACCAGGTTGGCCACCTGGTCGTTGATGGGCGTGCCGAGAAAGATGATCCGCTCCTTGAGCAGGAGGGAAAAGATGTCATACGCCCGCTCCCCACGGCCCGTCTGCTCGATGACCATGGGGATAATGGCTGAATGAATCTCAGGCAGATACAGTCCCTTCGTCATCTCGGTTCCCCTCGGTCTTTTCGGTCTCGGCGGCCGCCTCGGCCGGCGAGCTGGCGATGGCCACCAGCCGCTCCAGCGCCCGGCGCCGCCGGATTACGTTCACCAGGTAGTCCCGGCCCCCACCCTCGGTAAAGAGCCTGGTCAGCCGGTCGTCGGCCTGGTCGACCGGCACCCCGATCTGGGCCGCCTCGGCCCGGACCTCTTCATCCGTAACCTCAATCCCCTCCGCCTCGGCCACCGCGTCCAGCACCAGCCGCTCCAGGAGGAGCTGCCGGGCCTGGGGCCGGAACTCTTCCCGCAGCTGCTCCTCGGTCCGGCCGGTCCCCCGCAGGTACTGGGTCAGGTTGAGGCGCATCTGGGCCAGCCGGTCGGCCAGGTCTTCTATCATCCGCTCCACCTGCTGTTCCACCATCACCGGCGGGATCTCCACGGTAGCGCCGGCGATAACCGCATCCAGGACCCGCCGCCGGTACTCCTCCTCGGCCTGCTCCTGCCGCCGGCGGAACAGCTCCGACCGGATGTGCTCCCGGAGCCGCTCCAGGGTGTCAAACTCTTCCGCAACCGTGCGGGCGAACTCGTCGTCCAGCTCCGGCAGCTGCTCCACCTTCACCTCGTTAACCGTAACCTGGATGCGGGCCGCCTTGCCGGCCAGCTGCCCGACCTGGAAGTCCTCCGGGTAGGTGAGGGTCACCTCGAAGGTTTCCCCCTTGGCCCGGCCCACGAGCTGGTCCCCAAAGCCCGGCGGGAAGAGGGCCGAGTCCTGCCCGGCCACCAGCTCGTAGCCCTCCCGGCGAAGAACCTCCGCCTTATCCGCGTAGACGGCCACGTCGGCCACCACCCGGTCGCCCGGCTCGGCCGGCCGGTCAACGGGCTCGAGGGTTGCGTAGCGGCGGCGCAGGTCTTCCAGCTGCTGGGCCACCTCGTCTTCGGTCACCACCACCTCCGGGCGCTCGACACGCACCGAGCGGTAATCGCCCAGCTCCACCTTAGGCTTGAGCTGGACTACCATCCGGATGGTGAGGGGCTCCAGCTGGGCAACCTCCACCGCCGAGCGGGCCAGAATATCCAGCCCTTCGGCCGCCTGGACGTGCTCGAGAATCCGGGGCGCCAAGTCGTTGAGGGCCTCCTCCATGAAGGCCTCCCGGCCGACGAACCGCTCAACCACCTGGATGGGAGCCTTCCTCGGCCGGAAACCGGGGATCCGAATCGACCCGACCAGCCGCCGGTAAACCTTCCGCCTGGCTTCCTCAAAGAGATCCCGGTCAACTTCGACGTTTAAAGCAACCTGGGCTTCGCCGACCTTTTCGGTGGTGACCTTCACGGGTTGAACTCCGGATTCCGCACAAGATTTTCGGCTGAGGCGCAGTGGCCCGGGTCCTGGGGTCTAGACGGGTCGTTTACCGCGCCCACAACGATTATAACATCGCGGCTGCCCCCGCCACACCGGCGCGGCTGCCAGCAGGGCTTTCCAGTTTTGGCACCGGGGCGCAAAAGCCGGCCCGCTATTGGGGCGCAGGGCCCTACGCCTCTGCAACTTAACTAGACGCTGACTGATAGCAGTTGCCCGGGTGCCTGGAAAGCCCCGGGGCGCCGGGTCGGGGCTTTCCGGTTATGCTAAAATTGCCAGCATACAGTGGGTCGCTTGTTCTGTAGGGGCGCACGGCCGTGCGCCCCTACAGACTGCCTGGTCGCCGCCCAACTGCTTAGGTCATAAAACTGGAAAGCCCTGGGCGGCCAGCCCCGGCCTTGACCCGGCCTGCTCAGTCGTCGCACAATAGGATGAAAAGTCAAAATCCCGGCGCAGCTTAACATGGGAATCCGCAACGGGCGGTTCAGGCCTGAACAGGTCCGGGCCGAGCTCTTAAGGGTCCTGGACCGCTGGGGCCGGCTGGTGGAGAGCGACCTCAGGCGGATGATGGACATCCCTCTGGCCCTCCGCTTTGACGCCGACCTCCGCCGCGACCTTGAGCGGGAAAATCTGGTCCGGGTCGAGCAGGTGGGCGACGAGCCGGTACTGATAATCACCGACGCCGGCCGGCAGTGGCTGGAAGCCTACCGCCGGCGTCGGACTCAGCCGGCCAGGCCCATGGGCCGGCGGCACCGGCGGCCCGGGCGCAAGCCGGCCGTCACGCCTAATCAGGGGCCCGCTCCCGACTCTGAGCCGGCCGGGACCGAAAACGTTCCGGGCTGAGAACCGACAGGTCCACCGGCGCCGTCCCCTTTAAAATCAGGTCGGCCATAACCATCCCGGCGGCCGGGCTGTGCTGGAACCCGTGGCCGCAGAAGCCCACGGCCAGCCAGAAGTTTTCAAAGCCCGGCGCCCGCCCCAGGATCGCCCGGCCGTCGGGCGTAAGGGGCCTCAGCCCGGCCCAGGCCGTCTTGATGGCGGCCCGCTCCAGGACGGGGACCCGGCGGACGGCCTTCTCCACCAGCTCGGGCAGAATTGACCAGTCCACCGCCGCCTCAAAGTCGGGGACAACCCCCTCATCCCCGGGGCTCATCAGGATGCGGTCCTGGTCCGACCGAAAGTAAAACCCGGACCCCAGGTCGGCCACCAGGGGGGTGGGGTGCCTTATCCAGGGGAAGGAGTCGGTGACGAAGATGTGGCGGCGCCGGGGCATGACCGGGATTTCGACCCCGACCATGGCCCCCACTTCCCCGGCCCAGGGCCCGGCGGCGTTCACCACGTGCCGGGCCTCAAACCGGCCCGCCGAGGTCAAAACGGCCCGGACCCGCCCATCGGCCGCCTCCAGGCCGGTCACCCGAACCCCCTCAAGGATTTTTACGCCCCGGCGCCGGGCCTGGGCTACGTAGGCTTGAACCACCTCGTGGGGGCTGGCGTAGCCGTCGGTGGGACACCAGGCCGCGGCCAGCACGTCGTCGACCCGAACCTCCGGCACGATCCCCACCACATCCTCGGGGGATATAAGCCGGGAGGGGACCCCCAGCCGGTTCTGCAGGGCGATGCGGCGCCGGTGCTCCGCCACCAGCTCCGGAGAAGTAAGCAGATAGAGATACCCGACCTGGCGGTAGTCGCAGTCGGCCCCCATCTCCTCCCGGAAGCGGACGAAAAACTCGATGCTCCGTAAGGAGAACCAGATTTCGGTCTCGGTGGCAAACTGGGCCCGGATGCCCCCGGCCGCCTTGCTGGTGGTGGCCGCCCCCACGGTCCCCTGCTCTAACAGGACCACATCCGGGCAGCCGGCCTTGGCCAGGTGGTAGGCGATGCTGGCCCCGATGGCCCCGCCCCCGATGATGACCACGTAAGCGCCCGCCGCCACCGGATGCCCCTTCAGGAGGCCGACTTAGACTGCCGGGCCCCGGCCCCGTTGAGCAGGGCCACCCCGCACACCCGGTCCTTTTCCCCAACCCGCATCAGCTGCACCCCTTGGGTGGCCCGGCCCTGGGTCGGGACGTCGTCGGCCGGTATCCGGACGATGATGCCGCCTTCGGAGACCAGCAGCACCTCGGACCCGGGGTAGAGCAGGGTGCAGGCCGCCAGGGGGCCGGTGCGACCGCTCACTTTAAAGGTCATGACCCCGCCGGCTCCCCGGCCGTGGGTGGGGTATTCCTTCAGCGGCGTCTGCTTACCGTAGCCCCGCTCACTCACCACCAGCAGGCCGGCCTCGGGGCGGACCACCTCAAGGCCCACCACCTCGTCGCCGTCGTCCAGCCGGATGCCCCTCACCCCGCCCGAGCCCCGCCCCGAGCGGCGAACCTCGGCCGCCGCGAACCTGAGGGCTTTGCCCTGCTTCGTAACCAGGATAAGCTCGGCGTCCTCGGGGGCCAGCCGCACCCAGCCCAGCTCATCCCCGGGCTCAAGGGCCATGCCGTTAAGGCCCGAGGCCCGGCAGTTGGCAAACTCGCCCAGGCCGAGGCGCTTCACCTCCCCCCGGCGGGTGGCCAGAACCAGGGAGAGGTCCCCGTTAAACTCCCGCACCGCCGCCAGCCCCGTTATCGTTTCCCCGGACTCCAGGCCGACCAGGTTCACCAGGGGGACGCCCCGGCCCTGCCGGCCGGCCTCGGGGACGTCGAAGCAGCGGACGGCGAAGGCCCGGCCCCGGTTGCTGAAGAGGAGCAGGTAATCGTGGGTACTGGCCACCAGCAGGTGGCGCAGGGCGTCATCCTCCCGCATGACCGTGGCCGCAACCCCGCGACCGCCCCGCCGCTGGGCCCGGTAGGTGTCCGGCGGCAGCCGCTTAATGTAGCCCCGCTGGGTGATGGTGACCACCACTTCCTGGTCGGGGATCAGGTCCTCCGCGGTGAGCTCGGCCGCCTCCTCCAGGACGATGCGGGTGCGCCGTTTATCCCCGTACTTGGTCTTGACCTCCTCCAGCTCCGCCCGGATAACCTGGTCCACCTGCTTGGGGTCGGCCAGAATCTGCCGGAGCTTTTTGATGGTGTTTTGGAGTTCGGCATACTCTTCCAAGATTTTCCTGCGCTCTAAGGCGGCCAGGCGGCGCAGGGGCATGGCCAGGATTGCCTCGGCCTGGGCCTCGGTCAGCTTAAAGGCCGTCATCAGCCGGGCTCGGGCCGTTTCGGCGTTCTGGGCCCGCCGGATGGTGCTGATGACCTCATCCAGGTTCTCGAGGGCGATTTTGAGGCCCTCCAGGATGTGGGCCCGCTCCTCGGCCCGGCGCAGCTCGAACTCGGTCCGGCGCCGGACCACCACCCGGCGGTGGGCCAGGAAGTTCTGCAGCAGGCCCTTCAGGGTAAGCACCCGGGGCTGGCCGTCCACCAGGGCCAGCATGTTTATCGAGTAGGCCGTCTGCATCGCCGTATATTTATAGAGGGCATTGAGAACCTTGCGGGCATCCGCCTCCCGCCGCAGCTCGATAACCACCCGGATACCCTCCCGGTCCGACTCGTCCCGGATGTCGGTTATGCCCTCCACCTTATGCTCCCGCACCAGGTCGGCGATCCGCTCGATGAGGGCCGCCTTATTCACCTGGTAGGGAAGCTCGGTGATGACGATCTGCTCCCGACCGCCCCGGGCCGGCTCGATCTGGGCCTTGGCCCGGATGACCACCCGGCCGTGCCCGGTGGAGTAGGCCGTTTTAATCCCTTCGGCCCCCAAAATGACGCCGGCGGTGGGGAAGTCCGGGCCCTTAATAAACTTTAAAAGCTCGTCCAGGCTCGCCTGGGGGTGGTCGAGCAGGTGGATCAGGGCGTTGCAGACCTCCGTCAGGTTGTGGGGCGGGATGCTCGTCGCCATCCCCACGGCGATGCCGTTGGAGCCGTTCACCAGCAGGTTGGGGATCCGGGCCGGCAGGACCGCCGGCTCCCGGTTGGTGCCGTCGTAGTTGGGCACGAAGTCCACCGTATCCTTGTCGATGTCGGCCAGCATCTCCGTAGCGATCGGGGCCAGGCGGGCCTCGGTATTGTGGTTGATAAACCCGTTGGCAACAAAGGAATGACACCGGCTGTCAACCCGAAGGGAGTAGACCGGCTGTTCCCCCGCCGCCTCAACGGCGACCACCGGGTCGAAGAAGTAGTCCGCCTGGGTTGCCTCCCCGACCCGCCCGGCCAGCTCCGGGGCCAGGACTTCCTGGAGACTGGGCAGGGTGGCCACCGGCCGCCCGGGACGGTCGAAGTTATATTCGGTCGCCCATTCCCGGTGGCCGTACCGGGCGCGGGCCCGTACGAACTCCCCCAGGAAGGTCACATAATCGGTCCGGGAGAGAGCCTGGCCGAGATGAAGGGCGATGGCCTCACTCAGCGCCTCGGCCTTTACCGCCGAACCAAAGCCAACCTGGTCCCTAAAACGCCTTAAGTTATCCAACCCGACGATGAGGAGCCGATGGGCATCCCGGGTTCGCTCCTCCGCCAGGGTGGAAACGACCCCAAACCTGAGTAGGAGAATCTGGACCTGCTTTAAGAGTTCTCGGTTCCGGGCGCAAAGGCCGACCCCAGGCAGGTCCCGTCCCGACCGCTCCACCACCCCAGCCCCCTCGTAGAGGGCCCGCAGGAAGGCGGCCGCCACCCTGCGGGGCGAGCGGAGGACCACCTCCGGGATAAGTCTGGTCTCAGATTTGCCCCCAAGGCCGAGGTTTCTCAAAAATTCGACTACCCGGCGGCCCACGACCCGCATCTGCCAGCAGGCCTGCCGGAGGGAGGTGTGAAGTCGGCAGGTCGGAAAGACCCGGGACCAGGTCGCCTGAAAGGCGTCGGCGAATTCGCCCGGGATGTTGGCCAACTCCACCACCGTCGGCCGGAAGGTCCCTTGGGCCACCAGGGCCCCGAGGATAAAGGCCAGGTCCTCGTTGAGCCGCTCGGGGAGGGGGTGGTTGCGGGCGGCCGGGGGCAACGGGTGGTAAGGGCGCAGGTCGACCTCCTCTTCGGGCCAGAGCCGCCCGCTCCGATCCAGCACCAGCCAATCGCCGGGCCGAAGCTCAGCCACGGTCTTCCAGACGAAGGTGCCCCGGCCGTCTTCCCCCGGCACCCAGGCCAGAAGGGGATGGTTGGCGGTGGCCGTAACCTCGTACCCGTGCCGGGTGCGCACACGCCAGGTGAGGAAGGGGCCGCAGTCGAACCACTTGCTGGCGGTATTCACCTCCGCCCCGGCCGAAAGGACCCGCAGGCTGATATCTTCGCCCCACTCCGGGCCAAGACGGTCGATGCGGACCAGCCCCCGGTCGGTCACTACCAGGGTATCCCCGGTGACGCAGTAGCGCATGGCGGCCGGGGGGTCGTTGTCGACGCTGCCGAAGTTGCCCTGGCCGTCCACCAGGGGATAGCGCATGACGAAGTCCTGCCCCATCCGGACCATCGCCTCGTAGACGGCCTCGGGGCTGTGGGGGTGGAAGTTTCCCAGGACCTCCCCGACGATCTTGGCGCTCTTGCGGTGGGGGCTGTTGGGTCCCAGGCCCATATCGTGCATGGTGTAGAGAACCCGGCGCTGGACGGGCTTGAGGCCGTCCCGAACGTCGGGCAGGGCCCGGGCCACGATTACGCTCATCGCGTAATCGAGGTAACAGCCCTTCATTTCCTCTTCGATGGGAACGACGCGAACGGTCCCGATCTCCATGGGCTGATGTCACCTCATCCTTCGGGTTGGGTTCAGCCGGCCTTCCGGGCGGCCTCGACGAAGGCGGCGAAAAGGTTGCGGTACCCGGCCGGAACCTCGTCGGCCCGCTCCGGGTGGCACTGGACGGCGAAGAGCCAGCGGAATCCCCGGCCGCAGAACCCCTCGACCAGCTCGACGGTTTCGCCCGTTCGGAGCCGGGCCGGGGCCCAGGCCGCCGGAACCAGCAGGTCGGCCAGCTCCGCCGGCCCCACCCCCTGGTGGTGGCGGCTGTTGACGGGCCCTTCCCCTTCGGGGCCGAGGATTGCGGCCAGGGGGCTCGAACGGTCCAGTCGGAGGCCGTGGAAGGCCGAGCGGCCGTTTTCGTCGGCCCGGTGGCCGGGCAGGTCCTGGATGAGCCGGCCGCCCAGGACCACGTTTAAAAGCTGCAGCCCCCGGCAGATGCCCAGAACCGGCAGGTCCCGCCCCAAGGCCAGGCGGGCCAGCGGAACCTCGAATTCATCCCGTATTGGGTCGACCTCGACCCCGGCCGTGGGGTCCACCTGCGCCCCGTAGTATTTGGGGTGAACGTCGGGCCCGCCGGTAAAGAGCACGCCCCCAAGCCCCCTAAGGAGGCTGTCGGGGGAGCCGTCGCCGGGCCTCAAGATAACCGCCTCGGCCCCGGCCGCCTCAACGGCCTGAATATAGCGGCTAAGCCAGCGGCGGGGGGCACCGTTCGGGTCGAGGCCGTCGGAACCGGCGGTAATACCAATGCGGGGTCGGTTAACCATCGGACCTTAAGATTATATCATCCCGGCTGCCGGCCTCATCCCGGTATAATGATGGGGTGGGCCTGCAGGTAAGCATCCGGCCTTTAACCCCGGCGGACGTCGGGGTTTTTCTCGACCTGGTGGATGCCCTGGCCGACTACGAGGGGCTTCCCCGCCCCGACCCCGAGGCCCGGGAGCGGCTGGCCGCCGACGCCCTGAGTGCCCCGCCTAAAATCCACGTCCTGCTGGCCGAGCTGGACGGCCGACCGGCCGGGTATGCGGCTTACTTCTGGGCGTACTCGACCTTTCTGGCCAGGCCGACCCTCTACCTGGAGGATATCTTCGTGCTGCCGGAGGCCCGGGGGCGGGGGGTGGGGCGGGCCCTGATGCGGACCCTGGCCCGGCAGGCCCTCGGCAACGGCTGCGGCCGAATGGAATGGCTGGTGCTGGCCTGGAACCACCCGGCCATCGCCTTTTACGAGCGGCTGGGTGCAACCCGGCTGGCCGACTGGCTCCCTTACCGCCTGCCGGCCGAAATGCTTCGGCAGCTGGCCGAAGAACCAGGCCCCTAGCCGGCCCTGGCCGCGGCCTCGAAGAGGGGCTTGAGCCGGTCGTAGGTGGTGAGGAGCCCCTCGGGCATAACCCGGGTGTGGCTCAGAATGGGCATGAAGTTCGTATCGCCCTCCCAGCGGGGTACCACGTGCAGGTGAACGTGGTCGGCCACCCCCGCCCCCGATACCCGGCCGATGTTGCCCCCCAGGTTGTACCCGTCGGGGCGCATCGCCTCGGCCAGCACCTTAAGGCAGAGGGTTAAAAGCTCCGTAAGCTCACACCTGACCTCGGGGGCGAGGTCCGTCAGACTGGGCCGGTGGTCGTACGGGACCACCATCAGGTGGCCGGGGTTGTAAGGGTAAAGGTTCATGATGACAAAGGCCCGGGCCCCCCGGTAAAGGATCAGGTTTTCCCGGTCCTGGGCGGCCTCCCGACCGGCCTTTTCGCAGAGAAAGCACCCGCCCGGTTCACGGGCCGCCTGAATGTACTGCATTCGCCAGGGCGACCACAGGATGTCAAACCGGCTCATAAACGCGGCTCATGTTGAGATAATCGCACAGCCGGCCGCCCGCTGTCTACCCGGTGACCCCCTGGCCTGCCAGCAGGTGGGTCCGGAACCAGTCCCGGGCAAGCTCGGCCACCCGCTCCAGGGCACCGGGCTCCTCGAAAAGGTGTCCGGCGCCCGGGATCACCTCCAGCCGGGCCTCGCACCGGAGCCGCCGAAGCGCCTGCCGGTTCAGCTCTAAGACGACGGGGTCATTTCCCCCGACGATGAGCAGCGTGGGGGCCCGGACCCGGTCGAGGTAATCGGCGGCCAGGTCGGGCCGGCCGCCCCGCGAAACGATGGCCCCGACGTCCTCGGGCCGGTTGGCGCCGGCGATAAGGGCGGCCGCCGCCCCGGTGCTGGCCCCGAAATAGCCGACCCTAAGGCCGGCCAGCTCCGGCTCCTGCCGGGCCCAGGCGGTGGCGGCCTCGAGGCGGGCGGCCAGCAACGGAATGTCAAACCTGAACTGACCCGAGGAGCGGTCCAGGTCCTCCTCGGCCGGGGTCAGCAGGTCGAAAAGCAGGGTGGCAAAGCCGGCCTGATTTAGCACCCCGGCCACGAACCGGTTCCGGGGGCTGAACCGGCTGCTGCCGCTGCCGTGGGCGAAGATAACCAGGGCCGGCGCCCCGGCCGGGACAGCCAGGTCCCCGGCCAGCTCAACCCGACCGGCCGGAACCTTTACCGACCGAGCCGCCGCCTTGCTTTCTGCGGCCATCCCAACCACCTCCCAGCATTGCCGGGCTTGCTGCCCGGCTCAGGCCTTTAGATATCGCTCAAACCAGGCCAGGGTTCTCGCCCAGGCGTCCCGGGCCGCCTCGGCATTGTACCTCGGCCCCGTATCATTATGAAACGCGTGCTCGGTGTTGGGGTAGACGACCCGCTCGAAGACCTTGTTGTGCTGACGCATCGCGTTCTCGATGGCGGGAATGCCCGGGTTTACGAAGTTGTCCCGCTCGGCGTAGATGGCCAGCACCGGCGCCTGAATGCCGGGCACATCCTCCAGGGGCGGATTCGGGCCGTAGAAGACCACCGCCGCCCGCAGTCCGGGCAGCTTGGTGGCCACCCGCCAGGTCACCCCGCCCCCGAAGCAGAACCCCACCATCCCGATCCGGTCCCGGCGGACGAAGGGCTGGGCCTGCAGGTAGTTAAAGGCGGCCTGGAAGTCCTGGACGAAGCGGGTCGGGGACGTGTTGCTTAAAATCCCCGGTATCTGGGCGGCGTCCAGCCGGTCGCTTCCGCCTTCCCGGGATAGAAGGTCCGGGGCCAGGCCCACGTAACCGGCCTTGGCCAGCCGCCGGGTAACGTCCTTGATGTGCTCCACCAGGCCCCGGTTCTCGTGGCAGACCATCACCGCCGGGAAAGGCCCGGGCCCCCGGGGCCGGCTCAGGTAGGCGGCAACAGCCCCCCCGTCTTCGGCCGGGAAGCTCACCCCGGCCACCTCAATGGCCGGGTCGTCCGGCGGAACGGTAACCCCCGCCTGGGGAGTGGAGCCCGGGGTGGGCGCGGGCGGGGGCGATGGTTGGGCCGGCGCCGGGCCTGGGGTGCAGGCGGCCAGAATACTGCTGGCCGCGGCCACCGACCCGGTAACGGCCGCCAGCTTCCGAAGGGCCTCCCGCCGGGTTATAAGCCCCGAGACGTACTCGTCAATAAACTCCGCAATAAAATAATCTTTAAACCCGTCCATAACCCCCGCCTTTCACCAGTGGGCCGCACCCATATATTACGTTCCGGACCCCGAAGCAGCTTTCTCTCTGCCGCCCCGCAGAAGCCCCGCCAGGCCCCCGGCCATGACGGAGAAAATTGCCAGGACGACGAACGCGGTGTTAAGGTCGGTCAAGTCGCTCAGCAGGCCGATAAGGGGTGTGGCAACGCCGGAGACCTCGTTGGCCAGGAAGTAATAGGCGCTCAGAACCGTTGCCCGGCGGGCGGCCGGAACCACGTCGGCAATGAGGGATTCCATGGTGGGCATCCGCATGCTGATGGCCAGGCCGTAAAGGACAATGAGCAGGTAAAGGACGACCCCGTGGGGGGCCAGGGTAATCAGATAAAGCAGCGGGCCTGAGAGCAAGACGGACAGGAGGATGACCGGTTGGCGCCCAACCCGGTCAGAGAGGGCCCCACCCACCGGGGCCCCGACGATGCCGGCCCCGGCCACCAGGCCCACGGCGATGCCTGCCACCTCTCGGGGAACCCCGTGCCGGTCGACCAGGTAGAGGGGCAGGAATGTGTTTATGCCGCCGGTAACCACCTGCATGACCGCCGCAATCACCGCCAGCAGGCCGATGAGGCGGAGGACCTCGAGGATGGGCAGGCTGGGGACCCGGGGCCGACTGCTGACCATCACCTTTTCCCGACCGGCGGCAAGCCACAGGAGCAGCAACCCGGCTGCCACGGCGGGAAGGCCCAAACCGATGAAGGCCGCCCGCCAGGAGCCGGTCAGGTTTAAAATCCCGAGGGCCAGGGCCGGGGTGGCGATAAAGCTGGCGCTGCCCCCGACTACGTGGAGGCCCAGGGACCGTCCCCGACTGTCGGCCGGGAAATATTCCGAAAGAAAAGATGAAGCCAGGGCGTGGTAAGTGGACCCGGCGATGCCCATCAGAACCAGCAGCGCCAGCATCTGCCCGTAGGTGACGGAAAACCCGATCCCGATGGATGCCAGGGCGGCCCCAAAAAGCCCCAGGGCGATGATAAGGGACTTGCGCAGGCGGTATCGGTCGATAAGAAAGGCCAGGGGCACCTGCGCAAAGCCGTAAGCCAGGGAAAAGGCGGACACAAGGGTCCCGCTCAGGAGGTAGTCCAAGCCGAACTCATCCCGGACAACCGGAAGGAGGGGCAGTAGCCCCCCGACCGCCAGGTGGTGGCTGAAGTGGGCCCAGGCGAAAACGGGAAGTATGCTCGCTTCGGCCCGACTGTATGTCCCCGCCATCTGCTGCCGAAAGATAGCATACAGGTCCCTGGGGTTGCAAACAGCAAACCTCCCTAAAAAATCCGAAGGGCCTGGGACTCAGAACCGGGCTTTCCCGTTCTACTGCTGGCCCGGTCGCCCGGCGGTCGGGACGCACGGGCGTGCGTCCCGAAGATAAGACTAACGGTCATGTGCCAGTAGCTGTGAAAATAACCGGAGAGCCCCGGGACTTAGATTTGGGCGGAAGCGAAAGGGAAGCCTACCGCCTAAAATCGTGTGAAAAGTGTCACTAAAGGGAGGTAAGGCATGCGGATTCCCCTGTTAGTGGCGGCTGTGCTGGTTGTGCTGCCGGCCCTGCTCTCGGCCTGCGCCCCGGGTGGGGGCGGCGGAGGCGGGGGCGGAATCACCGTCACGGCCACCGAGTTCAAGTTCGACCCGGCCAACCTAACGGTCAAGCGGGGTCAAGAGGTGGTGGTGACCATCCAGAACCGGGGCACCGTC
>JBHOQU010000077.1:0-5994 GCA_042408785.1 Dehalococcoidia bacterium | reverse complement strand
TTCGCCCCCTTCCATGGTGGCCACCGACTCGTAGCTGGCCACGGCGACTCCGCCCCGGCGCCGGATCTCCTCGACCACCTCGTCGGCCGGGCGGGTGTCGAAGCCGGTGCCGTCCACGGCCACCCCGGGGTCGTTGACCACGACCTTGGCCCCTTCTTCGGCCAGAAGCAGGCAGATGGCCCGGCCGATTCCCCGGCCGCCCCCCGTGACCACCGCAACCCGGTCTTGAACGATGCCCATGGCTATGCCTCCTTGAACGCAGGTCAGGGACTTCGGTTAAGTATACCCGAAACGGCCCGGGGCTGTAAGCAGAAAGCCGGCGGCCTAGGGCTTTCCAGTTTTCGGCGCTAGCGTGCAGGGGCCCGCCTCTTGTAGGGGCGCACGGCCGTGCGCCCCTATTCGAAAAGCCCTGCCCGCGGCCGGGGCAAGCAGTTAGGCTGCCGGTAGGGGCTAAAAAGTCATAAAGTGAAAAATCGCCTTGAAACTTTTTGGGTCTGCTCTAGGGTCAAGGTTGGACAGTGTATATTCTCGTGGATAAAGCTCGGCCTTATCCTGGGTTCGTGACGTTTGACACGAGCCCCTGTGTATGCTATATGGTCTAGAGACTTCGGTTAGGAGGGAGGATAGTGGAGCCTATCGTATTTCCTAAGTGCAGGAAGTGCGGCCTGGGCGACCTGGTGCCCCTCTCAGACTTCGGGAGCCAGGGTGCCGCCGTCCATTTCAAAGCCTGGGTTTGCACCAACCCGGAGTGTGGCTTTAATATCAAAATCCGCAACGGCGATGTCTACCTCAACGAACCCATAAATAATGGCGTAGCTTTTGCCAACCGACGAAACGCGCCGATAAGTTAAGCCTTTCCCACCCCCTCACCACGGGACCCCCGCATCCCCGCAGGGGTCCTTTGTCTTTGCCCGGCCTGGCCGCAGGATTCACGGCAGGCAGGCAAGTCTTGACGGGTAGTCTGGTGGGCGGTTACACTCCCATTAGGGATGGTCAGGCCCAAGCGCGACTACTACGAAATTCTGGGCGTTCCCCGGGACGCCTCGGAGGAGGAGATCCGGCGCGCTTTTCGCCGCCTGGCCCTCCAGTACCACCCGGACCGGAACAAGAGCCCCGAAGCCGAGGAGATTTTTAAGGAGATAAACGAGGCCTATCAGGTCCTTTCCGACCCGGAGAAGCGGGCTGCCTACGACCGCTACGGTCACGACGGCGTGGCGGGTCCCGGTCCTGGGGCCGGGTCGGGCTTCCCGGGCTTTGAGGACTTTGGCACTTTTGCGGGCTTCGGGGACATCTTTGAGGCCTTCTTCGGGAGCGCCACTTCCGCCCGGCGGGGTCCCCGGCGGGGCTCCGACCTTCAGACGGAGCTGACCCTTTCCTTTGAGGAGGCCGCTTTCGGGGTCGAGCGGGAGGTAGAGGTTACCCGCCTGGAAACCTGCTCGGCCTGCCGCGGCACGGGCGCCCGGTCGGGCACCCGCATCATCCGGTGCCCGACCTGCGGCGGCACCGGCCAGGTCCGGCGGGTGCACCAGAGCCTGTTCGGTCACTTCGTTAACCTTGCCACCTGCAGTCGGTGTCAGGGGGAGGGGCAGGTCATCGAACAGCCCTGTCCGAACTGCCGGGGGACCGGCCTCGAGCGTCGGACCCGGCGGGTTCGGGTGCGGATCCCGGCGGGGGTGGACGACGGGACCCGCATCCGGGTAAGCGGCGAGGGCAATGCCGGGGTTAAAGGGGGCGGCCCTGGCGACCTGTATATAAACATCCACGTCAAGCCCCACCCGGAGCTGACCCGGCAGGGTTACGACGTCTACTACGACCTGGCCTTAAACTTTGCCCAGGCCGCCCTGGGTGACGAGGTGGAAGTTCCCACCCTGGAGGGTCCGACGGTAATCCACATCCCGCCGGGAACCCAGCCCGGCGAGGTACTGGTGCTGCGGGGCCGGGGGATCCCCCGGCTTGACGGCCGGGGCCGGGGCGACCAGGTGATTCGGGTTCAGGTGGAGGTTCCCCGGCGGCTGACCGAGGAACAGCGCCGACTGCTTTCGGAGCTGGCCCGCACCTTCGAAAAGCCCCGCTCCAGCCGGGGGCTCTTCGACCGGATTAAGGGGGCCTTCGGCTAAGACTGCTGCCGGTCCGGCCGCTGGGCCAGGGTGGCCCCGGCCAGGACCAGCGCCGCCCCCAGAAGCTGGGGCGGTTCGAGCCGCTCGCCCAGGACGATAAACCCCAGCAGTCCGGCCGCCACCGGCTCTACCATCGCCACGATGCTGGCCCGGCCCACCGGCACCCGGCCGATTCCCCAGGTGTAAAACGCATAAGCCACCACCGTCACCAGGCTCACGATAAGCAGGGGCGGCCAGAGGGCCGGGATCCCCAGGTTTGACCCGAGGACGGCCGGGGCCTGCAGAATTCCCAGAAAGAGGGACCCGAAGCCGAGGCCGTAAAAGATAACCGTCCAGTGGGAGTACATCTGCAGGAGGCGTTTGCTCAAAATCGTGTAGAGGGCGTATGTAAAGCCCGAGCCGAGGCCGGTGGCCACGGCCAGGGGCGTCACCTGCAGGGCGGCCGGCTGGTAGGCGCCGATGACCAGGAAGATGCCGGCCCAGGAGAGGCCCAGGGCCGTGAGCTTGGAGGGGGTAAACGGCTCTTTAAAGACGATTCGGGCCAGGAGGTTCACGAAGGCCGGGGCCGTATAAAGCAGGATGGCGGCGGTGCCCACGGTCGTAAGGCTTATGGTCGAAAAGTAGAGCAGGTAAAAGGCGGTTACGGCGCCGAAGCCGAAGAAGGCAAAAAAGGGCAGGTCCGAGCGGGCGACCTTAAGGGCCTCGGGGCGAAAGACATAGAGGCCCAGGGCTAAAAAAAGAAAGCCGATGACGGCCCGAAGGGTGACGGCGGGGCCGGGGGCCAGGCCCAGGGCGAAGAGCATTTTGGCCCAGATGCCCAGGCTGCCCCACATTAGCCCGGCAAGGGCGACCGCCAGGTAGCCTGCGGCCATGGTTTTCAGTCCTAGGCGGCGTCCTGGTCCGAGCCCGACCGGGTGGCCGGGAGCTTGGCCGCGGCCTGCCGGGTATGCTGAAGGCTGACCACCCCCAGAACCCCCACCAGGCCCCCGAGCAAAAGGACCACTTCGGCGACGCCGACGAAGTCGGCCATGGCCCCGAGCAGGAGCAGAGGCAGGACCGATGCGATGCTGGCGAAGACCAGCTGGATGGAAAAGAGCTTGGCCCGCATGTAGGCCGGTGCTAGCTCCTGGATGATGGTCTGGGCCGTGATGTTAATAAACGCAAAGCCCAGGCCCAGGGCGAACGAAAGCAGGAGCACCAGCGACACCAGGCTGAAAAGGGACGAAAGGTAGCCCAGCTCTGCCAGCCGGCGCAGGATCCCATCCCGGGCCAGGTAGCCGTAGGCCCTCGGCAGGATTCCCAGGAGGACCAGGGTGGCGGCCGTTCCGAAGAGGCCGAGGTTAACGATGGTGGGCTTTGAGATGTACCGGGCCAGGTTGGGCAGGATGAAGGTGGCCAGCAGGATGCCCAGGCCGGCCGGGGCGAAGATGAAGACCGCGTCCTCGACAGGGATGCCCAGAACCCGGCCGGCGTAGCCGGGTGCCAGGACCCCAAGGACGAAGAGTAAGGTCGTGGCAGCGGTCCACTGGACCATGGCCAGGCTCAGGCTGGGGTCTTCCCGGAGCATCCGCAGGCCGAGGGCGAGGTCGGAGCGGATGAGGCCGGCGAGCTGGGCCGGCTTTAAGGTGGTTAAGGGTTCGTGGACGGGCTCGTTGGTCGGAAGGGTAGCAACCAGGACGGCCGCGACCATAAAGCTTAAGGCGGCGATGATAAACAGGCCATCGAAACCGAAGAGCTTAAAGAGGGGCGGTCCCACGAAGAGGAGGCCGCCCATCTGCGAGGCGGTGTAGGTTAAGTTAAAGATGCCGTTGGCGGCCAGGAGCTGGCGGCGGGGAACCAGCAGGGGAATAGTGGCGACCTCGGCGGGGCCGAAGAACTGGCCGATGGTAGAGAAGAGGGCGGTAAGCAGGAAAACGGCCGGCATCGAGTCGCGTCCCAGGAGGAAGCCTAAGACGACGAGGGCCCGGAGCCAGTTGGTGGTAGTCAGGACGTTGCGCTTGCTCATCCGGTCGACGAGGGCGCCGGCGACGATGGCGAAGACAACCATTGGGATGAGTGAGGAGAGGACGAGGGCGCTCATCTGGATGGAGGAGTGGGTGCGCTGTTCGACGTGGACGACGAGGCCGTAGATAATGGCGTGCTGGGCGACTTGAGAGGCGATCTGGGCGAGCCAGAGGGCCCGGAAGTGGCGGTTGGCGAGGACGGCGAGGGCGCCCTCGTGGTCTTGGCGGTTCACCTGGGGTTGTGGCCTCTGGGGAGGATGGCTTTAAGGCGGCGCTCGAATTTAGAGCGGGGCAACAGGATGCGTCGACCGCACTTGAGGCACTTAAGGCCGATGTCTGCCCCGAGGCGTACGACGCGCCAGTCGTAGCTGCCGCAGGGATGGGGTTTGCGCAGCCGAACGATGTCGTCGATAAGGACGTCTACGGGAACCATGCGCCCGAAGAGAATTATAAGGCGGCTGGGGAGGGTCCGATGGCAAGCGAAGCCCGGGCCCGCAACCGGTCGGTGGTTAACATAAATAGCCGTCGAAGTCCCGGGAAAAATCGGCGACCGGAGGTCGACGGCAGTGGGTGGTGTGGGTTTTAAAGATTTTTGCCGGAGGGCCTTGACAGAGTCCCCATTCTGGGCTACAATTTGGCTGAAGACGGGTAAGAACCCCCCACTCTGGGGTGGCTTTAAATCGCACCATAGTGGGATTGAAACGGAGGCTGACTGGCGGGTCGAGGCGGCATGGGGAGGCTTTAAATCGCACCATAGTGGGATTGAAACATGGGCCGGATATCATCTTTGAGCTCGGCGCTCGAATCTTTAAATCGCACCATAGTGGGATTGAAACGGGCCTGGCGGGCCTCGAGTCGGGCTTTAACCCCCCTTTAAATCGCACCATAGTGGGATTGAAACACACAGGACCAGCCGACCTGGTAGCCCAGCTCCCGGCTTTAAATCGCACCATAGTGGGATTGAAACGGGTGATGGGCACCCCGGCCCGCAGAAGGTGAACCGCCTTTAAATCGCACCATAGTGGGATTGAAACCGGGGGCTCCCGGTCCTCATCCGGGTCCGGAACCGCCTTTAAATCGCACCATAGTGGGATTGAAACCCGGCAGGACGGAACGGGGACCGGCCCCGCTGCCGGCTTTAAATCGCACCATAGTGGGATTGAAACGCGGCACTCGGGGCAGTACTGGTGCTGGAGCCGGCTCTTTAAATCGCACCATAGTGGGATTGAAACCCTCAAAGAACTTGCGCACGAGAAAGCGGATCTCCTCTTTAAATCGCACCATAGTGGGATTGAAACGGGAATCCCCTTCCCTCGGCGAAAAGCCCTGGCCCGCTTTAAATCGCACCATAGTGGGATTGAAACTTGTCTGAGTAACTGACCCCACCGCCGGACCACCTGCTTTAAATCGCACCATAGTGGGATTGAAACTTCTGTCAAGGGCTAGGGGCGGGAAGTTTTTGAAAGCTTTAAATCGCACCATAGTGGGATTGAAACGTGGGACGGGCGGAAGCTGACCGTTGGGGCGCCCACCTTTAAATCGCACCATAGTGGGATTGAAACTAGTACTCCTCCGCCAGAAGCCCCTCCGGCATGCCGACTTTAAATCGCACCATAGTGGGATTGAAACGGCGGTTCTGGACGGGGTGGTGGCCCGGCTTGACGCTTTAAATCGCACCATAGTGGGATTGAAACGGCTCTACGGGTGCGAGGACGCCGGCGGCTTGCTTGCTTTAAATCGCACCATAGTGGGATTGAAACGGCGTTTCTGGACGGGGTGGTGGCCCGGCTTGACGCTTTAAATCGCACCATAGTGGGATTGAAACGGCTCTACGGGTGCGAGGACGCCGGCGGCTTGCTTGCTTTAAATCGCAC
>JBHOQU010000063.1:0-4651 GCA_042408785.1 Dehalococcoidia bacterium | reverse complement strand
GCTGGTGCCGGCGCCTTAGGTCTTTTCGGTCCGGTAACGGTCGATGACCACCTTGACGGCCGCGGCCGCCGGGACCGCCAGCACCACCCCTAAAAGCCCGGCCAGGGCCCCGCCGGAGAGGACGGCAAAGAGGGCTACGGCCGGGTGCAGCCCCACGGCTTGTCCGAGGACCAGGGGCATCACCGCCTGGTCTTCCAGCAGCCGCAAGGCCAGGTAAACCAGGAGGATGGCCCCGGCCGCCTCCGGCCCGTGCTGAACCAGCCCGAGGCCGGCGGCCAGGGTGGCCGCGGCCGCCGGGCCGACAAAGGGGATTACCTCCAGCAGGCCGGTGAGCAGGGCCACGGCCAGGGCGTAGCGCAGGTTAAAGCCGAACCTGAGCACGGGGTAGGTGAGCGCGGCCATGAAAAGCACCAGGAAAAGCTGGCCCCGCAAGTACCGCCCAAAAACCCGGTGGACGGGCCCGGCCAGGGCCGAAACCTCGGCCCGCAGCCCCGCCGGCAAAAGCCCCAGGCCCCCGGCCGCCAGCCGGCGGCCGTCCAGCAACAGGTAAAACCCGACCACCAGGGTAAGAAAGGCCCCGAAAGCCCCCTCCAGCAGGGCGGCGGCCACCTGGAGGGCTTCCCGGGGCTCACCCACGAAAGCCTCGGCGGCCCGGACCAAGTAAAGGCCCAGGGCCCGGCCGCTAACCGGTCGGCCGAAGAGGTCCAGCTCCGGGCTCCCGAAAAGGCGCAAAAAGACCGCCTCCAGAATCTCCGGCCCGTGCCGGCCCAGCTCCCGGGCCTCGGCCGCCAGGAGGGGGACCAGGGCCGCCGCCAGCCCGGCCACGACGGCCAGGAAGGCGAGGTAGACCGCTACCGCCGCCGCGGCCCGGGGCGCCCTGAGCCGACGGCTAAGCCCTTCGGCCGCCGGGTCGAGCAGGTAGGCCAGCACCGCCCCCAGAATGAAGGGCGGCAGGACCGGCCGCGCCAGGTAGAGGAAGACGGCGACCCCGACCGCCCACCAGGTGGGGCTCAAGCCTCCTCGGCCCCCTCCGGCAGAAAGATGACGTCCAGCCGGGTGTCGTAGCCTAAAAGGCCGGCATACCGGGCCCAAGCCAGGGCCGTCTCCAGCTGGCGGGCCGCCTCGGCTCGGCTGAAGACCCGCTCCAGGCGCGTCCGGAAGACCTCGGCCAGGATCCGGCGCCGAGGGCTTTCCCCCAGGGCCTTTAGCAGCTCCCGGACCAGCTCCACCCGGTCCTGCAGCTGCCGGCGGAAGATGCGCCGGCGGCCCGCCTGGTCGGCCTCGGCAAACCGGCGGCCCGCCTCGGTCAGAACCACGTCGCCCTCCACCACCTCCACCAGGTCCAGCAGGTCGGCCGCCTCCACCACCGGCAGCAGGTCGTCCGCCTCAAGCCCCAGGTCGGCGGCCAGCCGGAAGAGGTCCTCCCGGCCGCCCCGAACCCGGAGCTGCTCCACCAGCCCGGCCACCTGGCCCGGGGACACGTGGGGGAGCATCTGGTACACCGGGGGGGCTTCGGGCGGAGCCTCGGGCGGCCGGGCGCCCGGGATGAGGGCGCCGATTTCGGCGGCCGGGCCGGTCATCACCCGATAGATGACGTCCACCAGGGCCGTCCGCTCCGGGCCCCGGTTCTGGCGCAGGTTGGGCGGCAGCCCCGGAAGCTCCACCCGGACCCGGGCGGGGTTGGCGCTCAGGATGACGATGCGGTCGGCCAGGGCCGCCGCCTCCTCGATGTTGTGGGTAACCATCAGCACGGCCCTGGTGGGGAGTCGGTTTCCGACCCAGAGCTCGAAGAGCTCCCGGCGCAGGCCCTCGGCCGTCAGCACGTCCAGGGCCGAGAAGGGCTCGTCCATGAGCAGCACCTCCGGCCCCACCACCAGGGCCCGAGCAAAGCCGACCCGCTGGCGCATCCCCCCGAAAGCTCCCGGGGGTAGGCGGCCTCAAAGCCCTTAAGGCCCACCAGCTCCACCATCTCCCGGGCCCGCCGCTGCCGCTCCGGCTTCGGAACCCCCCGGGCCAGCAGGCCCAGTTCGACGTTCTCCAGGACCGTCAGCCACGGGAAGAGGGCAAAGGTCTGAAAAACCATGGCCGCCGCCGGGTTTATCCCCCGCAGGGGCTCACCCCGCACCAGAACCCGCCCCCCGGTCGGGGGGATAAGGCCGGCCAGAATCCTGAGCAGCGTGGATTTCCCGCAACCGGAAGGCCCCAGGAGGGCCACAAACTCCCCTTCGGAAAGCTCCAGGGTTATCCGGTCCAGGACCAGGAGGGGCTGGCCGTCGCCGTAGACCTTGGTAACCTGGTCGGCCTTAAGCAGAACGTACCCCACGGCCTCAGTCCGGCCGGAATCGGGTCTCGGCCCAGCGGTAGAGCCGCCGCCAGAACAGCCGGTTAAGGCCCACCACCAAAAGGGCCATGGCCAGCGTCCCCGCCAGCAGGCCGGCCGCGTCCCCGGCCTCGGCCCGGGCGGTGATGAAGGCCCCGAGGCCCACGGTGCGGTAGGCTTCGCCCCCGAAGCTTACGTACTCGCCCACCACGGTGGCATTCCAGGCCGCCCCGGCCGCGGTGATAAGGCCCGTCACCAGGTGGACAAAGATTCCCGGGAAAAGGAGCAGCCGCCAGCGCTGCCACCCAGATAACCGAAAGACCCCCGCCGCCTCGAGCAGGTCGGCGGGTATCGCCCGGGTTCCGCCCACCACGTTAAAGAGCACATACCACTGGCTCCCCAACAGCATCAGCGCCAGGGCGGCCAGTTCCACCCCGGCCGGCAGCCGGACCACCAGCAGCAATACCGCCGGGAAGAGGGCGGTGGCCGGGATGGAGGCCGCCAGCTGAATGAGGGGCAGCGCCCGCACCCCCAGCTCCCGCCGCAGCCCCAGGGCAACCCCCGCCGGCACCGTCCAGAGGGACGCCAGGCCCAGGACCAGGGCCACCCGGCCGAAGCTCGCCCCGGCGCCGGCGGCCAGTTCGGCCCAGTCGGAGGGGCCCAGCCCGGCCAGAAGCCGGGCCGCTTCCACAAGCCCCCACCCGACCAGGACCCCGAGGCCGAGCCCAACCCCCACCCAGGCCCGCCGGGTCTGGCCCGGCTTTCGGGCCTCGGCGGGCCGCCGGGCCTCCAGCCGCAGAAAGAGGCCGTTTAAAGCCTCGTCCAGCCGGGCCGCCGCCGGCCCGAGAATCCCCCGCCAGACCCCCCGGGCCAGGGCCGACCGCCTGAGAAGACCCAGCACGGGCGAACCCGGGGGCCGCAGGCCGGCGGCCTGCTCGTAGCGGAACCGGTCGGCCCAGCGGAGCAGCGGCCGCCACAGCAGCTGGTCTACCGCCACCACCGTCCCGACCAGGGTTAAAAGCCCCAGCCCCAGGGCGCCCCCGTCCCCGGCATCCGCGGCCGCCCGCAGGTAGGCCCCAAGACCCGGAAGCCGGAAGTTCTGAGCCCCGACCCCGAACTGCTCGGCCGCCATCAGAAAGAACCAGCCGTTGGCCCAGCTCATAATGGAGTTGAGGATGAGAGGGATCAGGCCGAAGGAAAGCTCCAGCCGGGTAAAGCGCAGGTAAAAGTTGAGGCGGAAGGCGGCGGCCGCCTCCCGAAGCTCCCCGGGCAGGGTAATCAACGAGCCGTAGAAGCTAAAGGCCAGGTTCCAGGCCTGGGAGGTAAAGATTAAAAAAACGGCGGCCAGCTCCGGCCCCAGCCGGCTCCCGGGAAAGAGGGCCGTGGCGGCCAGCACCGCGGCCGGGAAAAAGGACAGGACAGGAACACTCTGCAGGATGTCCAGGGCCGGAAGCATCAGCCGCTCGGCCCGCCGGCTCCCGGCCGCCACCCGGGCGTACCCGAGGGCAAAGCCGAGGGAAAGGCCGTAGGCGGCCAGCATCCGGCCCAGGGAAAGGAGGGCATAGAAGGGCAGCGCCCCCGGCGAAAGGTCGAGCGGGGCCGACGGGGCGGCGGACGGGGCGTAACGGGCCGCAGCCGCCACCAGCCCGTAGCCGGCGGCCGCCAGGCCCGCCAGCACCGCCGCGTCCGGCCAGGAGAGCTTCGGCGGGCGCGAAAGGACCGGGGTCAATGGCGTCCTCCTTCGGGCGGCGGGGTCCGCTCAGGACGAAGACCGGGTCTCCTGGCCGGCCGGCCGCTCCGATTCCCCCGAGGCTTCCCGCATCGAGCGGCGGAACTCCCGGACGGTGTCCCCCAGGGCCCGGCCGATGTCGGGAAGTTTGCCCGGCCCGAAGAGGATGAGCACGATGAGCAGGATCACCAGCAGGTGACCGGGCTGAAAGAGACCCTCAATCATCGCCTTCCGGTAAGGATTCTCGCAGCCTGCCCGGGCCGGGTCAAGGCTGAAAGGGCCGTTTGGGCTAAAGATTTTCTAAAAAATCCGCGCGGCGGGCCGGGAAGGGCCGGGGGGCTCGGGTTTAATCTTACTGACGACACCGCGCGAGGGGTGAGTTTATGGACTTTAACGAGCTTATGGCCAACCTTCTGGTGCCGGGTGTAAGCGTCGTCGAAAAGGTCATAAGACCCGTTATCGTTTACGGTTTTCTGGTCCTGGCCCTGCGGGTCGGCGGGCGGCGGGAGCTGGCCCAGCTCAACTCCTTCGACCTGGTGGTTCTGCTCACCATCTCGAACACCGTCCAGAACGCCATCATCGGCAACGACAACTCCCTCCTC
>JBHOQU010000056.1:0-1362 GCA_042408785.1 Dehalococcoidia bacterium | reverse complement strand
CTGCTCACCATCTCGAACACCGTCCAGAACGCCATCATCGGCAACGACAACTCCCTCCTCGGGGGCCTTATCGGGGCCGCAACCCTGGTGCTGGTAAACGCCGCGGTGGTTCGCTACCTTTACCGGCACCCGAACCTGGAGGGCCGACTGGAAGGGGGCCCCGTCTGGCTGGTGCGGGACGGCCGTGTGATCGCCGAAAACCTGCGCCGGGAGCTCATAACCGAGGAGGAGCTTGCGGCCGCCATCCGGCGGCAGGGGCTCAGTTCGGTGGAGGAGTGCGACCAGGTGATCCTCGAGGCAAGCGGGACCATCACCGTCATACCCCGAAAGCCGACCTCCCTTGAAGAGGTGCTGGCCCGGTTAGACAGGCTGGAACGCCTGCTGGTCCGACAGATACGGCCCGAGCCTGGCCAACCGGGCTAGCGCGCAGGCCTGGGCTTAGACGGGCAAACTGCCGGGTAAGGGGCACCGGGGGATTTGAAACAGGCCCCTTCGAAAAAGGCCTTTCCGGGGACCTGATCTTACGGCCGCATCCCAGGCGGAGGTCCCCGCTGACGCCGGCCTGGCTTCCCCACGAGTTAGGTTCAGGGCTGGGCCTCCGGGGCCGGGGGACCCACCGCCGTGGGGTGAGACCGGCCGCTCGGCCCCCCCGACCACCCCCGGGCTAAGCCGGCCTGCCCTGCCTGCCTTTAAGCGAGCCTGGGCTCGGGGGACGGGACCACTGCCGGGTGCCGGACCTGGGTGATGACCCAGTCGACCAGCACCGCCACCAGGGAACCGATGGCCGTAGTGAGGAGCCTCAGACCCCCGAAGGCGGGGTCAAAGGGCAGCACCGGCGGCAGCAAAGTGTGGGCCACAAAGATGCCTAAGAAGGGGTAAGCTGCAACCCGCCAGGCACGCTCAGGCAGCCGCCCGGGGATAAGGTCGTACCAGAGGACACCCGTCGCATAAGAAAGGCCGAGCATCAGGAGGAAAGTCCCGACGTCCATCCCAACGACACCTCCCGCTGAGAGTTTTATCGTATTAATTATACCACGTCCTGCGGGTTCCAGGGTTGCCCGGCTTTCGTATGATACCGCATTTCGGAGACAACCGGGGAGGCCGGGCGGGATCCGGGTTCGGGTTTCGGGTTGCCCTGGGTTCGGCGCCTGGGTCGGGGTCGGCAAAGGCCGCGGTTTGGGCGGACAGGCCCTTAGCAGGCCTGCCGGCCGAAGTAGGCTATAATTCTACTGGGCCGGGGCCGGTAGCTCAGTCCGGCAGAGCAGGGGACTTTTAATCCCAAGGTCGTGGGTTCGAATCCCACCCGGCCCACAAAATTTCCCCCAAGGTACCCGACGTCGGGACGCCAGACCTGCTCTGGCC